>DAIDIP010000014.1 GCA_027451745.1 Candidatus Melainabacteria bacterium
AATTTTCCAATAAAAAGTTCTCTTTGTCCCATCATTTATTCAAAAAAAATTGCCCTGTTTTGCAGGGCGAACTAATTAATTGGATGGCGTTTACTTTGGATTCTTGTTTGAGGTGAGTGTTCGAATTTAGTCTGAAAAGTTCTGCTTTGTTACGTTCAATAGGTCATTTATAGATTGAGCATATCATTAACATTGTTTCTGTTACTTGAACCTCTTGCGCTCAAAGATCTGCCAATCGCATTTCTATTAATAATAACGAGTGCCTGTAAGCTATTTGACTGTGAAGGTTTGGACTGTTCTCAATCAACCATTATTACTGAATTGGATCGGCAGACGTGAGCGGTATCTATCGCGGCACCTATCTTCTCTTCTTGTGATGGGCTGGAGGAGAAGGTGGAGGAGGTGGTGGTGCGGCTCTTCTTCTATGATGAGCAGGCGATGTCGGTGCTGCTCCTTTCCAGTGGGCACCTGGTGGTGCTGCTGGTGGTGATATCCCTTCTGCTGCTGCTATTGCTGCTGCTGCTTTGGCAGCAGTGGTGCTTGGATCATATTTGGTGATCGAATCAGACAATATTGCAACAGGCAACTCTTTAAGAATAGCCATGTTAAGATCCCCGCTTTGAGCTACAAACACTTCACCAGGCACCAGGGTGAAATTGCCATCCTTACCAGTTATGGTAAATGCTTGGTTCACTACTAGAGTGACGGTGTGTAACTTGCTCCAGCCTGAAGATGGAGGGTTGCCATAGCCACTGATGTTTAGATTATTGTTTTTCCAATATGCGAATGCATGTATTAAGTTTATAGGAGTCGGGAATACACCTGGTGGAGATGGTGACGGTGGAGGTGGTGACGGTACAGGTGGTGACGATACAGGTGGTGACGATACAGGTGGTGACGATACAGGTGGTGACGGTACAGGTGGTGACGGTACAGGTGGTGACGGTACAGGTGGTGACGGTACAGGTGGTGGTGCTATCAGCTGAGCTGGAGCATTTGCTACGGCAGCACTCGAAGCTATCAAATCTAAAGCCGTTGAAGATGCCCCTCGTGTAATGGTATTTGATCCATTGCTTGTTGATGATTCACTATTTCCTGCATTGGATTCTCCAGATAATTGTAAGGCATTATGAGGCAGATTGCCGACTAAATCAGAAATAGGAGTGGAGTGATAATATGCTGAGTCGGCAGCGACAAGATGAGTAAGCTGGTTGGACCGAAAAGGTACCGCAATAACTTCAAGAGGGGAACCATTTTTGTCTATAAACTGCTTACTTTCGGTAATGGCATTTATATTGAATTTTTTGCCAGCGGCAACCATATAAGTGCCGCTACTTGATTTAGTGTTAGAGAGAACCTGTTTTACCCAATTGATAATGGTTGGGTTTGAGGAGGGATAGAAAGAGGTGGGGAAAGAAACACCGCTTGATGGATCTTCTCCAATATAATAGGCATATTGAATACTATTGGGTACTATAGTAGCTGCTGAAGTACTATTAGTATAGATCTGACCAGGTAAGTTATTAATTGAATTGGCTGCCATAAGATTGGAAGCAGCTTGAGGTATACTTGATGAATTTGTTATGTCTCTATCAAGAACTGCGGCAAAATCTGTGTTTAAAGCACTAATTAAATTACAAGCAGTAGTGATGTCTTGAGGATTATCACTAGAAGCAGCTGTGAAAGCTTGTGCTAAACAATACACAACAGCAACGTTGTAGGCAAGTTCATTAAACATAGCAGGATTGCCGTTAGAGTCTTTGCCGGTAGGGCAGATATTGCCATTGGAGTCCACACCAAGACACTGAAATTGAGTAGGTAATTGCTGCACTTGCTTTGGGGTAAGCGAAATAGCCAGAATTTGGTGCGCACCAGCTAGTGCTGCAGCGTCAGTAGCATTAGCTAATTGTTTAACTCCACTGACAGTTTGTGCAAAATAGAACAGAGTGAGCCCTATTAAGAAAATGGTGAAGGTCAGGGCCACAACTAAACCTATTGTAGCGCCCATATTTTTACGTGTGCGATTTTGTATTAACATAACTCCTGCCTATCCTGATGTGAAGATTTTGATGATTTGTTAGCAAAGCTATTATTAAGATAGCGAGAAAAAATGAAAAGATTATGAGTGAAACCCCTCAAAAAGGATTATCTGACACTGGTTGCAATACCAACTACAAAATCCCTGTTTTGCAGTGCGAATATGTAGTGTAAATTACAAGTGCTGCTACATTATTGAAATTTTGTTTGCTTGAGCTACAGGCATGTTAAAAGAAAATGTGCTGCCGCCATGAATGTTATTTTCAATGGTGATTTTGCCATTATGTAATTCAACAATTGCTTTGCATATAGCTAATCCTAAGCCGCTTCCTCCTTTGTCTATTGCATCAGCAATTTCAACTTGCTGGAATCTTTCGAAGATAGCTTCTTTTAAATGTTCAGGTATGCCGCGACCTTGATCTGAAATACTGATGGTAGCCATTTCATTGTTTTGTTCAACCTTTATTGCTATAGTGCTATTTTGTGGTGAGAATTTAATAGCATTGCTCAATAAATTGACAGCTACTTGTGTGACTCGATGTGCATCGGCAAATATAGTTAAATCTTTCGGGCTATAATCTATGGTTATCTGCTTTTCTGCAGCCAAACTGCTAACTGATTTTACCGAATAATCGAGAAGATTATCTAGCTTTAGGCTTGAACATTCAAGCTTTAGTCCGCCAAATTCTGCTTTCTCTAAATCCAATAAGTCATTGATAAGAGTGAGCATACGGTGGGCATTGTTTTCAGCTACTCGAAGTAAATGGCTTCCTTTATCATTTAACTGACCAAATAAGCCTGCTTCCAACATTTCTAAATAATTGCCGATGGTTGTGAGTGGAGTTCTGAGATCATGACTGATCATTGCCATGAACTGTTGTTTGAGTCTTTCGATTTCTTTGCGCGCAGTTATATCATGACCGACACAGAAAAACGATTTTTCTGTGTCTACCCAGTGTATTGACCAAAGAACATCTATAGCGCCACCGTCTTTGCGTTTAATTCGAGATTCTACCCTTGCTTCTGTTTTGCCTGATATTGCTGATAAGAGAGCACTATTGAATGTTTCGATGTCCTCGTGAACAATGATGCTGCGCAGATTCATTCCAGTTATTATCTCTTCTGTATATCCTAGTATGTTTCTACAGGCTGGATTAGCAGCGGTAATTTTACCATCTGAGTCAAATGAGCAAATTACATCTAGAGAATGCTCGATCATTGATTTTTCCTTTTGTTTTGCTTCTGACATGGCTATGGCCATCTCGTGAAAGGTATTATCAATATTAGCTATTTCATCGGACCCGCCCATCTGCGGTAGCAGAGGCATTCGACTGGCGAAGCGGAAGTTATTATTTATAATAACTTCCAGCCTACCCACAATGTGCTTACTCATGAACAGAGCTACAAAGACCGTGATGGCTGCACTTAAAATTAATCCGAAAATCAATAACCACTGAATATGTTGTCTTGATGCAAGTTGTTTCTGATGATATTCTTCTGCTCTTTGTTTTTCAGTTTGTGCCAGTTGAATCAAATCTGGAGATATCATTCGCTGCATGCAAGAACGCAGTTCACCTCGTAATTGCTTGAGTTGATCAATTGCTCCTAAAGCATTTCCAGACTCAAATGTCCTTTGTAATTGCTTGATGAGGATGAAGGCTTCTTCGCCTGCATCAATGGAGTGATTTACTATGGCAACTTGCTGTGGATCGCCTTTTGCAGCCCGTTTTAGATCAGTTAAATCAGTTCGAATGGTTTCGATTCTTTTTTGATAACCGTTTGAGGTAAACAGTTCAATGACTTCGGCATGTGAAATGGCACTTAGCTCGAAAATATCTTTGATCAATTTATTAGAACAGTTGCCGATGTTGGCGGATCTGAAAACACCGGATGCTTCTTGTTCTGCTTGGTTTAATAAGAATGCTAGTACACCGACAAATAACACTTCAAAAACCAATGGGATAGCCACTAATATAATGGATTTATTTGTTAGGGTAAGTTTCACTATTGCACTACCGCAGGATAAATAGCAAAGGGAATATTGTTACTATTCCTCAGACGAAAGAAGCATTAAACATTAAGCGGAGCCATCAATATTTTTTTGTCTTGTATTTGGCTAAACTCACAATTTAATGTTGTTGTGTCACAACTTTGTCACGCGTCATAATGTAACATGCTTATGGACATCCTATTACTAAATACTATTCAAATTAGCAGTGAAGTGCCTTTAATACGAGAAAAATTTATGCGCATTAAAAGCATTGTTTTGATAGTTACGATAGTTCTTGCTGTGGTAGCGTTTTCATCGAATAAGGCGTGGGCAACTGCCATAGATGATTGGCAAAAACTTATTCAAGAAGGCAGTTCCAAGAAGTTTGATGGGCAGTATAAAGCTGCCACTCAATTCTTCAGTCAGGCAGTGAACTTATCCGAAAGCCAAAAGCTACCTGCTAAGTGCTTGCCCATAGCGTTATGCCGATTAGCTGATGCAGAAGTCTCATCGAATCAGGTTAACGAGGCTGATGCCCATTTTAAAAAACTCATAGATCTTATGAATCAGCAAAAGGAGAACGGGACCTTAGATCCCAAAGTCAATTTTTGGGCGGCTGTTTTATCAGACTCATATATGAGCAATTCTAGACCTGAAACGCGTGAAACTTGTTTGAGGCGAGCCTGTTACCTTAAGACGTTTATTTATGGGGGCAAGCATAGAGAGTGTATCGATTGTGTAAATAAGCTTGCAGACTGTTATGTTGGAAACGGTAAAATAGATAGGGCTATAAGCCTTCTGACAGCTGCCAACAAATCAAATAATGAGAAAGGTTCGGACGTGCTGGCTTGCACGCTTCACAATATGGCAGTTTGTAGTCAGCGTAAACATAAATACGAACAAGCAAAGCAACTTGAATTAGCTGCAATCGACATTGCTAGATCTGCTTCTGCGAGTCTGAAGAGCGAATTGCCAAACTTCTATGATTTTCTTAGTTTGAATGCTTTTGTTGAGGGGAAAATTTCGGAGAGTAAACAGTATTTTGATATGGCTACTAGTGAATGTCAGACGGTGAAACGCCTTTATTCTAAGCAAATGTTACTATTGCCTTTTGTGGATCTTGCCATATTTGATGAGCTGGCACCGTCGAAACAAGAATATGTATTGAGGCAGCGATTGGCATTGGTCAAATTGCTTCGAGAAGACCCGCGCTGGCAATGTGGCATTCTTGAGTCACTCACAAACGTTTTGTATGCTGAGACTAAATACAAAGAGTCCGAAGAATGTTTGGTAAATGCCATAAAAATAGCTCAATTACCAAATTGCTATGCTGCAAATGATATACCAGAGCTTTACTTGAAATTAGGGGTTCATCGATGTCAGACAGGAAAATATTCTGAGGGTTTTAAGGCATTTGACCAAGCTTTTAGCGCAGAGAAAGATAAGCATGCCCAGCATGCGGCATTGGTACTGTTCTGGTGGGGAGCTTCTTTAAAAGAGCGTTCGCAGCTAGTTTTGGCTGAGCAAAAATTGTCTCAGGCATGTGATTTAGCAAAAGCACTTCACCCAGAAAAGCGTGGAACTTTGTTTGCTGATAGTTTGCAGATGTTAGCTGCTACAAAGTACGATATAGGTAAACAAAACGAGGCGCATATTCTCAACAAAATGTCTGCTGATGAGATAAAAATACAGAAAGATATGAAGACAAAACTCGGTCCAGACTTTTTCCATAGATTGTAAGAAAATCTATGAGTCTACGAATATAAGAAAAGTATCGCTAGAAAATCCTATTTGGTTATTTGTTGCGTCGAAGGATCTAATTCTGGCTCTGTATACACCAGTATTAGCTGGCAAGTCGGTTCGCCTAATTATCAATTGTCCTTTGTTATTGGTAGTCTTTATTTGTATAGCAAGATTGTTATTCTCTGGATGCGAATCCAGATATTCAAAAGTTTTGGGAAAGGCAATAATTTCAAGAAAAAGATGTTCACTGTTTTTTAGCCTCGAGGAATCATATTCAACACATTGTGTTTTGTGATCTTGTAGATCTAATCTTATTTGTCCGGGTGGATCTTGTGATAATGTGCTTATTTTGAATGTTGGCATCAGCTGACCTGCGTCTAGAGTAGATAACTTGGCTTGCTGGGACTGATTTGTCGGAGGCAAAATGATGTGTGCACTGGAGCAATTGCCACCCATAGTCCAGGATGGTAAATTACGAACGGGAAAAATTATTTCGGTTGTATTACCTTCTTTCTTTATAGGTGCCCAGCAATTAACGGTATTTGGTTGTTTTACAAGATCGTTAGAGAACACTAGTACAGCTTGCTGAACGGGTGCTATATTTGTACTAACATATGCCTTAAGCTCGACCTTGATAAAATCTATATTCCAACAAGGTAACCCTTTTAAAGTTGGGGTGGCTAATATTAGTGATCCTTGTGGTGTTGTCGATATTTTTATTCTCGATTTTATATTTGAAACATGGTGGAAAGGATGGGGCACTGGTATTAAATCATTTGTGGTTTTATCCCAATAAACTAATTGTATATTCTTGTGCTTGCTAGCGGCTTCTTTCAAGATTCCAGGACTTGGACTAAGTTCGTTTGCATCAAGACGAACACAACGGTAAAAATCTTTGTTCATAAATGGAGTCTTTGTTATAGCCTCAAGTAGTCCAATGCAAAAAACTCCATTATCGTGAAAAAGAGGGAGTCCCGTTACATAGATTGGCAGATCTTCATCTTTTGATGGATAACATTGGCTGATCTTATTGAAAACATTATTTGTCCATGCACCAGCTTCGTTCCAAGCCAAATTATATTTATAAAGGATGCTCGCAGAAGTAATGAGCAGAAGAGTGGCTACAAGTCGAATACCATTTCGGAAACGATTATGAATGCTAAAGGTGGCAAGCCCATAAGTTAAAAATGCACAAAGTGGTGCTGATGCTAAATAGGCTAATCTACTTCCGGAAAGATAATTCATCATGACCGGAAAAATTTTAAAAGTTGGTGCAAGAGCAAGTACCGTCCAACCGAGAAGGAAGAAGACTAATCTTTTTTCGCTTTTACCTGCCTTAGTTGTGGCGATAAGGCTGAGTGCAACGCAAGTGACTAAGAGTATATGCCACAGCTTAACAAGATAGTTCTCAGAGTTGAAGACCAGAGGATTAATAGGGTCAATAACCTCTTTTAAGCTGTGTATCCAGATACGCAAATTATGGTGGCACATTTCATCGGAATATCCCGCAATTATGTCCCCAAGAATTATGCGTCTTATTAGGAAATACAAACCTAATAGTAACCAATAAGGAAGAGTTGCCGAAAATGCTGTAAACAACCGGCTCGGAAACTTAGATATTGCTGAATCGTTTGCGGAACTTGGTAGTCTAAGATCGAGGCATAGAATTTCGTACAAGAAAAGAGTAGGTGGTAATGCGACGCACATTTCTTTTGTTAAGAATGCCAAGATAGCCATGCCTAAACTAACTACAAAAAATTGAACTTTGGATTTCTTGCGCCACTGAATGTAACACCAAAAACTTGAAAGAAAAAATAAAGTGACGAATAAATCTACTTGATCAGAGATGGAATTTACGGACTCGTTGTGAAGAGGGTGAAGTATAAATAGAGAGGCTGACATTGTTGTCCATATTTTTGTTCTAGTATTTAAAGAAGTTGAACTTTTATTTATGACAGTACTTAAGTTAGTTATTAACGCCGCTACTGTAAGCCCAGTCGTGAGTTCGAGAATAATATTGGTTACGTGAAAGCATAAAGTGTTTAATCCCCAGAACTTGTACTCCATGGCTAGAATTGTGAAAATTAACGGACGATAAAATACGAGATTGTTAGTGGGTACTAGATATTTTTCAAGTATGAGTTCTGGGTGACTGATAGCTTTGTGTGACCAGGTTAGGTAAATAAAGTCATCAGCTGTTATTAGATTGTATAAAGCCGATCTGTAAATAAATAGAAAAATGGCAAGTACTATAAAAGATACAAGGACTAAATGCCATTGGTTCTTCAAATTGTGTAAGTTAGGCAGTTTAGTTATCCGCCCAAAGCAAAGATCGTTCATATACGGTCTAATTATAGAGTAATCAGTACAGTTTAGCATGCAGCGATAGTTGTTAAATTCAAGAACTTTTGCTATATCGATCTGGTTGCGATCATGACAAGAGGCATGGTTATGGCAAAATCTTCCTATAATTGAGAGAATTGATTTTTGAATCTAACTGATAATTTATCTAATGAAGATTTCCCAGAAAATTACTATCGTTCTTAGTCTGCTTGTAGTATGGCTTATTGCCTGCGGAATAATCATTTACCGCCTCAATACCTACGGTGCTTTTGCTTCGCTGTGTGGTAAAAAAACACTTGAGTATATAAGAGAGATTGGGCAGGGGGATCCAGGAAGTGTAGGGCTGGATCAATCCTACACTCAGTGGGCATTAGCGCTGAATCTTACTGATGCTAGCAATTACATCAAAGTCGGTCTTAGTTTTGCTGATGGAAAGGGCGTAAGCTTCAAGGATATTAGTAAACAAGATCCTTATCGTCGAAGATATTTGCCCTATTATTTTCAGTCCCCAGGTACGCCAGTCGTTATTGGTACTATGATAAAAATGTTTGGCGAAAAAAGTGTTCTGCCATATTTTATTCTTGTATTGGGCATGCATTTTTTAACGACATTACTAGTTTGCTTTTTAGGCAGTAAGTTTGTCCAAGAGAGTGCCTATGTCTTTGGTGTGGGATTGCTTAGTATGTTGTCGCTGCCAATTCTAGACTTTGATTTTGGTATGGGTCTGTTTTCTTCTGAGCCTTTTGCTGCACTATTTGTAGTGGCAGGTCTTATAGCCTTATCTGTTTTTTGGACCAATTTTAACAGTGAAAATTCTAGCTATAAAGTCACCTGTTTTGCGGCATTAGGTTTTGGAATATTTTTAGGGTTGGCGACATATTTTAGAGACGTGTATTGTACATTTGCGCATTTTTGTTTTGCTGTATTGCTTATATATGGAGCGGTGAGGAATATAAAGTTAAAGCAAATTGTGGTCTTTATTCTTGTGAGTAGCGTTGTTTTAACTGGCATTTTATATCCATGGCAAAAACGCAATCAGAAGTATTTGGGTGAATTTACTATGGCTGGTTCTAGTTATTGCAGCTTCAGTCGTTGGCATCAAATTTGGGATGACTATAAGGAATCTTCTAAATGGTGTTGGGACGGAGCTACAGGATTGGGTAATTATTTAGAACCTGAAAAATCAAAAGAGATAATGGCGCTTCTTGATAGAGACAAAAAAGCAGGAGATAAATATGCCTGGAAATGTTACTTTGAGGCTATTTGTAAAAAACCTTGGCAAGCTCTATCCTATAAGCTTGGTTTTTATGACACACTTTGGTTTGGACAAAGATGCCATCCTTTTATTTATATCTGGTGTGTACTATCACTTTTGAGCTTTGCAGGCTTTTTATGGTTGACACGCTTCCGTTTTGTACCAGAATTGTGGCTTTTCCCAGTATTTCTTTTGTTTATATCTCCATTTGTACACTACGAGCATCGATATGCACAACCATTTTTTTCCCTTGTTACACCCATTACAATGATGTATTTGATCAAGTATTGGCGGAAAAAAGTTATTTAGTTTGTTTTTCGGCTGGATAAGGGTGTTCGGTAATATTGCCTTCCATATCCTGGATGAAATATCGTGGTGGCAGTGAATGACTTTCTTTGTCTTTAAATTTTTCGCTATTTTGTATATTTTTTGTTTGGAATCTCTTGTCTATGTAATCGTCATTTTGGTGGAACACATTAGTTACTGTATGTATTTTCAAAACGTGCTTACCGCTTGTTTTGTCATCCAGCAGAATGGTTGTGTCTTTCAAATCACCGAAGGGTTTTTCCTTTTGCGGTGAGGAAAATAGATTCTGGAGGGCCTCTTCCAGGAGTTTTTGTTTTGATTGGGAGCTATTATCTTGGGCAAATTGATTTTTTAGTATAGGTTCATTACTGTCGAAAGAGTTTGTTTCAGATAATTTAGACATTGGTTGGCTCTCTTTGTGGCATGTTGATTTCTAGGATTTTGCCTCCCTTGCTTAAAATGGTTTTACCGCTCGGATATCGCTCAAATGTGTTTGCGGCCATTGTTTCGGTTAGTTTATGGCGAGAGATGATTTCTTCGTGCTCAGCTGCGCCTGGTAAGGCACAGCTGAAGCCAAAATATTGACTGCCATCTCTACCTACTTTGATGTAACAGTATTCTATGACACCGTCATCAAGTAGAATGGCTGCTTCGGAATATTCAGGAGTTTCGTCTAAAAGATCAAAGTAAGTCAGAGGCAGGGCGTTTATTAGCAATTCTTCTGATGGTTGATTTGTTTTGTTTATCAGAAAACTGTTGTTAGTTTGATTGGTACTCTGTCCTTCAGTTAACATTTTCATTTTTCTTTCTCCATTTTAGAGACCAGATAGTAATGACCATTTGTCCTATTGGGGCAGGTTTTATTTTGATAGGACAAATGGTCTTCGAACGTGCTGATAGTTTAGGCAGCTTTCGTGACAAAGTTGTGGCAGTGCGATATGAAACTGATTAAAATGAATGGAATTAATCCAAGAGCGTCACCACGCTCTTTCTTCACGTAAAGGTGTCCCAGACACTGCCTACGCTGGTAGTAAGTAATGAATCCGGCGGATAGCAAGGCACGAAAGCTTCAAATCTTTTAGCCTAAAGAAAGAAGAGGAGCAAGAAGACGACCAGAAGGGTTAATGTAGAGTGAATCGCTGTAAGTTTCGTTAGTTTGATTCGGTGAAATAGGCTGATACACCGCGGCCAAAAGGCAAATGGGTAGGCTATTGTAGTTGTCACAACAACAGCGTGGTGACAGAAACCCCATCGGAATAAAGGCGAAACCCTCCCTGGTCAAATGGTCTTTTAATCGGGACATAGTAAACCCCATGAGTTCTCGCAAGAGTAATTAAACCGCAAGGGATGACTAATACTTAGGGGGTAAGGGATTCTGGAGAAAGCGAAAGCTGCTCTGTAATGGAACAGATAGGGTAATACCCAAGCCGAAAGGCTGCAGACTTCCAGAAGGTTCTCAACGGTAATCAAAGTAAAGGAACCAAACTTTTGTGAAAGATAGAACCTTAATTGGTATCGGAGCAAACGGACAAATTTCTCAATGGGAGGCAATTGACTGGCAGACTGTTGAAGGGAATGTTAGGAACTTAAGACGGAGAATTTACCGTGCAACTAAATTAGGTCAATGGAATCAGGTAAGAAGCTTGATGAAATTGATGCTACGCAGTTATTCTAACTTGCTTGCCTCCGTGCGTCGAGTCACTCAAGAAAATAAAGGAAGAAAGATACCTGGTGTTGATCGCCAAGTAATTCTAACTCCTAAATCACGAATGGCTCTGGTGAAAGAGATGTTGAGATATACGCTCTGGAAGGCAAAACCAACCAGACGTGTATATATTCCCAAAGCGAACAATAAAATTCGCCCACTAGGGATACCAACAATCAAAAACCGAGTCGCACAGGCAGTTGTTAAAAATGCATTGGAACCAAGCTGGGAGGTCCGATTTGAATCAAACAGCTATGGCTTTCGACCAGGGCGAAGCTGCCATGATGCGATAAAACATATCTGGCAACGCCTGAACAAAAGCCACAAGGACCGATGGATTTTAGACGCCGATATTAAAGGCGCCTTTGATAACATTAGCCATGAATATACTCTCAAAGCAATTGGTCATGTACCAGGCAGAGAGTTAATAAAACAATGGCTGAAAGCAGGTTACGTAGAAGCTGAAATCTTGCATGCTACAGAAAGTGGAGTGCCTCAAGGGGGAATAATTTCTCCTTTGATAAGCAATATCTGCTTAGATGGCATGCAGCAATTACTCAAAGGCAAAGCAGGGTTAATCCGCTACGCCGATGATTTTGTTGCTACAGCGCCAACGCGTGAAAAGATTGAAGCAATTGTGCCAGCTATAGAAAAATGGCTAAAACAACGCGGACTAGTAATGCATTCAGAGAAGACAAGAATTGTATCCATCCAAGATGGATTTAATTTCTTAGGATTTTCGGTAAAGCATTACAAAGGTAAATGCCTTTTCCAACCGCAAAAGGAAAAGGTATTCGGGTTGCTGAAAGAGGTGCGCGGATGGCTCAAACGCAATCGCTCAGCGAGTGCAGAAAATGTTATTCGCCATCTCAACCCCATTTTAATTGGTTGGTCAAACTACTACAAACATGCATCAAGTGCACAGACCTTTTCTTTCGTTCAACACCAAATCTGGGACACAATTTGGAAATGGTGTTTGCGACGACATCCAAACAAGGGGAAATATTGGGTATACAAGAAATATTTCCAGAATACTCAAAAAGAACGCTGGATATTCTTTAGCAAGATCACAGATAAATATGGACAATCGGAAGTACTGCAGCTCTTTAACATGAGCCATGTACGGATAGAAAGACATATAAAGGTTTGTGGAAATGCTAGCCCGGATGACCCAACTCAACAAGAGTATTGGCAAAAACGTCGGCAGCGTAGTAAAGGTATAATGCGCATGAGTGCATATTGGGATAATAGCGATGTTCGAATACGAACAGTCTAATGAGGGCTCGAGCCGGATGAAGCGAAAGTTTCATGTCCGGTTCCTAGAGGAGGTAGACGCGGCGACGCGTCTACTTTACTCAACGAAAATTGATTTTGTGGAACCTAGAATTAAATTGCTGTGTAAAATAACAGTGGTCTGTAGTTTGGGGAATGTTAATTTGTATAAACGCTGCTGTGATTTGCAAGAAGTATTGAAAAAGCGGAAAAAAAGTGAGCCTTCTATTGGTCTTATTGTTAATTCAGTATTGATCGTACTAATTCTCATTTGTAGTACTAATAGTTTGGTTTATGCTAAAGCCGGCAGCGGAGAGAAAGGCTGGGTCATCCACCAAAGCAGTAATTTTGCTGGGACAGTATTTTCGGATCTTACCGATCATGCTCTAAAAATGCATATTGGCAAATTAGGCTTGACTATTATTACCAAAGCGCCTAAGTGGAATGCATTAGTTTTTAGTGAGAATACAAAGAGCTATGTTGATCTTCCATACAAGCGATGGCAGCAAAGATTTACTATAGGTGAAAACAGTAATTATAGAGATCCTAGTAGTAAGACCACAATATCTGCGCATGATTCAGGTAAAGTTATGCAAGTAGGAAATGTTAAAACATATGAGTGTGTGGTCGTAAAGAAGGGCGATCCTGTTAGGGATATTCCTGATGAAAAAGTTTCGCAATTATGGATTGCCTCTGATATTAAGGCGCCTTCTCAAATAGCTCAGCTTTTTTGTAGCCATCTAGGAATTCCGGCCCAAAAAGGAATTCCTCTCAAGGCCAATAGATGCGTGAATGGTAAAATGGTTTCTGCGCTAGAGACATTGTCAGTTGAAAGACGCTTTATTCCAGCTTCTACTTTTGAGCCGCTAACTGGTTATAGGAAAGTAAAAGATGAGCTTGAACTGGTGATGAGTAAGTCGACTAATGAAGAAATGGCAGATCTGCTTGATGTATCGCAATCAGTCAAATCGGTAAATAAAAAATGATTGATACGACTGCCAAAGCTGATGATAATATTGTTGACGAACGAAAGCAGTTGCACTTACTTGAGTGGCTTCCTGTTTGGGGAGTATTGATATTAGTAGGACTTGTTTATTCACCGGTAATTGCAAATGCTTTCAATGGTGATGATTTTGTTCATTTGACTTGGCTTGCTCAGGCTATACACAATCCTGAACTGATATGGCGCAATTTTCACAGTCCGTGGCTGGATATCACTACAGCAAAATTTTATCGACCACTAATTTCTTTATTTATGCTTGCAGATTATGTTTTATGGAGAGGCAATGGTATTGGATTTCATTTAACTAATTTGTTATGCCATTTGGCCAATACGTGCCTAGTTTGGCTTATTCTAAGACAACTAAGTATCAAAGATAACGAACAAAAACTTAGCTATATGTGGTGTGTAAGCTCGGCTGCATTATTTGGTCTTTATCCATTACATCCAGAAGCAGTATCTTGGATTACTGGACGAGTGGATACTTTCGTGACTCTATTTTCGTTAGCAAGCATGTTCTTTTATATGAATTGGCATGCTTCTGGCGTGGATAATTTGAAACAAAGAAATGGCAAGTGGTTATTGCTGTGCCTCTTTTCTATGGGATTAGCTTTACTCTGTAAAGAAATGGCTATTGTTTTGCCAGCTGTTTTCTATATCTATGAATTGCTGATGACAAATGAAACGGCTACTGAGTGGCAAAATATAGGTGAGCGCTTGCTATTGGCTATGCAAAAAACGAGTTTCTGTTGGTGTTTATTGCTTTTGTATTTTGTTGTGCGTTATTTTTCTTTGGGGACGCTTGTGGGTGGGTACGATAATAGTTTTTTATCTTTAGATAATTGTCGGATCGTGCTAGCTAATTGGCGTCATTCTCTCTATTTTTTATGTTTTCCTTTTAATCAAACATTGTTAGATCAGCATAGTGCTATTAACGTTTTGTGGGGAATTTTGTTGTTGGGAAATGTCTTGCTGACTATAAAGGGAGTATTTATTGAAAGAAAAAATGCGAGTATTTTTCTTTTTCTATTAGCATGGTTGGTACTGTCTTTAGTGCCAGTAATTAAGCTCTTTAATATTTCCCCGGATTTACAGGGAAGCAGATTGGCTTATTTGCCTAGTGTTCCGTTGTGTGCATTATTCTGCTTTGGTTATTGTTTTAGCTATAGTAAAAAATTGAATACTTTGGTTATTGTGGCATTGGGAATTATGCTATCCGCTGCAGGGGCAGCGTTATTGGTTAATAACTCTGCTTGGTCACAAGCAGAAACTATATCGCAATCAATTTTGCGCGAGTTAAATAGTCTATCTAAATCAGTTAACAAAGATGCGATTGTATATATTGTAGGGTTGCCGGATGAAGTCAATGGTGCCTATGTTTGTCGTAATGCACTAGATGGTATGAGTAAATTTCCACAGATTAGTCAAGATATTCGCTATTGCTTTAATTTGGACGAAATAAACCATGTTTTTCCATTTGGTTATGCGCGTAGATCGATGATTGCAAATAAAAATAGACAAACGGGTCAATTTTTTGTTTGGCATGCGAAGAAACAAAAATTGGATAGGTTCTTATTAGCGAACAGCGATTTACAGCAGCAATTGAATTTGGATTTTAAGAAAGATATTTCTGGACGTGCAACCATTGTCGATATAAATCTGTTTGGCGTTCCTTGTTTTAATATTGAGTGTTTAAAAGTCGATGCTGATGTGAATGTGACTGACCAGAAAAGACTGCAACCGACAAATTACAGTCTTTTCTATGCCAATGATCTTTGTCCCCAATTTGATAGAAAGCATAGCGTAGACTGTTTAACTAAGCCTGATACTAGGAGCTTGCAGATGTTGTTTCCTCTACGCGGACAGGCGGATTGGGCAATGGGCGGCAATGGATTGAGTCTAAGACTAAAGTGTCCCAAGGACTTCATGATAATACTTAGAACTATTAGTGCAGAGCCTATCAATAGAGTTATGCCAGAGCTTAGCTTTCAACCTAATGCAAATCAAAATATACTTGGTTTTATAGAATTGAATGATAAATATCCTACTTGCCAATTGAATTATTCAGGACGGAATATTAGGGGCGCTGAAAAACTTGTACTTGAAAGAACTATGCCCGATCAAACTTTCGCAGTATCGAATGATGTGATGATTAATCCAGTTAGCACGAGTCCTCAGACAAAAGAACTTAACGGTTTAAATGGTCTGTTATTATTAAGTAAGCAGGATTTTGATGGTCCGGGTATATATGGAATAAGATTACGAGCTTTAGATAGTAAAAACAACCCGGTAGGAATAGCCGGAGATCATATTGTGATAACCGTTAAATAAAACTACGAGAAAAAGTATGACCAAGAATCTATCAAAGGAAACATGCCGACAAAGTAATACTAATGAATCTTTGCTTGCTTTAGGAAAAGGTATTTGGCCTTTGATTGTTTCAGTATTTCTTGTGGCTATTTATGTATTAATAGCAGTCACTATGCTGTTTATATCCTATAAAACAGGACGTATTCAATAGAACAGCGGTTTATAGTTTTAGAACTATTGTTGTGTTGGTGGATTGCCCCAAGATTTTGACACTGGTCTATTCAATTCAGCATTTAATGAAGTAACAGGCTTTCTTGGCATTGGGTTTACTGCTGATTGATTTGTTATATCAGTCATTGAATTTTGAGGAGTATTGGGTGAACCAATTCCTTGCACAATTTGTTTAACTGAAGGAGTGCCTGGCGCAAATGGAAATGGCGGTGGTGCAGCAGCAGCTTGTGCTTTAGGCTGAGGTTTATTTTGACCAACAAGGGCTGCAGACGTTTCTAATTCTACGCGATCTGGAGCCCCACTTTTGCGTGCAGATGCTGAGGATGACAGTGGCTGATTCGCAGTGATTTCTCCACCAGCTGAGTCAATACTCGCTGCCGGTTCGCGAAGAAAAGCACCACAATTAGTACAGAATTTTTTGCTCGTCGCTGGTTGTTTGCAGGCTGGGCAAACACGATGAGATAAATTGTCTTCGATTTGCTTTGGTGATGTTATTGAAGTTGCATTTGCTCCGTCAGAAAGTGTTCCTGCAACTGGTTCTGGAACAACATTGACACTTGAAAGATCAGGAATAGTGCTAGCTAATTCATCGGCTAATTTACCGACAGAGGTTGTGGATTTTCCTGCAACAGCAGCGGCAATATTTTGCTGAGTTGGTCTGACTTGTCCTAAATGAGACTGCCAAGGCACATGGGTGGGTGGTGGAGTAGCAGCGCCATCACTATCACCATTGCTAGACGGTCCGCCATTGCGACTTGAGACATTATGCAATAAGTGTAAGCGAGCAATTTCTTCGATACCTCTAAGGTCAACCATAAATGGTTTTACTTCACCGAATTCTGGATCACCAGCTGGCGACAAGTATACAAGAGCATGTTGTTTTTCCATACGTTTAATAGCATCTGAATCAACACGAGCTACAACTTGTTGTGAGTGAATTCTGTTCCAGCTGGTTGGGAATACACCAAAGCCATTATTTTGGAAGTGATCTGAAAGACCAGGAACAATAACAGCTTGTTTGCCAATTTCATCCGAGAAGAAGCGAGCAGTCGTTTCATCTGCATTGTGTAAGCAAACGCGTACTGCGGCGTTAGAGAATATGGTTCTAAGTTCGGATGTTCCAGAAGCGGCAGGATTAGTTGAAGTAGTGTTAGAGGCTATCTGACTGACGTTTTGCAAAATAACTGTCAATCCACCGTTAGCACCACGGACAATAGCAGACAATCTACCGGCGGTGTCTAAGTTCAATGTTTGATATTCATCAAAGAAGGCAAACAATGGAAGAACTGAAACAGTGCCATATCTGGTGTGCAGGGCTTGTTGTAGTTGATAAACGAAACAAGAAGCTAATGACTCAGCATCTGGACCTAAGGCTGCTGGAGCACCAAATATCAATACTGTAGGTTTGTGCATTGAGGCTTGCAGATCTACATTTGATCGTTCGGTGACATTGAGTACGCTTTGATTTTTAAACATACGCAAGCGACCGCGGACACCTTGGATGTTTTTATCCCAATCAGTGTCTGTACGAATAATAGAAGATAATGTTTGAGTTAACTCACTCAATTCTGCTGGATCGACATCTGGATTATCTTTTAATCGGCGTAAAGACTCAACAATATTGCGGCGGTTGTTGACTAGTTTCATTAAGCCGCGTGGATTGCAAGGCAATGGTGTGACTTCTGAAACGTAGCCATCTCCATCTTCACCAGCTACTTGTACAGCTCCCCATTTAAGTAATTGGGTTAAGCCATTAATATAACCGTGGTCACGTTCTGCCCAGTGTTGTTCTTCTGGAGCTAACATATTAATATCTTGCACAATAGAGGAAGCAAATACAGTAGGAGGAAGATCAAGAGGATTCCAGTGTACTGATTCTTCAAGATCTAATGGGTTGAAATACAATGTATCGAATCCTGCTGCTTGAGCTTCAGGCAACACCGTGTATTTGAAACCTTCGCGTTTTTCATCTAAGTTAGGATCATTGGCTTTTGCTTCTAGAGCGATGATTACGCATGGCTTAGCTAATAGAGCCTTCATTATGGCGCGCATCAAAGTCGTTTTACCTGAACCAGATGGAGCCACAATGAACATGTTTTTGTTAGGCAAGCGTCCTAATGGTATTGTAATTGGCAAGTGTGTACGAGCTAAGAAGCCAAATGGCAATACGACGCCATCTGCTTCTGTCCACGTAGCATTAGGATTACGCTTACCTAAGCGCCCATGTCGCCTTAAGTTTGGCGGGCAAAGATATGATTTTTCATAGTCTCGAGGAGACATAAGTCCTGAAGGAGGATTGAAAGTACGAATTGTTTGCCATGGGAATAGACGCTTTTTGTGAGCCGCAGCAATACTTAAAGCTACTAATATCAAGGTTGGCAATAAAATAGCAATAGAAGTGGCATCTAAAAACCCGTGTGGTTTGTAAGTCACATTTGGTGAACCAGTAATATGACCAGGCATACCTTCTAATCTCAGGTTCTTTCCTTGCATAGGTTGACCAGCAGTAGGTGATATACCGGCACCGATTGGCACAGCCGGACGAGACAAATTACTAGCGGGTGATGTTGGACTTGGCGTCGATTCAGTTTGAACTGGAGCACTAATAGGTGTACTTATTGGCATAGTACCAGAGGAAAGAATTTGTGCACCTGGTTGAATGAGTGGGTTGTCACTTACTTCTGGTTGAGTGGGTGCTTGAGGCATTTGGTTATAACTAGCACTTGGTACATAACCATATTGTGGTGCCTGAGAACTATAAGTACCCCTATTATTGTCCGGTGGTACTACGACAGCATGACCAGCTCTAGTTTGATAGGCATACATACCTGTTGGATGGCTAATAGGTTGTGCTTGAGGAATAAAAGGCGAAGCCCCATACGTTCCGGCAGCAGATAAGCTAGGCTGATTTGGATAGCCTGGTGTAAATCCGCCTGGCAATGTTTGCATGCGACGTTCGTACTCTTTAGCACTGATAACCTCGCCGGTATCTGAATTGCTAAAACGTGCTATTGCGCCTCTTTCATTAATTTGTGGTCTCCAGCCCATAGCTTTTCTCCTTAGCTTTTGCCACTTTCACTAATACCGGCTATACGCAGACCATCGGCTGTGTTTTTTACCAGGTATTCTAATTTGACAGAGCGGGTTTTAGCGCCCTTATTAGGTATATTGAGAATTTGTTTTCCTTCCACGGTGATTACAACTGAACCATCTGGTTGATTATTGCCGGCTGCTACACGGCTAGCGCTAAAAGTACTTTTGATACCAGAAGCGTCTATTTGTTGAGCAATTTGCGGTGTCCAAACACTTTCTTGATAAGCTTTGGCACAATCTTCAGTCATATATTCTATGGCTTTGGCTTGACTATCACTAGCAGTTCCAGCGCTTAAGTCCCAACCTAATGGTAGCCAGTCTTGAATTAAATTCAAAGCAGCTAATGGATCTGCAAGTGAGGCTTGAGCCGCTTGTAATTGTTGATAAGCATTAGTAGCTGATGGTCCACCTGAACGCCCGATAATATCTGGATTGTCCATATAAGCAGCATGTGGTCTTACTTTTACTGGTTCGGGGCCGGCAGAAAGAAGGATAGTGAAAAATGCTCCAGCCATCATGCCAGCGATTGCTACCATAATTAGAGTTATTTTGTATTTTTCGCCTGCTTGATAGTCAAACATAATTCTTACCCTTGTACATATTCGCTGTTGAAAGTTTCAGGTGTAACACCTTGAGCCAATAAATGGCAAGCCATACGTTGATCGCCGCCGCATAGACTGATCATTTTGGAACGCATTGGCTGATCTACGTTTGGTTCAGTAGTAGCTACCCAATACATGAAACGGGGTACCACAACTTTTACAACCCCACGAGAAAGTTTGTGATAAACAAGAAAAGCATCACTGTATTCCCGATTTTTGCGTGTTAAATGAGCAATTGCTTGCATTTCTTGAGGGGTTAATCCGCAAGCGTCTTTGATTAGGTCAAAATTGCTTGGATCGTTACCAAGAATAATTTTGATAGCACTGTTAGTAGCTAGGTTGCGCGCTCTTTCATCGCGGAGTAAGTCGCTTAATTCTTGCGATATACCGATAAACAATAAACCTAAGTGGCGGCTTGTGCGTGAAGCATCTTCAACTAGGGTTTTACCACCTTCGTATCTAAGCAAACGCCACAACTCATCTATACAGAAAACAAAGCGGGCTGGCAAACCCTTTGCCATTTGTTCAGCTTTGTGTTGAGCAGCTCTTTTAAGAACAAAATCAGAAACGAATAATGTTACAACTGCTTCTAAAGTTTTGTCATGAGCAAGATCTGAAGTATCGAATATCATTAATTGAGCATTCATTGGGATGGTTGTTGGACCATCAAAAAGTTTGCCAAAAATGGCACCGCGACAATATAAGCTTAAGCGATTAGCTAAGTCTTCACATATTTCGGCCCGTTTGCCATTTGTAGTCTGACCAGCTTCATGCATGAGCCAATTAACTAAATCAGATTCAATTGGAATGCGATTTTCTTTGGCAGCGATTTTATATATTTGTTGAATGCCTTGCATAAGAATTGGTTTTTCATCTTTAGTCAAAGCTTGTTCACCTTGATCTCCCAACATTACTGAGTGGAAATTCAAGATTTTAATAATGTGCGATTCAGGTGGATTGTTAATATCAAATGGTTTTTCGCCAGGACCAGTAACAGGTAAATCGTAGAGATTTATGCAAACTGAACCATCTGGACCCAATTTAATATACGCAGAATCATCATATACATCTGCCAACATTTTGTATGAACCGGAACGGTCGATGATAACTGTTTTTGCTCCTGCCAAAGTTTTCATTTGTATAATCTGTTGAGCAACCATTGATTTGCCTTCACCAGGTTGACCGAAAATTATACAAAGGGCATTAGGTAATTTTTCATCATATGGATTAAGGAATACAGGTTCTAAAGTTTCTTTGGAAAAGCCTAACCAATCGCCACTGCCAGATCCGAGTTTGGCATGGACATATGGGAATGAATTGCGCAATGTAGGTGTGCGAACAATTTTGCCTCTTCGAACAGCATCTATACCTAAGCCAGGGAGGCTACTTGCTAATAATGCTTTTTGTTCATGATGACCTACCACAAAGCGAGCACCGCGGCATTGAGGAGCAGCTGTGCGCATAAGTTCTGAGGAACGATTTAAATCATCAAGCGAGTCGGCTAACAATGTTAGATAAATAGCAAAATTAAATACTTCCATATTGGTTGTATATAATTCGGAGCCAATTGAAGCAGCTTCTTGTGCTTTTTCTGCTTCTTCTTGGTTCGGTGAAGAGCGTTCACCCATAATACCTTGATATGTATTGGCATGAGCTTGGGCTTGCTTGCGTTGTAATTGACGACGGAAAATATCTTTGTCTAATTTGTGAGCATAAATATTCATGCGCCATTCACAATTAAGGCGCAATAAAGGTAAAAGCCAAAGTGGACCAGTACGTTCAGGTAAACGGTTCATGTATAAGGTACGAACATAACTACCTTTGGCAGTTTTTTGTTCTGCATATTTAGCTGAACTAGTTTCAGTAGAATGAGATTCTGAATCGGTAAAGTCTGAAATTTTCAAATAATCAGAATGACTAAAGTCATAGCATGATTCAGTCAATTGTTGTCTTATTGAAGCTGGTTCCATATCAGGAAATACACGACGTAAACTAGCTGGTAGAGGAGCTTGTCCTGGTCTTATTGGTTCTGGCAAAATATCTTCTTTTTCAGTACTTCTAGTTGGATTTAATTCACGATATAACATGCGGAAATATTCGGTAGCAGAAACTGCTCTACCGCTCATACCACAGCTGCCTACTTGATTGATATAACCAATTGCTCTTTGAATTAATGTATTTACGTTTTTACTATGGCTGCTTAATGTTTGTCTTGTAGCTTGATTGCTAAATACATCTACAACGTGGTCCATTTTGCTCTGAAACCAGTTTTGGTGGGCTGGTTTTTCTTTGGGAGGACGATAGCAGAAAGTAACAAAGAATTTTAATTCAGGAATAAAATTGCGTGATAATAAAAATGCTTGGTCATTTTCAACACATTTGGCGACATATTTTAGAAAATCGTCGTTTATGACATCGACTGGATGACGGGCAAAATATTCGTTTTTGCTAATGTTATGGCAAATTACAGTGAATTGTACTGAAGTATCAATGCTGTTAATGAGACCAGTAAAATGGTTCATTAATGTTACTAGACGTACTTCATCAAAACCACTTACATGTATGCCATCTAATTCAAAGCAACAACGGTAACTACCATCTTTAAGGATTGCTACACCAAGACCAGAAGCGTCATCTTGGAATAGGTCCCATAAAGGAATAATGCCAGCAGCTGATGGGTGTGAGCGAGGAACTGAATTGGCTGGCAATTTTGAATAAGCATCTGTAATTTTTGGATCAGCCGTTGCCCGTTTGAGTTTCAATATATTTAGAAACTCAGGTGTTTTGATAATAGGTATGCTTCTAGCGGAAATCATTATTATTACTCACTAAATTGGGGAAGTTCTTCATCAACAAGAAAACGGCGAGGATTAGGATCTGGTCCTGGGACATAAACTTGTGAGGTCACATAAAAATTGATCATCGTCTCCCAGTTGGCTGCTGAGCTATTCATAGTCAGGAAAGCATAAAGTGGTCCGAGGATACCGATAATTAGGGCTATGTCAAAACGCAAGTCTTGACCAGCAAAATTAATTGGGCAACACCAAGAATAAAATTGAGTGGAAACAATTAAGCTTGCTAAAACGCCGATAAGTTGATCGTAACGTAAGCCAAATAGCTTTGGATGGTCTTCTAAATTAAGGGGGGTGACGTCTTCCATTTTATTCTACCTAAACTGTAGCTTTGACTTTGCTTTGAAGGGCTGTACTCTTTTTGGGTGGAAAGAGTGCAGCACTGTATGTGCTTGATTGGATTGGTCCAAAATCAACCATTTCAGAGTTGCTGTTTTCAGTAACTTGTTCATTAGTTTTGATTGGTTCGAGTAATTCTTGAGGCATTAAGCGAGGAATAACTAAAGCTGGGAAAAATATAGTTTTGACTTGTTCATTGCTCAATAAAAGTGGGTCGCTGTTTTTGTTTTGAGCCAAGGTTTTTTGATTGATGATTAAGTCTTCTGGCAAATTGCTAGTGGAATCTGCTAATTTAAATTCTTGAATAGCTTCTTCAAATTGACGATTTAGGCGTAATAATTCACCTAAGAGATAGTGATAGCGAGCACGATTTCCTTCCCAGCTAGAATCAGCTAGAGCAGCACTTAATTCTTGAATTGAAAGAATTAGCCATTTGCTTGTTTCTTGATGGCTTTCTTTAGCACACCAATATCCATTTAAAGCGAGAATTGCTCGATCAAGGGTATGAAAATTATTTTTGCGTCCAGTTAAAACAGCATGAGCAAATTTTCTTGCTGAATCAATTTCTGGAGCTTGCTTGATACCGATTGGCAATGAGAAGTGGCGACTAAAAGTGTTTGTCCACCACGCATATTGGCAGGATGGACATATGGTCACCAAGCACGAGCGAATAATTCCATAAGGAAGCACACGGTGTAAGTCAGACTCTACTGGCAAACTGGTGGTCATTTCTGGAAGCCTAAACGATGTTTGAGTAGCAAAAACCTCGTTACATTCGGGGCAGCTGACTGACATAGTGTTGATAACAAATTCGTATTGGGACATTGCTCATTACCTTCTTGCCATACATAGATTAGAATCTATTAGCACTGGGGTAAATCGGGGGAATTCCCATTAGAGTGGGAGAATTCCCATGGTTGAAGATTAAATTGTAAATAGCCGAACCCGAAAGGCTTTCAGTAGATCCATAAGTCTTGTTAGAACGGTAAAAATAGCTGTTGGCTCCCGAGCCAGGGATGCGTTTATATATACAAAAAAGCTGTTTTTGTATTTGACAGTTGATAGATTGGTTTGTCGTGCTTTGGACTGGATTTATTAAAGAATTTTGCTTGGTTAAATCCAAATCTAGATTTATTGACTGGATGGCTGAATTGGAACTTAAAGCCAGTCCAGACGGGGGCAAAGGCTTTTTAGGGGGCGGAATGGAAATTACACCTAAACTTGGACTGTCGGGACTTAAATTTGAATTGCCAGGACTTAAGTTGTTTGGACCTAAGCCTAAAAGGTTTGGGCTTTGAGGATTGCAAGGATATGGTTTTGGTCCAGGGTGCGGCTTGGGGTCTGGGCGTGAATTGTTTAAGCCTAAACCTGAAATGCTTGGTTTATGAGGACCAGAAGGGGGTAGTTTTGGTCTGGGGTTTGGAGCGGGACCAGGGCTAGAATTTTTTAAGCCCAAATTTGGCGGGATTGGACTTTGGGGACCGGAAGGATATGGTTTTGGTCCAGGGTGTGGCTTAGGACCAAAAGGATTATTAGGGAAATTGTTATTAGATGAAGGACCTGCTGATGAATTTATAATAGCTAGAGCAATGCTCATAGCGTTAGCGATACTACTTGCTGAAGCAAAAGCAAATCCTTTTCCGCTGGCAGTTGCACTTGCTGAAAGTGTGTTTGTTCCGGCAAAGGCGCCAGCGCCAGCAAAGATGTTGGCTCCATGTAGTCCAAAAAAGGTTTTGGGTTCGGTGTGTGGTTGTGAGTTAGACCGAGGGGTAGATTCTTTAGGCTTAGGTTTTGTAGGCGGTAATGTGGTTAAGCTGTGAGAATTGGTAGCAAAACTAAAGTTTTGTGGAGAGGATTCTGTAGGATGAGTTTTTGTTGGAGTACTTTTTGGTGTATTAGTACCAAAAAAATCTTTTAGGGTTTCAGTGCCACTTTTTAATTTGGCGTCGAAGCCAGATACATCTTTTAGAAGTTTGGCAAAAAAATGAGGACTAACAAAATCCGATGCCACACTTATTTTTGCATGGGCTAAAAACTGCGGCACTTGCATCATTAATTGCAAAACACCTATTGCGGTAATAATTTTTCCCCAGGGATTAAAATTGGAATAAAGCAAAATAATAAGTATTTTTAGCAAACCAATCCATATAAAATTCCAAAGGCTTACTTCTACAAAAGAACGCAAAAAACTTGTACCAATATTATCTGTAACCGGATTGCTTAGAAACACAAGAAAAAAAGGCGCAAATACATATTGAGCTGTGAGTAGGGCTGTTTGGATTGCTTTTAAGACAATTAGATAAAATAATTCGTAAATTAAAATGATTGCTAAGAAACAAAGAATAACAAGTCCAATTGACGCAATAATTTCCGAGAATTTAAATGATTCTGCAGCTATGGTGGAAACCGCTCCTAGGGCCGGAATTGTGCCACTATTTATTAGGTCGTGAGTTGATAAAGATGGCGGACTGCTAAATAAATGTGATATCAACAAATCTATAAATTCAATTTGTCCTGTTTTATCAGGCAGGAGAACGCTAATCATTTCATTTGATAACTGGATCTGGAATTGGTATATTTTTGGCCACGCTATCATAGTTGACATGGCAAAGATTAAGCGAGCGATTGCAGTCATTGGACTACCATTGCCATGCCAGGAAGATTGAGTCCAATAGCGCCAAATACTCAATATAAATAATAAGAGTAATAAATCAATACTGATACCAGATATAGTGTTAGCTAATTGATTGATCAAATAAGATAAATCATTGCTATTTTGAGAGGAGTCTTTTATCTCTGTGAGGTCTGTATTTAGAAAAAAGCTTTTGACTATACTGCATAAATAGCCAATGATTGCGATAAGAGAATTGCGGATAAACTGGACAACATTAGACAAAAATTCAGTGATTATGTCTTTATGCCAAAATTGTTGTAGCCCAGCATAGGTATTGTTAGAAGGTGCAACCGCTGATTGATCAGGTCCAAAGCTCTGACCAAATGTCAGATCTGGTATGTCAATATTTTGCTGTGCGAACTCATTTATCAGTGATGTTTGAGAAGCATCGTATTGATGTTGCGCTATGGCAAATGGCGGCGTAAATGTAAATAATAGCCAGAGGGATAATAAAATTAGTAAACATGATTTGGGCATCGCAGATTGACTTCCAACCTGCCCCTAAATTTGTGATGACGTAGTGATTTTTTACAACGTTCATTAACACAGCTTAATCATTTTAAGAGCATTTGTCACTGGGGGATGTCCCATGACTAGCTAAAATTTGGTGAGATTAGCTTTTCTGTTTGCTGATATGGTAAAAAGCTTTATTTAGGCTTGGCTCTGAAGGACAGTAATGACTAAAACACCTTTTTATAGATGGCTGCCGATTTTATGGACTTTACTGTTATCTATTCTTTTGCTGAGCTGGGCGGCTTATGAAGAAGGACAAGTGCAAGAGTCAATCTATTTGCCAGGCGGACTTACTTTTCAAGCATTTTTGCCAAGTCGATATTCTATTTATTGTGAAATGGAAGACGATTTGACTAATAAAGAAGCAATTTTGTCCAATATGAGATTGTTTCCCACAATAGCTTGTGAAGTAAGAGGTGCGGATCATCTTGATGTATTGAGAGTGGATGTGTGGAGAGCAGGGGGCTTAACACGCTTCGTTAAAGATAAACGCACGGGCAAGAACAGGATGCTAATGCCTTTTGCTGAATTTGAAATATTATGGCCGGGCTATTATGGAGTGAAAGCTGGTTTTATTGGTTTGGGAAGCAAGCGTTTTTTAATGACTGTTGGTCCAACTGGTCTTCTTGGTTCGGCAGCAATTTTGAGTCTGGTTATGCTTATGATTGCATTTCTTTGGCAGATCAGGCGCAATATTGAGATTGACCAGGATAAGAAAGAACTGGCTTTTCATGTTGAAGAAATTGAAGAGTCTCATATAGAGACAGATAAAGAAATAATTGCTGATCAAGTAGGAAATGTGACGCAAGAAATTGAGACTCAAGAAACAAGTGAAAGTGTAAATATGAGCGGAGGTTCTTGAAATTGAGCAGTGAAGAATCTATTTTGAATGGTGTCCGCATTTATTTATCAGGACCCATGGATTTTGTTGTTTCTCGGAATGAAGAAAAGCAATTTGGTTGGCGCAGTCGCTTGCGAAAATTTCTCAGTCCATTTGGAGCAATTGTTTATGATCCGTGGACAAAGCCAGTCATTGTTGGACAAAATGGTTATGCAGAAAATTATGAATATTCGAATACCAAAAGGGCGCAATGGACTTTTGAAGATTCGGATACTGGACGCAATGTTCGATCTCAATTGTGCGACTTGTTTTATCCAACTGTACACATAAACAGACGAATGGTAGACATTTGTGATTTGTTGATTGCTTATTGTCCCACTAATTTATATAGCGTTGGCACTGTAAACGAAATTATTCGAGCACGATCACAAAATAAGCCGGTATTGTTAGTTAGTCCACCGGTGACTTATCCTTCCTTTGCTAAATTGAGCGAACACTTGCAAGAGCATAAGGATCAAGAAGGAGTAAAACGTTTAGAACAACTAAAAAGAGAAGCGGTCTTAAAAGAAAATCCAGAGGGAATACCGAGTCCTTGGTATTTAGGCATTTTGCCGGAGGATTATTTCTTTGATGGTTTTGGTTTTAGTTTGTATTCACACTTGATAAAAGACGAGCAATATCCACGCACACGGCTAGATGAAATTGAGGCAAATCGAAAACCGTTAAGGCCTTTGTTACCTTATCTGGAAAAATTGGATAAAGAAATCCCAAAGCTATATGACGCTAGACACAAAGATTACAAAGAAAATTCTGATTGGATGATTTTACGGCCCGGTGTTCACCAATCTATAGAGTAGGCGTTCGGGAATATGTCGGAAGAGCTCTACTGTTCGTTCTGTATGTTAGCCATCATTAGCCTTATTATGCTGTCAATTTCTTAAGTTGTGGGAGTTTGGGTATTTTTTTATGATTCTGTTTAGCGATCCACAAATCCATAGCTAGCTGGGCATTTAACCAAAATTGTGCACTTGTGCCTAAGGCATCAGCTAAAACCATGGCGGTCTCAGGAGTAATGCCTCGTTTGCCTTGAATAATTTCGTTTAGTTTTGGTTGTGGCCAACCAATATGCCGAGCAAAAGCGCTTTGACTAAGTCCTAGTGGTTTGAGAAATTCTTCAAGCAAGATTTCGCCTGCTGGTGTGGGAGCTCTGTGTATATATTTATCCATAATGTCTCCTAATGATAATCTATAATTTGCACATTATGTGCACCATCACGTTTCCATTCAAAAATGATGCGCCATTGATCATTGATTCGAATGCTGTAAAAACCTTTTAAGTGTCCTTTTAATTTTTCAAGACGATTGGCAGGAGGGCTCTTTAGATCTTCAAGTAGAGTGGCGAATTCGATCATGTCAAGTTTTCGTTTTGCAACTTTATGAATCTCTTTAGGGATGCGGAGTATACCTTTATCTTTAGTACCATTAAATAGGTTTTCTGTTAAGGTATCGCCAAATGAGTTGATCATAGAGTGTATTTATATTGCTATATCGTATAATAGTATAACATAATCTTAAGAAGAGGGACTGATTTAAATGACAAGAGGGGTTATATTTGATCTTGATGGTGTAATTTCTGACACACAAGACATGCACTCGGAAGTGGAAAGTAATTTTTTGCGCAGTCTTAATATCCACATACATCCTAATGAGATTAGCGCTCGCTTTGCTGGAGTAGGAGACAAGCAAATGTTTGCTACTGTGTTTGCTGAACACGGTGTGCATCATTCTATTGATGAAATGAGCAAAGAGAAATGGGCCAGAATGTCGCAAATGATAAATGAGCATGGCATTAAGGCTGTCAATCATTCTATTGCGCTTATTGAACGATTATATGCTAGTGGATTTACTCTAGCCATTGCTTCGGGGTCACCCAATGCTTTTATAGATCAAGTTGTGGATGCTCTTTCAATTCGTAAATATTTTAAGAGTATGGTTTCTGCTGATGAAGTGAAGCATGGTAAACCTTCGCCAGATGTTTTTTTAGAAGCTGCCAAACGGGCAGACATAGATACAAAGCAAAGTCTTATAGTTGAGGATGGAGTTAGTGGCATGCGAGCAGCAGCAACTGCTGGTATTCCATGCATAGGCTTGGTACAAAATAAAGACAAAGAGTATCCTGCGACTGTTGTAGTCACTTCTTTAGCGGATGTAAGCATAGACTTAATTGAGCAATTAATAGCTAATAAAAGCTTTGTCAACTGAACTTTAGTAAAAGTTTTGGCTAAAATAACGGTCGGTACACGGAAATGCTCTCAAATACTAGATATTGAGAGGAGCAGTAAGTGATGGTATTGATAATCAATACCGATATGCAATTGCCTTGAATCCCGCCAGACTCAGCAGGCAAAACCATTTAGACGTTTTTTTGTTAACGAGTCGAGCAACTCCTTTGGATCCTTTCCATCGGTAATTACATTCATGACAGTAGCAACAAAAGCCTGCAGCAAATTCATTTCCGTTGATCGGCATTTCTGTCCGATCGTATCAGTCACAAATGGTTTCATCCCATCCGGATAGTCAACCTGACACACCAGCTCTAAATACGCATACGCAACAAAGCACAATTCCCAATATCTGAGAACTGCTTGTTCCTTTCGTTGCTGACAGCTTTCAAAGCCGAGTTCCTGCTTCCCGTCACGGAAAAAATGTTCGATTGGATCACGAAATAGGTATGGTTGAAGAATTTTGTGTGCTTGTACCCAATTCAATTTATTACTTACGAAGAACCTTGGTTCTCCTTCTAATTCTGCATTGTCGTAACTGATCACCACCCTTAGCTTCTTCCAGAATTTTACTTTTGTATTTTTGGCGAATACCCAATAGGTTCGCTCTTCTCCCAGCCTGGTCCGAAGCATAACCGGCTGAAAGGCTTCTTTCGGTAAAGATTTTGCAAATGCATCAACAGTGTCAAATTTGCCTGACGGCAACTGAATATGACGATTCTTGGCTAAACGTGTGACCCATGCCCGTTCATAGCTTTCTATTCTATCCATCAATTCGATGTTCAGAAATGCCCCATCTAAGACATACGCATCTACAGGAATTGTATGCCGCTCACACTCATCAACCAGATCCCCAGCCAAATCTAGTTGTGTGCGATGAAGCTCGCGATTTTCTTCGTATTGCTTAACCAACGAATGAAACTCATCCCAATCCTCTTGTGCTGCACTTGCAGCCGGCTTTGTTGCCTCAAGATAAAGCTTTTGTTCGTTTAAAAAACCACGGTGGTATAGCTCCATCCCTAACGGTACTGTCGTTCCTGGGGATACAAACGTTGCAGCTACCAACTTCTGCCCTAAACAAAAATTGTGATTGACGTAATCGTAATACCAGTAAACACCATGAATCTTCTCGCCATAATGGTGTATTAACGTCGAGTCAATTGCTACAACCTTTAGCTGCTTGCTTGCCACATCGTCTACAAGGCGCTTTGATGTCCATTCGCCCGACGCAGAGCTCCATGGCTCCATGGACTATCGGTCATAAAATGATGTAAGCCGCCGTATTCAACATCATTTACCAGTCTTTGATGAATACTCGCCAAAGTTCGATTTTTGGACGCTATCAAACCAGTCAGTATAATTTCAAAATGTTCACGCTGCGCAGGGTGGTTAAAGACATTTCCAAATTGCTCGGCAAATTCATGGAGGCGTGACGGTGTATATGAAATCGGCAGCACAACCCTTCTCCACTAAAAAGATCAATGGAGAATAGCATACATACTCATAAATGGCCATCATGACAATAGGTTTAATCTATCATCTGCCAAAGTCCAGTTGTCAAAGCAAAGTAGACTATAAAAAAGCCATCCTGTTAGGGATGGCTTTTTTCTGTTCCTGGTGTTGGAATAACGGATTATAGACCGCCACCCAATCCACCGAAGTTGTTGATAGCGAATGTACCAATTAAGTGGACAGCGGTTGGTGCGCCGAAGCCGACGCCTAAACCTTTAGCCACGTTCATTGCTGATTCACCACCATCCCGTTGACCGAAGGCAATTTTCATGCCTGCCATTGAAGATGGGATGGTTGACATAGCGGTAACAACACGTGAGATGTCTCTTGCGGTATCGTAACCGAAGTCGGCCATTTGACCTACTTCATTGGATTGTCCGTAACGGGGGTCTACTGGTGCGCCGACTAACCCTTGAGCATGAGCAACTTGGTCGTAAACTCCAATGGCGAGTAGAACCAGCTGCGGTGCCAAGAGGAAACCAACGCGTGTTGCGACTTTAAATATTCGCGAGGACACAACTTTCTTGAGTGTAGATTTTATGCTGGTTGCCATTTTGACCTCCTATTTTGTGTACAAAATGAGTATTGAAATTTATCGACCCTGTTTAGTGATGCAACAATCTGCCAGATACGGCCGTGTTTACTGCCGCACCGTTGCCATAAGTGGCTGGTGAGACAGAGCCCGGTTCGTAGCCGAAATTCTTTCCGTAACTTGCAGCTGGACCAAGCGCGAGGGCTTGAGCAGAATTGCCAGCAACATGTTTTTTCAGTAGCTTGCCTGAAACTTTCTTATTCATTAAGTGAGCAGAGACTGCTTTATTAACAGATAAGGCTTTATCTTTAGCTTTAGGCAAATTTAGTGCTGTTGCAGGTAATGCGGCCATTACTGGAGCATTAGCTGGGGCACCAAAACTTTCTTTGTAGTGTGGAGTAGGTGAGGACTGGGTTAATTGAATTTGAGTTTGTTGGTTAACTACTGGAGCTGGAGCAACAGGTAATGAACCTGGATCAATCCCAAGAATATCTTTGCTACTTGGCACATGTCCATTTCTTACACTATGAGTAGTTGGATGATAAGAAACTGGTGGGGGACTGGATTGTTCTAAGCGGAAATAATTAGGAGCAAAGTTGAATCTGGCTCCTCTTTGTTGAGCAGAGGCTGGTTGTAAACTTACACCTATTGCTATAGCGATGGAGGCTAAGGATAATATTTTTACTTTTGTGTTTGTATTCATGGCTAACACCTTCCTTAGAACCTAAAACCGTTACGTACGCCGTAATTCATCATGCCTGTACCAAGTAAACCGGCGCTGTAAGCACCGCCTGGGCTGCGCATGCCTGCCAAAGCAGCTCCACTTAATCCAAAACCGGTAACGACACCTAATAAATGAGAAATACCACCAGTAGTGCGTTGTTGTGATGTATTTTGAGTGGCTACTGTTCCGCTTAATACTTGGGTTTGTGGCGGAGCAGCGTTGGACATATTTTGTGGCATTTGCATATTTGCCATTGGTTGCATTTGATTGTTCAATTGGTTGCTTAGAGTTTGGGCATTACCTTCGTTATAAGACTGACTTGGACCAAAAGATGGAGTAGTCATATTGCCGGCAATATTGCCAGGCGTGTTGCTAATTTGATTAAAAGCTTGTCCATTGAATTGAGGGTATGTATTACTGCCCATTAAAGAGTGATATAAAGCTTGACGAGCTTCTTGTGGAGTTTGTTGTGCCCCTAGAGTAGAAATATTTTGTGGCGTATTTTGTGCTGTTAAACCAGGACTTTGTAATTGGCTTAAGTTACTGGTGTTATTTACACTGTTATATTTAGAGCCGTAATTGAAAGCTTGGCTAACTGGAATTACTTCCGGGGGTAAGAATGAATCCATTGTGCCCTGGGCATTGACAGGTAAAGTGATTGCTGTGTTAGCAATAGCAAAGACTACTCCAGTTGAAAGGAACACCTTTTTATTGGATGGGTTTTGGTTTATTAAAGCTAGTATTTGCTTTTTCATTTTTCTGTATTTTTTGTACTGGAGGGCTTTAGAGTCATTTACCTTATTTAAGTAACGTATTGATAATAGAAGAATTGTCTAGGGGATTAAAGCGGGGGAATTCCCACTTGCGTGGGAATATTCCCACGAGATCCCGGCGCAGATCCCGGCGCAGATCCCGGCGCAGATCCTAAAAATTCGTTTCTATGGCAGTTTGGGGCAAAGTATGAAGGGGCTCGTTGGGGTGAGCATTCAAACCTGTTTGTGGACGAAGTGGGAAGCCAAAGTCGGTTGTACGGTTATAACCTCTACCGGCTGTGGTGTAAGCCAGTGGGGCGCCTTGACCAAATTCAGTGGAGAGGTTAGCTCCTAAACTTGGTACAGCATTACCATACAAAACGTTGTATCCATTAAGATCCTGTACTGATTTACCGACAGGAAGAACTACTCCACCAACTTTTGTCCGCATACCACCACCTAAATCAATGGACTTATTGAAATTATCTGAACCTTTCCCGGGAAGTGCGTTATTGTATCCAGGTCCGGTTGGTACACCGTTGATAACACCAAAACCAGCTAATGGACCAAATTGAGTGATTTCATCTTGTGAATTACCACCACCACCTAAGAAAGACATATGTCCACGTCTTTCATACTGGGCTGTTTTTTGGGTTCCTAAGCGGCGAATCTTAGGTATAGTGCCGTAATAACCACCGGTTCCTGCCAGTCCACCAATTGGTTGAACTTGGGTTGGCATAGCTGGATTACCTAAGCCTTTCAGTCCATACGGAGCAGGATTAACTCCTGGGGTGGAAGGAGAATTCGGGATGAAGGGAGTAAGTAATGGGCCCCAAACTCCTGGTGGCAAAGCTGTTGCTGGAGAAATAGGTAAACCGATTCCACTAAATACTGAACCAATATTATTGGAAGGAATGGCAGGAATTGATGGAATCAATGTTGGCGGGCCAGTCATGCCTGGTATTACCGGCAATGAAGTTGGTCCTGCGCCAGGTGGAGGAGCAAAGCCTGTTGGAGCTGGTACGCCAGGTAAGCCGCTTGAGGCACCAGGTACCAATGGGTTACGCAAAGTTACTGCACCTTGAGCCAAAGCTTCAGGTATGTGAACTAAGCTCAATGCCATAAGAGTCGTAAGTAGCGTTGCGCTCTTTTTGCTTTTAGGCTCTATATTTTGATTATGCTTGGTATACATTTTTGCTAGGCCTCCTAAGTGCCTGAATAAATCAATAATTGGCTATTGTGGTGAGTGGTTGTGGGGGTGGTCCTGCTTGAACTTGTCCACCTGTGGTTGTTGTAATTTTGTTGGGGTTGATCATTGGTGTGCCATACAAGTCATTTGTTACTTGAGCACCGAGAAAATTCTTTTTGTGATTACCACGACTATTTTGATTCAAAGACCCAGTACCTGCTGTAGGTGCTAATGGCGCATATGTTGCAGCAAACGGGGAATCAAATGAAATTTGTGGAGGGAATTTGCTGCCAAGTTGTCCTTTGGCCATAGAACCTCTTACACCTAGACCATTATCAGTTGTAGTTGAACCTAATTTAGGTACCCATTGTTGGAAGGTCGATTGGCCATTATTGTTGCTAAATTGAGCACGAAAACCAAAAGTTGTTCGTTTTAAGCCATAGTCAGCTACGCCTTGGCGGCTATTTCTTTGGTTTGAACCTTGCCCGGTTAAAAGATCAGGTAATTGACCATTTTGATCAACTTGGGTTAAGACCCCAGCACTTTCATAGTTTTGACCGGCACCTGCAGCAGATGATCCATTAGCAAAGCTTGGTGGTCTTAACATACCAGGGTCTTGTCCAGGGGTGGAAGGAGAATGAGGAATAACACCACGTACTTGGGCATTGAATGCACCTGGTGGTAAAGCTGAAGCATTACTCAGTGGAAGAGATATCTGATTGCTTTGTTGATCTATTTGATTAGCTGGAATAACAGCTTGATTGGTTGGCTGACTAAATTGATTACCAGCTGATCCGTTTGTCCACGGTATTAAAGTTGGAGGAGTCAAAAGCATACCTGGATTAACAGGCATAGGCACAAAACCTGATCCTATAGGTGGTGGTGCGCCAGCAGCTGGTGGAATATAGGGCAAGCTAAAACTTGCTCCTGGTACTAGTGGGGTTCGTAAAGTTGTGGTTCCAGTTCCTGCATACAGGCTATTGCCAAAAGAAAATCCAGGGGTGGAACCATTACCGGCAAAGGCTGGTTGGATTAAGACAATGATGCCAAACAATGGCAAAGACAGTGCTTGCGACACTGTTGTTTTTGCTTTTGTAATTTTCATTGGATTAAGCATTGTCTTATCCGTACATAAGGCTATTTGACCGATTTGGGTGGGCTTGCATTTATGTATATAACTTAGTCCTATGGCGTGCCTTTGTCTTGGGGGTTATTACGTATGACCCCCCGGTATTTCCCATTAAATCTTTGGTTGCTTGGTGTTTTGAGCTAATTTTGATCCTAAATTCTAGATATTGAGAACAAAATTTTATTGGGCAATTATTTGTATGGAATATGTAATGACTATCGCCAGAACTTTGTAAGGCTCATTTTTTGGACCTTATAAAAGATTAATAAAGACTATAAATTACTTTGTTTTTTGGTTTTTTGTTCTGTACTTCTTTTTGGCTAAAACTAGGCTATTGCTAAGAACCCCTGATCTGGGGCTAATTGTACCGTTAGCACCTCGGCTGGTATCACTTGCTCAATGACAAACTGGGTCAGTCATCTTGTCTCTTGTATATTACCTGTGGTGGCAAAAACAATTTGTAGAAATTCCTATTTACCAGTATCATATCCGGTGAACTAGAAGAGGGAGGTCCTGTGAGTACGCAACAGACAAGCATGATGGAACAACCAACTACACCGAAAGAATTGCATGAGCAATCTGTAGATATGAATGGTCTTGATGACATATTTAAATGGGCATCGGATATAGTGGCTGATGGACATGAAGATGGTCGGGTTAGGCTGGCAAGAGAAAAACGTGTACGTAAGCAAGTCTTGGAAGTTATACAAAAGTCAGGCGAAGACAAAGTATTAGCTGAGGCTAATCACGAAATCAATTACTTACAAAAAAGAGTTATTGCCCTCCTTACTAAATTACAAGAAACAATTGAAGAAAATTCTTTGCTAAAGCAAATTATGTTGACACAGCTCTATTCATTGCAGCAAATTCCAATCATGGAGGCTGAATTAAGAGAGCTCAAATCAATCCAATGCGAAAAAGAATCGGCAGTTGATGAAAGACGCTACCTTATGGATGGTCTTACTAAGCTTAAAGTTGAAAGGGACTATTTAGAGGGAGTTCTTACTGCTGCTGAAACAGAGAATTATCGTCTAGCTAAAGTACTCAGAACCACTCGAGAAGAATTGACTGCTAGCCAAGCGAAAAAGTGGTGGCAGAATCTTTTACCCTGGTTGTCATAAAAAGCTGACAATTGTCAAATAGCAAGCGCTGAAGCAATCGCTTCGGCGCTTTTAGGATGTGTTGCTTGTGGTGCTTTGGCCGTTTTTCTTATTGGCTAATTTGCTTTCAAAGCCTCTACTTGTTGGCGAATAATATTTTTTATTTGCTAAACCTTCAGGTAGGCAAGACATATTTTCGGCTTTTCCAGATTCAAAATTATGTGCATATTGATAACCTTGGCTATAGCCTAAATCTTTCATGAGCTTTGTTGGTGCATTGCGCAAATATAAAGGAACAGGTTGGCTAATAGTGTTGAGGGCATCATCGGCGGCATTGTTGTATGCCACATAAACAGCATTGGATTTTGGGGCGCTGGCTAAATATACAACTGCTTGAGCCAAGGCAATTTTCCCTTCTGGCATACCTATGAGTTCAACAGTTTGCATGGCAGCAACTGCTTGAGGTAAGGCTTGAGGGACAGCCAAACCAACATCTTCTGAAGCGAAGCGAACAATACGTCTAGCTACATATAAAGGATCTTCGCCTGCTTCTAACATACGGGCGAGCCAATACAAACTAGCATCAACATCTGAATTGCGCATCGATTTATGCAAAGCTGATATAAGGTTGTAGTGGTTTTCTCCAGTTTTGTCGTATTGCAAAACCATCTGCTGAATAGCATCTTTGATAATTTTGTCTGTTAGTTTGTTTTCTTTGGCTTTATCGGCCAAAAGAAAGGCTAGTTCGATGCTGTTTAAAGCAGTTCTAGCATCTCCACCAGAATAATTAGCAAATATTTGCAGATCCTCATTGGTAGCTTGAATAGTTTGTTTTAGTCCCCGATCTTTATCGTCAACTGCTTGCCGCATAATTGTTACGAGATTTTCAATGGTTAGCTGTTCAAGAACAAAAACTTTTAGCCTCGATAATAAAGCCGAATTGATTTCAAAAGATGGGTTTTCTGTTGTAGCTCCTATTAATATGATAGTGCCATTTTCTACATAGGGTAAGAAAGCATCCTGTTGAGCTCTATTGAAGCGATGAATTTCATCTACAAACAATATAGTTTGTTTATTACTTAGTTTCATAAGTGCTTCAGCTTCAGCCATCACATTTTTGATTTCTTTTATTCCTGAAGTGACAGCAGAAAAAGAAATCCATTGACTATTTGTTTCAGTAGCAATAATTTTGGCTAAAGTTGTTTTTCCAACACCTGGCGGACCCCAAAGAATAAAAGAAAACGGACGTCCAGATTCAAGCATTTTACGCAAGACCCCCTGGGCGCCAACTAACTTTTCTTGACCAATAAATTGATCAAAAGAAGTTGGACGCAGCCTATCAGCTAAAGGAGCCTTGCTTGGATTGTTCATTTTTATAAGTGTTTAACGTATAAACAAGAAGGACGGAATCATACCAATTATAAAAGCGATGAGCATAACCCATATAATGGCGCGATAATGTCTTTGAAAGAAGGAGATCATTTTTTTGGGTATCCAAACTCTGAGTATTGATTATAACTTATTTTATTATTGCATTTAGGATTCGTTGTTTTTGTGAATATGGTCTAAGAGTTGTTGAGCTAGCTTTGCCGAAAAACCTGGAATTTTTACTATTTCTTCAACTGAACTGTTTTCAAAGCCTTCATAAGAGCCAAAATGGTTGAGAAGAGCTTTCCGTCGAGCTTGTCCTATGCCTGGCAAATCATCAAAAGACGACTTTAAAGACCGTTTAGCTCGTTTTTTGCGATGGAAAGTAATGGCAAAACGATGAGCTTCATTTCTGGCCGCTTGCAATACATGCAAGGCCCTGCTTCGACGAGAAAGCAAAACGGGAGTTTTTTTATTAGGGAAATAAATTTCTTCCTGTTTTTTTGCTAGACCAATAATTGCTAAATTAGTAATGCCTAGCTCGGTTAATGCTTCTAAAGCAGCATTTAATTGACCACGTCCGCCGTCAATAATGACTAAATCTGCAAATTGCTTTTCTTCTTTTTGCAAACGTCCATAACGTCTACTAACAACTTCTTTCATGGATGCAAAATCATTAGCTGTGCCTTCTACAGCTTTAATTTTAAATAGACGATAATCGGACTTTTTTGGCAAACCATTTTCAAAAACAACCATGCTTGCTACATTGTCTGTGCCTTGAATATTGGAAATGTCAAAACATTCTATGCGATGAGGCAAATGATCTAAAGCTAGTTCAGCTTTTAGCTCTTCTAAAATTTGTAATTGATGTGCATCAATATTTGAATTGTCAGGAATATACTTGCGCATCTCTTGTTCTAAGAAAGCTTCGGCATTGCGCTTCGCCATATTAATCAGTTTTTGTTTTTCGCCACGTTGTGGATAGCTTATGCGTACGGCAAAACTAGTGCGTTCACTTAAGATTTCTGCTAGAGCCTGTTCGTCCTCAATCTTCTCTTCAAGAAGTACTTCTCTAGGAATGGCTAAATCATCGCAATTGGTGTAATACTGATCAACAAAACTTTGCCAAGCTTCTGAAGCGCCTGTTTTGTCGGTTAAAGATATAGTTATAACTTCTGAGGAAATGAGCTTACCTTCTCTGATTTGCAGCCTACAAATAGAAATGAGTTTACTGTTGTGAGCGTGAGCCAATACATCTTGATTGACTTTTTCACTGGCAAAAAAGACTTGCTGCTTTTCGATCATAGTTGCCAGAGCTTTTAGTCGGTCTCTCACTTTGCCGGCTTGTTCAAAGTTTAAAGCTTGTGAGTGAGAGTCCATCTCTGCTTTTAATTGGGACACTACTTCGCTCTGATGTCCTGTCAAAAATAATTCAACTTGTTTGACTATTTTGTCATAAGCAATATCATCAATTAAATTTTGGCATGGACCCAAACAAAGACCGAGATGATAATTCATGCAAGGTCTATCTTTAAATAAAGGTTTTTTTCTTTGGCGTAATGGAAATACTTTGCGCAATACTTTTACTGTATCCCACATGGCGCCAGAGGCTACATATGGTCCAAAAATTCTTGCTTTGGGATTAGCTTTGCGATATCTGGAAGGATCGCGGATCATAATGAGTCTTGGAAAAGGTGTGTCATATGTTATAGTCAGCCATGGGTAACGTCTGTCATCTTTGAGGGCTACGTTGTATCGGGGCATATGTTGTTTTATTAGAGTGGATTCTAATAATAAAGCCTCTTTACCCCCTCTTGTGAGTATCCATTCAAAGGTTTGTACTTTTGGCATCATAACGGCTAATTTAGGCCGTTCCCGCCAGGCATTGTCGCTAAAATAAGATCGCATTCTATTGCGCAAGCTTAAAGCTTTGCCAATATAAACAATTTGCCCATCTTTATTTTTGAAAATATAAACCCCTGGTGCCTCAGGTACACCAGAAAGCCGCTTCTTTAATTCAAGAATAATCGATGTTGTTTCCATGACATCATGATAACATCAGCTTTGATTTGGGACAGGAGACTTTGTTGAGCGCCTAGTGTTCTGTAAGTCTTTTTGCCAGTCGGGAATTATTAGATTAAAGGCCTCTTTGATGAATTCTACTTCGCTAATTTTGATTTTGTTAGCATTTTCTTTGCCGTTGGTAGAATTGGCTTTGCGACGAGTTTTTGGTGCTATTACTTGACGAAAGCCTAGTTTAGTTGCTTCTTTTATTATTTTTTCGGACTCGGAGACCTGTCTTATTTCGCCAGTTAAGCCTACTTCGCCAATGGTGACTAGATTAGCGGGTAGCGCTCGATCTAAAAGTGAGGTAGCTATGGCTAAGGCTACACCTAAGTCACCGGAGGGATGATTGAAGTCTAGTCCGCCTACTACATTTATATAAACGTCGCGAGTAGCTAAAGTTAGTCCGACTTTTTTTTCTAATACAGCAATTATTTGCAATAAGCGACTGTAATCCCAGCCATTAGCTACTCTACGAGGATTTGAATACACACTTGTGCCAACTAATGCTTGCACTTCTAAAAACAATACTTGGTTGCCTTCACTATAGGCGATAATCGCTGTGCCTGGACTTAGTTCTTGTTCGCTACTTACTTTATCCATGTGGTCGGCAAGGAAAAATGCGCCGGCATGATTGATCTCATTTAAACCAGCACCTTCCATAGAAAAAATTGCTATTTCATTTGTTGTGCCAAAGCGATTTTTGATAGCACGCAAAATTCTAAGTTGTTTTGCTTTGTCTCCTTCAAATTGCAAAACTACATCTACCATGTGTTCTAAAACTTTAGGTCCAGCAATTACACCTTCTTTGTTTATATGACCAACAATAATTACGGGTATATTTGCTGCTCGAGCAATACTGATTATTTCTTCTGCTGTTTGGCGAACTTGACTGATAGAGCCAGGAGTTGAGGTGATGTCGGGATGATAAATAGTTTGGATGCTATCAACAATTACTAAATTGGGTTTTTTTGTATTGATATGCTCACAAATAGTTAAAACATCTTGCTGGGTGTCGATGTACAAATTTTCGCCAACAATACCCAGTCGAGATGCCCTCAAGCTTACTTGTGAGGCCGATTCTTCTGCACTTATATAAACGATCTCATGTTTTGTTTCCAGAGACTTAGCTACTTGTAGAAGTAAAGTAGACTTGCCTATGCCTGGTTCTCCAGCTAACAAAATGACTGAGCCTGGCACAATGCCTCCTCCTAAAACTTCGTCTAAAGAAGATATGCCTGTTGCAAGACGCTCGTAATTTTCTTTTTTTATTTCTTTTAGGGCGACAGGACTATCAAAACTGTTCACACCACCCTGTATACTACTACGTATGAGAGCGCGCTCATTGTTTTTGCTAGAGGATATATCGCGAATGACTTCTTCTGACATCGAGTTCCAGCTGCCACATTCAGTACAGCGTCCTAAAAATGCGGCTGCTTGAAAGCCACATTCCTGACATATCCATTTTGACTTTAGTTTTGCCATAATATCTTGATATTATCTGATAATTGGATTTAGAAAGCAAAGATGACCTTTTATTCTCCTGGGCAAATATTTTTACATATAGGACCGATAAGTATTCGCTATTACGGTCTTATGTATCTACTTGCTTTTATTTTGGCAAGCTTTGTTATAAAGAAGCTAAGCTTACGCTATAAATTTGACCCAGACCTCCTTATTAATTGCGCATTAGTATGTTTTCTTAGTGGCATATTTGGTGCCAGGCTATATTTTGTTTTATTGAGCTGGCCATACTTTGCTAGTCATTTAACTGAAATTTTTGCTGTTTGGCAAGGAGGATTATCAATCCATGGCGGTCTTTTAGGAGCTCTATTAATCGGTATTTGGTATGTTAAGAAAAAGAATTTGCCCATAATGCGAACAGCTGACATATTAGCTACGGTTGTGCCATTAGGACAAGCAATAGGACGCTGGGGCAACTTTTTTAATTGTGAACTCTTTGGTTTGCCAGTAGATGCAAGTTTTCTTTTTAAACAGTATATTCCTCCAAATTTGAGACCGCCGCAATTTGCCTCTTGTGAATTTTTTCACCCCACATTCTTCTACGAATCGGTTTGGGACTTAGTTCTATTTTTAGGATTATATTTTCTGATTTTGCCTAAATTTAATCGAATTCCCGGTGTAACGCTGTTTGTATATATGATTGGTTATTCATTAGGTAGAATTTTAATTGAACCAATTAGGCTTGATAGCATCATGTTTGGAGCAACAAAAATCCCGTTAGTTGCTAGTTGGATATTTTTATTACTATCGTTAGTTGCAATGGCAATTGTATATTTAAGAGATAAGAAAAGTGCTAACAGCAAATAAGAGTGAGAGTAAAGACCATGAAAATTTGCCTGAGCATTGTTTCGTAGCTATACTTAACCGAATTGGGTAAAACTGACTGTCAGTTCGAGGATGATTATGAATACTGTTGTATCAAAGTTGAGTGTACGGGCAGCACTTAGTGGTTCTATTTCATTTTTGGCAGACTTTCTCAAACAACATTGGCTAATTGTAGTCTTGTATGTGGTTGTTGCTTCAGCAGGCGGATTTGTACTTAAAGACACAGATTATCTTTGGGAGTTGCCTGGAGAGAAGCTTGCTCAATTATCATTGCTTAGTATTGTGAGTGCTTTCCTGGCATTCCTGATGCCCTATTACGGTATCAGCATGGCTGTAGGCAAGCTTGATCCAACGGCAAAAGCTTTTAGTAAAGGGTTATGGAAGTCCCTATGGCAATTGTTTTGCGTAAGTCTTTTGATGGCAATTATTGGTACCCCGCTTTTGATTCTGTTTCTTATTCCCGGTATTTGGTGGTTTATAAAATCTAGTGTTTCATGCGTAAATCTGTTGAGTACAGATGACGGACCAATAGCTAGCATTAAGAAAAGCCATGAATTGATGAACAATAGATTTTGGCAATGTTTTGGATTCCTCTTTTTAACTGGACTGATAGTTTTTATCGTCAATATGATAATTACCGGTTCAGTTGGTTTGTGTTTATTTGTGGGTGGATTATTGCACTCAGCTTTTGATGCAGACACAGGTATAAACAAAATAGCAAATGTATTCCGTACTATAGGTGCTGTAATTTCTATATTTACGGCAATTATTTTTTATTACATTCAAGCATGGCTTTATGTGTATTTAAAGAATAATCCTATCGGGCAAAATATCTCGATTGATACTTCTGCCTAAGAAGAATGTTGCTGAGCAAGATATTAGTGTCCCAGGGCTTTTAGTCTGGCTCTGGCATCGGCAACTGATTGTCCGTTGGGAGACATTTTTAGATACTTTTGGTATTCGCTTACCGCTAAAGGCACTTGTTTATTAGTGTCGTATATAGTGGCAAGATAATAATGAGCATCAGCTAAATTTGGATTTAATTGCAATGCGCGTTTGTACTCGGACATTGCTCGAGGCAGATTATTATTGCCTTGATATGCTGTGCCAAGGTTCAAATGCGTATTAGCATCGTCATCTATTTTTAAAGCGGCTTCGTAGTCGGCGATGGCGCCATTTAGGTCATATTTGCCAGCGCTGTCAGCAATAGTTTGTTTTTTAATGGCTGATTCAATAAGTGGGGCTGCTTGGGCTTGATTGGCTTGTTGAAGGGCTTGTTTGAAGCTTGGTTCTTGCGGATTTAAAGAAATGGCTTTTTTGTAATTAGCTATAGCTTCAGTTAAATCGTTCTTTTGAGCGTAACAAGTCCCAATGCCATAATAGTATGATGCTTCATTAGGCTGACTGGCGATGGCTTTTTTATATAATTCAAGCGCATCATCTAATTTATTTTCTTGTTGTAGTTTAATTGCTTGATCGTAGGAAGAGCCTGCTTCATTTATTTGTGTTTGTTCATGAGCAGTAAGAATTTTTTGTGTGGCGTTAGGATTCGCTCTTAAAGCTGCTATACGAGCCTTAGCATCATTGACATAGGTGCCACGAGGAGCAGCACCAATATAGCGGATGTAGTCTTGGACGGCTTTACTGCCTTGCCCAGCATTTTCATCCAACAGGGCGATGAAATACAAATTGTCTGCCTCGCCTTTACTGTCAAGAGAATAAGCTTTGTTGAATGAATCCAGGGCTTTGGCAAAATTTCCTTCTGCCTGGTAGGCGCTGGCAAGATTGGTCCAGCCGTGGGCATAATCAGGGTTTATAGCTAGCGCCTGCTCATATAAAGGAATAGCACCGCTTATGTCTCCAGCAGTATGTTTTTTTACTGCCTCATCCATAATTGGTGCTGCTTTTAATTGTTTGGCTGCCAAATATACTTTTTTGTAGTCCGGATTTTTTGGAGACAAAGAAAGAGCTTTTTCATAGGAAGAAATAGCATTGTCTATATCGCCTTTAGCTTGATAGGCAGTTCCTAAAGCATATGGATAAGCTGATTCAGATGGAGCTTCGCTTATTGCTTTTTGATAAAGAGTAATAGCTTGATCTAGATTATTATTTTGTTGTGCTTGTACGGCTTGGTTATAGTCATCTTGAGCTTGGGCTGCTGTTTTCATCTCATTAGCTGTTCTCAATTGTTGCACAGCAGTAATGTCAACACTTAAAGCCTTGATGCGATCCTTGGCAGCAGCAGCATATTGACCAGTAGGTGCTTGAGCTAAATATTTCTTGTAATTAGCAAGAGCGAGAGCGCCTTGTTTGTAATTTTCATTTATAGTGCCGATGAGATAAAGATCGCCTACTTCATTTTTATTATCTAAGTCGTAACCTTTTTGATAGGCTGCTTGTGCATCTTTAAATTGATCTGATTGCTGATAGGCAGTGCCTAGGTTTGTCCAAAGGCGGGCATTTTGTGGGGACAATAAACAAGCTTCTCTATAGAGGCTAATGGCAGAAGTTATGTCACCAGAGGTTTGTTTTTGTACAGCTTGATCTAATAAAGCATCAGCTTTTATATCATTGGCTGCTTTAAGAGCATTGGCAAAGTCTTTGTTTTTAGGATCTAAATTACTGGCTTGTTGATACCAAGTAATGGCTTGGTCTATATCGTTTTTTTGTTGGTATAGAGTTCCTAATCCATAGGCATAACTTGACTCTTTTGGTTGTAAATTAATTGCTTGTTGATAAAGAGGTATTGCATCATCAAATTTTTGTTGCTGTTGTAATTGCACAGCTTGTTGATAAGCTTTGGCCGCATCTTGAATCTGAGCTAATTCGGCTTCTGATTTTATTTTTACTGTGGCTGTAATATCCTTAGACAAGGCATTAAGACGGGCTGCGGCGTTATTTGCATAAGGACCATTAGGAGCCTCACTTAAATATTGCTTGTAGCCGTAAAGAGCATCAGTACCATGTCCATCGTTATCGTCTATCGTAGCAATTAAGTATAAATCGCCTAGTTGATTCTTTCTATCAAGCTTAAGAGCTTTGGCATAATCAGCTTTTGCTTTAGGATAATTTTGTCTGGCATATTCAGCCGTTGCCATATTGAACCAAACATCAGTATTGTTTGGACACATATCTAAAGCTTGCTGATAAAGATCAATTGCTTTAGCATAGTTTTTGTTTTTATGTTCCTGTACGGCTTGATCAATAATTGGTTTTGCTTTTAGATCGAAAGCACTATTAAGAGCTTTTTTGTATTGATCATTGTCTGAATCATAAGCTAAAGCATTGTGATAAGCATCAATAGCGGCATCTAGATCGCCTTTGGCTTGATAAGTGGCACCGATGTCAAAATAAGCAGTAGCATTCTTTGGATTTATATCAAGCAATTGTTTGTATTTTTGCAAGGCCTCATCGTATTTGCCTTGTTTGAATAAATCATCGCCCGTACTGGAAATATCTTTTAATTGTTTGTCTTGATTTTGAGCTGAAGCTGTTTGCAGTCCTTGCTTAGCATTGGCATTGTTAGGATCTATTTGTAATGCTTGTTGGTAGCGTGCTACAGCATTAGCAAAGTCTCCTTTAGCTTGGTAAGCTGTGCCAAGATTTACTAGAATATTGGCATTATTCGGATCTAATTGCAGAGCTAAGTTGTATTCATCGAGCGCTTGATCATAAAGCTGGCGGCTTTGCAAATCAACGCCTGCATTTATATGTTTAATGCTCTTAGCTTTTTTCTCTGCAATTGGTAGAGCATCAAGTAATTGTTTAGCAGTGTTGCCAGCAGGTGAATTTTTTGCTTGCGCTAATTTAATTGCTTGAAGAAGCTCTTGTCTTGCTTGGCCAAAGTCTCCTCTAAATTGTAATGCTTGTGCTAAACCAACATGATTTTCTGGAGCTAAAGGATCAGCTTTCAGGGCTGCTTCCCAGCCAGCATAAAGGGAATCTTGGACGTCTGTATCATCCGGTTTAAAGGCAATAGCTTTGTTATAAGCTTCAATTGCATCAGCTATATCGTTTTTAGCTTGATATGATTGACCGAGCTTAACTTCTACATCAGCATCGTCTTGAGTCAACGCAGCAATTTTGAATTCATTTATTGCTTTATCAGGATCGTCTTGGATGCGATAAAGATCCCCGAGTACCAAATGTAAGTTACGATCATCTTTTATTTTGAGGGCTGCAGAATATTCAACTATGGCACCGATCATATCGCCAGAATGACGGGCTTCGTCGCCCAGCTGGACCCGATCAGCAAAAGATTTCGGGTTTTTACCCATCATAGAAATAATGCCAGCCAAATTGGATTGGGTAGTAGTATTGCTGGGGTTGAGATAAATCGCTTGATGGAATTCTTTAATGGCTGCTTTTGGATTGTTTTTCAATTGCAGACCATTATTGTTGTGAGCGATAGCTAAATTGTCGCGAGCGAGCTGATAATTTGGATCTAGTTTTAAGGCTTGTTCAAACTTTTGCATTGCCAGGGTAACATTGCCGGCATTTAGTGCTACTACCCCTTCGTTATTGAGTGCAATTACTTGATTGCTATCAGCTTGAGCCGGAAATGTATATAGAAAAAAACTTTGGCTGAGCAATAATGCTGATAACGAAACAAGAGGCAAAACTTTATTGGGGAAATTTTTGTATAAATATTTGCTGGTTTTCAAGCTGTTGGAGGCTGTTGTCATCTTAGTAATTTATTTGATGTAAACTCGGGTTTTGTTATTTGACTACTGCAAGAATTTTAAACAGACAGAGCACTTTGTTACAGCTACACTTTAATACTGCAACAAAGTCTTAAGAATACTGTTCTTATAGCAAGAAAGCTATTTTATTTCGGCAATATTACAGTTTATCGATCTTGCCAAGTCAACGACTACTTCATAATAGGCGAATTGAGAAGTCCATGATTTGTTCATTGACTATCAATGTCGATTGTGTTGCTATGAATAGCTACAGGTTGTGATTAAATTTCTGGTTCGATAAGACCATAATTGCCATCACGCCGGTGATAAATGGTATTTACCTGGCTAGTATCTGAATTAATGAACATAAAAAAGTCATGGCCTAATAAATCCATTTGTTTGCATGCTTCTTCTGCAGGCATTGGCTTTAAGGTAAAGCGTTTTGAGCGCACAATTTTTGGCAGATGATTTTCGTCTTTAGACTGACCTATGTCATAGTCTAGTTCGGACAATTCGACTGCGCCGTTTCTATTTTTTGTTTTTGTACCTTTATGGTAATAGCGTGTTTTGTATTTTCTCAATTGTCGCTCTATTTTATCGGCGACTAAATCTATAGATGCATACATATTTTCAGTAGATTCTTCTCCTCGAATTACTGAGCCATTTAGTTTGATTGTTATTTCTGCTGTCTGATTTTGTGCCACAGAGGGGTTCTTGGCTACAGTAAGCAAAGCTGTAGCTACTAAAACATGATCAAAATGCTTTTGCGATCTTTGCAGCTTATCAACTAAATAATCTTTGAGAGCCGGTGTAAGATCTACATTGCGACCAGTTACCGTTACTTGCATAGGCAGGTACCTCCAGGGTTGAAAAGACAAAAAAAGCGCGACATAAGAATGTTGTCATGCCATGGCACACCGAATTTACTAGTTTTAAATGAATCAAACAAAGTTCCAAGCACCTAAATTGGCCGAAGATAACTTGTTTACATAACTAGTTTACCCCCGAAAGTCCTGCTTGAATCATGCTTTCACAACAGTTTGGATATAAATTTATATCTGTTAGAAATGTGAGCTATATAAGTTTTGTTGTTAATTATTTAAGGGTGCCAGAGGCAAGCAAAATAATTTGGGCGGCATCTAAATAAGAAAGAGGTGGGGCTTCTTTTGAGGTCTCGGCGGCAAAAGCTGGTTGTGCAAAGAGCTGCCGAGCCTGTTTGCTTGTTTTTGCTACCAAAGCTTGGCCGGAATGGTTGTGTTTATTTTGACCTTGGGAGTCAACAATACGAGCGACAATATCAATGGCTTCTTTGGAGGAAATCGATTCGCTTAAAAGTGGATCGATTTCTGCTAACTGACTATTTAAACTTATAATTCCGGCACTAGATAAAACAGCAAATGCCGTGTTTTCGTCCTGCTGAATACCGCTATTGGGATAAAACTGATGTACCAATATTTGATAAAACTGGCCACGGTTAATGCTACTGCTTGGATCTGTTCCTGTTGGCAAGTGCATTTTGCCGCTCTTAGTTAAGGCTTTAAAGGCTACTAAGCGCAGGCGTCCATCGGCTGGAAAAAAGTCTGGATAATGAGCAAGAGCGCTCAATTGGTCTGTGGTTATTTGTTGATTAGGATATAAACTTGCTGAAGTGGCAGCGCCATTTTTGCAAGCTAATAAAAACTGGCTGACAGATTGTGCATTTGTGCCCATACCATCACCGATAATGTGAATATCCAAATCTGGTCTATGACTTAGTTCTCTTATCCGTTTAATGGTATCTAGTGTGTATTGATAAGCATCGTATTTGGCAAAATATTTAGAATTCCAATAACTCATTAAAGCAATAGTGGAGAATTGTTCCGCCAGTAAAGCCCAAGGAGTAGTAGCGACAACGGCGGCCTTATTGAGCGGACTATAAACAACTGCTACTAAGGGATAGTTATTGCCAAGATTTTGTTTTACTTTGTCGCAAAAAACATTAAGTTTCGCCGGACTAAGGTCCTTTTCCATATTAGCTGCTACAGCATCTACTTTTTGTCCATTTTCATTTGTGAAATTGGCAGCTGATATTACTTTATTAGCATCAGCAGTGGGGTTATCCAATTCATTAAATGACCAGGCAATGACACGCATTTGATAGCGATGGGCGGCATCTAATAAATGGCTTAAGCCTTGCGGATTGCATATGTCTTGTGTATTAGACCGTGAAGTTTGAATAAATATATTTCGAATACCGTTGGAATATAGCTTTAAGCAGTAGGTATCAGCATCGGCTGGGTAATTCCACATATTGACCCAGACGCCAGCTCCATCAGCAATTCCTTTAGCCTGTATATTGGAAGCATTTCTGGCAAAAGATTGACAACAAATAAATAAGGCTAAAATAAAGCCTAAACATAGGCTGAATTTTTTTAATGAAATTGACATGCTGACCTGACTTCCTAGTAAATACTTATCAATTATTATACCCGCCTTTGGCTGGAAGCCAAGTAGCCTTATGATTAGAATACCGCGAAATCACTTGTTTTAACCGTCTTTCCCAATTACTTTTCCAAGGAAACTATGAAAATTGCCCTAGCACAAATAAATACCACAATAGGTGACATAAGCGGAAACGTAGAGAAGATTTTGCAATTTGCCAAAAATGCAAAATCAGAGGGTGCAGAATTAATAATTTATCCTGAGCTAACAATTTGTGGTTATCCTCCTGGAGATTTACTTTTGAAAGAGAGCTTTGTCAACGAAAATCTTAGTGCTTTAGATGAGCTCAAAGAGAAAATGCCAATAGCTGCGATCATTGGTTTTGTGGACCGCAATTATGAAAGAGGACGTCCTCTTTATAATGCATGTGCATTTATCCAGGATGGAGAAATTAAAGCCAAACAATATAAAACACTTTTGCCTACCTATGATGTATTTGATGAAGATCGCTATTTTCAATCAGCAGATGAGTATAGCTGTGTTAGTTTGGGCGATCTCAAATTTGGTACTACTATTTGTGAAGATGCCTGGTCTGCAAATCTAATTTCTGAAAATGAAAAAGATGAGGTGAAAGAGTTAAAGCATGTCTTTGCTACGGGGCAAATAGTATTACATGGAACCTATGTCCATGGTTTAAATTCTCGATATTCGCTTGACCCAATAGAGAAGGTTGTGGCTATGAAGCCTGATTTTGTAATTAATATTGCCGCATCTCCTTTTGCTGCTGGCAAGCATTTATTGCGAGAAAATCTTTTTCGCTATCATGCTAAAAAATGGAGCATGCCAATTGTGTTCGTAAATCAAGTCGGAGGCAATGATGAACTTGTTTTTGATGGACGTTCTTTTGTTCTAGACAAAACTGGCAAAATGGTGGCATTGGCGTCAGCTTTTACTGAAGACCTATTGATTGTTGATATTGACGATACGAGTAAAAAAATAGACGGTCCTATCAATCAACGCAAAGATCAGGATAGGCGTGAAATATATGATGCACTAATTACGGGTACGCGTGACTATGTGCATAAATGTGGCTTTAAAGATGTTGTGCTTGGTGTATCAGGTGGAATTGACTCGGCCGTTGTCGCAGTGATAGCTTGCAAAGCTTTGGGTCCTGAGCACGTTTTTGGACTAAATATGCCATCACCATATTCTTCACCTGGCTCAATAACTGATTCGCAGCAACTGGCTAAAAATCTCGGTATGTCATTAACTTCAGTGCCCATTGATAAGGCAATGCACGAATTTGATGAGATGCTTGAACAATCATTTTCTGGTAAACAAACTGATGTCACTGAAGAAAATATTCAAGCTAGGCTTAGAGGTGCTGTTCTTATGGCTTTCTCTAATAAATTCAAGAGAATGCTTCTTACTACGGGCAATAAGTCTGAGCTAGCTGTAGGGTACTGCACATTGTACGGTGATATGTGTGGAGGCTTAGCTGTAATTTCAGATTTACCTAAAATGCGTGTGTACGAACTGGCGCGTTTGATTAACGAGGAAGCAGGATATGATTTAATTCCTAAGTCGACTATTGAAAAAGCTCCTTCAGCTGAATTGAGTCCCAATCAAAAAGATGAAGACACATTGCCACCATATCCGGTTTTAGATGCTATCCTGCAAGCCTATATAGAAGAGGGTAAAGCGTTGGAGCAAATTATACAATCCGGATATGCACCAAATATGGCGGCAAGCGTTGTGGCTATGGTTGAACGAAATGAGTTTAAAAGAAGACAGGCCGCTCCTGGACTTAAGTTAACCACAAGAGCTTTTGGTTTTGGTTGGAGGGTACCAGTAGCGCAGCGATATAGCGAACTGACCGATAAACAAAAATTCAACATGTCTTAAGGGAACTCCTGGTTATTAGAATAATTCCTGGGGAATATATGGCGTAAGTTTAATGTATTATGGCATTAAACTTTAAGAGAAGGTGAATCTTAATGGACAATTGCAATCGTGCTGATGGTGGCAGCGAGCCTAATAAGCAAGTGGAAGATAAATTAAAGCAACTCGAACAAGATCTTAAAAACAAGTCTTGTGTTGATTTGCCTGCTTCTGTTTCAAGTCAAGATCTAATGAACATACCTAATACAGCACCGTTAAAAGATGATCTGTATTATTTTTCGGGAATTGCCTTAATTGGCTTTGCTCTACTTATATTTTTTCAACATGTCCATGTAGGTACGGGGCTTTTACAAGCGCTTGGTCTAGGCGCAGGTGGCTTTGGTCTATTAGTGATGCCATTATTGCTCGGAATAGGCTTGATTGTATATAACAAGAAAAACAAGATTGGCTATGCAATACTCTCTGTTACTTGTGCTTTGATACTTTGGTCTGTTCTAGCCAGTTTGATAATGACCTTTACTCCAATTTCGTTTTTAGGACTTATCATTATGCTGTTGCCCTTAGCTGTTGGAGGCGCTTTATTCGTCAAAGGTTTAGGTGGCCCGAAGGGAATTGAGTATAGATTACGTAAGCAAGGTTTGCTTAAAACACCAATTGGTTCAGAGCAAAAATCTAAATAGTCTAAAGATATTCTTTGATCTTATCGACAGACGCTTCTAGGTTGGTAAAATAAAGAGCCCACTTGCTATATGGAGCTCCTGAAATATTGTGCTAAAAACTGAAGAAGAAAAACAGTCCGGTACTCGACAATTAAAGTTGAAGCAACTTCCATCGGGGCTTTTGCTAGTCAAATTTGACTCTCTTCAAAAGGCTAATCAGCTTACATCGGCTGTAATGACTGAATTTGAAGAAGTCTTAAATAAAATTGAGCAAGATCCATCAGTTAAAGCTGTTGGGATCATTTCAGCCAAGCCAGATACATTTTTACTGGGAGCTGACCTGCGTGAAATAATGCAATTGAAGTCGCAGGAAGCCGCGTCTAGGTTAGTCACTAGTGGACATGCCTGTTTCGCCCGCTTAGCTAATCTTAAAAAGCCAACAATTGCGGGAATTCATGGTACATGTTTAGGCGGTGGACTCGAATTAGCTTTATGCTGTCATAAACGATTAGCTACTCCAAGCAAAAAAACTGTCCTTGGTTTGCCTGAAACAAAGCTTGGTTTTGTACCAGGATTAGGTGGTACCCAAAGACTGCCCAGATTGATTGGTCTTAAAAGCGCACTAGATCTTATTTTGTCGGCAGAGCCAATAAATGCTGCTCGTGCTTTAGAAATTAAACTTATTGATCAAATAGTGGAACTGGAAAATCTCGAAACCGAAATGGATCGAGTTGCTAAAGAACTCTTGCAACAATCCGGTTTAAAATCAGTAGATGAAAGCTATGAAAACGAGTTTGTAAATATCGATGCACGTGACGAAATGGCTCTTAAAACAGCCAGACGTTCTATGCGTATGATTACTCGTGGAAATTATCCAGCCTTATTACAAGTGATTGATGTTATTGAAACTGGACTTAAATCTGGATTTCAAAAAGGGCTAGCTGAAGAAGCAAAGACATTTGCAGAGTTAGCTGTGAGTGAAGTATCTCGAAATCTGGTCTCGCTCTTTTTTAATGCTGAATTAGTTAGACAGTCGGCATTGGCAGCAGTAGAGAAAGAGCATGTTTTGCCGATTGGAACTGTTGGTGTCATTGGTGGTGGCATGATGGGGGCTGGTCTTGCTAAATATCTCGCCGAGAAAGGCTTTAAGATACTTTTTAGATCGCTGAATAAAGATAGAACAGAACAGGCTTTCTTAGGCATTAAAGAAGAATTGCAAAAAAACGCTGCTAGGAAAAGCGATCTTGGATCGGAAGGACCCAACAGTCAAACAGAAGTTGATATTCAGCCAGTATTTGACGATAAAATGTTTGTCGAGGCAGATATTATTCTAGAGGCTACACAAGAAACTTTAGATACCAAAACAACTTTATTTAGCGAATTAAAGCCTTTACTTAAAAACGATTGTTTATTAGCTACTATCACTTCTTCACTGTCTATTACTTCAATAGCTTCACAGCTTGATTTGGACATGTGTGTCATAGGTGCTCATTTCTTCAATCCGGTTGACAAAATGCCTTTAGTGGAGATTGCTTTGCCTTCAGCTAATTATATTTCTCAGCATGGTGCGGAGATACGTTATAGACAAGCGAATGCCAAATTGCTTCATTTCTTGGCTGAATTGGGTAAAACTCCTCTCTCGGTTAAAGATAGTCCATGTTTTTTGGTGAATAGATTATTGGCTTGCTACCTCTTAGAGGCAGGTCGATTGGCTGAAACTGGAATTCCTCTTTCTTGGATTGATAAAGTGGCAATAGATTTTGGTCTGCCCTTAGGGCCATTAACGCTCCTTGATGAAATAGGTTTTGATCTGGTTTTATTAGTTGCTGATACTTTGGCTGCACAATTTCCAGAAAGAGTAGTACTACCGTCTGTACTTAAAAAAGTTGAAAATGTCGGTATGAAAGGTAAACGATTTGGCTGCGGAATTTATATGTGGGATGTCAACGGCAAACGCTTGAGTGTGAATCCTAGACTCATCAATGAAATTGGTTTAAAAGAGTCGGACAGTAATCCTGATGAAGAAACAAGTGCAAAAATTGCTTCTGCTTTAATATTGCCTATGGTTGATGAAGCAGCACACTGCTTAGAAGAAAAAGTGGTGCGTCGGGCTCGAGAAGTAGATATAGGTTGTGTATTAGGTCTTGGCTTTCCGGCCTTTCGTGGTGGCATTTTGCGCTATGCAGATAGTCTTGGCTTGAGCAATGTGGTAAGTAAATTGGAGAAGATTTATTCGCAAACTGAATCAAAAAGAAAAGTTAGCAATTTACTGAAAGAATTAGCACAGAATAACGGCAAATTTTATTCTTAGACAATAGGTTTTTTCTTTATTTGATAAACAAGGCTTTTTTTATTGTCCCAGAAGAGATGCAGCATCATTTGGATCCATTTCAATTGGTCCACGAAGAGGCAAAAGTCGTTTGGAGTTGTAGACGCCACCGGTGCTAACTGGTATTAGAGATGAACCAGACTGTGGAGTATCGCTGCGAGATTTACTGGTATTGGGTTGCTGATTTGTCGAATTGGATTGTGGAGTATTGATAATTATAGAAAAAGGCACAAGTCGTTTTTGCGCAGGCGGTGGAACAAGTCGAGCTGTTCCGTTCGATGGGATTGGAGTGGTAATAATAGTTTGGAAAGATGCCTGTTCGATTACAGATTCTTCAGTATCAGTCTTTGTCGGAACAGGTGCTTCATTAACAGTTTTATTTGTTGTATTTATTTTTACTTCCTGCTTTTCTATGGTTTGGTCATTTATTTGTCCAAATTTAGCTTCGAAAGGCGATTGTACAGGCTTATTGATAGAACCGAATCTAGCTTCAAGTGCTGATTGGATGTTAGTATCAACTTTTGTTTGAGTTGTAGATTCCACTTTGCTTTCAGTAGGAATCAATTTTGAAACTGATGGTTTTGACGGTGCAGTTCTGGGGAGATAAACACCTGTTTTGTTGGACAAATCTATTATAGTTAAATCTGTCTTTGATTGGTTTACTGACGGTTTTTTATCTACAACAACAGCTGCTGGTTGTTCTAGGACAGGTTTCCAGTTGAAACTTTCTAGTTTCATCAATGCTATCTTTTGATTCAATCCTTGTCCTAACAGTGAATCTTTTTGAGCAATAAAATTATCCCAGCCGAAATTAACTGGGTCGGTATGATCACCTTGTTGAGCGTAGCGGTGGGTGATGATATTGGCATCACTAATATTATAATGACTTTGCAAATAGCCAGCGAGGCGTGCTGCTGACTCAACTAAAGCAGGTGGGTAGTCTTGGTTGCCGTGGTGGCACATTTCAATACCAACGCTATTGTCATTATTAATACCTGGCAGCGTTTTAAAAATATTGATATGTACAGTTGCTAGATCTGGATCTACAGCTTGGTAAATAGTACCATCCCGGTCTATAACATAATGAGCCCCGGCATGTCTTCGTCCGCCATGGCTCCAGCCATCAATTATTGTTTTGGCGCCCACAGAAATACCAGGTTCAGTAGAGTGCATAATAATGTATTTTATAGGTTCGCGACGCCAAAAAATTCCACCACGCATGGGGTAGTAAGAAACAAGTCCTGTTCTTACAAGGCTGCGGGTTGGATATTCGCCAGCAAAACCACCGTAAAAAGCTTTTTTAACTTGGGCGCTGATTTCTTCTGGAAGTGGGGTGGATTCAAAGGCAGGTGGTTCCATAAGGAAAAATCCCATAGGATAAGCATATCTTGGTCTGGCAGCATGTTTAATAGTATGCTTAGTCTTTGTGGCAAGATGACGCTTGTTAGAGAGGCGATTTCTACCGTGATGTGTATAGACTGACTCAGAGACATTTTTGCTTGATTGAGTTGTTATATGTTTTTTGTGATGACTAGATGTTAAAGCCAAAGAATCATTTTGGCAAACGGATACAAAAATGAACATGAAGCTACTGAGAAAAATTGGTAATTTATTCAATCCAACCACCACCTAATAACAAAGTATCAGATGTATCGTAAATAGCAAGCACTTGTCCTGGGGTAATGGCGCTCTGTGCTTCTTCGAATTCTACGTGGATCTTATTATCTGGCAAAGGGCTTACCATTGCTGGTACGGCGGTACTGTTATAGCGGATTTTGGCTTTGGCCATAAATGGCTGCTCAGGCAATTCAGCTATTATCCAATTTGCTGAGTGAGCCTTTAGATCACGTCTTAATAAAGCACTTTTAGGACCAGCATAAACGGCCCTAGAATCTGGATCTATATGAGTGACATAAAGAGGTTCATTTGAAGAAATCCCCAGTCCTTTTCTTTGTCCAATAGTGAAATTGTGCGTACCTATATGTTGTCCCAATATTTGTCCAGTAAGACTATGAAGGATGGGACCAGGTGTTTGTGGTAAGAAGTTAGCCAGATATTCTTGAGTGGTTGTTCCCTGGGGAATAAAGCAGAGATCTTGGCTATCTGGGCGATGAGCAGAGACGAGCTGACCTTTATCGGCAATTGCTCGTATCTCATCCTTGCAGTAATCTCCTAGCGGAAGCAATGTTGATTTTAATTGTTCACGAGTCAATCCCCAGAGAACATAAGATTGATCTTTGCTTAAATCGGCAGCTCGAGCTAATTGTACATTGTTATCGCTGTGAATGACACGGGCATAATGACCCGTAGCAATATAGTTGGCATGTAAAAGCTTCTTACTGTAATTAAAAAGGGCGCCCCATTTGACTAAAGTGTTACAAACACTACAAGGTAAAGGTGTTTGTGCACGAGCATAAGACTGAGGGAATTGATCAATAATTTCTGCTTTAAACATTTCACGCAGATCTACAGCATGGTGGGGGATTTCTAATTGTTCGCAGACCTTTGCAGCATCAATCATGCCTGTATCGCAGCAACGGCTACCTGATTTGATGAGCCAACCAGTTACACCTACCACATCATAACCAGCATCCCTTAACAATAGAGCGGTGGTACTACTATCCACCCCGCCACTCATAGCTACAGCCACACGAGTTTTGTTAGCAGGTGGGGCAGCTAATTGTGCCAAACCAGAGGAAGCTTTTTCTAATTTTGGTGCGCAAATATCCATGACTTTGAGTGTCTTATAGAGTAAAGATTATACAAGTAATAATCTATCTTACTGCGAAGATTTGAGCAAAAACTAATTTTAACTTAGAATCCCACATCCAGTCTCCAAGTTTGCTTGTCTGTGAAGCACTAAATTACTAAGATTAAAGAAGTTCCTTGAGGTGTAACTGGGCATTCTTGACGTTTAATCCTTGAGGGGCAAGACGCAAATAGCTTTGGAATTCTTGAATTGCTTGTTGAGATTTATCCATTTTTTCTAATAAAATTCCCAGATTGTAGTGAATTACAGGGTAATTATCGCCTCCCTGTTTTATTGCTTCCTCATAAGCAGATTGGGCAGCTTTTAAATCGCCCTCCTGCTTGAAAGTAATGGCCAGGGCATTATTTATGAGGGCAGAATCCACTTTTGGGTGGTCGGAAAAAGACTTGGCCTTTTCAAAAGAGGATTGGGCTTTAGATAAATTGTGTTTTGCTAAGTAGACTTGCCCAAGGTTGTAGTAGGCAGAAGCTAGACTGTTGTCGCTTTCCAAAAGAGCTTGATTGAGAACTTTTTCTGCTTCGATATATTTTTTTTGATTGAAGAGAACCAGTCCTAATTCATTTAGTAATACTGGGTCATTAGGATGTTCTTTGAGCAAACTGACTATGGTGCTATTAGCCTGCTTCCATTGCTTATTGGTGATTAAAGATGAGATCGTTGCGAAGTTTACCTGTTGCTCTTTTGGAGTCGAACTAACAGGCTGAATTTCTTTTGTAATGGACTGAGTTTTGTTATTACTCAGCTCTGGCTGAGCTGGCGTAAATGAGACCATGGATTTTACTAACTTAGACTGAAAATCCTGCAAATCTTGAAAAGAAATAGAGTTTGTATCTAATCCTAGTTTGTCTATTAAATGTTGTGTGTCTTGAGCGTATTTAGAGTTTTTTTCATAGCGCAGTGAAAGAAGGTAAGCTTTTAAGGCATCGGTTTTATTGCCCCTGGCATTTTCTATCAAACCCAAGTGATAATAAGCAGTTGCATAAGTTGGTTTGAGTCTAATAGCTTCCGCAGTTTCGTAGTATGCTTGTTCTAAGTTATGTTGAGCAAATAATAATTCTGCATAACCGTTATGAGCTGGTGCATATAACGGATTTAGTTCAATTGCTTTTTTGTAATTGTCCGTCGCTTCTTGATTGAGTTCAGCATCCCGCAAGGCATTAGCAAGATTGGTCTGAGATTCGTAGGCGTTTTTTGGAGATAAAGAAAGAGCTTTTTTATAATAAGAAATTGCTTGATGAGTTTGGCCATTTAAATAGTAAACATCAGCCAAGCCGTTCCAGGCAGCAGGAAAATCAGGATCTGCATCTAAAGCAGTTGTGAAGTATACTCGAGCTGTGTCTAAGCTACTGGTTCTGACATTGGCATCTCTTGCATTTTGGCTCAGGCGCAAATAAATGCTGCCTAGATTATTCAATATATCAGGGCTTTTAGGGTTATATTTAAGTCCAGCAAAAAGCTCGGTTTTGGCTTGGTCGTATTTTCCTTGAATGACATATTGTTTTGCTTTATCGAGATGTTTAAGAGCTTCGGCGCTATGTTCATATCCTAAAGCAAATTGATAATTGCATAGCCAAATAAGAAAGAGAGTCAAGCTTATTAAATAAACCAATAATAATTTTCTATTTCTTGTCATTTAGATTTCTACGGACCATATGCTTTGCATGAGGGAATTTCATATCCAAACTTTAACAGCAAATTTTAGCCGACCAGCAGGAGGACTGCTACTACTATTTTGAGCTAAATAAGCAAGTCTCTAGAGAAAGGCCGTGCCAGTTGTTCTTACTTTGTGCTAAGATAAAGAGTTCCCCAGATTTAAATAAATGAATTCACAGAACCTTTTAGCTAATTTTATAGAATCTCGCCTATTGCCCTGTCCGCAGTATGCACGCTTGCTGGCGAGGCTCAAGCGGCAGGACAAAGGCGAAAATAGTGAGTCTACTGTTGCAGGACTTACAGATTCAGCAAAATCTCTTTTAATCTCAGGTTTGCTTACAGATTTAAGACAACCTTTATTTTTTATTGTTAGTGATAGTCATCAAGCTGCTTTCTATGAGCGTGAATTAAGTGATATATGTAATTATCCAGTATTTATATATCCAGCTTCGGAAATATCTCCTTATGAGCAAGTATTGAGTAGCCCAGATAATATTGCTGCCCAGATGCATGTTTTGTACAAATTACAAGAAGCTTCTAATACAAATCCATATTTAGTTATTGTGCCCGCTAGAGCCCTCATGCAAAGAGTGCTCGATAAAAAAACTTTGCTTGATAATATTTTCAGCCTTAACGTAGGTGAAAATATAGATAGAGAAAGTTTGGCAAGCCAGCTTGTAGGACTTGGCTATTCGAGAGAAGGTCTGGTATCGCTTCGTGGAGAGTTTAGTATCAGGGGTGATATCGTTGATATTTATCCTTCAGCATTTGAGCCTGTGAGAATTGAGCTATTTGGTGATCAGATAGAGTCAATACGTTCTTTTAAAATTGACGATCAACGTTCAATTGAACAAAAAAAATCTGTATCTATTGGACCGAGATACTGGGTGGTTTTAGGTGATGAAATACAACGTCAGGATTTTATTAAAGCAATTGATACTGCCACAGAAAAGCAAGCTATACATTTAAGCGCTGAAGCCGCTGATACATTGCGATCAGTAATTGAAGGAGATAAAGAAGCATTTGCTGCCAATTCTTATCCAGAATCGGTGGAATACTATGCACCTTTTTTCCATAAACAATTTTCTACATTGTTAGATTATCTTCCAGAGAATGCGTTACTGGCTTTTGATGAATGGGACAGTGTCATCGGCAGCTTAAACACTTACTATGATAAGCTGGAGAAATCATATGCTGAAGGATTAGAGACTGGGCGCTTATTGCCTTTACCTTCTAGATTGCATCTTGATGTAAAACCGTGTCTTGATGCTCTAAAGAAGATGCGCAGAATGTTTTTTACAGCTTTGCCAGAGCTAGCCCAAGCAAGTATCGAAGTAAAACCTCACAGCGATAGAGAAAAATCTTTTCCGGACGATATAGAAATAGCAGATAGAATTGATACTTCGCGCGATGATCGTGCTGTAAGCGGAGCAGGTGTTGTGCAGTTTGATTGTCATCCAGTAGAGCATTTCAATAATCAGATTAAGCTTGCGGTAGAAAAAATTCGCGAATGGCAAACTGAGGGCTTTAATGTACTAGTTAATTCAGAGCAGCCGCAACGAATGATGGATTTATTGCGAGAATGGGATTGTTTGGCTTTATATCTTGGAGCAGAAAATGACAATATCGAACAAGCATTTGAGCTAAAAGGAATAACGCACATCGCTAATACGGTTTATGTTGCAAGACATGGCTTTTTACATGGCTTTGTAATTCAAGAAATAAACTTAGCTGTAGTTACAGATGCCGAATTGTTTGGTCTGAAACGTAAACCAGCTACATATAGACGACCAATGGCGGAGAAATCGTCTGAACGATTTGCTTCAGTGGCAGATTTGAAAATTGGTGACTATGTTGTTCATATGAAGCATGGTATAGGACAGTTTGTTGGCGTGCAGCGTATTAGTGTTGATAAAGAACAGCGAGAATACCTAAGTATTCAATACACAGGAGATGACAAACTTTATGTGCCTGTTGATCAAATAAATCTTCTCTCGCGTTATCGGGGTGCTGGTGATAATGCTCCACGTTTGTCCCGTTTGGGAGGAGCTGAGTGGGAAACAACTAAACGCAGAGTAAAACGCTCAGTTAAGCAGGTAGCTGAAGATTTGGTAAATCTTTATGCAATGAGAGCAAAACAACAAGGTTTTGCTAGTTTACCTGATACTCCTTGGCAGTACGAAATGGAAGAAGCATTTCCATATGATGAAACGCCAGATCAATGGCAAGCAATTGTTGATACAAAGAGTGATCTGGAATCAACTAAGCCTATGGATAGATTGATTTGTGGGGATGTTGGTTTTGGTAAAACCGAAGTAGCTATAAGAAGTGTTTTTAAAGCAGTGATGTCTGGTAAACAGGTGGCGGTCCTTGTACCAACAACAATTTTAGCGCAACAACATTTTAATACTTTGACAGAAAGATTTGCGCCATATCCAGTTAAAGTGGGCTTACTCAGCCGATTTAGAACGGCGACTGAACAAAAACAAGTTGTTGATCGATTGAATGTTGGTGAATGTGATGTGGTTGTTGGCACACATCGGATGTTGCAGAAAGATATTCGTTTTAAAGACTTAGGACTGGTAATTATTGATGAAGAACAACGTTTTGGTGTAGCACACAAAGAGAAGCTCAAACAATTGAGAGTGATGGTTGATGTGCTTACTATGTCTGCTACGCCGATACCTAGAACATTACATATGGCTTTAACTGGTGCACGCGATATGTCTTTGATAAATACGCCACCGACTAATAGGGCCCCCATAAAAACTTTTGTAGGTGAGTATAAATTACCGTTAGTAAGAACTGCTATTTTGCATGAATTAGAACGTGGTGGACAAGTGTATTTTGTCCATAATAGAGTCGAATCTATTGAAATGATAACAAATGAAATTAGACAATTGGTTCCAGAAGCGCGCATAGCTATTGGACATGGACAAATGCAAGAGCGAGATCTGGAAAATGTAATGCTTGATTTTGCTTCTCATCAATATGACATTCTTGTCTGTACTACGATTATTGAATCGGGTCTGGATATTCCGAACGTGAATACAATTATTATCAATGAAGCTGACAAACTGGGTTTAGCTCAGATGTATCAACTAAGAGGGCGAGTTGGCAGAAGCCAGGTGCAAGCATACGCTTATTGTTTATACAGACCAGATAAAGCACTTAGTGAAACAGCGACAAACCGATTGAAAGCTATTCGCGAGTTTACATCACTAGGATCTGGATATCAGATTGCTTTGCGAGATATGGAAATTCGTGGAGTTGGCAATATTTTGGGGGCCGAACAGCACGGACATATGATTTCAGTGGGCTTTGATTTATATTGCAAACTGCTCGAAGAATCAGTTGCAGAACTAAAGGGCGAAATAAAACCAATCGAAGCCGATACGCAAATTGATTTAAATATTACTGCCTATATTCCTGAGACATATATTGCTGATAATGAACAACGCTTGATCGAATATAAGCGACTAGCAGATGTAAAAACCGAAAAACAATTGAATGCACTTTTAGATGAATGGAAAGATCGTTTTGGAAATCTGCCGCAAGAAGCTCAGCAATTGGCTTTGATAGTAAAGTTGCGACTGTTAGCCAGTCAAGCCCAAGTATCAGCTATAAAGTCAGATATGCAGGGAATTCGATTATCAGTGGATTTTCGTTTACAGCAATGGTTGCCTATTCAAGCCCGTTTGCCTAAACATCTTGGCAGCAAAACGACATATAAGCCTGGTGCTGCAGGTGGACATGGCACTATGCCTTATGTATTACTTAAAACTGGAGCAATGACAAAGTCCGAGCAGTTAGATTTGCTCATGGAGTTAATTAATGCTATGGTGACAAATTATGTAGTCAAAGCGAGTTAAATTGGAGTTGTAAGGTGAAAGGCAAATACGTCGTTCAAGTTCTAGGGATTGCTGTAAGTTTGTTTTGCTTAAATAGTTGTGCTAAACAATCTTCTTTAACCAGTAAGCCGTCATCTGAATTAGACGAATCCAAAATGAGCGTTGCTAAAACTGACTCTGAAAAAAATGTTTTATCATCAAAGCCAAGCGAAAGTAAGACTCAAGAAAATGTGGTTTCTGGTCTAGATGAGACCAAACAGAAAGAAACCTCGGACAACGATAAGATTCTTGCCGATCTAGCAAAAAAACTTGGTAAATCAAAACTAGATAAATTCTCTGATTCGTTTGTACTTTGTACTGTTAACAATGTTCCTATTACAGTTGGTGATTATCGTCGTCAATTTAAATCGGAACAACAACAAGTACAGGCTTCATTAACTATGAATCCGGAAGTAACAAGCAATTTAATACGAACAGCTCAGGAACAAGGCGTAACTCTTTCTCTTGATGAAAAAAAGCGTCTTGCTGACTCTGCTATGAGAATGCAAAAAGGTGGTACAAAAAGTTTCGACAAAATGCTTGCCGAAAATCGTATGACTAAAGCTCAGTTTAGAGATCAAGTTTTAGATGTTGGCTTAGCTTTTAAAATGGCGAATTTAGTTATAGAAGATGGGCTAATAAATGAATTAGTTAACAGATCCATTTTGGCTCAAGCAGCAAAAGAGAATGGATTTAGTAAAGATGCTATGAAAAAATACACTGAAGTTGCTCAATCGCCAGAATATAAACGATTGCTTGAAGTTAGTGGAATCTCTGGAGATGATTTACGAAACGAGATCATCGGAAATGAGCTGTGTTTAAAACAAATAGATAAAATCAAAAAAGAATCACCCATTACCGATGTGGAAATCTCTAATTATTATGAGAAGAATCGCGGTAAATTTCGACACGGTGCCCGCATACGCTTGAGTCAGATTTTTATTGCTCGAGGATCAAAGGTAGGCGAAAGCGAGCAAGATATGGGAATGAGGCTGAAGAAAGAAAATCCTAGTCTTTCAACAGGAGATATCAATAAGTTAGTTCAAGAGCAGATAAAGAAAAAGAGCGACTTAGCACAAGACATTTTGAACCGTGCTCATAAGGGAGAAGATTTTGCTACCTTAGCTAATCAATATTCTGAGGATCTAGTAAAAAGTACTCAAAAAAATGGTGGCGATCTCGGTTTTCAGGAAGAGTCAAAACTGGATAAATCTTTTGCCGACAAAATCACAAAGATACCTGCTGGAGGCGTCACTTCTGAAGTAATTACAAGCCCCTATGGTTTCCATATTTTTAAAGTAACGGCTAAAGAAAGCCCTGGATATTACAAGTTGAGCGAAGTTAAAGAAACCTTGAAAGATTTGTTGACTGAAGAAAAAGGTCAGCAAGTATTGGACGACTGGCTAGCGGAAGGTAGACAGAAAGCAACTATCGTTGTTTCACCAGAAATGAAAAATATGATTGCATCTAACAAATTGGAAAAAAGATAGTCCGAACTGATAGAAAAATATTAGAAGGAAGTGTGTATGAAAAAGAATCTTTTGATCATGGGTGGAACAGCATTTTTAATTTTGGCTATGTCAGTTCAAGTTATAGCGCAGCCACAACCTGGTGAATCAGGTGCTGGATTGCCAACCCCACTAGAAATGCCTACGCCTCCTAGTGCTGGACAATTTTCTCGTTTTGGTGAAAGTGAAAATGAGGGTAACGATCAACAAAGGCAGCAATTTCGTCAAAAGATGCTTGAGCGTTTTGATGCTAATCACGATGGACAAATGGATGATAACGAGCGTGCCAAAATGCGCGAATTCATGCAGCAGCGTCGTATGAGAGAACAACAAAATAGTGGTGGACAAGGTGGACCACGTCCCCAAGGTTTTGGTCAACAAGGTTTTGGTCAGCAACAGGATGGTCAGCAAGGCTCACAAATGCAAGAAATGGCTGAGCGTCGTCAAAAGATGCTTGAGCGTTTTGATGCTAATCACGATGGACAATTAGACGATAGTGAGCGTGCTCAAATGCGCGAATTTATGCAACAACGCAGAATGATGCATGAGCAAAGAGAACAACAACATGAAGGTCCAGCAGGGGATAAATCAGGTCCCGGGACAGCAATCAATTAGTCCAAATAACTAAGGCTGGGATCTAGCCATTTAAAAAAGGATTGTATTTTTTCTCATGCCAGATGCTGGTGCTTTCGCCATGTCCTGGTACTACTTCTGTGCTATCGTCCAAAATAAATAGACGATTTTTTATAGACTTGATTATGTCATCGAAGGAGCCACCGGGCAGGTCGGTGCGACCGATGGATTGATTGAATAAAGTGTCACCGGCAAATACGAGAGAGTTTTTATCAGTTAGTGTAAAACATAAGCTGCCTGGTGTGTGTCCTGGGGTATGTAACACAGAAGTTTTTATATTGCCTACAGATACCTGTTCTTCATCAGACAAATAATGATCAATCTTGGATGGCTTCTTAGCTTTAAAGCCAAAAAGCATACCTTGCCCTTGCAGATTATCATAAAGAAATTTATCTGCTTTATGCAGACATATTTTTGCGCCAGTTAGATCTTTTATGTCGCTGGAAGCAAGAATATGGTCGAAATGAGCATGGGTATGCAATAAATACTTTACTGTCAAACCTTGTTGTTTGATATAGTCCATGATTTTTTCGGTGTCGCCACCTGGATCTATAACAATTGCTTCTTTAGTTTCAGGACAAGCAATGATTGAGCAATTACATTGCAGCGGTCCAACTGGAAAAGTAGTAACTAGCATATTGTTATCCGAATATCAGCAAACTCAGTATAGCCTAATTGGAAAATCGAAGAACAGACGAGCAATTAAACAGATTCGTATTTGGTCAGTAACTCACTAATAGAGGAGTCGTCGTGTATGCGGGCTATGGATTCGCCCAATAATTTTGCCACGCTAAGCTGGACAATTTTCTTGGAAATTTTACTTGATTCGTGAGGAATAGAATTTGTAATAATAAGCTGTTTAATTGGCGAATTGTCTAAGCGTGTATTAGCCGGACCTGATAATACGCCATGAGTGGCACAGGCATAAATTTCCTTAGCACCTTCTTTTTTAAGCAGTTCGGCACCTTGTACGAGTGTGCCAGCTGTATCGACTAAATCGTCAACCATAATTACGACTTTATCTTTCACTTCACCGACTATATTGAGTGCTTCGGCTACATTAGGTTGGCTGCGACGTTTATCAATAATGGCGATAGGAGCATCGTCCAGCCGTTTAGCAAAAGCTCTCGCCCTAGCGACGCCGCCTACATCAGGACTAACCAAAACGACATCTTGTAGGTGCAGCGAACGAATGTGTTCTAACAGTACTGGGCTAGCATAAACATGGTCTACTAAGATATTAAAAAACCCCATGATTTGTGGGGCATGCAAGTCTAAAGCTAATATACGTTCAGCGCCAGCTGTAGTAAGTAGATCTGCCACCAGCTTGGAGGTAATGGCTTCACGACCAGCTGCTTTTCGGTCTTGTCTACCGTAACCGAAATAAGGCATTACTACATTGATTCTGCCAGCCGAAGCCCTTTTAAGCGCATCTAGCAAAATAAGCAATTCCATAAGGTTTTCATTTACTGGTGTGCAAGTAGGCTGGATAAGAAAACAATCTTCGCCTCTTACGCTTTCTTGAATTTGAACGTATATTTCACCGTCAGAAAATGGAGAGATCTTTACGGCTCCTACTTCTAAACCAAGATATTCGGCTATTTCTTGGGCTAATTTGGGATTAGCAGTGCCGGAAAATATTTTGAGTTTGCCTCGTGTATTTGAGCTGGTTTGTTGCTTAACTGGCATTTGTTTAGCCGGCAATGGTGTAGGCAAAGTAAGTTCCTCGCAAGATCTAAGGCTAATTTTAGAAGGTTCGCCTGAGCTTGGAAAAGCCAATGAACAAATGTTTAGCCGATTTTTTGCTATATACCGTTAGCTAGTTTTTAAGTTGAGGTATTCAAGAACATTTTCCAGCATACACTTTATATGCTGATAGGTGAGTGCGCCCTGTTGATATGCCCGAAAAGGAGGGCGCATTGGTCCATCGGCAGACAATTCGATACTGGAGCCCTGGATAAAATTGCCGGCAGCCATAATTACTGGGTCTGCATAACCAGGTAGTGGTCCTGGCTCAGGGATAACGTGACCGTCAACTGGTGAGGATGCCTGTATGGCTTGGCAAAAGCGAACCATACTCTTTTCACTGCCAAATTCTATCGTTTGCACAATGTCAGACCGCTTAGTAAATGGTTTAGGGTTTACAAGAAAACCGGCTTGTTCCATCACTAAAGCAGTTAACATGGCACCTTTAACGGCATTAGCTACGATTGTTGGAGCGGTAAAAAGCCCTTGCAATATTAGACGATTCTGGTTATAAAGTAGACCCAATTGTCCGTCCAAACCAGGAGCTGTTAATCTGATCAGTGCTTGCTCAACTAGCTCTTTTTTACCAGCAATATAGCCGCCTGTTATAACTAGTCCTCCCCCCGGATTTTTGATTAGCGATCCGGCAATTAAATCCGCTCCAGAGGCGGTCGGCTCCTGTCTTTCTACAAATTCACCATAGCAATTGTCCACAAAGATTGTTACTTCGGGACGATATTGACGAACGATCTTGCACAGTTTGCTTATCTCTTCGTTTGTTAGAGCCCGACGAAGTGGATCATAACCAGGTGATTTCTGGATATGGACTAGGGTGGTTGGTTTTTCCAACAGTAAAGTCAGTTTTTTTTGGAGAGCTTTATTAGGCTGTGAATGTGCGGCTGGATTTACGGACTCGCTATCGATAAGTTTGAGGGCATCGTCGAATGTCATTTCTTTGTATTTAATACCGCTACCGATTATTGATTGTTGGTAAACGCCCTTTGGATTAGGGCGATTCGGATTGTTCAAACCAACAACCGGTTGCAGTGTGTCATAAGGACGCCCTGTCAGAGCGACTATTCTGTCACCGGTTTTTAGATTGCCTAATAAGGCACAAGCAATGGCGTGAGTACCTGAAACAAATTGCAATCGCACTGCAGCTGATTCAGCTTGCATTATTTCGGCGTAGATATCATCAATTATTTCTCTGCCGTGGTCACCTAAGCCGTAGCCAGTTTGCTCAGCAAAGTGTACTTCACTTAAGCGGTTATTTTTAAAGGCTTGCAAAACACGTCTTTGATTGAACAAAGATATTTCATCGATTTCTTCGAAGTGTTGAGCAAGAGATTTTTCAGCTTGCCGAATAAGATCAGTATGTTTGCTTAGGGTATTTACTGTCATTGGATAACTCCGAGTAAGCGACCAGGCTATTATCCTACGGCAACAATAGTCATACAAGTACTCTCAGACCTTCAAGTTTTATAAAGTGATTATATTTTTTTTGAACTTTTTGGCGGAAATTACGTCTTTAAATACAGATAGCGAGGTAACTACTAGTGATGAATAAATTTGCCTTTGGTATTTCAGGAAAGTCGCAAACTCTTTTTGAAAAATGGAAATATTTGCTTTTTCAAGAACAGTGCCGCTTATGCAAACGTATGATTCATCCAATGGTTGAAAAAATGAATTTTGAAAATTATGGACCGCCTGGAAAGTATTTTTATTATGGTAATGAAATAGTTTCTGATGCACTGTGTCAGTTTTGTTTGCCAAATGTCATCACTGGACATCCGGTAATTAACAGTCATCAATTTGTATACGCAGAGAAGTCACAGCAATTGTTTGTGTCTAGTGCTGCGATTTTTAAAGAGCCTGTCAATGAACTTATTTTGCGGCTCAAGTATAGTAATGATGTTTTATTAGCAAAAGACTTGTCATGTTTGATGCTTCGAAGTTGGCACGCTTTAAAGGAAAGATTTGAACACGAAATAGAAGACGGATCTGTATGCCTAGTCCCAGTACCTCTACACAAAAAACGTTTGCACGAGCGAGGGTATAATCAGGCCGAATTAATTGCTAGTTGTATGGGTAATTTATTGAATATTAGGGTGGAAGATAAATTGCTTTGTCGTGTACGGAATACAGTTTCACAGCAAAAACTGAGCAAAGCGGAGCGGTGGATTAATGTCAAAGAAGCGTTTATGGCTAAAAACGATTGTGCATTTTTAGGCAAACAGGTTGTATTAATAGATGATGTTTGTACTTCCGGGGCAACTTTAGTTGAATGTAGCAAGGCGGTAAAATCAGCTGGCGCCTTGGCTGTTTATGGACTTAGTGCGGCCTTTGTATTTTAAAGTTCGCCAAGCGCTTTTTCAAAAGCTTCAATTGTTTTATCAATATCTTGTTTGCTGTGTACAGTAGACATAAAAGCCGCTTCGAACTGAGATGGAGGCCAATAAACACCGTTTTGCAACAGATGACGCCATACCTTAGCAAAAGCCTCGGTATCACATGTTTTGGCAGTTTCTAAGTCGATTACTGGTTCTTTAGTGAAAAATACAGTAATCATCCCGGTGACATGCGCAACTTGGATAGGAAACTTTTTATTGGATTTTATTGCTTTTAAACCGTCAGCTAAACGATTGGTGTTGGACTCTAACATTTTGTAAGTTAATGGGGATTGCAGAATTCGCAATTGCGCTAAACCGGCAGCCATTGCCAAAGGATTACCGGATAATGTTCCTGCTTGATAAACTTTTCCAGATGGGGCAATCATTTCCATGATCTCTTTTTTCCCACCGTACGCACCCACTGGGAGACCGCCACCGATTATTTTACCTAAACAGGTTAAGTCGGGCTTGATCTTGTATAGTTCTTGAGCGCCACCTTTAGAGACTCGGAATCCTGTCATTACTTCATCAAAAATTAGTAGAGCATCATTGGTGGTGCAAAGCTCTCGCAATCCCTCTAGAAATTCTGGTTTGGGAAGAATTAAACCTGCGTTGCCAACAACTGGTTCAAGAATAATAGCAGCGATATCTTTGTGTTCGGCAAAAGCTTTTTTTACTGCGTCTAGATTATTGTAGGAAACTGAAATGGTTAGCTTTGCAATCGACTCTGGCACACCTGGTGAATTAGCTAGTCCTAAGGTTGCTAAACCTGAACCGGCTTCTACAAGGAAACTATCGCCATGTCCGTGATAACAGCCATTAAATTTAAGAATAGTTGACTTATTTGTATATGCTCGGGCAAGACGCACAGCTGACATGGTTGCTTCCGTACCAGAATTAACCATACGTACCATTTCTATGTTGGGCATGGTTTTGCATACTAGTTCTGCCAGCTCTACTTCTGCTGGACAGGGTGCACCATAGCTGGTGCCATGCTGCAATGCATGTTCAAGAGCTTCCATTACATGTGGATGTCTATGTCCCAATACCATTGGACCCCAGGACCCCACATAGTCAATATAAGTATCGCCATCGACATCGTGCAAATATGCACCATCGGCACTTTTTATAAAAGTGGGAGTACCGCCCACCGCTAGACAAGATCGTACAGGAGAATTCACGCCTCCTGGTATTACTTGTTTAGCTCGCTCGAACAGGCGGTGTGATTTTTTTATTTGAATTGTATCTGGCATTTTTTACTGAGGCTAACTAAGGTCGACTTTTACGTTCAGGCAGAGGCGGTTGTTTCCTTTTGAGCAAGTACTCGCTCAATAACAGGTTCTACCATTTTTGCTGCCTTTTCTCCTGCTTGGAAATGTCGTAACTTGCCTTGAGCATCGAATAAATAAAAAGCCGGCACATATTTGTTTTCAAATGCATCGGTAATGCTATGCCAATTGTCAATCACACAGGGTTGCTTTATTTCGTATTCTTTTATTACTTCTGTTACGGCATCAATATTAGTATCGCTTTCTTGTCGAGGCATATGCACAGAAAGGATTTTTAAACCTTGAGGAGTATATTTATCCAACCAGCGATTGACATCTGGAAGAGATTCCTTGCAAGAGTGACAGCTAACCGCCCAAAAGTGAATTAGAGTAGGATGCCCAGCAAAATTTTCATTGGTTAGTGGCGGTGAATTGAACCAATTTGTACCTCCTTCTATAGAAGGCATTTTACTGTCCATGCGTAAGGCCATAATTGTGCTCCTGTGTCCAATAAATATTATTGTAGCGCTTAGGACTAATTGTTTTTATAAAATATGAAGGCAACGAAGCAGAATACTTCGTTGCCTTCATTTGCTTTTAATTTTAGGTACAGGTAAGGCTAATAAAGAATGCCTGTAAATTTGTACTTTAAAAATTAAACTGCCAGGGGCTTTTGTCCTGGCTTCCAATCAGCGGCACATAGTCCACCAGTTTTGATAGCTTCGAGTACACGCAAAGTCTCATCTACGCTGCGACCGATATTGAGAGCATGTACTACTTGATACTGCAATACGCCTTCTTGGTCAATTATGAACAGACCACGCAAAGCAATACCTTTATCTTCCATAAGTACACCATAGTCACGACTTACATCTTTAGTTATGTCAGAGGCAAGCACGTATTTAAGTGAGCCTAGACCACCTTTATCTTCTGGTGTATTGATCCAGGCGCGGTGGCTGTACACGCTGTCTGTCGAAACAGCAACAATTTCAGCACCAGCCTTTTTGAATTCATCATATCTTTCGTTAAAAGCCTTTAACTCTGTAGGACAAACAAAAGTGAAATCGAGTGGATAAAAGAACAAAATCAAAAATTTGCCCTTGTAATCAGAAAGACGAACATTTTGGCCAAGAGTTTTCATGTCCTTTGTAGAGGGCATATCGAAATCTGGCGCTTTTTTACTAACTTGCAACATAGTCAAATTTTTCTCCAAAAACTTTCGCAAAGACACAATAGACCATTTTAGAACTGCTAGGGCGACTTTGTCGTATGGCTTAATAGAATTTGCACATTTGAGTTTTAGCGTTTACTGAGGATCTGTTCTCAGCGGGCACAAGCACACATGCTGTTGCTTAACGCTTGGTAACCTTCTTGCTGGATTCTTTTGATGAGCTAAAGTTTTCATTATTCTTTTGCCATTGGGATAATTCATTCTGGAGATTATATTTGGCAACATATTTGCGAATGAGCAAGGATGAGGTTCCCCAGCCCAGATTTAGCAGGTGCTCTAGATGCTCGGATGGGGTAGCAGTTTTTTTGCTTCTGCCAAGTTCTGCCTCATTAATGCTTTCACTCATAACTTAACCCTTAATCAATCTATTAATAAATATTGACCTGTTGGCGCAAATGTTGATAAAGTGGGAATCCGCCTTTAAAGTGCATATCTTTAAGAAGGTCGTGCAGGTACGCCAAGCGTCCTGGTAATGAATTGTAGCAAGAGATGGAGAAGAAAATGTTCGCCATAGTGGAAACCTCCGGGCGCCAGTACCAAGTTGAAGCGGGTAAGTTTATTGACGTTGATTTGACTGCAAATCAACCTGGTGATGAAATAGTTTTTGAAAAAATATTGATGATTGTCGATGGTGCAAATTCACTATATGGCAAACCAGTCGTAGAGGGAGCCAAAGTTGTCGGTCGTGTTTTAAAGCACGACAAAGATAATAAAATAATTGTTTATCATCAGAAGCCCAAAAAGGGGACTCGCAAGAAACAAGGGCACAGGCAGTCATATACTAGAGTGCTTATTGATTCTATTTCGGTTGGCGACAAAGTTCTTGCCAAAGGTGAGAGCAAGAAGAAGGCTGCTGGATAAATTAACTAGTTGTAATTCTGTAAAAATCGGTATTAGGCATTAAACAAAGAGTGGTGATTTGTCATGGCACATAAAAAGGGTGCAGGTTCAACAAGAAATGGAAGAGATAGCCAACCAAAACGGTTAGGTGTCAAAGTCTATAGTGGAGAGCAAGTAGTTCCAGGCAATATTATTGTCAGACAGCGCGGCACCAAAATACATCCTGGTGTGAACGTTTCTCGCGGTAGTGATGATTCGCTTTATGCTGTTGCAGCAGGCTTAGTTAAATTTGAATCGACTCGCGGCAGAAAATTGGTCAGTGTTTATCCCTCTGTTTGAAAACGGAGCATTAGTAAATCTCCTTGCCCAAACAGCTTTCTGACTTACTGGCAAAAATTACGCTACACCCTGGCTTGTCTGAAACTGCAATAAAGCAAGTTGAGCAGTCAGGACAAATTCAACTGAATGGTGTGTGTTGTCACACTGGTAAAGTAAAAGCAGGGGACGCATTTTTTTGTGTCGTTGGTGAAAAATTTGACGGCAACGATTTTGCTGCACAAGCGGTGCAAAATGGGGCTGTTTGTGTATTTTCTGAGCGTCTCGACTTGCAGCTATCAGTGCCGGTTATTGTTGTAGCAAATCTGCGTCAGAGCCTGGCTATAGCTTCCAATTTTATTTTTGATTGTCCCAGTAAGTCGTTGCGTGTATTGGGCGTTACCGGCACAAATGGCAAGACTACTACAACTCATATAGTCGAACATATTTTAAATCAATCTGGGCGCAAAGCTGGACTAATAGGAACTTTGGGAGCTAGGTGGCCGCAGGCAAATGGTGATATTCATAGCGAAAAATTTGGACAAACTACGCCACAGGCTCCAGAGTTTCAAGGCATGCTTTCTCGAATGCGTGATAATGGAGTGACCCATGTGGTAATGGAAGTGTCGAGTCATGCTTTAGCATTAGGACATGTAGGCGGAACCCAATTTGCCAGCGCTTGTCTTACGAATGTCACACAAGATCATTTAGACTTTCATAAATCGATGGAACATTATTGGCATTCTAAGCGTTTATTATTTGAGCAGCTGTCAGAAAGCTCGCAGAAAAACAAATCGGTTATAGCTAATGCTGATGATTCACTTGCGGCAAGCTTTTTATCTGTTGTAGATCCTAATATTCAAAAATATACTTATAGTTGTAACACCAAATCTGGTGCTACGCTCAATCTTCTATCTTCTGAGTATGGTTTTGATCATTCAACTTTGAGCTTTTTAGGACCTGAGGGTGAATTTTCAGTAAAACTGAAAATTAGTGGTCCATTCAATACTTATAATGCCATGGCTGCTATTTTGATTTGCTATGGGGAGGGCATTCCTGTGCCTGCTATAACAAAAGCTTTAGAAGACTTTACTGGTGTGCCTGGACGCTTTGAAATAGTTAGAGCTGGTAATAATGGTAGCAGCAAAAAGGATCCTTTATGCATAGTAGACTATGCCCATACCCCAGATGGTTTGGATAATGTTCTCAAAGCGGCCAGGACACTAGTTCCTGTGGGCGGTAAGCTAATTGTTGTTTTTGGTTGTGGGGGAGATAGAGATGCTTCCAAACGGCCAAAAATGGGCGAAATTGCTCATAAATTAGCGGACCAGGTTATAGTGACTTCGGATAATCCACGCTCTGAAGATCCGCAAAAAATTATTGCTGATATATTAGCTGGTATAGGACGCTTATCAGAGGTACAAGTTCAACCTGATCGAGATCAAGCAATTAAATCAGCTGTGCTCAATGCTCAGTCTAGAGATGTAATTGTAATTGCTGGGAAAGGTCATGAAACGTATCAGATTCTTGGACCTGAAACTATAGATTTTGATGATCGTATACATGCTAGAGATGCACTTCTTGAGAGGAAATGATTAATTGAATAATGAATTTCAGTAATCGTGATTTGTTAATGACACTTTATTGCGGCATCACGATTTTGGGAGTCGTATTATTAGTTTTTGCCTGGTATGTCTGGAAACAATCTGAAATAGCTGCTGAACCCTTATCTTATTGGATTGCGTCAGTAGTGCTATTTATTGTTGGTATTGCTCTGATTATGTTTGGTATTGAGACTTATATCGAGCGTGATGACCCTGATGTTTGGCTATAAACTGTCGGTTTGCTTATGAAAAATTAGAAGACTGAAACTTAAGCCAAATATATTAATACTTGAAAACAATAAACCATTTTTAGCTTATTTTATTGGACACTTTCGTATAATTGGGTCTTCTTCTTTCATAGGTTCTAAGTACCTCGGCGGCGATTTATTTATTGGATGCTTGAATGAGATTTGCAAAAGTACCTAAACGTCCTACAGACTATGTTACCAGTGATGACTTGTTGCATGATTTGCTTTTAGTCCTAAAAGACGTAGTTGCTTTTGAGTCTAATTTAATAAATGCTTCTAATGGCAGTGGACACTATGCTGGCAACGGTAATGGCAATGGAAATGGGCGCTATAACGGAAATGGTAATGGCAATGGCCACCATATTCCGGAAAGTGAATTTGCTCAACTGACATTGGTTATTCAGAAGATAACAGATTTATATGGCAGGCTAAACAAAAGAAATTTAGATGTGGATCAAGCACTTGTGGAAGCTAGTTCTCAGATTGGTCTTGATTTAAAACAACTCTTGCATGATTGTTTGCGCTTTCCTGCAGTTTTACCATATGCACGCAATCTTAAAGGCTTGCGTCGTCTATTTCTTTGTTATTGTGGCGAACAGGAAATTAGCGATCGTCATGGCTTAGGACTGTGTCCAGAATGTTTAGAGTCTGCTCTTGAATGTGTTCAAGAAAAAAAGAAAAACAACAAATTTGTTCTTTATAGTTCGCATTCACCCCAGGTTCGTTGTAGGCATGCGGATTTTAGTACTATGCTAGTGACGTTTTATAAGCCCGGACAATGGCCGCCAGCTTGGTGCGAAATCTGTCTAAAGCAAGAAAAAAATCGTTTAGCAAATAAATAAAGCGACAAAAATTCGTTAAATTTGGACAATTGACTTTGCGCATGTGAACTTATAGCATCAGGCATTGAGAAGGATTAGGTGCCAGCTTGTTCGGAATTTTGTGCTGTTTCGTTTTTTCTATGAGGACGATTGATTATCCCTAGAGTTAACATAATGAACATTAGCAATATTTCTGCAGCACTCATAATCCTGGTTTTTCCACTTATTTCTGAAGGAATCAAATGAATAAGCAATTGCCAAATGATAGGAATACTGCAAAGAAGAATAACAAAGTACTGCAAGCGATTAATCAAACTAGTTTTGATTGCAAGCTTTGACCATAAGTCGATAATTCGATCGATACAAGCTACTAAAAGAATGGCGCAAACAAAAAGGGCTCGATTACCGTTATGCACACTCATTATCTCAATGCTTTTACTTATAACGAAGACCAAAATAATCAATCCTAGTAAGAGCAGATAGCAGATTACGGAATAATATGACGAATCTTTAGACTCATTTTCTTTCTTTGCCAAATTTGGAATGAAGAGAAAGGGGAGGGCAGATAAAAGACAAATCACAAGCGGGATCCATAGATTTATAAGCTCAGGATTAATAGGCATTGAAATTATCCTTTTGTTGATTGGAGCTGTTCAAGCTTCGATGGTAGACCCATGATATTTAAAAGATTGAGTATACGGCGGGTGATATGCATTTTTTCACCGAATCGCTCTATTCCTTCTTTCCTCATTTGTGGCGCTTGTTCATTTAAATAGGCGTCTAAGCTTGGACGATCTTCAACAACATATTGTATGGTCCAAAGCGTTTTATTTGTGACCTTGCTATCTTCATCTTCTGCCTTACGGAAGAACCAATAAGCAACTTTGAGACCTTTAAAAGTTAGCATTTTTTGGAGATGCTCGGTTAGCCAACCAGCAACTTTATAGTTGATATCTTCTTCTACTTCTAGATTTACTTCGTAGATTAGCATTTAAAAAAGCCCCATTTGAAACTTGTTGTTTAGATATTATCCTATATTCAGTAAACCAAGTTAAACTTCTCAAGTGTATATTGCATGTGGTGCTACCGAATATTCCTCCGGTGGCGGTATGTTTTCAATGCGTTTTCCGCCATGTTTTTTGTAGAATCTGCAGGTTTTAGAATTAGCTTTAATACACCAGAGCATAGTATTTTTTATTTCTTGGTCCTTTAGTTTTTTTAGAACTTTGTCCAATAGTAATGTTCCAATGCCTCGCCGTTGAAAATCGGAATTGACATACATTGATTTAATTTGTTTATGGAAAGATGTTAGTTCTGAGTCATTTTCTTTTACGGCTATCATGCCTATAATTTTGTCTTTAATTTCAGCAACTAAAAAAATCCAATTAGGATCATTGGCTCGTTAAACGTATTTCTGTTTTTGTTTCTCGTGTTGGAATTGGTTGAGAAAATCTTTTGGTAATAGATTTTTGAAATCGGTATGCCAAACATTCATAAACAGAGTGGCAAGCTGATCACTGTCTTGAATTACAGCGGGTCGAATTTTTACTTTATTTTGGTTGTGCATATCTCGTTTTGGTCCCTCCATATTAAAGATTGAAACACTCGCAGGTGGAGTACAGAAGATTAAATTCAATAAAACTTTCAGTATGTCTTCAATGAGGAGCGAGTCTAACTAAGATTTATGGTTGTTTTGATCTATGTAATGAGGCTATAAAAGAAAGAATAGCGGGTATGATATGGGCATGAAGCCCCTACTAGCTAGATGTTTCGGTTTTTAACAGAATGCCAAAAATATTGATTGTCGAAGATGATGTTGACCTTGCTGAGCAGATGGAAAACTGGCTGCGTAGCCAACGCTACGCGGTAGAGAAGGCGGCAACTGGTACAGAAGCGCTTGAGCGCTTACGCTTTTATCAATACGATCTTATTCTTCTTGATTGGAATATACCGGCTCCCGATGGTATAGAAGTGTGTCGTGAATACAGAGATAGGGGCGGCAAAACGCCAATTTTGATGCTGACAGGTAACGATTGTCCTGTAGATAAGGCTACTGGCTTAGATTCAGGAGCAGATGATTATTTGGGTAAGCCTTTTGATACTGTTGAATTAGCAGCTAGACTGCGGGCATTATTGCGCAGACCAAAAGAAAATTATAAAGGGAGCGAGATTAAGGCAAGAGATATTGTTTTAGATGCAACGTCCGGTAAAGTTAGCAAAGGTGATAAGGTCCTGGAACTATTGCCCTTGGAATATACTTTGCTAGAATTTTTTATGCGACATCCGGGGGCTCTATTTTCAGCGGATGATATTCTCAACAGAGTATGGGGATCAGAATCAGATGCCACCGTAGATACTTTGCGCACGTATATAAAAACACTAAGAAAGAAAATAGATTCTCCCGGTCAAGGTTCTTTGATCCATACTGTCTATGGTATTGGCTATAGGTTTGAAAGCTGACCATATGATTAATAACTTTAGGCTTACTAATAAAGGGCTAATTTTAGTCTCAATACCGCTAATTTTCCAGATTATATTTATAGCCATTCTTAGTTATTCTGTAGAGCGTGCCGAAGATGCAGCACGCAAAGCGGAAATCTCTCGTTCGATAGTTTATGAAATTGAAGCTATAGACAAATTGTTTTATGAAGCTGGTCTTTCATTGGTTATATACAAACTAACGAATGTGCAGGATCGTTTGAAAAGATATGACGAACTTTGCTATCAAATTGCCAAAGGAAGTTCAGCAGTTGGAAATCTAATTAAAAACCAACCTGGTCAAAAACATAGTTTTGAACAATTACAAGCTAGTGTAGATGATGGGCTCAAAATATTCCACAATGCCAAAGAAGGAATAGACTCGGGGCAAATGAGTGAGGAAGAAGTTCTTAAGCAAACAATATTGTTGAGTAATCGTCTGCAGTCAACATTGGACAAAATTTTTCTTTATGAGCAAAAGCAAGGCGCACTTGAGCCGGAGCGAGAAAATCAAATTAAAGAATTCATAAAGGACTTGCTGCTTGGCGGTGTGATTTGCAATATTATATTGGCTATGTGGTTGGCTGTTATGTTTAACCAAGCAACAGGTCGACGACTGAACGTCGTTTTGGAAAATCTGAGACGTTTTGGTAAAGGAGATCCATTGCTACCACCTATTACTGGTAGTGATGAAATTACCACTTTAGATACCGCTTTTCGCCATATGGCACGTGCTCTTGATGATGCACGTCATAAAGAGAAAGCGATAATAGAAAATGCAAACGATGTTATATGTAGCCTTAGTTCAAATTTCTTACTACGAGCAATTAACTATGCTGTTGTAAAAAACTGGGGATATTTACCAGAAGAGGTAACTGGTACGAATATTTTGGATTTTGTTACTGAAAATGCCAAAGAAGCGCTGAGCAAAAATTTGAAAGAAGTTATCGATACCAAAACTGCTGGCCGATTTGAATCGAAGATTTTACACAAAAGCGGGAAAGTGATTGATGTTCTTCTTTCTGTAAGCTGGTCGCAAGCGGAAGAATCACTTTTTTGTGTAGTGCATGATAATAGTGAGCGTAAAGAATCAGAGCGTATCAAGCAGGAGATTATGAAAATGGTAAGCCATGATCTTAGATCCCCACTTACATCTATTCAGTTTTCTTTAGATGCACTTGGCTCAGGTTCACGTGGTCGAATTAATGAAGAAGGACTTAAAGATATTGCTATAGCCAAGAAAAATGTAAATCAATTGATGAAGTTGATAAATTATTTGTTGGATATTGAAAAGCTTGCTAGTGGCTCGCTCAAACTCAATTTGGAACAAATTTCAGTTGATTTTCTTGTCAATAGAGCAATTGAGAGTATAGAAAGTTGGGCTGCTGATCGAAATATTGAGATAAACTACAATCATTCTGGGCTATTTATAGTGGCTGATTCGGAGCTCTTGGCGCAGGTATTAATAAACTTACTAGCTAACGCTATTAAATTTTCGCCTGAAAACAGCAAAATTGATGTATTGGCTGAAATAGAAGATTTTATGCTTATGATAAAAGTAGTAGACTATGGACCCGGAATTCCCAAAAAACAGTTAGCTGAAATTTTTAAACCATTCAAGCAACTGGATAGACCAGTTTCCCAAAAGACACCTGGTACAGGTTTAGGATTGAGTATCTGTAAAATGATAGTTGAAATGCATAAAGGAATAATTGGAGTGATAAGTGAAGAGGAGAAGGGAAGTACTTTTTGGTTTGGAATCCCGCTCAAAGGTTTTTTTGATTTAAAATAATTGCTTTACTTAAAAACTTAAGCCTTGTGAAAAGATTAGTTTATACGACCATACCATATATGGTATCAGCTTTATTGATGCTTCTATTGAGCATGCAGCATTATGCTGTCTTTGCATTCTCAATGAAGTCAAATAAGCCTGTCAAAAATGTATCTAAGGCCCCAGTCTTTACGTGCTGTGACTTAAATACCGAGATACTATCTCCAGAAGGAGTGGAGCTTGCTAGGCAATTGGAAGTATTGTCCATGTTAAAGCGATTGGAGAGCTTGCGGGTAGCTGCTAGACATAGCTTGACCGAAAAAATTCCTGCTGATATTCGAGAAGAGATACGTGATATTCGGCAGGATGTTGTTGAAATAGTTGAACAAACGCGTTTAGAAGTAGACTATGTGCAATCGGCATTGTCTGTTGATATAGCGGTTCAAGATGAACTATTACATGCTTTTACTGCTGAACGTGATAGGCGAATGAATTCTAATTATTTGTGGAGCTTTCGTACAAATGGTGCGTTGTGGGCAGTGGCCGAAGGACTAAGTATACCTACTTATCAATATCCACGGTATTCAATACCTTCCGGTTCAATAGGAATTATTGCTGGACTGGTCCCTAGTTTATTTTCTGCTATTGCAGTGCGTCAGACCGGAGGAGGGCATTACGATGCAGAAGCAAGGGCAAATATGCTTGCGCCTATATTTGATTATTCGACGATACCCGAAATGCGATTTCCTAAAAGTGTTTGGAATTATTTAAATGCGCACCCGACCCGAGGCATAACGGACAGCTGCAGACGTGAACAACTTATTGAACGTTGGTCTAAAGATAGATATTTACGAGTATTTGAAGAAAAAGATTGTAAAACAAGACTTGATTCAATTACTGGCATATCGCAAAAAAATCTAACAATACAGTTAGTTTCTGATAGATTAGCAATGCTGCGTCAATTAAGTGCTGTTGTAGCGACAATGAATCGTCCGCTACTAGAAATAGTCATGGTTGTACGAGGTGTTAAGTCATTGCCTGAACTTTGATGGAGCAGGCTTAGGACTATTAGACTGTTACAAGATATGGTGACAACCACAACTAGAGATAAAATTAACCAATTTTATAGGCAGGACGCTAATGTCTAATTGTTCTGATAGCAGTAACAAACTTTGTCCATGTTTTGGTTTTCAAATTATATGGGGCAGACGACGGGATTCGAACCCGCGCGTACCGGAACCACAATCCAGTGCCTTAACCACTTGGCGACGCCTGCCATAAGGACTTTGATATTGAAGATATTATCATGAGTGCTGGGCAATAAGTATCTCATGCTGTTTGACTGTTAAACTAAACGATAGTCTTAGGGTATATTTTCTAAATTATTATGAAACAAAATTCTTTCTTGTCTCTTATTTGGTGCTGTCTTGCTGTCCTCATTGTGCAGCCATTTGTGAGTCTGGGAGCATGTGCTCAAGAACAAACGACCAATGCAGGAGCCGGTGCTGAAATTAAACTGGGCTCGCAATCAGTAACAAATATTGATAACAATCATGAAACAATTTTGTCTTCGGCGGGTCTTGAACACAAAAACCAAAAGATTGCTCTGCCGCATGAATATTCATTAAACAATGGCTTGAAAATTGTATTACTTGAAGATAAGGCATATCCATTTGTGTCTTGTTTCAGTTGGTACAAAGTAGGTTCTATTGATGATCCAGTTGGCATGACAGGACTCACTCATTTAGTGGAACATTTGCTCTTTCAAAATATTGGTAATTTTACTGGCAATCAATGGGCGAACACTGTAGTTCGTAATGGTGGCGAATTCGGTGGTTTTACAAGTGAGGACTTTACTGCTTTCTATTCAGATTTGCCATCTTATCAGTTAGAGTTGGCAATACGTGGCGAAGCAGAAAGAATGCGAAGCGCACATTTTGCAAAGGCAGATGTCGTTAAAGAGATTGATCATTTATTGAAAGAAGCACAAACTGAAGATCAAGATTTATCACATGTACTAAATAGAGAAGTTCACGCTTTGGCTTTTGAAAGGCATCCTTATCATAATCCTCCTGGTGGTTGGACAGCTGAGTTGGCGAATTTAACTTATGCACAAGCAAAGGCTCATTATGATCGTTATTTTCAACCGAGTAATGCCACGTTGGTTTTAGCGGGGGGTTTTGATGAACAAGTTGCACTCAATTTGATTCAAAAGTATTTTGGTGCTTTGCCAAAGACAGAGATATCCGTCTGTGCTCATCCTCAAGAGAGACCGCAATTAGCTGAGCGACAAATCAAATTAAAGGTACGTGGTGGCAAAGAGTCAATTATTTTAGGATATAAGGTTTCCAGTGTTAATGACAATGATGCGCCGGCAGTTTTTGTTTTGGAACAATTACTTGGTGGACAATGGCGCGGGCAGCTGCGAAACAGATTGCTTGAATCTGGACTTTGTTCGTCGGCAGATATTGCCTTTGAGCAAAAACGAGATCCTGGTTTATTGGTTATTAATTGTGGTGGTATTCCAGCAAATGCTTCTGGCAAAGTTATTCAAATTATTGATGCCCAACTTTCGGCTTTGAAAGGACAATTACTAGATGATAATGAGTTGCGACAAGCAGTAAATCAAGCTGAATTTGCTTATTATAATGACGGCAATGGTCCTTATCATGCAGCTTTTCAAATAGGTTTTTTTGCAACTTTAGTAAAAGGCGAAACGGCTTATTTATGGCCAAAACGAATTAACCAAGTTAAAGCAGAGGATATTCAGCGTGTTGCCCGGTGTTACCTAAATGAAGAAAATCGTGTTTTAGGGCGGATTGCAGTGATTTCTGCTAATCAAAGTAGTAATAATAAAATTGATTATTTTTACAGCAAAGATAATATTTCTACTTTACCTCATGCTAAAAGTGTTTTAGCTAGTACTTTGAGCAATAAGCACTATCGTCTAGCAGGTTATCAAAATGGTAATGAAAAACCATATGCGGTGGCATTGGCTGCTACGGCGCCACTTAACAATGCATCAGTAGAAAAAGAGCCTAAAGCCTCAGTGAATGAGCTACCAAAAACTGTTGCACCGCAAATTAAGTTTAAAGTTTTGCGGAACGGGTTGAGGGTATTCGTTTTTGAAAGTCATTTAAAACCGCTTGTGCAAGTCTCAGGTGCTATCAAAGCCGGCTCAATTTATGAGCAAGTAAATAACAGGGGCGTGGCAAAACTGTTGACAGCTCTTTTGAATTGTGGCAACTCGAAGATAAACAAACAGCAATTTTTAACTCAGCAGTATCATCTTGGATTAACACCTCAAGCGATGCTCAGATTTAGTACCAGTCAGGAGAATATTTTATTTAGTACTAATTGTTTGAGTAAAGACTTTTCAGATCAAATGCGTTTGCTGTTAGGCTGTTTACGAGAACCACGCTTACAAAATGCTGACTTTGAAACAGCCAAAACTGATATGTGCATGCTGCTTAAGCAGAATGAAAAAAAACCAGATACACGTATTGATCGAGCATTGCTTAGAAGTTTGATCGCCCCTAATTGTTCTTATTATCCTGTTTATCCAGAAGAGGAAATTGGCTCAATAGGAAATTTAAAATTGAATGATTTGACTGATTTTTATCATGAGCATGTTAAACCAGATTCAATTAATATAGTTGTTTGTGGTGATGTTAATACAGAAGAGGTTTTTAGTTTATTTGAGCAGTTAAGCGACGGTTGGCTTTTTGATTTACAAACTAATGTAACTAACGCAAATTCAAATGCTGCCCTTACGACTGTGGGTGGAAGTAATCAAACAACAAAAAATAGTCTTGCTCAAGGGCTATTAATTTCTAATCGTAATGCTAATAAAACTGCGCTTATTCTGCCGCAGCTTAACCCTGCAGAAATTGTTTTAGGGAGAATTATTCCGGTAAATAATGTTAAACAGACTGAGAATTATTGGGCAGCAATGTTAATTACAGACTGTGCACTGGCAGGGCATCCGATATTTTCTCGTGTAGGCGAGCAATTTGATTTAAATCCAGAATTGATTGAGGGAAATATGTCGCAAGTTTGGGATAGCAAAATAACAAAACTGGCGAATAAATTGATATGGTCAATGCAATTGAATCTAAAACCACAAAGTTCATCTTTAGCTGCTGTGAGCGCCATTCAAAATGCACTGACTGAATTTAGTAAATGCGGACTAAGACAAGAAGAAGTCGCAGAAGCAAAAAGATATCTGATTGGCAATATACCGATCAAAGATTGTTTTGATCTGAGTGGATTAACACAATTTATTTTTCGAGGAATAAACGAATTGAATGAAATAGAGCCAATGTCCAGAGTTCAGCGAATAATAAATAGTATGAAATATGAAGATATAAATGAATTTATAGCAAGAATATTTAAGCCCCATTTGGCATCTATTGTTGTGGCTGGACCGAAAGAATTAACTAAGGAAGTCCATCAAACCCTGCCAGATCCAAGTAAAGCGAGTTCAGATTAAGTTCTAGTAATTTTGTTTTTTCTAATACTGAATGCTTAATTGAAATTTGACTTGCGATGTAAGGTGGGCTAATATTCTCGCCTGTCATCTAATTTTGCGACTTGGCGATAAATATATATGGCTCCAGTAACTGAAACTAAGCAAGAACAATTTGATACTGAAACAATTTCAGAATATGTACGTGAACAAAAGGTAGAGAAGCCACAACCACGTTCTTATTCTCAAGATTTTTTGAACTCAGCTTCTGAGGTCATTTCTGTTGCTAAGGCAATTAAAAGTGCTGTAGTGCCTGGCGCAATAGATTTGGACGATGAAACAGACATTTTAGGAAGTGCAAATAAAGTTAAACCTGATGTACTTGAGACATTGTGGCCAGGAGTACATCATGATTTTTCGCACAACATTCATGTAAAACGTCCGCCTAGTTATTATTTGATGCTTGGTTTTATGGGTGGTGCAATTATTGCCTTAGTTGGAGCTTGGAGTTTCTCGGTAATTTCATCATTGGTGAGTAATTACGGCAAAACAAATACAACTCTTGCTCAACCTAAAACAAGCACTACTCAAACTGCTGCAGTTGCTGGTGCAAGCGGTGTTAAGATTCCACTTGTGTCTGTTTATCAAGTACAAGAAGGAGATACTTTGGCAGGCATTGCTCTGCAGAATTACAAACATGTTAGCCCCCGCCTTCTAGATGAAATATGTAAAGCGAATAATTTGACTGATGCTAATGTTTTAGTATTGGGACAGAAACTTACTTTGCCAGAATATCATTATTAACTAAGAATTGCTTTAGTTAGCATATAACACAGAGCTGCTAATGTTGCAGCTACAGGCACTGTCAAAACCCAGGCCATAAGGATGGTTTTCATAGTACCACCGTTTAGTTTGGCTGATCCATGAGAAGGTATGGTACCGCCGGCAACGGCAGAATTTAAAGTGTGGGTTGTGCTGATCGGTGCGCCAATTCGCGATGCAATAAGTATAACCAGAGCTGTTGCCATGCTAGCCCCAAATCCTTGCGCATGAGTAATTGGTTCTTTACTAATCTTTTCTCCGACTGTTTTGATGATGCGCCATCCGCCGATTGTTGTTCCCAAACCGATAGCAGCAGCACAAGCAAGTATTACCCAAAATGGGACTTGTCCCAGTTTATACCCGTAAGCAGCAAAATGGGTAGCAAGAATTAAAGTGACTATGCCCATTGTTTTTTGTCCATCATTGCTGCCATGAGTAAAAGCTACCAGGGCGCTAGATACAACATGTAACCAGCGCATTAATGGTGGTTGCGTGCGTTGAGTTAGAGCTAATATTTCTTCTGTACCAAGTACTTTTTCTTGTTCGGTTCGGAAACTTGAACCAACGCCAGCGGGTGCTAGAGTTGCCACTTTGGGGGTGCTAATTACAGAGGTAGTCAATTTAGCTGTGGTTTTAATTCCTGCAAGTTTCATGCCTAGCCAGGTTAGGATGCCACCGGCAATAAAACCGCAAATTGGTGACACTATTAAAGCAGCGAAAACTTTGCCTAATTCTGGCCATGCCACGCCATTCATACCAGATGCCATTATTCCGGCACCAAATAGGCTGCCGATTAAGCAATGAGATGAGCTGATAGGAATACAAAACCACCAAGTGAATAGGTTCCATATTAGAGCAGCCATTAGAACAGCGACAACAATAGATAAAGTTACTGTTTCAGAGGGGATTATTTTGGTTATTACTTGAGCGACTGCTGTACCAACAAGTAAAGCTCCTAAAAAGTTAAATACTCCAGCTATGAAAATAGCTGGACCCGGCTTTAGTGCTTTTGTATATATAACTGTGGCACAGGCATTGGCTGTGTCATTGAAGCCATTAACAAAATCAAAGCCAAGCGCGAGGACAATCGCGCCAATGGCGACAGCGGTATGACCAGCTGGGCTTGTAAGCCACGAATCAGCACCAAAGGCAAATAATATAAAATCAGGCATTTTTCACACTAACAACGGATTACCATCTCAATGTAAACCGATAAGAGGTTAACATGAGGTTAAGAGGAGCGGGTTGAAAAGATATCTAATCCATAGTTAAAGTTAAGCGTAGAGCGCTTCAACTGGCTCTAAGTCGCGTTGTTCGGCATACGCCCAGATATCTCCTGGTCGCCACGGTATAGGATCGGAAAGAAGATACTTATAAACTAATAATTGACATATAATTCGTCGAGAAGCCGGATTCTGCTCTCCTCGTTTATCATTAGCAAGACGCGTACGAAGCTGAATTGCTTCGCGTCTTGTCCAACAATAAGCCGGGCCAGGGTTGCTACCGCGAGAACGGCATAAAATGGCTATTTTCCCTGATGGCTGAGGCCAACCTAATACAAAGTAAGAGTCATCACGCATAACGTTCTATATGATAAAGCAAGTACAAAATAAGTCTAGTGAAGCTTAGCCAATATGACAGCTTTTGCCAATATCTTGATTTTTCAGCCAGCCGCCATAGGCGATGTTATGCTGGCCACACCAGTTGCTAAGGCATTAAAGCATAATTTCCCTGGTGCAAAGATTACCTTTTGGGGGCATGCTTCGCTCAGACAATTACTTGTTGGATTTTGTCCGTATATCGATGAATATATTGATTACGATAGACAAGCAGGCCTAATAGCATTATTGAAGACATTCTGGTCAGTAAACTGTGATCTTTTTGTAGATTTGTCTAATTCAAAAAAAGGCATGTTCCTTTCTGCTTTTGCTCCTGGCAATACTCGAATAGTAGCTTATAAGAAGCAGTCACAGAATGCTGTTGACAAAATGCATGCTGTGGAAAATTTTTTGGCAGCTGTGGATAAGGTTTGTGAAGAGATACCAGAACCGCTATTTCCGACCATTTTTCCAGAAGTATTTGCAGAAGAAGTATTAGTAGATATATTTGGCGAAGATAAAAATAAATTGTTGATTGGTCTGGTTCCTGGTGTTGGAAAACACCGTCCCCATAGGTCATGGATTCAAGATGGGTGGAGATATTTAATTTCTGCCTTAAACGAAAGACCTAATTGTTTACCAGTTTTAATTGGTGGTGCTGACGAAATTAAGTTGGGGACTCGATTAGAAGAAGAATTCAGTGGTAAATGTCTTAATTTAATTGGCAAATTAGACTTAAGTCAAACGGCGGCAATTCTTGACCGTTGCAGTGTAGTTGTATCGGGAGACACAGGACCAGCACATATTGCAGTGGCTGTAGGCATACCTGTTATTGGTCTTTATGGACCCACAAATCCCAAAAGAAGCGGACCATATGGTTGTGAGAATTTAGTGATTGATCAAAGCAATGTTTGCCAGTGCGAGAATTCAAAATTTTGTCTCTTTGCTAAAGAAGAAGAATCTGGCGAATGTATTTCTAGGATAATGTTGCCAGAAGTGTTGGATAAATTAAATCAGGTCCTTGGACCCATTCCAGAGCTCCAAACCCAATTTACCGAAGAATGGCGCAGTTCTTAATCTATCAGGGCACGACAATATTTGTTTTCGGGCATTTATTATGGATGGATTGTTATTTAGATAACAGTATTACTCTATTAAGAGGCGTAACATAGCGTCACTTGGTTGATTTGGATTTGTTCTATCGGACCTCATTACTAAACAAGCCTAAATTAATTGCCTGTGGCGAACGAGATCTTCTTTATTGCAGGTTAAAGATGAATCATGGCACCTCATAATGGTGGAAGTAGAGAAATTGCTCCAGCAGAGCAATTAAAACCTTTGGGTAGAGAGGTTAGTAGTCCGCTTGGACAGCAAGCCGGGCACATACTTGGCGATCCTGAAAGTTCTGTATTGACACAAAAGAATCGACCAGACCCTGAATTGGGTAATCAAATTTATGGACATGTTAGTTTTGCTGGAGCGCAAGATACTGGCACTCCAAAAGCAGCATTTAGCAATAAAGGTAATGAAGGGCAAAGTTTGGCTCGAGCTGCTGGTCATGCAGAGCCCCTAAAGTCTAACGTAGGGCATGCAAGCATAAATAATGGTTTAGATAAAGGGCCAACAAAATTAAGCGAAGCGCCGCAAGTGGCACACAAAGAAAAATTGGTACAAGTAAGTAAACCAAGTAACTCTGTAAAAGCGAATGTGGTCGAAAAGCCTGTACATACCTCAAGAACACGAGAAACAGTAAAATCTACTTTGCCAGATAAGCCAGTACGTGTGTCAACAACGAGCGACACTATAAAAGCAAATGTCTCAGAAAAATCTGTGCATACGCCAAAACCAAATGAAACCGTAAGACAAAATTCGGCAGAAAAACAAGCGCGTATCACAAAGCCGAATGAATCTGTAAGAAACGAAAGAACAATAAATCAACAAGCCGAATCAGCAAGCCGACGCCAATCAGTCGAAACTTATAGAGAGCCAAAAGGACGCGAGTCAACTGAAGTTCATAGCGAACCAGCAAAAGGACATGAGCCTAGTGAAGTTCATAGCGAACCAGCAAAAGGACATGAGCCTAGTAAAGTTCATAGCGAACCAGCAAAAGGACATGAGCCTAGTGAAGTTCATAGCGAACCAGCAAAAGGACATGAGCCTAGTAAAGTTCATAGCGAACCAGCAAAAGGACGGGAGTCTACCGAAGTGCATAAAGAACCAGTGACGAGTTCAACCCACGACGCTGGTAAGGAAATAAAAACAAGTTCAACAAGTGAAAATCGTAAAGATGTAACTCCTGCTGTAGGAAGTGAAGTCGGCAAAGAAACAAAAGTGGCAGCTTTAAACGAAATTGGCAAACAGGACAAAGCATCCACTACTAATGAAAATGCCAAAGATGCTAAAGCAGTGTCCACAAATGAAATGGGTAAGGAAACGAAAGTAGCGACTATCTATGAAACTGGCAAAGAGCTAAAAGCTGACAATGAATCTTCTGGGAAGACCAATGATTTAAAAATTGCAAGCAAAAATAATGCTTCTACATTTGATGAAAAGGATGAGCCACAAACCAAAGCTTTAAACCGTAATGATGATCAAGATAACAAACTAACTTTGCACGATTTGCATAATGATCACATAAAAAATCAACCGGTCGGCGCAGCGCAACAGGTAGTTGAGAATGCCAAGCAGAATATCAATAACTCGGTGCAAAGCCAACAAGTTGACTTGGCTAGAGCAAGTACAGTAATAACTCCTGAAATTAACATTTCTCATTCAGTGCATCACAGTGTAGTGTTGAGTTCCGATAATCCACACCCCTCAACTCGAGGCGGTTCGCATATTCAAGAGGTTAACAACCAAGGCCATAAGTCACAAGGAAATACTGATCCAAGTTTGGTGCAATCACATTCAACTCATGGAGCACAGAATCCAACTACGAATTCACATCTCCCAGGTACTAGCCATAATACAACTGGAAGTAGTGGACATGATCCTTCTGCACAAGGACATCAGCACACAGGCGGAACAGGGCACAGTATCGGACATGGGCACGGACATCACCAAGGTCATGGTTATGGCGGACATGGTGTAGGTTCTATCGTCCACAGCAAAGATCCAAATGGGCAAAGCAATGATCCATCTGGACACGGCAAAGATCCAAGCGGACAAAGCAGCGATCCATCTGGACACGGCAAAGATCCAAGCGGACAAAGCAGCGATCCAAATGGACACGGCAAAGATCCAAGTGGACAAAGCAGCGATCCAAATGGACACGGCAAAGATCCAAGCGGACAAAGCAGCGATCCAAATGGACACGGCAAAGATCCAAGTGGACAAAGTAATGATCCAGGCAATGTAGCGACATTACCTGGTAATAATAATCAAAATCCTGGTCAGGGAAACGATCCCAATGGTGGTCAATGTCCAATACCTAATAATGGACACACTCCGTATGACGGGCAACCAATCGTAGTTTATGAAGAAAGACCAATTAGAAATTTGGCTACTCTAATTTCAGAAATGGGATCTGCTTTTGGACCATTGTATAATATTTGGTCTCCATGGGGAGAAATATCAGCACCGCTTGCCCCACTAGGTTCTTTTAATACTCATGAGATAAGAACTGAAACAGGCAGCCAAATTAGTAATATTGATCCTTTAGTAGGGCAAAGTCAACCAATTAGCCAGGTGATCAACCCAATTGATCTCATTAACGATCCTTTTTCAATATATAATCAAATACTATCATCTACGAATGGCTCAGCCATGGGTGATTCCAACTTCACTAATAGCGGACCCGTAATTTCTGACGGCGGTTACAGTAACAATTTTCCGGTGATTGAAACTAATACTAGTGGAAGCGTTATACCGACTGATAATGGATCGAATCAGATTATTCCCCCTGATACTATTAGCGGTGCTTCGAGTGGGACTACGAGCGTAGATGGGAGTGGCAATAATAGTTCAGTTTCTAATCAGGGAATTAATTCAAGTAATGTGAGTGATTCTAACAATTTGACTGCTTCTTTAGGTGGTCAAAATGGTCAATTAGTTCAAGATGTTAATACGCCAGCAGGTCAACTACTGAATGGCTCAGTAGACTATTGGACTTCTGGTCCTAGTTCTAATGGGGTGTCGAATACGCAAGCGCCTGGTTTGCCATCGATTGGTAACGATCCAGTGCCATCGGACAGCTCAGTAAATGGTATACAGAATGATGATGTACCTAATCATGACCAGTTAGTCTCAGGTGCTGAACATTATCATAGTCCAAAAGAAAATGCGCAGAATATAGACCAAAATCTACAGCCGTTACGTTCTGATTTATTGGATCAATGGTCACAAAGCGATGAATACAAGCATCATGCTCAAGCTTTGCGACAACAGGAAGAAATAAAACAGATAGAAGAATTGAAACATCGTCTTGAACTGATTGCTAGTGGAATGTGGCAAGAGCCAAATAACAATATGAATGGCAATCGACGAAATGAAAGTAAAGAAACTACGAATAATTCTAAATCTAAAAAACCAGATAAAGACGAAGGGCTTATGGGACAGATCATGACTTTGTTGAACGATCTCAGCAAAGGTAAAAAACCAAAAGCTAATAGAATGTACGTGGTTAAGGAAGGAGATACTTTAGAGAGTATCGCTACTAATGTACTGTTTGATATCAAGCTTGCGTTCTTAATATATTTGGTGAATCAGTCAAATTTAGCCAAAGAAATAGGAGCAGAGTGGCGTCAAACGAAATTATCACGAGGAATGGTCATTTATTTGCCTGGCGAAGAAGAGATCAAAACTTTTCAGCTAGCAATGCCGCGTGGACTGGTGCAAGGCAGGGGTAACGTTGCTGCAAAAGGCGATGCCCATGTGTGGCAATGCGATGAACAATATTTGAACGGAATGAAAGAACGCCGACATAACATTGAGCGTTTATTAGGACCGATAGCGTCACTCAATACGCAGATAAATTTAGAGACCGGACGACAATGTATAGTAGTTCGATTGGGTGACACACTGCGTTCTATTGCACTTAAAAATCCAGCATTGAATGATGTTTCATTATGGAAACTTCTTGCCAGATGTAATAATCTTTCTTTAGATGTGGATGCAAAAGGAACGCCTGTCGCCATATTAACCAGGGGGATGGTGTTGCAATTACCTGGAGAGGAAGAAATCACTGCTTATAGAGCGTCACAAGCGGCTATTATAAGAGCTTCAAACCCACGTAAAGCTATTGCAGCTGAAGTGCTCAGTCCTTCCAAATAGACTATAATTTATTCAATGTTTTCTTGCTCAGGTGCAGTCGAATCGCTTGGCTCTTGTTGATTGTCTGGAGAAGAGCTTTCACCTTCGGTGCTTCCTTCAGCATTAGTTGGTTCGTTTTCTAAAGCGGTGCGCACTTTATAAAGTAAAACGAGTTGAGCATCTGTGGATAATTGTTGATCTTTGATGAGATGAGCTGCCAAACAATATGCTAAGTCAATATCCGCCTGTCCTATAAGTCTTTCAGTAAGTAAGCGACAGAACCAGGCAGCAGCGTCAGACGCGGTTGTGTCTTTGCGATTAATAGAGGCATTGAAGTCAGATTTTACTTTTGGATCGCGAACTAGTTCTGATACTTCAAAACGATAAAAACATTTTGACGTACACGGTCCGCAAGTAGGCAATGGACCCATATCTCGCTTATGTAGTTCGAGGAAGTCATCGCGCCAAGTTTTTAGTACTTCTATATCCAAACGGCGGTTAATTTCACTGGGTTGGAAGGCTGGTCTTAGCAGATCAAGCCAACGTTGATGTTGTTCTCTGACTTGAATATAATTCCAATAATTTTCTTCACCTTTGCGTTCGAAATAACGTTCACTTGCTTGAGTAAGCACACACCAGGTGATACCAGTAATATTACCTGAGCGAGCTCTGCCGCCGATGACCCTTTGAATTTCGTGAATTATTTGGGCTCTAAAATGAACTAATTGAGTGAGATCTTTTAGAGTAGAAAGAATATAGCGGTTGTAAACCTGGCGGAATAAAGGATCGTCAGCCACAAGAATAGCTGTTTCAAGAATTTTTGAATCACAGCGGTGCAAACAATAGCGACAACCTAAATGACGGTCAAAGTTTTGGACAATATCCAGTCCTTTCATAGCTTCTCGAACTATTTGATCGGATTCCTCGGGACTGTCTGGTGGAGGCACTTCTCTTGATTTATCATACATAACTGCTAAATGGAAAGGTTGTTCCATTTTTTCGGCGTATACAATTGCTTTACCTTGACCTAAAGCGGTAACGTGACGTTTTTGAATATCGTCTAAGTTCATTGCACCACCCATAGAGTCACGGTCATCTGTGGCAACGATGCGGTGCATAATTTTTAAATTTGTGTTTTTTAGAGCTTCTGGAGCTAATTTATTAGGTATTTGGTCGGCAATAATAAAGCCTTGTCCATAGGCCCGAATTTCAGCAAGCATATTAGTAAAAAATTCTACAGCTTTACCAGCTGGGTTAGCTGATTCGCCACTTTGTTGAGTGGGAACATTTTTTAATAAGCGGTGAGCTTCTTCAATGAGCATTACATGCTGTAGATTTTCTTTGGGTCCGAGCGATTCTCGGTATTCATATAAAAATACTAAGAGCATACCCATGAGGAATGCTTTTTCAGCATCTTCGGAAACCATTTTTAGTTCTACTACTGTTGGTCGACCAAATAAGATTTCGGGGGGAATAGAACGACGAGTATTCAACATTTGTCCTTTCCCGCCAATGAGCAAAGAACCAATCCGAGCTTTTAATGCAGCTTGAATATCAGGACCAATACGTTCTGAGTAGCCATAGGACTCGGTAATGGGCTCAATGCACTCATACAAGTCTTTCATGGTTGGGTAAATTTCCGGTGGACAATCTGGGTCACCGGGATTGACACCTGGTGGTAGACGATGATTTTTGTTTTGTACTAAATCCCATCCACGCACAGAATAAATATGATTAAGAGCTTTTTCTAAAACTTGTGGCATTGGAGCCCACATCTCAAAGCTGGCATTAAAGACTGATTTAAGAGCGTCTAAGTGCGTTTGTACTTTAACACCTTTCATAATTTCAAATGGATTTAGCCTAAACGGAGAAACTGTTTCGTCACCCAAAGAAAAAGCCTGTCCCACTCCTTTAAAGCTTTCTGATTGCAGCATCATATGCCGATATTCTGACTTGGCTGGTTCAATGACCATGAAAGGAATGCCGTACTTCCAAAGCTGACCTAGCAAATAGAAGCAGGTATTAGTTTTGCCACCACCAGTAACACCACAAACGATTGTATGTTTTTGCAGAGCATCAATATCAACATTGTACAAATTACCTGTGTCGTCGCCTCGATCCAGAATATTTCCTATGGCTATGACACGATTTGGATCTCGAGGGGGAATGTCTGCCAGACTGAACTCAGCAGTACGTTTAATTCTAAAGCCCGGCATTTCCCGTTTAGGCAAATGAATAAAGGCAGACAGCAGTCGAGAGTTTAAAGGCGATAGAAATCGCCAAGCAAATAATTTTTGAAATGTTGGATCAGTGCGTTCAGTTCGTAATAAACCAAATTGCTCTAGATGAGGTTTTAATCCTTTCAATTCTAGGGTTCTAACAGGAGTTGGTTTACTGGTTTCATCTACATAAGTAGCTTGTATCAGCGATTGGAGACGAGTAAAGACTGATTTATCGGGTGCGAAGAAATATGCTCCGACTTGCCAGGTTCCCACAGCACTTCCTAGTTGGATGTGTTTTAAATATGCATCTTCTAATTCCAGGTAATATTTGATGCGACGTTTCTTTTCTGGATCTTCGTTTTCTTGGGCTTTTTGTATTTGATCCAATACTGAGAATTCTTCTGCGGTTACCAGATGTTTGGGAATTGGTACAGCAAGAATGAGAAAGCCAAATTCATGTCCCCTTAGTCCTGTTGCTAATCTTTCTACTTGTTCGGATTCAATAGTATCGCCAGCAGTCGATTTAAGGGCAGGAAAACCAGTAGCTACGCCTATATAATTATCGCGCGCAGCTATCATTGATTTAATATCATTAGCCGAAAATGGTTCTGGGTGTATATCTACACCATTATAGACACTATGCAAAATTGATTTAAGGGTACCGTAAGCACTATTGCTGGTATCTTGTCCATTGTTTCCTTCTTCTGGATTTGTTGGAGATGCCCCAAGATAATAATTGACACCCGTTTTGCTGCCCAATACCAAGAAGGCAATGTTTGCTTTTTGGGCGTGTAAGCCTGTCAAAGCATCTTCCATTAAATACATGCGCTTAGGTAATTGATTGGGATCTTGATTGTGTTCTCGTGGTTGAGAAGATTGTTGTTTTTCTCTTTCTATGTCCCAGGTTCTGAGGATGCCATCAACGCGCACAAAAGTAAGTCCTGGTACTGGCCATGATACTATTTGGCTAGGATCGAATGGCTGACCTTCAAGCGCATCTAGATCGTTGCGTCTTAAATCAGCGATTTTTTCTTCCCAGATATTACGATTACTAGCAGTTTGTGTCATGCGCTGCCTCGCCTTCAGGAGGCTTTATTATTATCAGCCGGCACTGATGGTTGAAAAGAGCAAGGGATGCCGGTCCCAATAACGATTTACCCAATTATCTATTGTTATACATCAATTCAACCAATGAGGCATTGACTTGGTTGTCAGGAATATCGTCAAAATCAAGGCTGTGCATACGGAAAATGCCTGCTTCAGCACCAACTCTATAGGCATAAAATTGGCGTTCTGATTGAGCTAAAACACGGTCAATATTGTATTTTTCTTCATCCGAAATGAGCTCAAATTGTGGTGAAGTATTGATTGGATTAAAGATATTCATTAAGGTGCGGTGTTTTGCCTTTCGTCCAGAAACTCGGAACATACGCGGTCCAAGCATATCGCCATCTTTTTTGGTTAGAGCAAAAACGCACATAGTTCCTATATTGGCTTCAATTTGATTGCGCCAATCTTCAGGCAAATGCTGGAGTGTTTTGGTGGCGCCTATGAAACCAAGTTGGAACTTTTTAGTTTCTGTAGTAATAGCATCCAAGGTTTCTTTTTCAATAAAATGATCAAATTCATCTAAATACATTACTGCTGTTCTATCGGCAATTTTATTCTCAGTACAGAGTGAAATTGCCGCTTGTTTCATACCGGTAACAATAAGGCTGCCCAATAGATTGGCATCTTCATGTAATTGTCCTTTGGGTATTTTTACTATGAGGATTTTCTTTTCAGCGATGATTTGTTTGAGGTTAATGTCACCTTTTGGCTGAGTGAGAATCGGTCTTAAACGCTGATTTATTAGTGTTGGTCCGACTCTATTTAAAATAGGTTCGTACCAGTTAATCCACTGTTCAGTTCTAGCTAAGCGTTTATATTGTCCCCAAGTTTCAAGAAGGGTTGAGTATTCGACTTTTTCTTTTCGTCTTTGTTCGATTTTTTCAAGGAGTATGTCTCGGAAATCATTGTCTTGCAGCAATGTTGGTAAATCCAACAAGGTTTTGCCATTGGCCATTAAAAGCATGGCTGAGTTACGCAAAATATGAGCTGTTTGTGGACTCCATTGATTCTGAGAACCAGGGGGTTCATGATAAATAGCTTTAAAGCCATTTACTATAGATGAAGCAGCATTTTGCAAATCATGATCATCTGGTAGTTCCAGTGGATTGAAAGAAGGTGATGATTTATTGCCTGTTGGATCGATTATTATTGTTCGCTTAGCAAATTCTTCTCCTTGAGGATGAGCTGATATCCAGTGAATAAGTAGATCGGCCAAGTCTCCATCTGAATCAACAAGAACGATAGCCCTGTCAGCGGATTCTATGTCATGAGTGATCATGCGTGCCATTAGGCGACTTTTGCCTTTTTCGCCGCCTCCTAATATAAGGACATGGGGGCTATTGACTCTTATTTCAGGTGGAATAGCTAAATATCTGGGTATCCAAAAAAATGGTGCTTGCCAGAATTTCCATTCCCAGCGTTGTCCTAACGGTAGACTACCGGCAACTATTGGTTTACTTAATTGTGCTTTTTCTTTTTTGTGCTCGCGCATGAACTGAGCTGGTACATATTTTTGTTTGTCCCATATGCCGAGCAGACCATCAGGACTAATTAATGCTCGGGCCATATAGTAAAGGAAAGCACCACCAGCAATTATGCCACCAGCTATCCAGGTGCCATTTTTAGCTAGACTACCAAAAAAGCCACCATATGCTGCAGTTGGACGTTCATCGCGTTTTTGGATCATTGGCATGTCGGCAAATGACGAATTATCTTCAATAAGTGGCTGAATCATTTCAGCTTCCCAAATGCCTGTAATAACTACTGGCTTACCTCGCCATTTGCCGCCTTGCATGTATGACAAAGTAAAGTTTCCACTAGCAAATAATGGCTTGCTGGCAGTATCAATTTCACCATGCATTTCCATTGGGTGTCCGACAAAACTGTTGCCGACATAGTACTGTTTAAGGAGATCTAAATGATTTTCAGAGCGAGTACCATTAAATTTATAAGTTCCGTATTGGCTATCTATTCCTTGCCCAAAAATCTGACCACCATTTTCGTGGAGGACCATTTGTCCCTGGCAGCCTGTATTATTCCATTTTTGAGCGTATTGCCAGCGCCCAGAAATATGACTATTTTGTGCCATCGGCAGACTTAAATTGTTGCATATGCTATTGCTAATGGCGCAGAAAGCTTCGAAACCTTTAAACAGGAGAAATATAAGGACAATTGCCGATAAATAAATAGTCCAAGATGCTTTAGGGTCTAGAAGTTTATTCTTGCCAGTTTTTATTGACTGAGCATTATTAGCAATACCACTAAAGAAACGCGATTTTAACTGACTTACAATAGCATTGGCATCTGTACCAAAGTTAAGAGACTTAGGTACTATTTCTGTCGATTTATTTATACTAATGCCTGAAAAGTCCCGTCTGTGGATGTTTTCGGCGGGAATGGTTTGGGCATCTTTTGGCAAGGGATTGTCGGCTTTATCTGGAGTTTTAGTATCAGCCCCATTGCTATTAGTTTCTAAAGACCCGAACCAGTTTGAAGCAGTATTTTCTTTGCTTTCAGCAATATTAAAGGGATTATCGGTTTTTTTTGATTCCTGTTGGACATTTTGTTCTATTGGAAAATCAGCAGTTCTAAGATTAAATGGCTCAGTTGTTCTAATGCTTTCGTCTTCCTGGGTAATATTGGGCATTTGGGCAAAAAAATCCGGTTCTGTAACTATCGCGTGAGGTGACGGCTCCTGGTTGCCAGCAACCATCACTGGAGAAGCTGATTGAGGGGTTGGATTTTCATTGCTGGGCAAAGAAAGAAAGTAATTTTCTTCTGGTTTGTCTTTCTCTATAGTGGCAGAAACTGTGCTGCGGTGTGAATGACCATTGCTGGTGGCTTGAATATGATCTCTGGTAACAAGTCGGTTCAGTACAGAAGGTTGTGTTTCTAGTTCAATCCTTAAGGGTTGGACTAATATGCTGTCATCCAGACTTGCAGATGCCTGTGAAAAGACCAGGCTATGACAGTGATGGCATTGTTTGGCTCTATTCTCAATTGGTGTGCCGCAATTATGGCAAATCAGCATTGGTTTAAAAATGATTCCTAGCTAGGCTGCTACTAACACGATAATAACGCCAAAGCCGTAAAATAGCTGTTTGTTTAAATACCTTTCCCATTTGCAACAATAGTGTCGTTTGGGAAAATGATGAATGGTAATTTCATTAAGTTTAGTCAGTCAGCATCTTACAGCTCTTTTTTGACATGTCAAGCGTATAATGTTTTCATATTTAAGCTAACGAAGGGCGATTTTAGACGTAAATAAAAGGTGTATTTAGCCCTCTGGTCTGGGTAGGAGATCCTATAGGCGGACTAATCGGTTAAATTGTAGGTAATGGCTCAGGTGACTGATAATCTAGCTGTTAATTTTAGTCATAAGGTGTAAGGCTTATAGGGTATCGATAGAGGGGTTTGAATGACAAAAAAGGATGATGGAGGTAAGCAAAGCGGGTCTTCTGAGAAGCATGATAGTGCTATCGCTGCACGGCGTGCGCGTCTTAGGACGTCTTTAGCTAAGCAAAATTTACCATCTGATTCCCGCGAGCAGGAAAGCGTATCAGGTGGCGAAGAGAATTTATCTAAAAATGCGGCTGAAAAAGCATCTTTTGTTAGTAATAACTTTGCACCGGAAGCTAGTTATGATACAAACAAGGCTATGGATATTCAGTCAGAATTGACTCGAGCTATAGAAGCAGCTGGTAGCAGCATTCCTAAAGAGCCGAGTAAAGAACAAATGCAAGAAATTGCAATATTAAACAATATCGATCAGGCTTTAGGTTCTTGTGCTGATCATTTAGTTTCTCTACAGAAAGTAGCAGGAAAACAAATTGAAGGACTTAAGGCTATAGCTGAGGCTCTTCAAGAGAATAAAAATAATCAGCCAAACAACAGTTTGTCCAGACTCATGGAATCTTTGACTGCGGCAATAGAACCAATGAAAGCTATTGGTGAGCTTGTGCCGATATTGGATCGATTGGTAAGTATTGGTGAAATAAAAGAGGTTTTGCCAGAAAAATCTTCTTTGAGTGATGAGCAATTGGCAATCAGTCTTGCCCAACAACTTGTTTCAGGTAGTATTGACCCTCAAACATTCAGAGCGGCATACAAGGCAATTTTTGCAAATGATGACGAAACTGTTTTGATCCATCGTCTGGGCGAATTATTAGGCGGACAGCAACTCTCAGGAGAATTATTTCAAGCTGCTTATGAAGCATTGCAAGCACCATTTTCGTCTACGGTTTTAGCAGGTTTAACAAATATCGAGGATGATAATTGGAAAGACGAATCAGAAAGCAGTGGACCCATTGCTAGTGAAAGGTTAGAGCCCCAATATCAATATAATGTAGAAAGAGAAGAAGAATTAGTAAGCCAGCTAGCAGCTAAAGAAGAAGAACTCGAAAGTATACGTATGCAATTGGATGCTCAGTGGAAAGAACTGGTATCTGAGTGTGAGGAGCTAAGGTCTGCACTTCAGTCGCGGGAAGATGGTTTAAGAGAAAAAGAAGTTGAGTTAGGGAAGAAAATTACTGAATTGTCTGCAAAAGATTCAGAAAATCAGCAATTGAGAGCGCAGATGGAACAGCTTAGAGATGAAACCAAAGTCATGATGACTGATTTGCAAAAACAATTAACCCAACAGCAAATTAGCCAACAACAAGCATCTCAACAACAAGCATCTCAACAACAGATAGCTCAACTGCAAGTTACGCAGTCGCAGAATGTCCAAAAACAAGAAGAGAATAATATTGTTCAACCAATAAAACCATTAGCATCGCCATCCAGCTCTGGCTTTTTTGATTTTGTTGGTTCGCAGCCTAATGACGATTTATTTGCCTCAATGTCTAAGCCATCACAATTATTTTCTCATGAGCCAACTGAAGTTTCTTTACCTGGTGAGCCTGAGGTAAGCAGTGTGCCGGTTGCTGAAGCCCCACATTCTGCAAGCACCAATGTGTGGAGCGAAACAGAGAAAATTAAATCCCGCGGTGGTTTTGGTGGTGTGCAAAGCGTGGTTAATCCTCAAACATCAACAACTGATAAACCTATTACCACTACGCAGCCAGCTTCTTTTGTATCTGCGGTAGGAAGCTATGGTAGTGGTGTAAGAGCGCAAGTGTTTGAAGTTATCGTTCGGCAAGCTTTAGCAGGCACTCAATGGCGCGAAATTTGTGCTGTGCCAATGCAAAGCAACAACATTTCTCCTGACGAAGTAGAAGTCGAAGTAAAGAGACGGCAGTCTTTACTTAAGAAATAACTTTGATTTAATTAGGCAGTCTATTTAACAGTTGCTTTAGCTCTGTTTGCAGAAATGCGATCGATCGCCTGCCATTCAGTATGTATGTTTTCTAAGTTGGTCATGACCTTTGCCACCATCAAATCAGGCATTACGGATATCATTGAGGTGAGGGCATAAAACATACAGCCGATAATAGAAAGACAGCAAAGCACTGTTACTATGCGAGTAAATCGGGCTTGGTCATCGATCTTTTTGTTCAATTCACTCACTACATCTTTATCTATCTCTGTCATTTAATCTCTCCAATTTACTATCTAATTATTTTGCTTACTGTCGACAACAAACACATTGCTCATTAGTAAACCAAATAGTTAGTGTATTCGCAACTGCGAATTGGTTTTTTCTATTGGCAAGCTCAAAGACTTTTCATTTGATAAAAATCAATATCTGAAGATGTAATTATAAGAGGTCAAGAGAAAGTCAGTGCTAATTTCTATAATAAATAGTAGATCAAAAGAGCGATCTTGCCCCTATAAACATACATGCAATATATAGTATAACTTCACGTCCGCCGGCTAAATAGAAAGTGCAATAGGCAAAATAAGAAAAAGCTGCCATCCAGAATCTTGAATCTCCTTCGCGGATTGCATGGGCGGCAAGACAAATGCCTAAGACCAAAGGACAGCCGAAAAGTACAAAATCAAAAATCATCTAAAATATTTGTCCTCTGCGACCATTTAAAGGTCTTGTTAAGTAATAACCATCATACATTTAATTTACGGTATAACTCGTGTCCAATATAAAAGAGTCAAGTCATAGTGAACAGGAATGTATTTTTGGTCGCAATGTAGTACTTGCTTTTTTAGAGCAAGCGAGCAAATCTCAATTAGATGTTCAAAATGAGTTGAGTCAATTAGACAAAATATTTTTGGCTCAGGGACTCCAATATGACAAACGTATAGAACAAATAAAACATTTAGCCAAAGAACAAGCAGTACCGATTGTTCTTTGCGAGAAGCAACAACTGGATAAATTGGTGGGATCCCAATCCAGACATCAAGGTGTGGTAGCTAGAATTAGTCAGGCTAACGCATTAACTTTGCCGGAGTTTTTGCAATCTTTAGGTCAGTTAAAGGATACAAACAAAAATATGCTTATTGCTATGGCTGACGGTATCCAAGACCCGCATAATCTAGGGGCAATTATTCGGACCGCATTAGCAGCAGATGCAAAAGGCTTGATTGTATGTAATCGACGGTCCGCTGGGACTACAGGTACTGTGGCAAAAGCGAGTGCTGGTGCTTTGGCTCATTTACCAATTGTCAAAGTCAAAAATTTGGTCAATGCAATAGAAGAGTTGAAAAAATTCGGATTTTGGATTGCCGGTCTGGATGCCGAGGCGAAGGAAAACTATTTTGAGCATGATTTAAAATTGCCTTTAGCTGTGGTTATAGGTGGTGAAGGAAAAGGACTAAGCAGGCTAGTTGCAGAACACTGTGATTTTCTTTTGCGCATACCTATGGGAAGCAAAAGCGAATCATTGAATGCTGGCGTAGCAGCTGGAATAGTTTTTTATGAATATGTTCGGCAAAAAATGTGTGAAGAAAAATAATGAATTGTGGATGATTTCAACAGGATTGTCTTAGAATTCAATAAAATCGTTAGGCTTAGGCATTGCCGCAGCAAACATTGCTGAGGTGAGTGCCGATGTAGCTCAATGGTAGAGCAACGGTTTTGTAAACCGTAGGTTGCGGGTTCGAATCCCATCATCGGCTTAGGGGCAGATGTCCGAGTGGTTAAAGGAGACGGGCTGTAAACTCGTTAGCGCAAGCTTACACTGGTTCGAATCCAGTTCTGCCCATTTTAAAATAGGTAGTCATGGGCTATGCATATTAAAGAAATTCTTAAAGGAAATCTTTAGGAATTTGGCAAATTGCTTTTTTTCTATTACAAATTAAGGGAAATGAAGCAATATAATTGGAGGAAATTCAATAAATGGGTTTGACTAAGTAATAATATGCTGTCATGCCCATGTAGCTTAGCGGTAGAGCACCCCCTTGGTAAGGGGGAGGTCACGAGTTCGATTCTCGTCATGGGCTCCATCTAGCTAAGCAAAAATTTTCAACCAATGGTAATTTGATATTCAGATCTAAAAATACGGATTAAATTAGGAACTGTAGTTCAAGTAAGGAGAGTAAAAGAGAATGGCACGCCAGAAGTACGAAAGAACTAAACCGAACGTAAACGTCGGCACAATTGGGCACGTTGATCACGGTAAAACAACTTTGACGGCTGCCATAACAACAGTTTTGGCAAAAACCGGTCAAGCAAAAGCAAAAAAATATGATGAAATCGACGCCGCTCCGGAAGAAAAAGCTCGTGGTATCACAATCAATACAGCTCACGTAGAATATGAAACAGCTTCCCGTCACTACAGTCACGTAGACTGTCCTGGACACGCCGACTATATCAAAAACATGATTACAGGTGCTGCCCAAATGGATGGCGCTATATTGGTTATTTCGGCAACCGATGGACCAATGCCACAAACACGTGAACACATCCTTCTTGCTCGTCAAGTAGGTGTTCCGCATATAGTAGTTTTCATGAACAAATGCGATATGGTTGACGATCCTGAACTTTTAGACTTAGTTGAATTAGAAGCTCGTGAATTGCTCACCAAGTATCAATTCCCTGGTGATAAGATTCCATTTATCAAAGGATCAGCCTTAAAAGCACTTGAAGGCGATGCCGAACAAGAAAAGAAAATTTTGGAATTGATGAAGGCAGTTGATGAATTTATCCCAACTCCAGTTCGTGAGACTGAAAAACCATTCTTGCTAGCTGTAGAAGACGTATTTAGTATCACTGGTCGTGGTACCGTTGCTACAGGCAGAATTGAGCGTGGTCAAGTAAAAGTTGGCGATGAAGTTGAAATCATCGGCTTACAAGAAACACGCAAGACTACCGTAACTGGTGTGGAAATGTATCAGAAGACATTGGATTCAGGTATTGCTGGTGATAACGTTGGTATCTTAATTCGTGGTATCGATAAGACACAAATTGAACGTGGTCAAGTTATTGCTAAACCAGGTTCAATTAAGCCACACAAAAAGTTCAAAGCAGAAGTTTATGTTTTGAGCAAAGAAGAAGGCGGACGTCACACTCCATTTTTCCCTGGTTACAGACCTCAGTTCTACATCCGTACAACTGATGTTACCGGCAGCATTGTATTGCCAACTGGTGTAGAAATGGTTATGCCTGGTGACAATGTTCATATGGATGTTGAACTTATTCAACCAGTAGCTATTGAAGAAGGTATGCGCTTTGCTATTCGTGAAGGCGGACGTACTGTAGGGGCTGGTGTAGTCTCTAAGATTACCGAATAGTTTCTACAAACATTCATTTAAATAAAGAAGGGCGACTGGTTAACCAGTCGCCCTTCTTGCTATGGAAACAGCAAATGCAAGAACACGAGGATGAGCTGTACTTTAAAAGAAATGCAGTAAAGCTAAATGCTGATGCCAAAAGTTGGATGTGAATTCGCAAAATAAATATCTAAACAGTGTAATTGCTGTTCCCGCAAGCAGCTCAATTGAGGAACCTTATCCCAAGCTGCATGTATTTTTGCCGAAGGGGATTGGTGGCTTGCCCAAAGATTGTTACGCGCGCTGTGTATTAATGGGACTTTAACACTTTTTAGCACCATACCAGACCAATATTCTGTCTGTGAGCGGCGAATGCCTCAGGGAATAATGA
>DAIDIP010000015.1 GCA_027451745.1 Candidatus Melainabacteria bacterium
ACAAAATTTTCCAATAAAAAGTTCTCTTTGTCCCATCATTTATTCAAAAAAATTGCCCTGTTTTGCAGGGCGAACTATCTAGGGCTAATAAATTTTAGCCAGTAAGTTTAGGTGAAGATTTTGAATTGATAATGCGGGTATGCAGATAGAGCAAATATAAGAACGGATAGATAAGAAAAACAAAAGAGATAATTAGTTCTCTGTAAAATGTAGGGTAACCAAATTTCCAAAATTCTGAAGTAATTCCGTATGCTTGTATGATCCAAGGCATCAAAAATAGAGCAAGGATGTTTCGCCTAGCTATATGCATAATGAAGATCCAGCAGCATATGGCTGCTGTGGTGAAAGTTAGCTGACTGCACACAAAGTCTTGCCAGTATCTAATACCTAAGTCTCCTAGAGCGTGTACGAGTACAACGCAAGAAATTACTTTCCAAAATGTAGTTAAATGTAATTGCCGACAGATAGCTATAATCAAGGCGCTAGCTGAAACAACAAATACAACTTGCCATAATAGTGATGTTGCCACTCCTAATGGACCAAAAAGTTTATTAACTATATCGGCAATAGGGGAGATAGCAGCAATTCCTACTTCATGTTCTATTGAGAGAATTAGTGGGTTTTCGATACTGTTTATGAGCCAAAAGGCTGTTTGAGCTGCAATAGTCAATAAAATTGCATCCAACCATAAATCGCGATAAAGCTTAGACAGTGGTTTATCCTGAGGTATTGTAATTAGAGTCACTAGAAGATTTTTAACTCTGTGTTTAAGATCCCAGCTGTTTCCGGCTAATACAACGGCAATACCAAAAACAGCCAGTCCCCATACAAGAGCTAAGTTTACCAAATGACCAATGGCATAAGTTACATAGAAGGTATTTAGTGGTGTTGTAGAGTCGTATGAATTGAAAAATTCAGGCAATTCGTTGGCTCTATCGATGATAAAGCCAATTACTAAAAGAGTGGCAATAAAAAGAGCTTTACGCCAACGAATCTTATTGCTTTTAAAGAGAAGTATTATCCAAATTATGGCCGCAATAACAACAGCTGTTTTAAATATACTATGTATGACGACAGATATTTCTTGCAATTTGGTTTGTTTGAGTCTTTCCCATGTCCATTTGTCAGGTACGTCCCAAGAATGGCTCAAATTGGCGGGAATGTCGCCAATAGTAGAAATACTCACCTCAAAGTCAGCTTCGCCAACTTTATATTTGGGTACTTTGAAAGTGAAATGATAGTCGGTGCGATTTTTTCGCTTTGTTTTAGATGCATCTTTTAGTTCAAAGGGACTATATTGTTCGCAATAGGTACTGAGGAAATTTTCGGCTATGATTTGAGCTTTATGTTGGCTTAAATTGGCCCCAGGTTCGTTTTCGTCTCTTGTTATATCTAGAGCAATGATTTTGCCATTTTCATCTAAGTAGCAATCGTATTCAGACGGTGTGAGAGGTTTAATAAATTTGACTACCCAAAGAAAGGGGTGTTCAATTTCTTCTGTTATTTTTTTGGTTCTATCAAAACCGATTTGTTCGTAGACATATTGCAGATCTTCTTGCTCTCGTGAGGACTTGAAATTGTTACCTATTAAAGTACTAACTTTATAGCTGTTAATATCAATGTGCGAATTTTCTAAATACTCTTTGGCATTTTGAATAGCTTTATCTTGAGTAGCTTGCAGGCGAGCAGATGTTTCTCCCAAGTCATATGTTGGATCACCAATGATTAGATAAATTAGAAAGCCAAAAACGATTAACGTTAGAAGTGACCAGCGAATATTCTTGGTGAGTGCCTGGTATGATTCTTCCAAATTTGCTTTGATTATATCTATAGGACAGAAGTTGGGCGCTGGACTGACAACTGTTTTGTTCAATAGTGTTTCGTCAACCGGTTTTTGTTTGCGGGAGGCAAAGAAACTATAGAAGGTGGCAATAATAATTGGTGCAAAAGGAAAGCAGGCTGACAATGCCTGCGCTGGGGACGCATTTAAAAGTGGGACGATGCTATAGAAAGCATCAAAAGAGTAATGGGCAACAATACAAGCCAATAAACCAAAGCGATTCAAGAGCCAGCCGTCAAACACGCCTTCGATAGTGAGTTCCAGCCCCCTGGCGTAACACGGCTGCTGAGGATATGTGCTGTGCATAAAACCCCAGGCGACTGCTTGCAAAAAATTGGCCAACCAAAATCTACGGACTACTATTTTGGTTAAACCCAACATCAAAACGCGATAAAGAATTTCTTCATTGCCTGAAGCAAAAGCCCCGGTATCTACGGCGCTAAACCAAGGGAAGTAAGTACTAAGAACTTGATAATTGTTTACTTCTAGTGGACACCAAAAGTGAAATTGTTTGCCAATACCATAATAACAAATTTGATAACCAAGTCCCACAGCAAACCAGAGAATACCCGCTATAAGGCCTATAAAAACTTCTTTGCTTCGCAAGCCTGGTATTGTGAGTATTTTTTCTAACGCAATTTTATTGGGAAACAGTTTACTGTATACAAGCTCTCCGGCACCAGCCATGGTGGCAACTATCATTAGCAGCAACGGAGCATATAAAACAGTTGAAAGGGTGGATTTGATTATAAAAGCTTTTAACGAAGATTCAGGAGAATATGAAATAAGTAAGGTAGGAAAATTATTGAAAGCTTCAATGAGATATATGAGGGTGAAAACAGCGCCTGTAGTGAGGGCAAAGCGCCATCTGATAGCTCCCTCCGATAGTCCTCTCAAAAAAATGAAGGCGGCGGTAGGATATAGAAGTACATAAAAAATTGACGCTATTGATTCTAGTAAATTATTTTTAGAACGAATTGTAGAATAATCTCTGTCCCATTTTTGTGGACGGTGAAGATAATAGCTAAATCCGGTAAGTTTATTTCCCGACAGGTCCACAGCCGCCCTTAGTTTGGCGTTATGCCAATCGAGTTTTTGATATTCCCAAGTAAAGTCATGATCTATGCGGTTCAGTCTTTGCGTTTCATCGTCATCAATAAGTTTGCAATCTTCTTCCTGCCAGCCATTAATTTCTTTGACAAAAGCGAATGCTCTTTTCTGAGCCTCGTCATGGTCGATGGAAGGCAACTTTTTGTCGTTAGGCAGATCGTACTCAAAATATATTAGTTTGCCGGCAGGACTAACTGCTATGTCCAATGTTTCTTGATCAAATGCTTTGCGATATGTGCAGAACCAATAAAAAATTGGCACAGTATTGTGCATCAATTCATTAGCTTGAGCATTACCTAATTCGTACTCTAGAAATGTTTTTGAATCATCATAGCCATTAAAGGTAATAGATTTAATTAGTGGTTTTTTGTCATAATCTAGGCGATCTGCCCATTCATCAGCGGTCTTTGAAATGTCTGATTTGCTAATTGTCAGGTCTATTGAAGCATTTGGAAAGACACTATCTTTCTTATCGAGAAAAAGCCAGATGCCAGTTATTCCTAGCACAAATAAAATGATTAAAACGTGACTGTCTTTGGCGAAAAACTTTTTGATCATGGCAGCTTTCGAAGGCTTGTGCAGAGTATAGAACTATGAACAACACCCCGATACCTCTACTTTGGATTATACCCACAGATACTGGTTTTTAGTGGTTTTTAGTCTAGATTGTCAGCTAAAGACCGCGCTAAGCCTGAGTTTTGAACGTCTGAGAAAGGCACACACTTAACTATATTAAAAGCGGCACCATCTGCCACAAGGTTATTGGATAAATTAGCGACGAATTTCTCACCCTTTGAATCATGGCTTCCTATCAGAAAAAAGACAATTCTAATCTCTTCTTGATTTTGTAATGAATGAGTGAGATCAACTAGTTGTCTGCGGACTTCTTTGGGTTGATCAGGGCAACCATCAGTGATTATGCCAATTAATAATGGCTTGATTCGTCCTTGAGAAAGTTGTTTGCGTTTGAAATAATCAGTAAAAACTGCATTGAGAGGGGCAGTGAGATTAGTGCTGCCACCTGGTGAATTTCTAGCAAAGATTTGTCCTAAATTGCTTGTGCTGGCATGTGGAAATAAATAATAGCCAGAGTCAAAAAGCAAAATAGTGAAGCCTTCTGGAATCACCTGACGAGTAAGTTCTGACATCTGTGCTGTCTGACTTTGGCACCATTGCCAGCGCGAGTTAGAGAAGAGTGATCCAAATAATAAAGATGAAAGTATGGATTTGCCACCTGAGCTGATAGGACAATCTGCTGTTGCCATTGAACCTGATTTATCTATTAATAAAACAATGTCGTGGGCAGCTAAGCGTTGCAATTGAACTTGAGTCAAGCTGTTCTGTTGGGCTTGCACACCGCCTTTTAGGGATTGAGTACTCTGAGAAGCAGGGGGTAAATTAATACGGAAAGCAGAGCTATTATCGTTAATTATTGTCTGTCTACTGGGGGCAAGTGGCGGATAGGCAGAGGAATTTATATTGCTGTCAGAACGAGACAGGCGAAAAGTTTCCTGAGCATGGATTGCTACATTGCATACTATGGCGAATGCTAGAACTATAAATATACAAAGCAGATTGAGATTTTTGTTCATTTGTCAGGTTTACTAACTTTCTTTGGCGTCTTCAGATAATACATTAACGCCCATTATTAACAAGAATTGAAGCGGTAAACGAGCCCACAAAAGCCAGCTCGGAATAAAGCCAAAATCGATTTTATTTACTGCCATATTTATATTGGCTGGTAAAACTCCATATAGAAGAGCAATTAATCCTTTGGCAGCAAAGCGTCGAGTAAATGGTACAAGGAGCCCCAGTCCACCAAGGATTTCGAGTAAGCCGCTTAAATAGACCATTTCTTTGCGTTTGGGTAAGAATTTTGGTGTGACAGCCACGAAGGTAGCTGGTTTGATGAAGTGCATGGCGCCGGTGCAGACAAAAAATAATGCCAACAATTGTCTAGCTGGACTGTTTACTAGAAATTTCATCATTGTGCTCCTCCATTGATATTATAAGGAGTATTCTCATAATCATATAGACTTTTGCTTTGATGAGTATGTTTTTGAAGCCATCTATCGCCGTAAGTCTTAAGTATTTGCTGTATATAAAAGGATAGCCAGAACAAAAGTTCTGGCTATCCTTTTTGTTTTTTAGTTGTGGGTTAGTCCCAAGAAAGAGCGCCGCCTACTTGATAGTCGATTACGCGTGTTTCAAAGAAATTCTTTTCTTTCTTGAGATCAAGCATTTCGCTCATCCATGGGAATGGATTTTGAGCACCTGGATATTGCTCTGATAGACCAATTTGTTTCAAGCGACGATTAGCGATGAATTTCAAATAGTCAGAGAACATTGGTACGTTAAGACCAAGTACACCACGAGGCATTGTGTCTTCAGCATAACGGAATTCAAGATCAACACCTTGCTTGATTAGTTCAATAATTTCTTGCTGGAATTCTGGTGTCCATAGATGTGGATTCTCAGCTTTGATTTGATTGATCAAATCAATACCAAAATTAAGGTGCATAGATTCATCACGCAAAATATATTGAAATTCTTCTGATGCGCCAGTCATTTTGTTTTGTCTGCCGAAGGCTAACATTTGGACAAAGCCGACATAGAAGAAAATTCCTTCCATAATGACATAGAAGCCAATTAGATTGCGAAGCAGCCTTCTATCGGTTTCGACAGTACCAGTATGGAAATTAGGATCAGACAATTCTTGAGTGAATTGTAATTCAAAAGCAGCTTTATCATGAATGCTTGGTATTTCACGGTACATATTGAAGACTTCGCCTTCGTCTAAGCCCAGGCTTTCAATTACATATTGATATGCATGAGTATGAAGAGCTTCTTCAAAAGATTGTCTGAGCAAATACTGGCGACATTCAGGATTGGTGATGTGGCGGTAAATTGCTAGAACCAAATTGTTTGCAACTAAAGAGTCAGCTGTTGAGAAAAAGCCAAGATTACGTTTGATGATTGTACGTTCGTCATCAGTAAGTCCATTTGGATCTTTCCAAAGAGCAATATCACGGCTCATGCTAATTTCTTGTGGCATCCAGTGATTGGCACAAGCGTCCAAATATTTTTGCCAAGCCCATTCATATTTGAAAGGAACCAATTGATTTAAATCAGCACGACAATTAATGATGCGCTTTTCGTCTACTTTAATACGGGCAGCATTCATTTCTATTTTTTCTAGACCAGTAGCACCTGCTTGATTATCTGTTACTTGAGCATTTGGTACTATTTTCAGTCCAGGTTTGCTAGAAGCAGCAGCTGCTAAATTACCTAATACAGCTGCTGGTGCTGGTCCTGTGCCGGCAGCAACAGGGGTTTTAGGAGCTGGTTGGTCTGTAGTATTAGTTGTGTCATCAAACATGAGCATAATTTTTGTCCCTTCTTCTTCAAAGTACCCCTAGAGAATAATTATTGGCAAGCCTCGCAATCTGGATCAGTAATTGAACAGGCTTTAACAGTATCAATTATTGAATCAAGGGTTGCTTCATAGGCAGCATGGTCAAGAGCTGAGCCATTTCCATTGCCGTTACCGTTGTACTCCTGTCTAGATATGTTTTTTACAGCATTAAGAGCAGATGATTGAACAGTGGATTTTTCTGCTGCAGTAGCACTAGTTGTACGCAAATAATAGGTGGTTTTTAGACCAACTTGCCAAGCAAGTTTGTATAGTTCATCAATTTTGCGTCCGCTAGGCTCAGCCATGTACAGATTCAGACTTTGGGCTTGATCTATCCATTTTTGTCTTCTTGCTGCTGCTTGAATTAACCAGTATGGTTCGATTTCAAAAGCAGTAGCGTAGAGCTTTTTAAGTTCAGCGGGAATTCGTTCAATTGGTTGTACAGAACCATCGAAGTATTTGAGGTCGTGTACCATTACTTCGTCCCAAATTCTTATTGCTTTCAAATCATTAACAAGATTGCCGTTGAGCACGGTAAATTCGCCAGATAGATTTGATTTTACGTAAAGATTTTGGAAAGTAGGCTCAATTGATTGGGTGACACCAACGATATTAGATATGGTGGCAGTTGGAGCAATAGCTAAGCAATTGCTGTTACGCATACCCCACTGAGCAATATGCTCACGTACTGGTGTCCAGTCAAGTCTTCCTTCAGCTTTAATTGGAATGTCACAACCGCGTGATTCAGCTAACATTCTAAGGCTGTCTTGAGGTAATATGCCTTTATCCCATAATGAGCCTTTGTAGCTAGAGTAAACACCACGTTCACGTGCCAATTCACTGCTGGCAAGAATGGCATGATAGCTAATCATTTCTTGGCTGAAGTCAGCAATTTCAATTGCTTCTTCAGAAGCATAAGGAACACGCATTCTAACAAGCATATCTTGGAAGCCCATAACGCCTAGACCAACCGGACGATGTCTTAAGTTGGAGCGTTTGGCTTTGTCAACACTGTAATAGTTTATGTCTACTACGTTGTCGAGCATTCTTATGGCTGTACGGGTTGTGCGAGAGATTTTATCCCAATCAAGTTGATTATGTTCATTCAAATGATTGAGCAGATTGATAGAACCCAAATTGCAAACAGCTATTTCTTGCACTGAGGTGTTGAGAGTAATTTCGGTGCAAAGATTGGAGCTGTGCACAACGCCAATATGTTGTTGGGGGCTGCGAATATTGCAGGCATCTTTGAAGGTCATCCATGGATGACCTGTTTCAAACAGCATGGAAAGCATTTTGCGCCATAGATCCTTAGCTGCTACACGTTTGAAGAGTTTTATTTCTCCATTGTGTGTCATGCCCTCATAACGCTCATAAGCTTCTTTGAAAGCGTGACCGTATAAGTTGTGCAAATCTGGCACATCATCTGGACTAAATAATGTCCAATTACCATCTTGCATTACTCTTTCCATGAAAAGATCAGGCACCCAATTGGCCGTATTCATATCATGAGTACGTCTGCGATCATCACCAGTGTTTTTTCTTAGTTCGAGAAATTCTTCTACATCTAAATGCCAAGTTTCTAAATAGCAGCAAACTGCACCTTTGCGTTTACCACCTTGATTAACGGCAACAGCAGTATCGTTTACTACTTTGAGGAAAGGCACAACGCCTTGGCTTTTGCCATTAGTACCTTTAATATGAGCACCTAAAGCTCGCACTGGTGTCCAGTCATTACCTAAGCCGCCAGAAAACTTAGACAGTAAAGCATTGTCTTTCATGACGTCATAAATACTGGTTAAATCATCATCTACTGTATTTAAGAAGCAAGATGATAATTGAGGACGATGAGTGCCAGAATTAAATAAAGTTGGTGTGGAAGAAACATAATCGAAGCTAGAAAGCAAATTATAGAATTCAATTGCTCTATCTTCTTTATTGTTTTCTTCAATAGCTAAGCCCATAGCCACACGCATCCAGAAAGATTGTGGCAATTCGATTCTTCTGCCTTGTACATGAACAAGATAACGATCGACAAGTGTTTGCAAGCCCAAATATTGGAATTTGAGGTCGCGGTCAGCATGAAGAGCTACAGCTATTTTGTCTAGATCAAATTCTTTGAGTCTAGGATCTAATAACCCAGCATCAATACCTTTTTGAAGATATTCTCTAAAGTAACCAGGGTAGCGTTCAGTCATTGTTGATTGAGCAACTGGTTCGCCCAATACTTCTTGACGGACTTGGTCTAAAAGCAAGCGAGCAGCAACATAAGTGTAATTTGGCTCACTTTCAATTAAGGCGCGGGTGCCAAAAATAGCCGATTGGAATACTTCTGTTTCTTTGACGCCTTCATATAGGTTAGACAATGTGCCATTGATAATCTTTTGGGCGCAAACGCCTTCTAAGCCGACACAAGCTTCTTCAACAACTGAAAAAAGGCGGCAAGCTTCTAAAGGAATAGTGTGCCCGTGAACAGTAATGACATTAATATGGGGAATGCCAGGAATAGTGGATGGGCTTTCTGCTGCTCTTTGTTTAGCTCGTTCTTCTCTATATAGAATGTAACGGCGAGCGACTTCATGCTCTCCAGTGCGCATTAAGGCTAATTCAACTTGGTCCTGGATATGTTCAATATGTAAAAGTCCGCCATTAGGTAAACGGCGTTTAAGGGTATCTACAATTTGAGGAGTTAATTTTTGGACGAGATCTTTGATACGGGAGCTTTCCGGGGCATCTTGTCCCTCTACTGCCAGGAAGGCTTTTGTCATAGCAATAGCTATTTTTTTAGGGTCAAAATCAACAACAGTGTTATTGCGGCGCAGAACCTTATAAGGCTCCTGATTTGGAGTCTGTGGGGGTGAAAGATCTATATAATCGAATCCCATTGCTTGCTGCGTTTGCGTAACCTGTGTCATCTTTTGCTCCTGTCTCCCTTTTTGTATTTTACTATATTACTAGCGTTTTATCTTTAGTAAAGCACTATTAGTAGTGTTTTTAGATTAAAAATGCACTTTTGTCTAAAAGGGGCAGAAAAATCGATAAATCTCTCAAATGAGATGATTTATCAGCAATTTATTTAGATTCCAGACAAAAATGATTATCTTGCCAAATTACCATTACTCTATGGCTGGCACAAGACTGGCGATTGTATTGATTAATAGGACAGCACTGTATATAGTGCTAATGATTGCATATCTAAAGAACAGATAAACGCTGTCTTTTTTCTATTCAATATTCCAATAGATCGACTGATTAGATAATACTGCCATTTTATAACAAATAGCAAGGCTTTATATAAACAAAGCAGGTCTAGTTTAGCTATATAGAATATAATTGTGCGATTAATTTCTAGTCTGAAGCTGTTCAGACAAGCTATGCTAAATGGCTGCAGAATAAATTTTTAATCGGGAAAAATCCAGAATACAAGGAGAAAGCTATGGCGAAGGTAGAAGTTCATACAGCTGCAGAAGGTCTTTACAGGCAGGAGATTAATACTGGTAAGTATAAAATTCAAGCGGATGCTCCAAAGTCGGTTGGCGGAGAAGAAACTGCTCCAGATCCACATGAACTTTTATTGGCCGCTTTAGGCTCTTGCTCAGCCATAACAATGCAAATGTATGCCAAGCGCAAAGGTTATCCCCTTAAAGCAGTAAATGTTGAATTGAGCGAAAGCAAACAAGATGATCCGCAGAATGCTGGACAAACAATGGTGCTTATAAATAAGAATATTAAAGTCACCGGTGATTTAACACCTGAACAGGTAAATGATCTCAAAGTTATTGCTGATAAATGTCCGGTGCATAAACTTATTTCTGGTAATAAGCAAATAAATACGGCTATAAGTCACAACTAAAATTCTTGTGTCTGAAATTGAAATATCTAATAAGCGGTTGGATTTAGCAAAAATCGAAACTTTGCTAAATACCAATTGGTTGGGTCGTTCGACCAATGAATTTTGGCCAGTTATAGATTCTACTAATACGCGAGCAATTGAATTGGCGCGCCGTGGTGCTGCTCATGGGGCGTTGGTAATAGCCAGCGAACAAACTGCTGGGCGAGGGCGGAGCGGAAATGCCTGGTTGTCGCCTGCCCATAGCGGTTTATATATGAGCTTTATTATTAGACCAAGAATTGCCATGGCTGGATTGCCTGTAATAACTTTAGCTACCGGTGTAGCGGTTGTACAAGCAATTCAAAGTTGCTTAGGAATAAAAGTTGGTTTGAAATGGGTTAACGATCTAATAGTTGATGGTAAAAAAGTTGGTGGTATTTTAGCCGAATATACTAATAGTCGAGAAAAGCAAAAAAGTGACGAAAATAATAGTGGAGCACTCATTATAGGCATTGGTCTCAATCTTTATAAACCACAAATTAATTTGCCGTTAGAACTTGATAATAAAATAGGTTTTCTTGCCAATTCACTAAATCAAAATTCAATCAACAAAAATCTTCTTGTTGCTTCTATTGCTAATGAATTAGAAAGAGTTGTTGAAGAGATGCAGTCAGATCAATTGCAATCACTTTTGAATTCATGGCGAGTATATTCAGTTATTTTGGGAGAAGAAATTGTCACTAATATTGGTGACAAACAAATCAAAGGTCAGGCGCTTGATATATCAGAACGTGGAGAACTAATAGTTAAAACACCAACAGGAAAGATTAGTCTTGCCGCAGGGGAAGTTAGTATACGCAAGCCAGGAGGCATGTATATCTAGTTGTAATGAGACTATGATCTTGTTGCCCTTCTCTTTATGTTATGTTAATAAGTAGCGTTACGGAAGACGATTTTTTAATGTGCTGTATAAGCAACACAAATGTTTGAAAATCCCTAATAGACAGGGTTTCAGCATATCGAGCGACATGTTTATGTGAGCTTACAAATTCACATTGTTTTTGCAGTACCTGTTAAAATCAACTCAATTAGCATGAATTAAATTAGTGGCTAAACCACCTGCTTAGTATTTTTGCTACGGGAAATAAACTGACTAATCGCTTAGAGTGTGCCTCTTATGATAAATTTTGCCATTCAGTGCATTGTTTGGTTCGTTGTTCTGTCCGTTCTAATGTCATTCATAGAACATCAGATACATCAACATTTGATGCACAGGAAAAGTCCTTTAAGTGTGATTGTTCCGAATCTGAACAAAGTGTTTGAACACCATGCCGTTCTTCATCATGGGTATTATTACGATATTTTTGATGATGAGCCTGTTGCTCCTGGGAAGGATAAGGGTCTACGCTTGAATTATTTGGAAGGATTTTTAGAAGCCCTACCAATCGCTGCGATTATCGCAATATTTTCTTTGCTGGGTGCAGCCATGTTCTTTGTCGTAGTTATGTTGCATCATTTTTTCTGGAACAAAATACACGTCGAAATGCACAAGCCTGAAAAACGTTTTTTCAGCGATTGGCCTTTATATAAGCGTCTTGCTAGGCATCATTATCTCCACCACAGACATCGTGACAAGAATTTCAATGTTGTTTTGCCGATTGCAGATATTGTTCTGGGGACAAATGCTCGAGCCACTAGAACGGATTTGAAAGGAATGTACAATGCTAATCTTTTTAGCCGTCGTCGTGAGCCCAATAAGATTTTAAGTCAAAAAGCCTCATAAAGTTGTTATGCATTTATTTGATACGTTAGTCGGACAGCGTAATAAACAACTTCATTTATAGGTACAGGTATATTTACCTCTTTTGCTAAATGACATAGTTCGCCATGTAATGATTCAATATTGTGCCCCCAAAATATTGTTGATTATATGGAAACATAGTTAAGATGTATTATATAGGAAACGGTTTATTGATGTGAGAACGAAAATGAACTTTCTGCCTAATTTATATACTCGCCCAGTACGAATGATTAACTGGCAGCTTAGCGTATTTAAGCTTTCTGTTTTTTGTCTCTCATTAGCTATTGGTTGCTATTTCGCTGACTATATAAGACCGTATATTGTGCCACTTTTAATTGTTGGCATAATGATGGGATTTTGGATAACAGCAATTTGGCTTAAGGCTATGAAAGAATCATCCTAAAAAGCTTAATAGTCAACTAGAGAGAAGAAGTGTACTCCATCTGGGAGAACTCGTTTTCCGCCTAAGCCCTCAAGGTTTACTACAAAACCTGTTCCAACAACATCGCCGCCAAGTTTTTGTAAAAGTTCGCAGGCTGCTTTGGCAGTGCCACCGGTAGCTAATAAGTCGTCAATGAGTACAACTTTTTCATTTTGGGCTATTGCGTCAACATGAATTTCTAGACAGTCTTCACCATATTCAAGCTGGTAATTAAGGCGCTCAATATCGTGTGGTAATTTACCTGGTTTACGGACAGGAATAAAACCTAAACCCAGTTTGTATGCTACTGCTGCGCCAATGATAAATCCTCTTGCTTCAATGCCAACAATTTTTGTTGGTTTAAGCTTTTTAGCCTCGTTGCTAAGTGCATCCACTACATAGGCAAACGCTTCAGCGTCCTTAAACAAAGTGGTCATATCTCTAAAAACAATTCCTGGTTTAGGGAAATCAGGAATATCTCTAATTTTTTCTTTAAGCCATTTTGTTTTGTTATCGTTGGTAGAAAGCATATTCCTCCAGGGTATTTGTTATTGTATTACTGATGTCAAAATTAAGATCTGTTCTATCAATTTGTTGAGCTGTTCCATTGGATATCATTGATTCTAGCTCTTTTAGAGAAGCGCTTGCACACCACTGTCGAAATTGATTGATTTGTTTTAAAATCTCTTCAAGTTGAAGATATTCAGTTAATTGAGTTATTTCAAGCTCTATTGGATTATCTAATAAATCTAGATATATTGTGCCATCATCAGTGTACCAATCGATTAGGTCGACTTTTTTGAGCAAGGATAGGGACAAGGCCGTTGCTATATCTGTTGTGCTTAAGGCTGTGGCAATACGATTAGCTTCCACCATGCCAGACTTTTTATTGATAACATAACGAATCAGTCCCATTAATTGTTTAATAAAACCAGCAGCATTAATGTTGGGAGTCTCGTCTGAGCCCAGTATGTAAATTTTAGTGGCACTAGATGCGGTGGCTATTTGTTTCCATATGGTTAGAGAGGGCGGAAATTGCTGGATTAACAAATGTGGTCTTCGAGGGAGAGAGAGTCTATCGTATGTTGAGATTGAGCCTTTTTCCAGTTTTTCAGAAAATATGGCTAATTCAGGGCCGAGTTTTGCTATTGCCGTGCTAGTAATTTTTTTAGGATTATCGAAGTGGCGCAAATCTACTAAGCTTAAGCCTTTTTTGTTTGCATTGATTTTGGGTTGAGAACTAGGCTCGGCTGGGGATGCTGCAACTGGAGGCGGACTTGTATCAATAATCTCAGAACTGGGTGAGCTGATAGAAATAGCGTTAAAGGAAGAGTCATTTGTTTTGAGGTTATTTAAGCTGGACGTTGGAATGGAATTGTTAGAAAGCCGCCAATCAGTTAGAACTAGCTGTAAGCGCTCACGGCCATTGAATACGTTTATTTCGGGGGTAAAAACTATATCTATAATATCGCCATTGTTTGGGACAATGTTTTTGGTGTTCCAGAAAACGCAAGAATAATTTTTAGTGTTATTTTGATTCCTTAACTCAAGGCGATGATGTTTGCCATTGCGACCAAGGGGAGATACTTTATCGCATATTAATTGCGAAGCACGAAAAAGTGGTTTTTTGTTTTCCATACCAAATGGAGCTAGTTTATTTATACTTTGAGCGCTAGCAAATAAGTCGAAGTCCATATCCTGGAGAATAAGGTCTAGATGCAATACGGGAGCAGAGTTGATATTGGACATTAAGCGATTGCATGTACTCATTATTGAGGCACAGAAAGCTTCTCCCTTATCTGCGGATAAGGAAAAGCCTGCTGCCATTTTATGACCGCCCCATTTATTTAACAGATGGGTATTGGCTCTTAGAACTTCGCATAAATCAACGCCTTCCACACCGCGAGCCGAGCCTTTAATAGCATTTTCTTTTGCATCTAATTCAGCAATAAATACCGGACGATGATATTTTTCTACCAGCCGCGAGGCGACGATGCCGACTACACCGTGATGCCAGCCTTCTTTATATATAGCAATTGCTTTTTGTTGACTGAGCTCTTTTATGTTATTTATAGATTGTTCTGCTTCGGAGAGCACTTGTTCGCAGATTTCTTGTCGTTTTGTATTTTCATTTTGCAATTGATTGGATAGTTGGTGGGCAATTCTTTTGTCATCAGTAGTTAACAATTCAACTGCCACCTGGGCATCGGCTAGTCTACCAACTGCATTTATACGAGGAGCTAATCCAAAACCAACTATATCTGTACCTTCGGATTGCTGTACTTGAGAGAGCAATGCCTGAATTCCTGGACGAGACGATTTAATTAATTTAGGTAAACCTATTTGTACGAGATAGCGGTTTTCACTTACTAGAGGAACAAGATCAGCAATCATTCCCAGGGTTACGTAGTCTAAAAATGCTTCAGATTCTTCAGGTATGCCATGATTTATAAATAAGCCTTCTGCTACTTTGTAAGCAACGCCAACGCCTGGCAAATGAAATAATGGATGTTCACTATTGAGCAATTTTGGATGGACTATTGCTTTAGCTGGAGGTAAAAGTTCTGGCAAAGCATGATGATCAAGGACAATGGTATCAACACCTAATGACTTAGCAAAATTTATTTCAGCAAAATTAGATACACCACAATCACAACTAATTAATAGTTTTGTTTTTTGTTTACTGGCTAAGATGCTTACAGCTTTTAGATTAAGGCCATACCCTTCTGTGGCGCGATTGGGTATGTAATAACCTACTTTAGCTGAAAGTCTTTGCAGGGCTGTTAGCATCAAAGAAGTTGCAGTAACACCATCAACATCATAGTCACCGTATATGGTGATTTGTTCATTAGAAGCAATTGCTTGATTTATTCTTGCGATAGCTTTGTCCATGTCTGGCAGATCATGGGGGCTTGTTTGGGAATAATGTTCTGGGAAAAGAAAAGATCTTGCTTTGTCGGGTGAGTCGATGCCACGTTTTAGCAAGATCTTTGCTAATAAAGGAGAGTGATCGGTAATAACTAATAGGTCTGCACTTGGTTCGAAATCGGCAGGGGCTCGCCAGATTTTTCCTTTTGCACTCAGATTTTCTTGCATTGTCTATTCCGTCAATTCCTTTTTGGCTTTATGGCATATAGAGTGCAAATAAACATATGCGCTAATGTATATAAATAGTACCAGATGTGATACTGGTGCCTCATTATTCCTAGCATACTGCAAAAATGGACCGAGAAGCTTTTAGTATAAGTTTGATCAAATTAAGCTAGGCTAAGGCAATTAGGGATATAAGTAATACGTTTAATGTTTGCAATTAGTTCAAAAATTGCGATTAATTTTCAATGATTTAATTTTGGATCCCGGTATTTATATATGTCTTTAGGCTTGAAATTAGAATTATCAAGCTCGTATTCGATAATAGTAGTTATGATAGGCGATTTAGGCCAAGGCAAGGCCCAACCTATGAACCAGAGGATCGGAAACAAGGCAATTTGTAAGCTTATCGCAACAAGACATGCTTGGGCCAGCAATTTGCTGTTTTCTAGCCAGGTTTTAAGTTGTTCTTTCCAGAAATTAGCGATAGTAAATTGCATGGCAAATGTTATGAGAAGTGATGAGATATGTCTATAATATCGAATCGGAGATAGACGAAGAGTAATTAGACAATAAGTATGAATCGACTTTGGTTGTCATATAAAGTGCCAAATAATACATATAAAAAGGGATTGGTCCTGATTGTTTTCTTGTTTAGTGTTCTTTTTGCTGCAAGCTTGCAGACAATGGCACAGACAGTCAATAACGATAAGGCTGAACAGGCATATGGTCCAGAAAATCTATTGAAAACCTGGTCGACTCCCTTTGCAACCTCGAATGTTAGTGAAGATGAAGATAATTCATCTTCTTCGAGTGCAATAGCTTTAACTCCTATTGGTATTTCATCTGGTGGTCGCAATGGCACCAGAAATCTTTTGGAAGAACGTTTTCATGGACCAAAACTATTTTTGCCTGCTCGTATGGTACTTGGACAATCTTCTGAATTTACTATAAAAGGAAGTCCAGGTTCTTATGTAGCAGTGGCTATGGCTGATAGTAATAAGGGTGCAAAAACAATTTATGGTCATAAATTAAGACTAGGAGCGGATCGTAAACTTGTAGCGGTTGGCAAAATTCCTGAGCAAGGTATTCTTTCAGTTTTTATAGAAGCGCCGATTCAAGGCGATCTAATAGGATTACCATTATATTTTGAAGCGGTGGTGTGGACAAAACCTGATTTTAGTGATTTGCAGCTCGCTTCAACAGTATCGGTTGCAGAGGACAGCAACAGTGAAAACGGTGTCATTGTATGCGGACAAGAAGAGAAAAAAGAACGAGCTGTTGTATTTGATGTTTCTAAGCCGATGTCCATGCATTCAGTAGGTCTAAGTAGTGGTAGACCATAAACGAGCGCTATTAAGTAGAAAAATTTTTGTACTGTTATTTATACTTTTGTTGCTTTGTGATGCTAGTGCTAGAGACAATTGGCAAGCCATTGATCGAAAAGCGGCTAATAAAGTATTTCAATTGAATATTGGCTTAAAGATGAGGCTTGACAAATATTTTTATGTTCAAGTTGCCGATATTTCTTCTAAGGGACATTACTATGTTTTTACGACTAGCACACAAGATAGAGGCTATCAGGTTGTAGGACGGGGTTCAGCGTTTCCGTTTTATATTGATAAAAAACAGCAAGTATATTTTGTCACCAACAATCATGTGTTGGACAATGCTAAACAAATGAAAGATGAATGCGAAATGTTTTATTCTGCCGTTGCATTTTATGCTGCACGAGTGGCTCCTTTAGATAAGAGCTATTTTGAGAAAATACTTATGATTATCAACTTGGCTGCTAAGAAAAATGCTACGCAGTCTGAAAAAGAGCTTTATCAAAATACAGTTAATTCTATTTGGGACTGTTATGACAATTTTTTGTCTAAAGAAGCCGATCCTGGACAAGCCTTATTCAATAAATATAGAAAGTTTGTGCCAATTGTAGCTAATACAAATTATTTTTTGCACGCCCCAGGTCTTGCAGGGCAGCCAGCTATAGAAGCTAAGTTATACAAGAAAGCTAGGGATAAAGAGTCTGATTTGGCCGTATTGGTAGCAATATTGCCATCGATGATAAAAAATGGAAATGATAAATGTTTGCAATTAGATAATAAGGGGCCTGTTGTGAGCGAAGAAATTCATGTTCTTGGTTATCCTGCTATTCGTAACCAAAAGACAATGCAAGAAAAATATAATTCTCCAACAATTATAAGCGGCAAAATTACTAAAGTAGTTGCGCACAAATTTGAATTTGATGCTCAAATTACAAAAGGCAATAGTGGGGGACCGGTAGTTGATCAGGAAGGCAAAGTGCTTGGTGTAGTAACAAACAGAGTGTTAAATAAAGAAGGTACTCTTTTGCCAAATTATGGCGGAGCTATTTGTATTGGAGATCTAAAGACTTTTGTACCCGAGTTGTTTGGTAGATAATATTGAAATGGCGACGCACAGAATAATGCTTTTAGAAACCAAGAAAAACTATAGTCATACGAAAGAGCAAAATAAAATTTTGTCATTGTTTATTATGTTTTTGGTGCTAAATTGTTCAGCTTGTATATCTATTGATTATAAATATGATGATATCTCACCATCGTTTTTGGAAAAAGTAAAAGGGACTCTTTCGGACAGTATATATAGACCTCCTTATCCAGGAGAATACAAGCTGATTACAGTAGGCAAAGGAAAAAATACTGAAGAACTTTGGCGGGCTCGAGGACAAACAGGCAAATTCGGCGGTGTACTAACTGTGTCGAGTTTTGGCAGTGGACCAAAAACATTTAATTGTTGGGCGGCCAGTGATGCAGATAGTGGTGGCATTGCCTCATTGATGTATGAGTCGCTGTTAGACATAGATCCATGGACGGCAAAATCATATCCAAGGTTAGCGCGCACCTTTTCAGTTAGCCCTGATCATTTAAATTATACTTTTACTTTGCGCAAAGGACTAAAATGGTCTGATGGACATCCTCTTACAGCAGATGATGTTGTTTATACATTTGGTACTTTAATCGCCAAAGGATTTGGTAATTCGAGTTCGCGCGATGTATTGACTGTTTACGGACATTATCCATCAGTAGAAAAAATTGACGACTTAACGGTGCGCTTTCATACTGATGTACCATTTGCTCCTTTTTTGAGCAGTCTAAGAATGGCAATAGCGCCTAAACATATACTGGAGCCTATTACAACCAAGTTAATTGCTCAAAATAAAATAGGTGAGTTCAATAATTTTTGGGATATAAATTGTGACCCTCAATCGATTGTGGTGAGCGGTCCTTTTAAACTACATCGTTATATGCCAGGACAAAGAGTAGAATTAGTTCCTAATCCAAATTATTCGATGATAGATAAGTTAGGTAGACGCTTGCCTTATCTAGGTAAACTAGTTGATTTAATTGTTCCAGATCAAAATACACAATTGCTCAAATTTTATGCGGGCGATGTTGATCTGCTTGATGTAAGAACGGTGCGCGGGTCAGACGCGGCCCTAGTCAAACAAAGAGAAGCTAGTGACAATTTTAAAATGTATAATCTTGGCCCTACCGATGGCACAATCTTTTTGATGTTCAATCTATGTCAGCGCAAAAATCCTAAGACGAATAAATTCTATGTTGATCCTATCAAACAAAAATGGTTCAACAATTTTTACTTCAGGCAAGCTATAACCCATGCAGTAGATCGCAAACGTATGGTAGATAATATCCTGCGCGGGGTCGGTTATGAATTGTTTACCTCCGAACCGCAAGCATCCATTTTTTTTAATAAATCGCTTAAGCCCTTTCCTCAGGATCTTGAATATGCCGCAAAACTTCTTGCTAAAGGTGGCTTTCAATTAAGAGATGGTGTTTTATATGATGATAAAGGTAATAGGGTGGAATTTGCTTTATATACTAATGCTGGTAATTCAACAAGAGATGCTATTTGTGTAATGATTCAAAATGATCTAAAAAAACTTGGCATCAAAGTCAATTATCAACCGGTAGATTTCAATATTTTGATAGACAAATCTAGCAATAGTCTCGATTGGGAAGGCATGGTAATGGGACTTACAGGTGGAAGATTGGAACCATATGATGGAGCCAATGTATGGAAATCTAATGGACGCTTGCATATGTTCGACCAGCGATTACCTGATAGTGCAGGCAAAGTCCAAGTGACTGATGCTAGAGACTGGGAAAAAGAAATCGACAAGTGTTTTGATCTTGGTGCCACTACATTTGATATTGCAAAACGGCATGAATATTTTGATCGTTATCAACAAATCGCTTATGAACAGCAGCCATTTATTTATTTGTTTAGCAATATAGATATTACCGCGGTGCGTAATCGTATTGGTAATTATATGCCTACAGTGCTGGGCATAGGTTTGGCGCCTCGTGGCAGTATGCATAATATTGAGGAGATATTTGTCGAATAATGTCAATTCCAGTGTATATCTTACGTCGCATATTACAAGCCTTACCGCTTCTATTTGTCATTTCAATTATGAGCTTTACGATGTTACGTTTGGCTCCGATTGATCCATTGGCCTATTTAAAGGCCAATCCAGCTATTTCACAAGAAACAATTAAAGCTGAAGAAGAAAGACTAGGTTTGAATAAACCGCCGGTTGTTCAATATTTTTTGTGGTTGAGTAATTTGCTCAAGGGTGATCTGGGTATTTCTACAACGGGTGGCTTGGTATCAACATTGTTATTACAACGGGCTGGTAACACTTTGTTATTGAGTGTATGCACGGTTTTATTTACTTGGCTCATTGCTATACCAGCCGGTGTTTGTGCTGCGGTCTATCGCAATACTTTTATAGATCGACTGTTGAGTATACTCACTGCTATAGGTATGTCGATGCCTGCGTTTTTGATGGCATTGTTATTGCTGATGTTTGCTACTAAAACTCATATTTTGCCTATTGGTGGTTTAACTAGTCAAGACTTTTTTGAACGCAATTTCTTTGGAAAATTTATAGATATAACAAGGCATTTGATAATTCCAGTAACTGTTTTAACATTAATTGGTTTAGCCGGCGTACAAAGACAAATGCGGGCCAGTTTGCTAGATGTATTGCAAGCTGATTATGTACGTACAGCAAGGGCAAAAGGTTTAGCTGAAAGCAGTGTTATTTATGTTCATGCTCTTAAAACTGCTATTAATCCACTTATTACTTTGTTTGGTTTTGAATTTGCTGATTTGCTAAGCGGAGCAGCATTAACAGAAACGGTTTTGGCTTATCCAGGCTTGGGACGGCTTACTCTTGAGGCGGTACAGAGTAAAGACATGAATTTAGTTATGGCGTCATTGATGTTAGGAGCGACTATGCTGATAGTTGGCAATTTGCTTGCTGATATACTCTTAAAATTTGCTGATCCTCGTATTACCCTGGAATAATGGTATGAATCGCAGAAGAAATAGGAAATTATTGTGACTGTTGCAACTATAGAAAAATCCGCAGTAATAAATCATAATGCTTTAGATGTGATTGGCAAAAAGCTTTGGCAGTCTAAACCAGCTTGTATTAGTGCAATGGTGTTGGTTTTTTTCTATTTGTTGGCGACTTTTGCTGATTTTGTTGCTCCTTATAGTATGGGTTTTGCTGATCCTGATTTAGCAAATGCGCCACCTAGCAAAATACACATAGTAGTTGCTAATAATTCCATTTCACAACCATTTGTTTATCAAGTGTCACGTTCTTTCGATCTTGATACTTATAAGCAAAGATATGAAGAACAAAAAGCATCCCGCCTAGGCATTAAATTGTTGGTTAGAGGAGAGAGCTATAAATTGTTGGGATTTATACCTTGTGATTTACATTTATTTGCGGTTGAATCACCCGGGCGAATATTTTTACTTGGTTCAGATATAAACGGTCGAGATAATTTCTCTCGCCTCTTATTTGGATCACAAAAAAGCCTTACTATTGGTTTTCTTGGGTTGTTAATTGTGTTCCCGGTCGGCATTATATATGGTGCCACAGCTGGGTTTTGTGGTGGAATTATTGATAACATAATGATGAGAATCGCAGAAGCAATTATGTCGATACCGGGCTTCTATTTGTTGATTGCCTTAGCGGCAATATTGCCCGCGGGTATGAGCAGCACAGAAAGATTTGCTCTTATCACTGTTATTTTATCCTTCATTGGTTGGGCTGGTCTGGCTCGAGTAATAAGAGGAATGGTTCTGGCAATAAGAGAACAAGAATTTGTCGAAGCAGCCAGAGCAATTGGCCAACCTGAATGGAAAAATATGATCAAGCATGTCATACCACAAACCATGAGCTTTGTTATTGTAGCGGCTACACTACAAGTGCCTAGTTTTATTTTGTCAGAGAGCGGACTAAGCTTCATTGGTTTAGGTATTCAACAACCGGATGCCAGCTGGGGCAATATGTTAAAAGCTGCCCTAGACAATGCTAACGATTTATATAATCAACCATGGCTATTAGCACCGGGTCTTCTTATATTCTTGACTATTCTATGTTTCAATACTCTGGGCGATGTTTGTAGGGATATATTAGATCCAAAATCGGCTAGTATATAAAAAGAGTCTAGTGAGTACTAATTGGAATGGAGCTTTTGTGATAATTATTCAATGGACCGTTTTCGCAATTGTCATAGCTGTGGCTATTTTTATTACAATCATGGGGCTTAGATTTAGGCGTGGCAAAGAAGCGTATTTGTGTGGTGATTGTCGATTTAACAATGACGAAGACTGTCATAAAACAGAGCGTCCAGAAGCAACGATCTGTACAAGTTACCGACGAATTAATAGTTAACTTTATGGTCTATTTGTACCAACTGGTTCCAATAAATATGTTAGAAATTATGTAAATTTTGATGCGGACCCGACTGGGGTCACCCGCTAATTAGATGCTTTGATCTTTGAAAATCAGGGCTTGAACGTTAATACCGTATACGGTACTAACGTTCAAGCCCCCCTGCCGGTTCACTCACCGGGCCCAGGGGGACTTGCTCCTGTAACTTAATACTGAGATTATTTGATCACCTTATGACCGTTGGAATGCGCGTGCTTAGCAAATAAAAACTATATCGGGGTGTAAAAACTCCCGCTTAAATTGAGCCTTGCTTTCCCTATCGATCGTTATTTTCATTATAACAAAATTGTGTATTTGGACAAGTCGATTTTAATCTTTAGAGGACAAATTTTTTGATTCTAATCTGGATGATTTTATACCTGAAAATTTATGTTTAGATTTCAACTTCGCAACCGCACTTAAGAGTGAGCTGAGCTGTTAAATGCCTATTTTATAAGCTTTAGAAGCTTAGTTCAAAATCATATTGAAATCTAGCATCTTAATGTTTTAGGATGAATGAAATGAGACCATTATCATTCTATAGCACCGTAGCTGGTGGCATATATTTATGGGGCTGGATATATCTATTTCTTGTTTCAAAATTTAGACAGATTATTAGGAGACTTTTGCAATGCTGATTGTTTTATTGAGCAAGGCTAGGAAAGATCTTACTAATTGAGGATCATAATCTTTGCCTGAATGTTCTTCAATTAATTTTATGGCTTCAGCTTCGCTTAGGATAGGGCGGTAAGGACGCTCGCTGGTCATAGCGACAAAGTCATCTACTAAAGAAATAATCCTGGATTCTAATGGAATCTCTTCACCTTTCAATCCATGTGGGTAGCCGGTGCCATCCCAATTTTCTTGATAGGACTCGATAATGGGTGCTAAATGAGAAACAAGTTTGGCGGTTTCTAATAAACGAGCTCCTGCAGAAGGATAGCTCTTAATTAATTCCATTTCTTGTGGAGTTAGCGGCCCTTTTTTGGCCAGAATTTCTTTTGGTAGAGTCAATTTGCCCAAATTGCTATATACAGCAGCTAAAGCAATCATCTCAGTTTTATCTTCAGACAAGTTTAAGCTGCGGGCCAATTGACGGGCATAATTATAAACTCTTTGTGTTCTAAGAGGCTCATGCATATCTAATTCTTCCAAAGCCTTAGTGATAAGCGAAAGCAGTCCTAATAGTCCTCTTTGAGCGATTAGAGATAAATCAAGTTTATTGCTTTGACCAACTGAAGGTTTGCCGGGCATAGCGATATTTATTGACTGCGTGGCTCGTACCGATTGAGGAAGAGGTGGACGAGAAGAAACATTTGGAGGAATGGGTGTTGTGGGAATTAGTGGCAATTCTTCGCCACTCAAACTTGGTATCAAGTCTTCTGATACAGAACAAACTTGATTTCGACCTCTGCCTTTAGCTAAGAATAAAGCTCTGTCAGCCAGCTCGAATAATTTATTGCGATCCATAGCATCTTGCGGGAAAGTAGCTAGACCTAAGGAGGCTGTAATGGTGCCCACGCCTTCTACAGGAGTTTCACCAATAGCTGTACAAATTCTCTCTGCGACTGCTCGGGCTTGACGCAATTCGGTTTCAGGCAAAAGAACGACAAATTCTTCTCCACCAAAACGACCTACTGTATCGACATCGCGAACACTCTTTTTCATAATGTTAGCTATATGTTTAATTGCTGTGTCACCACTTGTGTGGCCGTAAGTGTCATTTATTTTTTTCAAATAGTCTAAGTCGGCAATTATTAAAGAGAAGGGGTGACCAAAACGTTGATAACGGTCAATTTCTTTGGTTAATTGATCTTGGAAATAACGGCGATTGAATAGGCCAGTCATAGGATCAGTTATGGCTTGACGCTCAACCTGTCCAAATAGTTCGGCGTGGGCTATAACAGCAGCAACTCGGTTTGCCAGGTCGTCCACCATATTCATGTCTGCCTTAGGCAAGGAATGGCTGTGCTTATGTAATAGACAAAGGGCAGCTTTAAATTCTCCGCCATAAAATAACGGAGCTAGTGTGGCAAAAGTGACACCTCTTAAGTGAGGGTCATTTTTTTCTTGAGCTAGTTTAGATAAAGTTTCTTCTTCAAGAAAAATGGTATTGCCTTGAATTAATTGCGGAAGATATGAATTGAATAATTGTTCCTCAAGATAATTTGCAGGCAATTTATCTGTATTGTTATCTTGCTCATTTAGTTGGAGAAGCGGAGCAGCTTTATATTTTACGAAATGTTTTGCTTGGTGGTCGTAAAGTGAAACCAAACAACGACTTAAGTCGAAGTGTTCTTTTAATGAAGTAACCAAAGTGTTCATAATTTGATCTACTTCTTTTAAAGATTGACGGATTTCGCTTGAAACTTGATTTATTAAAGCAGCACGAGCTTGTTCAGCTTTGATTTGTAAAACAGCAGATTCAGCGCGAATAACATTAGAAAGATGTCCGGCGATAGTTAACCCTAATTCTTTGTCTTGAGCCCTAAATGGTGTTTGTTTGCTTTGTCTTTGCCATAAGCCGATGACCCCTAATCTTTCTCCTTCTGAAATTAAAGGCAAAATTAGAGCGGTGTCGTGATTAAAATACGCATCACTTTTACGACTTTCTTCCATATTAATAACTTTGCCGTGTCCAGACTTAAAGACTGAAACAAAAGGATTTTCGTTATCAGAAAGAGGGACATTTAAAGTTTCACCATTACTGATTTGAGGGATGAGAGTATTTTCTTCATGGTTATGGAGATAGAGCTGGGCATGAACAAAGCCCATATGATCGGCAACAAGCAAAACCGATTTTACTAATGATTGATTGCTGCTTTTTTCGCGTGAATCGCGGAAAAAACTAGCGATATCGTTAATAAGTTTCATTTCTTTGGCGTCAACTTCAATTTTGGTTTGGTCATATGATTGTTGAACGACAACAGAAAGCATTTCGGCTACGCTCTGGATCATAATTGCTTCTTCATTTCCCCAATCTTTGGGAGCGCTTGCTTGTTGCAGCTCTAAAAAGCCAAAGAAAACTCCGCGCGAGCGCAGCTGTACCATGAGCCTAGCTTTGACGCCACCTAGTTCAATCAATGATGAAAGAGTGGGCGATATTTTGTGTAGATTAACATCTGCAGTAGTATCATGAATGCTAATGACGCCTGTGCCAGATTCATCCGGGAATCGAGAAAGAAATTCAAGCACAACGGCAGTAGATTCGTCTTGGCGTAACTGATTGCTTATAAAGCAAAGATGTCCGTTAGAGGCGTATTCATGGGTGACGGCTAATTGATCACCCACCACTTGCCAAATTAATCCACGGTCAGCACTAGTTGCCTGTGTCAGTTTTTCAATGGCGAATTGCAAAATGGCGTTTAAATTGTGTGAATGTCTTAGTCGACTAATAATTTCGGTAATGATTGACTGAGCGCTAATTCTTTGCTGGGGTGGCCCATGAATAATCGGTTTTTGGGTAGTAATTTCATCGTCTTGTCTGGGAGGAGCGCAAACACTATGTGATCCAGTGGTGATTAAAGTACGAGGTGGTTCAACTGGTCGTGAATTAGGGCTAAAATCCTCACTGGGTGGGCTAATTGCATTGTGGCGAGCCGAAGCAACTTGTCTTATATTGGTTGGAATAGGGATATTTTGAGGGGCAATCTGTCCGGTTGAATGCAGATCGGTAAGTGTTTTTGCTTGCATAATTTCTGGCGGAATAACGAAGCTTTGCACTGTAGGAGATTTGACAATTGGCCATTTAGATTTTAGGCGCTGAGTTAAAGCGACCGAACTATCTCCATGAGTAATGCCAAGGCGTGCATCTTCCAATCGGTTACATTCGATTGGATCGTCCAATTGAAATTTTGGTAGTAATTGAGCAAAAGATTGTTTAACCAATTCAGTGTCCATCGAACCGGCACATTGATATCGATGTCCATCGCTAGGATCGGATATCGCTTGTCCATGAACCACCAAGCTTACTTTGCTGCTCTCAATAAGAATGCACCATTCGTCCGGTGTTTGCTGATTGCCATCTGAAAATACAGAAACACATTTGCATTGACTCATTAGTTGTTTAAGACGAGGACCTTCGGGCAGAAGCAAAGAAGCATTGTGTTTAGCCCAGTAGACGATAATGGCTGGCAATTTTTCGTCCAAACAGAGCTGTTCTACTGCTCTAATAAAAGTCAGAAAAGTAGTGGGCGGCAAAATACTTAGCGGCAGGGTGCCAAAGCCACCTTGCCGGACAAGCATCATTTGTAATTGTGTCAGGCCTACTTCGGCCATCTACCCTACTCCATAAGAAAGATATGTTTTTACGCTCGCCACCTTACCAATTAATACCCGCTTAAAATCTGGCTTAATCCTTAACTGCAAACTGCTGAAAACATCTATATGCTTCTCGAAATTTTTCTCCTGATAAATTAATTGTGCCCAGGTGGTAACAGTCCTGAAACCAGGTTTTTAAGCACTTCTGATGATGCTTGAGCTCAGAACAGCTATTCAATTAAAAGCGGGGTTCTGAATTTCTCAACAGCATTACCAAGCAATTCGCTATATGCAATGCAAAATTGCGTCATTAGAAAGAGGCAAAAGCACGCATGACAAGAGTGAAATTAGATTAAATCTTTTAATTTGATTCACTTTTTTATATTTAGTAGTTGTACTTGACAATCATTTTGAGACAGAATTAATCAACTTCTCTTTTTAAATTTAATATTCCCCCAAAGGTAGGCAGTCTCTGCCTTGCCTTCATATCTAGAAAGTAAATATCATGAACGAGCATATTCAAGAATTTCAAAAACGCCTACTTTGTATTTTCGAAAGCAAAGCCGAAGAATTTACAAAGTACTCACAGGAAGATGGCAACTCCGCCCCGGTAGCTGCCCAGCTTGCTGGTTTGTATTCTGATTTAGCCGAAGTTATGAAGAGCTAAATTAGGCTTATAAATAGATAAAACAAAGAGAGAAGACCTTGAGGTCTTCTCTCTTTTAATTAAGATATCGTGAAATGCCCATGGACAGTATTGATAGGATAAATTATCCTGTTAATGCTTGGCGTTAATCATTAGCGAAAGCACCAACCATACGTGGTTTCAGGAATATGAGTGCATTATTTGGCATAGTCATAGGTCTTACAACTCTTTTAGTAATAGCTTTTCCAGAGCGTTTTATGCCTGATATTGGGCGCAAGAAAAAACGTATTGCCATAACTCATTGGGGTTTTTACAGCGGTAATGAAAACTGTAAACCGGAAGAAACAATGTTAGTAGAGCCAGCTTTACCCGGTAGAGAAAGAGTAGTGGCTGGCAGCGGTATGTATGCTAAGGGTCAGGGCGTCAAAGTAAACGCTACTAAATAGAAAGACTGCGTTATTATGTGATGATTGTCTGCAAGAGATTCTTTGCAGCCACGCAGTACTTTTTAGGAGGTAATTTATGGCGTTAACAGTTTCTACAATGTTACCCTTAGGTACACAAGCACCAGGTTTTTCTTTGCCAGATGTTGTGTCTGGCAAGTCAATTAGTCTTGATAGTTTTAAAAATAAAAAGGGACTGCTGGTTATGTTTATTTGTCAGCATTGTCCATATGTCAAACATGTCGAAAAAGAATTAGCGAAAATTGGACATGATTATCAAAATAAAGAACTTGGGATTGTGGCGATAAGTTCTAATGATGCTGAAAATTACCCTGATGATAAACCTGAAAATTTAAAAAAAATGGCGCAAACACTAAAGTTCACTTTCCCATTTTGTTATGATGAAAGTCAAAACGTAGCTAGGGCATACGAGGCTGCTTGCACGCCAGATTTTTTCTTGTTTGATGCTCAACACAAATTAGTTTATCGTGGCCAATTAGATGATAGTCGGACAGGCAATAGTGAGCCTGTAAATGGCAAAGATCTTAGAGCGGCAATCGATGCAGTTTTAGCTGGTATTACTGTTGAGTCTAATCAAAAATCAAGCGTTGGTTGCAATATAAAATGGAAAACAGGTAATTCACCAAATTACTAGTTTTGAGTATTCACGAAACCCGCACATTTAGCCGATATTATTCAATCAGCAAGTAAAACTAGCGGGGTAAATAAAATGAATACAAAAATAATCATTGCTTTGTTTATGCTTTTGACTTTTGTTACAGCGACTGGTGCACAAGCTTTCCCATTTTTTGGAAACTCATATGGATATGGCAATTCATATGGAAATAGAGGGTGGGGAAATTGTCATCGCCATCATCATTGCCATCGCCATCACAGAGGTTGGGGTTGGTAATTGAGAAAGTTAATCAAAGTCATGCGATAATTGACGAGGGCTAAAACTTTGCACGGAATTTGAACTGGTATATGCTTAAGCTGATCATAAGAATTTTATTGCAGACCCTCGTCATTTTATATGTTTTTCCTCTATTAGGAGGAATAAGTTTTCATGGTAATTTTTATGTAGCTTGTGCATTGGCAATTTTCTTCTGTGTATTATTAGCTTTTATTCAAATGATAGCTACATTCGTTTGTGCTATTTGGACAATATCAACTTTTGGCCTGGCATTATTGATACTGATACCTTTGCGTATTTTATTTTTTTGGTTTTTACCAACAGCTTCATTGATTCTAATATCGTTCTTGCTGCCAAGTATTCTTACTATTAGTAATTGGTTTTCAGCTGCGGCAGTTGCTCTTATGTTTTTGATGATCGGACTAATTACTCGTGATCACAAGAATTAAAGTCAGCTTTTTGATAATTCTAGGCAATGCTTATATCCCTCTTTATAGCTTGGGAATCGGAGTTCGATATTTAATTCGTTAAGTATTTTATTTGCTTGGATGCGTCTATTGCTTGTTAGGCTACTGTGCACTGTATCTGGTGCGGCTTGGGGCGGTAAGGAAATATTCATTTTCTGGCAAAGCCATTCTACAACCTCTTTTTGAGGTGCTGGGCACAAGTCCCCCACTAAGCGAATAGATCCTGAAGGCAGAGGTTTAGTGAACAAGGTAAGGATAATTCGTGCCAAATCTTCCAGATGAATTCGAGAAATGTAATTATCTGCTTTAATCGGTAGACGATAGCTGTCATTTTTTAAACGCAGATGTAGTCCAGAACTTGCACCATATAGCCCTGGAGTTCTAAGAATAATTGCTCCAATATTGAGCCAAGTATCTTCAGCTTCTAAGCGTAATTTACTGGACTCGCTTTTCCTGTCTACAGGTGAGTTCTCATCGATAACCCCTGAGATACTGCCATAAACAGAAGTAGAGGATATATAAATAACAGTTTTACTGTTTTGGCAAAGTTTGGAAAAAAACTTATCGCTAAATGGATCAGGAGGAAAAGAAACAAGAACGTTAGCGTTTGTCAATAATTCAGATAATTGATCTTTTGATTGGTCAAATAAATCAGAGCAAATACAAATTGGTTCTATCAAAGCATTGGCTAGTATATATAGTTTCTGCTTGTTACGAGTCGTACCAAATAGTTTGTAAGATGAATTTATTTTTGCTACGTGTAATGCTGCTTGTCCTACACCTAATAATACTAGTTTTTGACTTTGCTCAGATGGCATTAATAATGATGGGTTCATGAGTTGATTTGAAAATTCAATTCTTCAAGAGCGTCTGTGAAGCTTACGCGACTGCGTTCACAATAATTCAGAGTAATAATTGCTTGTTCTAATTTTATTCTCTCTTGAAATAACATCGCCTCGCATTCAAGAGCAGACTGGTAAGTTTTATCGCTTATTTTACCTGCAGCAACTAAAATTTGATCCATATTTCCGCCGTGTTTTTTTTGTACACTGTAAGCTATTTCTTTATCTTTTACCAAAAGCATTCCAGCCTTAATGAGTAAATCTATTGCTCTTTGTTCCTTCTCTGTTTCTGTCCTGGAAACTTTTCGTTTTTGTGAATTTAATTCTTTGCTTATTGCCTGACAAGCTTCGTCTTTGCTCAAAGCGCCGGCGCGTACTATTTCTTGCATTTTTAAAATGCCTTCTAAAATAGATGAATCTATAACTTCTGCCTTTACAAGGAGATCACCTAATAAAGGATAACTTTTTTTGGGAAGAGTTGCTTTATTACCGCCAGTAGGCGAGTTTTTCATGAGGTGGGAAATATCTAAATTACCTCCTTTGTAATGAATGCGATTAACTGTTTCTATAGCCTGACTTCTGCTAATTACATTGCCGACTACCATTTCTTGCAATTTAAGAGCAGCTTTAAGTGTGCTTTCTGGAATTAGTCCAGAATCAACAAGAAATTGGCCAAGCATGAAATTTGTTTGTTTGCGCAATAGTTCTACGTCAGGCGCAGGCATTCTTGAAGTTGAGGCATTGGGATCAGGCAAAGGTGTACCAGGTTGAAGAGGAACCGAATTTGCCACAGATTGCGGCATGGGAACCATTGGTGGGTATGGCAATGGATATGGATAGCCGGGATAATAATAGACACTAGGTGCGCCCGATGTTAAGGATGGAAAGCGTTCGCTATCATTGAGATTGGCAGGATAATAGTTTTGCGATGGATTAATTGGCTGAGGACTGCTTTGATTTGCGACAGGATTTGGAACTGGAAAGGCTGCTTTGATGTCAGGTTCGGTTTTGTTAATATTCTGGGTACTTGAAGAATCAGCAAATGCACTTTCGAATTCACGGTAAGAATGACTAAGCCATTCTTTGGAGTCTTTTGAAAAACCATCTGTTTCTTTTACTGATTCAATGTTAGGGTGGTTCGTTTCTACATTGGCGTTATATGGAGGGGTGTAGGGTATTTCTATTTTTGGCGCAGGTTCTGAATAGTCGATTGTTTGGGATGAAGAGGATGAATTTTTAAGTCCTCCGGGTATGTCTTTGTGTATGGTCTCGACTACAGAAAGAGATACAACTTCTTTTAGTAAAGACATATCGTTAAAAGGGGCACTCCACATGGCATGAGACTTAAGCCCAGTGCCTTCATAGAAACTCCAAATAGGTTCTTCAGCGCCTAGCTCTATACGGACAGCCAGAGCAAACGAAACGTTATCTGGTTCTATAGACCAAGGTAATTCTATTGTGCAGCCGCGTATTTTTTGCACCTGGGACAATAGACGTTTAAGATCATCTATACTAGGTGGAGATGATAATGGTTCTAGTTTGACGTATTTTTTTGGGCGAAACATGGGTGCCGATCCGCATGACATCTAGTTGATCTAGTATAAGTCCATAAAGTTACTATAACCAAGTATTATGGGAAGCTTTGTTTAAAATTTAAAGATATATTCTCAATAGAGGTTAAATGCTAACTGATAAGAATATTACTGTTTTAGGGGTGGGGACACTTGGCTCGGCGCTTATACGTGGAATGGTGAAGTCAAACAGTATCAAAGCTTCGCAAATCCATGGTACTGTGCGGACAATTGAGGCTATTAAAGCGACAGAAGAAAACTTAGCCCAAGAACAATGCTTCGATATTAAGATTTCAACTGACAATGCTAAGGCGGTTAAATTAGCAAACATTGTTATTCTGGCAGTAAAGCCACAGAATATGGCATCTTTGCTTGAAAGTATTTGTCCGCTTTTAAATAAAAATCAATTGGTTATTTCTGTAGCAGCGTCTGTACCTCTTAGCTATATAGAAGAAAGACTTGGTCCTGAAACCCCGGTTATAAGAGCCATGCCCAATACTTGCGTCTTGGCAGGGGCGGGAATGACTGGTTTAGTGGGTGGAAAATTTGCCCAAGAAGAGCATAAAAAATTAGCCAAAACAATATTCAAAAGTGTTGGTGAAGTAGAATTTTTAGACGAAAAACTCTTCAATGCTTTAACTGCTCTTTCCGCTAGCGGTCCTGCTTACTTGTATGTGATTATTGAATCTTTAGCAGAAGCTGGTGTGAAACTTGGCATGCGTCGAGAAACTGCTACATTTCTGGCCGCTCAGACTATGCTTGGCACGGCAAAAATGATTCTGGAAACAGGCGCTCACCCGGCATTGCTTAAAGACGATGTAACAACCCCAGCAGGCTGTACTATAGACGGACTAATGGAACTAGAAGAAGGAAAGTTGCGAGTTACACTAATCAAAGCGGTTGTAAAAGCGGCTGAGCGCGCCAAAGAACTTCTAAATAATTAATAAGCGCAGGAGAAGATGAGAATAGGAGACAATAAATCTATATCGAGTTATATGAGTGGTTTTGGTAATTATTTTAGTTCGGAAGCCGAAAAAAATACTTTGCCTAAAGACCAAAATACTCCGCAGAAAGTTTCAGGTGGACTGTTTACTGAGCAATTAAATGGCGCAGCTTTTACTAGTCCTAGAGTAGATAATAGACATACTTGGTTGTATAAAATAAGACCGTCAGCTGGAAATTATTCGTTCAAAGGTGTGCAACATGTAGGCTTAAAAGGCCGGCCTTTTATTGTCAATGCTTCGCCAAACGCTTTTCGTTGGTTGCCTTTTGATATACCAAAAGCAAAAACAGATTTTGTTGATGGGCTTATCACAGTGGCTGGTAATGGAGATTTGAATAGTTTGCGAGGTTCGGCTGTTCACATTTATAGAGCTAATGCTTCAATGGAAAATAGAGTTTTTTGTGACAATGATGCTGAGCTTCTATTTGTTCCTGAGCTTGGAGCTTTTAAGATTTTTACCGAGTTGGGCGAAATAGAACTGAAACCAAAAGAAATATGTCTTATACCAGCAGGGATTAAATTTAGAATCGAGTTGATAGATACAGAAATTCGTGGCTATCTTTTGGAAAACTACGGACCTTATTTGCGTTTACCAGAACTAGGTCCAATCGGTGCAAATGGTTTGGCGGCAATTCGCCATTTTTTGTGTCCTATGGCAAAGTATGAAAATAAACAAATTGAAACAGAGCTAGTAGTGAAATTTCAAGATAAACTTTGGCATACAGTACTTCCACATTCTCCTTTGGATGTGGTGTCTTGGCACGGTAACTATGTTCCCTATAAATATGACTTGTCTCTTTTTCAAGTTGTAAATTCGGTTAGTTTTGATCATCAAGATCCCTCTATTTTTACTGTTCTTACTTCACCATCTGAATTTATTGGCTTACCCAATGTTGACTTTGTCATTTTTCCACCTCGTTGGTCTGTCGCAGAAAAAACTTTTAGACCACCTTATTTTCATCGCAATTGTATGAACGAAATCATGGGCCTCGTTTATGGACAATATGAATCTCGGACAGAAGGATTTCTTCCTGGAGGGATATCCCTCCATAATCGATTTATTGCCCATGGACCTGATTTAGAGACATACGAAAAAGCAATTAGTCAGAATTTAGTACCGACAAAGATGGACGATACTTTAGCTATAATGTTTGAAAGCTCGCTGGTTTATCAACCCACCAAAGAAATGCTTGAGGTTAGTAATTTGGATAAAACATATTTGTCTATATGGCAAGGATTTAAAGCAGAATTTAAGGATGAATAGTTGTCGTTATAGTTTGCTAAATGCTGTCCTGGGTAAGTGATAAAAAGGCGGGGTCTGGTTATATGTTAAAAATGGGAAATTAGTACCTTGACGGCTTTGTATGCTTAGAAAATCCCAAGACGAACCGAAACAACCTAGTACCAATAGAAACAAATTGCCGCAGGAGCAGGGCATTCGAACCTTGGCGGGCATTAAAGACTTGCTGGCTATAGCTAAAGAATCTCGCGGTATGCAGGTTGAATTAGAGTGGGCCACCGACACCCCAGGACAAATCTTTGTTCTAGATGTGCAATGGGATGCAAATATGGAGGATCCCTTCTGGGCTTTATATGAGCAAAATCCAGAAAAATCAAGGGTGGTTTGGAGTCAAACCTTTAAAGCTAACGATATAGAAATGTTTTATGACATACTCGTTATGTCTTGTGGGGCTGTAAACCCGAGCAAAAAATTATCAGATATTTTAAAGGCGCAACCGCAAAAAATAGACTGGTCAAAGACAGTCGAAACTAAGCCAGAATCAAGTCCTGCAGAAACTGCAAATAAACTAGCGCCGGCTCAAGCAGATAATTCAACTAAAGCTCCAGAAGCGGGGACACCACCTAATCCTGTTGTTGCTCCGACTGTGGGGGCAGAGAATCCTAATCCTAACCCCGGATTTGCTACACCGTATGGTTTTCCACTGGGTGTTGGAGTGCCTATGAATCCAGCAATGTATCCAATGCCGGCTCAAGCTATGCTGGTACCAATGCAATATCCCCCAATGCCTAATGCTGGTTGGCCTTATCCACCAGGTACTGTTGGCAACAATACATATGGACAACCAAGCATAGATCCAAGTGTTCAGCCATCAGTGGGCGGAGTGTTGTCTTCGCTGCCAATTGATGCGAATTTGCTTGCTAAGCAAAACGATATAGCACTTGTGGATTTATTAGTTAAAGCAGAATTACTAACCGAAGCGGTTTTAGATGCCGCTTTAAAAATTCAAGATTTGATCCAGGCAAATAAAATAGATATTGAAAAAGGAAGCGAAGTTTTAAAACATCATCACAGTAAAGGTAGAGCAATAGAAAACTATCTCAATGTCTCTAATTCTTTATCCAGCTCTGTACAGAATTTAACGCCATCAGATAAGTCTGTAAAAACTTCCAATAAGGAGAGTCCTAAAGACGATATACCTAAAGACGATATAAAGGTGAAGCAGAATTCTAAACAGACTATGGAAGCCTTTGAGCTTTTGAAAAAAGCAGGTTTGCTCAGTGAGGACGATATTAAAACCGCTCAAGGTGTTGTTCGTAAGCACGGAGGGGACATTGCTTCTGTATTACAAGCAGCACAAAAAATAGATCAAAATACTCTTGAAGCAGCAAAAATTTGTCAAAGCTTAGAGAAAGAGGGGGCAATGAAATTAGAACAATGTGTTATTGTTCTAAATTATTGTATTCGCAGTCGGGTCACATTTGACGAGGCAATCAGCGAATTGAATTGGCCAAATCCTCGCCAAATAAAAAAATAGAGATTTAGCCTCTATTTTTAGTCGTCATTTTGTTCTTTGGTTTGCAATTTGGCTTTGTATTGATCTAAAAGTTTTTGTTGAGCTTGATACTGCTGAGCATTTTGTAATTGGGTCTGATATTTGCCACCTAAATTACAGGCTTTACTATATGCTGCTACCGCTTCTTCATAGTTTTTGGAACACATAAGAGCATAACCCAGTCCAGCCTGATATTCAGCTACATTAGGTTTTAGTTTTGCTGCTGCTTTATATTGTACTGCTGCTAAGTCAGGTTTGTCATTGTGAGCAAGCAGGCTGGCAAACTCGAAATGGATAGCAGCATCTCCTGGTGTAAGTTTAAGTAATTCTGTGTACTGGGCTGTTGCTTCAGGAATTTTTCTTTGAGAGACATATATCTTAGCTAGACATGTGCGACAGAGTACTTTTTTGGCTAAAGCTTCAGCATCCACAGCTAGAGATTCTTTCTGCCAGATAAAACAGGCTATTGTGCTTATTAGCAAATATACGAAAAATTTTGATTGCAATTTGATAAACCTCTTATTTGCAGATATTAGCGATTAGCTGAATTTTCGAGCAAGGCGTATATTTGATTTAAATTGTCTTCGTTGGCTGGTTGTCTGCCATAAGATCCTTCATAAGTATCAAAGGCACCATCTCGAGGTATGGCATTGCGAATAAATATAATCCATTCACTTCCCTTTTCGGGCATCTTATCTTTGCCAAACTTCCAACCCGGCGGAGCAACATTATTAGTACGGTCATAAAATTCATAGCGAATCGGTAGCTCTTTATTTAGCGGTGGTCCTTTAAGTATTTTTGTAATATGGTAATTAGCTATAGGTGGATGAAAAAACTGTATATCAGGGTTGCGCTGGTAATCAATATACTCCGCTATGACAATACATTCTGAGTGTGAGGCATTCAGAAATGACAATTTGAATTGAGTAGAATCTTTAGCCAAAAAGGTTTTGTGTTCAGGAACAGGACCGGTGCTAGCAAGATTTCCCGAAGGTCCTACTACTGATGTATCGGGAGTACTGGACGCTGCGCCGCTAGGTCCGCTTGGAGTGGTTGTTTCTTCTTCTGGAGGGGCTTCAGGAATGGGCGGTGGAACCACCAGAGATATTTTTTGGGTGGGCAAATCCGCGTCTTTTAAAGCCTGTTTGAGCACTGGTACAGCGTCATCATAATGTCCTAAATGATACAAAGCTTCTCCATATTGCGCCAATAGCGGTGGTTTTTTGCTTGGATCTATCTCAAAAATCTTTTCTAGAGCAAAGACTACTTGATCCCATTCACTAGTGTGGACGCATACGTCATAAAGACCATAGTAAAATTCTAATGTCTCAGGACTCATCCCTATGGCTATACGATATTCTTCTTTTGCTTTATTATAATCGTGAGCGGCGAAAGCCTTAGCCGCGGCATTAGCGTGCCTGGTAATTAAAATTGAGCCTGTTGAGCCAGTATTGTCTCCCACAGCATAGGCTGGAAGGGAGAAGCATATGATGCTATTGAAGAAGAAAGTTGATATTAAATAGAGTTTGGCTGGACTGGTAGCATGCATATTTTATGTAAAGCCCTTTATTTATTGCTTAAAAGAATTGAGACCACTAATAATTATTCTATACAGATTCATTCTATACTGCTCATACCACTTAGTGGTATTGCTTTACTCAGATAAAAAATTTTGCTGACTAATATTTTTCATTAGTCGGCAAAATTTAAAGTTTAAGGCTTTGAGTTAGTGCGGCCTGGAGTGTTTAAATAAGGCTATCAGGCAATATTATGGATTGGTTTCCAGTTAACTGTACAGACGCCGCCTGAGCAAGCTGGCAATTTATTGAGTGTACTATGTTTGTTGCCTCTGTCCTTTGAATGTCCGCTAGAGTTGGGGGCAAAATCGCCATTGGATTTTTGTACCTTTGCTGTGACTGATAAATTTAGTTCTTTATTTTTGGTTGATTGATTAGTATTCATAGCCGGGGATTCCTCTGCTAGGACCAGTTGTTTACTGGTGCATTGAAAAGTTGTTAAGAGGATTGTAATTAGCTTTCTAGGTAGTGAAAAGTGGGAAATCTACGCAAAAATTCGATTTAATCAAACTTCTTTATCTCGAAAGATGCGACTAGAGGTTGTTTGGTCTTTACGTTAGTGCCAATCATGTAAATGACATCAAATTTGGAGGCACGGCTTATGTCTTTCTCGGTCTTAACAGAAGTACCTTGTACTTCGATAGGGACAAGCCCTTGAGGGGTTGCTGTGCTGGGGAAAGTGGTTGATTCAATATGAATTAAGGCTCGGCTATTAGTTTTTGTCATCGTTTGGACGGCTTGTTTAACTTGCTCTTTTGACTTTGCACAGCTACCTTTGCTTCTAAGCTGAGTAAGTAAAGCAGGATCGAGGTCTTTATCAAGCATGCCTTGATATTGCTCATAGGTGGAAGGATTCATTTCAAACAAGTGCAAAGTGACTTGATCGGCAAAATTGCCTAGAGCTATTAATTCTGGATCTTTAGGCTGGATTCTAATATTGGCGCATCCGGAAAGTACCGTTAATGCGAGGGCAAAACAGCTCAAAACAACCTTGGTCTTGTTTTTATTGCAGCCCCAGGCAAATTTCGGAAGCATATTTTCTCCTGTTTATTTTTTTCGCACTTGAAACTTTAATAATGGCACGTAAATACTATACATTAGAGTAAGAAGGTTGCAAGTGAAAAGGTTGCAAATATCTCAGTATTTATTTTGAGAATACTAAAAATGAATAATTAGTGCTTTGATCCACTAATTTATAGCCTAGTGATTCAACTTCAGGCAGATATTTGTTGCTTGTAATTAAATAATATGGCTGATTGTCTTTGGAGGCATTCTTCAATTCATCAATATTGGCTGGTTGCAGAACTTGCTGTCTATAGTAAAAAGGCAAAGAAGGTTTTCTCAGCCTGTAGACGATAAAAGGTTTGTGTGAAAGCCTGGCAAAGCGAGCATACAGAGCAGCTGTTTGTTCCCAGGACTGGCTTAAAACGCTTAAAAGTTGAGGAATAAAGAAGATAGTTATGATTGTTATGCCGGCAAATAAAGAGGCTAAACTAAGACTTTGACGTTTGCAAGCTAATAGCACAATGCTTAATAAGCTAATACAACCTAAAACAGCGGTATATTGATTTAGCACTGAGATCAATTCGATTGGTGAATTGCGTAAGTGTTTGAGAAATAATGGGCAAAGAAAGGCCGCTATTGCATAGATTGTTGTGAATAGAAATAAGTAAATAAAGGTGTTCTTTATGGATTTATTTTGCAACAATGCACTGCACTGATAAGCAACAATGATTGCCAAAGCAGGAAATGCTGGCAAAGTGTATGGCAATAATTTTGAAACGCTAGCACTAAAAAATCCAATTATGATGATTGATGAGAGTATTGCAAACAATAGAACTTCGTCTTGGTTTTTCAAAGACTTGCAGGTAATTAGACATTTGGAAAAGAACGCAGCAAAGTTGATCTCGCTTGGATTGGTAAATGATGCAGTGGTTCGAAAATTTTTGAAGATTGTGAATAGAGCTTGTGGCAAAAGAATAGACCAAGGGAAAAGACCGCCAAATACGGCGGCAATATGGTACCACCAAGGACCTTTGTGCGCGTCGACAACACTGGTAAAACGAGCAAAATTTTCTCGCATAATAAATTCTTGAAAGTAAGCTCCATGTGTGACTGCTATTTCAATAACGAACCAAGGTAAGGCTATAAGGCCAACGAGAAATACCCCTACTGGTATACGAAAAAATTGAAAAGCATTCTTTAACTGCCCACGCAAATAAAAGAAAGTAGACAAAATGACTATGGGCAAAAGAAGTCCCACTGGTCCTTTTGTCATAATTGCAAAAGCCGTTAAAACATAAGCAATTAAAATCCAAAAAAATTGCTTTTGTTTCCAACCATGAAAAAAAGCAAATAGACTACCAGCTGTAAAAAGTGAGAGTGGCATGTCAGTTATAGCCATGCGGCCTACGCCAATAAAAAGCGGCGAAGTTAAAAGAATAACTGCACAAAAAGCTGCAGTACGACGCCCCAAATATTTATTAGTAAAAAGATAAGTGACTATAATTAAAAGAAAGCCACTAGTGGCACTAAAAAAGCGAGCAGCAAATTCGTTTATTCCAAAAAATTTATAGCCTAGAGCCATCGCCCAAATTACTAAAGGTGGTTTGGTGAAGCGAATAGCATAATTGAGTGTGGTTGTAATATATTCGCCAGTATCAAGCATTTCGCGTGCCGGTTCAGCATATAGTCCTTCATCAGGATTAAACAATGGATAGTCACCCAAATGGATAAAAAAGATCAAGGCGGCTAGAACGCCAAAGAGCGCTATTAACGAAGCCTCTAGTTGCCAGTTTTTGGATGCTGAAAAATTTTTCAAAGGATTATCTGTGGATTTCTTAGAGAATCAAACAATCATTAACTAAAGCATCAAAACGTCTCAAACAGTGTTGGTTGTTAATAAAAACATGGTAATGTGGAGGATATTATTTGCTAAAAACAAGCGTACCTTGCCAATTACCAGGGCAATGCTAAGGAAATATATATTCATGGAAATAGCCAAAAGAGTTCAATCGATACCGCCTTATATTTTTTTGGAGCTCAATAAAAAAGTACAGGCAGTAGCTGCAAAGGGAATTGATGTAATAAATTTAGGGCGCGGAGACCCGGATCAAAATACTCCTGATCATATAGTGCAAGCGATGCAAGAAGCGGTTGCCGATCCTGTTAATCATCATTATCCTCCTTATGGCGGCACTCCAGAATACAAACAAGCGGCTGTCGAATGGATGAAAAAACGCTACAAAGTAGACCTAAACCCACATTCTGAAGTTACTTCACTAATTGGTGGCAAAGAAGGTTTACACAACACCATAATGTCTTTTGTAGACGTAGGTGATTACAATATTATTCCAGATCCAGCTTTTCCGGTTTATCAAACGTCGACAATACTGGCAGGCGGTACCCCATACTTTATGCCTTTGAATCCAGGAAATAACTTTTTACCTAATTTAGAAGCTATTCCGCAAGCTGTTCTTGATAAATCAAAAATGCTTATGTTGAATTATCCTCATAATCCGACAGCAGCAGTGGCGGATTTGGCATTCTTTGAAAAAGTTGTACATTTTTGTAAGAAGAACAATTTGCTTTTTTGTCATGATTTAGCTTATCCAGAGATGACATTTGATGGATTTAAAGCCCCATCAGCATTAGAAATTCCTGGTGCTAAAGACATCACTCTTGAATTGCATACACTTTCTAAAACTTTCAATATGACTGGTTGGCGTATTGGTTTTGCTGTGGGGAATATGCAAGCTGTGCAAGCAGTTGCTCAGCTTAAATCGAATATAGATACCGATGTATTTAGAGCCATACAAGTTGCAGCTATTGCAGCAATGAAAGGATCTTTGGATCATATAAACTATTGCAATAATCTATATGCGCAGCGGCGAGATTTGGTTGTAGATTCATTAAACAAATTAGGTTGGCAAATTAAACCTACAAAGGGTACATTTTATTTATGGCTGAAGATTCCTTCTGGTTACAATTCCTGGGACTTTACTTATATGTTGCTTGAGAAAACCGGCGTATTAGTTACACCAGGGACTGCCTATGGACCAAGTGGAGAAGGATTTGTTCGCTTATCTTTATGTCTACCAGAAAAGCGTTTAAAAGAAGCTATGGATAGAATGAAAGAGCATTCAATCACTTTTGATCTTGCCAAAGCTAAAGTCTAAAAGTAGCGCATTAAATGAGCAAAACAGCCTGCAAATTACCTAATCAAAAAAAGGAGATTGCAGGTGATAATGCGGCACAATTGCGGTTGCTCAGAAATAAATTTCTAAAGCATTATATAAAAGATGGCAAAGAGCTGACAGACAAAAATCTGACAGCTCTTTTGCTTTTCTTTGCTGTTCGATTTTTAAATAAAGATGACACACATGTTAATACAGGATTGTTTGATTCAATACTAACAGCGCTGCCAGAAAATCTTAGACAAGTTATGCCTTGTCCTGATAAAGAATCGTGGCAGGAAGCAAAACTATTTTTCAAAAATTTTGAGGACGATCTCTTTGCCGACATTGCTAATTTAGGATTTGCCTATCAAGTATTTAGTCTTGGCACAAGAAAACATAAGGCCCTACCAGCTTTGCAAAAAGCGGACAAAAAAATTACTAAAGAAGAATTGATTGCTTTTACTCAACTTTATACCCCTACTTGGATTGTTGATTTTTTAGTGGCAAATACAATTATTCCTTTGATTCAAAAAAGAAATATATCAGAACGGTACAAGCAATGGCTATTACCTGAGAATGGTGTACAAGAAAAACAATTTGAGTTGTCTCAATTATCTGTATTAGATCCAGCTTGTGGGTCAGGACAGTTTCTTTTTTCTGCTTTTGATTTATTACTCGAATTGCATCAGCAAAAGGGGTTTGATTTGAAAGATAGTATGGATATTATTATTGGCAATAATATATTTGCAGCTGATATAGATGAAAAAGCACTCTGGGTAGCTGGTCTTGGATTGGCGTCCAAATGTCTGTTGGTAAGCGGTAAATTATCAAAACAACCTCTTAATTTTATATGGCTAAGTCCTGAAGATTTGGACAAAACAGTTACGGAAAGTAATTTTTTAGGCAGTATAGATAAGCGTTTGAAATCAGAGCATTTTTTAAAGCAAAAATGCAAAGTCGTAGTTACCAATCCTCCTTATCTTGGGCGAAAGTGTCTCAGTCGTGATCTAAAGTTTGCTCTTAAAGAACAATATCCAAGGAGCGCAAATGATCTAGCCGCGGCATTCTTAGAGTGTTGTGTGCAAATGTTGGAACCAGGCGGCAAATTTGGTGTAATTACGCAATCTTCGTTTTTAGCTATTCCTAGCTATAAAGACCTGCGCAATTATGTACTGGATAATTACCACCTGAATGCAAGCATTCATTGTGGACCAGGTGTATTTCCTCTTTCTAGTGGAGAAAAAATAGATAGTTTGTTATTGGTTTTTACCGCTCCTCAATCTCAAACATTGCAAAAAGCTGGGCTAAAGACTTATTTTATTGACCTAAGTAATACAAAAGCAAAAAGTAAAAAATTGATCGACAGTATTAGTGGTACTGCATCTGGTGAGCAAGTCAATTGTTCTATTGCTGAATCAATGCTTCTTGTTGCTCAAGAAAGTATAAAGAACACTGGGGCACTGTTATCTGGATTGCCCCCGGTTTTTATTGAGCACTTGACTAAATTTCCGCAATTAGGTGCTATTGCCGAGGTGAGGCAAGGGCTTGCTACGACAGATAATAATCGTTTTGTTCGTTACCGCTTTGATGTAGATGAAGAATCTATAGGCAAAGTTTGGAAGCCTTATATTAAAGGTGCTGGATGCGAGCGTTTTGCAAGCGAAGATTTGTTTGTAGTGAAATGGGGCAATGACGGCATAGAGATCAAAGATGCAGTACTTAAAGCTTATCCATATTTGAAAGGGAAAACAGCATGGGTAGTTAAAAATGAAAATTTCTATTTTCGACCGGGATTATGCTTCTCTTTTATAAACAAAAATGGTTTGGCTGTTCGACGGTTACTTGCTGGAGCTATTTTTGATGTGGCTAGTTCGGCCATCTTTGTTAAGCCTGAGGAGGAAGACTTTTTGCTTGCATATTTAAATTCTACTTTTGCTGGTATTCTAGCAAAAGCGATAAACCAAACTATAAATATGCAGGTGGGTGATATAAAAAAAATACCTATTTGTAATTTTGATCAGGTTGCTAAAGAAAAATTATCAACTTTAGGGAAAAGAGCATACGATAAGAAACTGGAATTATTGCAATCAGTGGAAAGACAGGCGCTATTAGAAACCGAAAAAAGGCTCAGTGCCAAAAATCTGGAAGGCTTATTTGATAATTTCAAGCACCATATTGATGCTCTTTGTATCCAGTTCAATGGTTTGCAAAGAGAGATTGATAGCACGGTTAGAAATGGGCTGAAACAGCTGAACATATTAGATAAAAACACAGAGACATTTTTAATAGAACAAGAAAAAGCTATCAATTTTAATGACAGATTATTCACGCCGATTAACGAAAAAACTTTTGCTTTTAAAATATTAGGACAACTAGTTTCACAAGTGATTGATAGTGATGGACGCGAGCGGATTGTCACAGTTCAATTAATTGATGATACCGTCTTGGCTAATTTATTGAAAATTTCTGGATGCGGACAAAAATGGCTTGAGACTCACATTGGCAAATCTTTCACTCAACTATTTTGTCAGCCTAAGCTTTTAGACATGGATAAAATGGTCGGAAATGCAAGTCGTTATTTTAGTCTCTGGTCAAAAGAGAATAATACTTGTACTTTCTTTTCTGCTTGCGCAATTCGAAACTTATTACGAGAAAAAATGGCTGAGGCTGAATTTCGACGCGTTGGTTCGACAAGAATATCTGAACTTATTAATCAATTGGAACAGATTACAGATTGGACTAGCAAAGATATAATAAAAATTTTAGCGAGCTAATTAGCTATTTCTTGTTAGTACGATTCATTGATTTTTTCGTAGTCGTTTTTGATCCAACTATAGCCAGGTTCTATATTAGTACCAGCTATATAATCTGATTCTAGAGAGACCATTTTACGTTCAGATTGGGCAGGGAACGTGAGTCCTGGATTACCATCTAAACTCATAATAGCGCTAAGCAAACCTCTATCGAATTCGGCACTACCGCTTGATTGCACCATCTTTGCAGTTAGAACGCGATTATTAGTAACAGTAATACGTACCACAGCGTGTCCAGAGATATCGGCTACTTGGCTCCAGCGACTATAGACCGCACCTGATAATTGCTTATACCAACGTTCCCAAGCAATCATCAATTCTTTTGAGCCGCGGTCAGCACCAAGATCGAATTTTTCTGCTGATAAGTTTTTGAATTCATTTGGTTGAATGAGTCCGAGGCTGCCAGAGTCAGATCGCAAGTTGCCATTAAATTGGTTTGTGTCCACCAATCCGTTTAAAGGTGAGCCATTATTGCTGCTGGCTCGTTCAATACGAAGTGAATTAGTTTGTCCTGTACCGTTTGTATTACTTGGGCGAGATAAACGGGTTAAAGCATCGTTTTCTTGAACTGAGCCTTGTAACACTTCGTCTTTAGCTTGTCCAATTTGTGAACAGCATAGCAACAGGCACATCGCAAAAACTAATTGTGATTTTGATAAAAGCGGAATTTGTTTTGTTCTGTTCATGATTAATGCCCTAATCTAGTGTCTGAAGAATTACCAACGACCACCCATCAATCCAAGCATGCCACCTACCATTGCTCCTGTCATTAGCCCTCTACTGCGGTAGCCCCGTCCAGCAAACATAGAGCCAATTGCTGCTCCAGTGAGTCCTCCAATGGCAGCTCGTTCTATTCTATAAGTCATGGTGTAGGGTATGGTATTGCTGTATGTGTAACCAGGCATGTAGCCAGATAAACTAGGCATGTAATAACTGTTTGAAGAACGAGCTTCTGAAGTTGGTTGCCATCCTAATTGACTGTTGCCAGCATCGCTAAAGGGAGTGATTTCTCCAACCGGTGCATTATTGTTGGCAGTTTGAGGAGAGGTGAAGTCTTCTTCCCAATCGCTATCGCCCTTCTTTTTGGAGTGAGATTTTTTGGGATTACCAGCTAAATCCGGATTGTTATTAGCAAAAGTGTCGCCAGGAGCATTGGCTTGTTGATTATTTTGATTAGCTATCTGAGCTAAAGCATCTTTGTAATCTTGGTTATTTGGCGCTAGTTTTATAGCTTGATTTAGGACTGAGGCAGCGTCATTATATTGACCTTTGGCTTTATATGATTGAGCAAGGGCATAATAAACATCGGCTTGGTCTGGAGCTTGTGCCAGTACTGCTTCTAAATTGCTGATGGCAGAATCATAATTTCCAGATTGATAGTCGTTGGCTGCCTGGCTTACTTTTGATTTTAATGAAGTGATCTGAGCAGGAGAAAGTTTTGAGCTAGAAGAGTTGTTTGACTTACTACTCTCATTATTGGAAGCAATTTTTGCTTGCATGCTCGCGACAGCATTTTTAGTTTCGGTATCATCCGGGTTACTTTTTAGAGCAATTTGATAGTAGTGAAGGGCGCTTGTCCAGTCAGATTTTTGTTCGGCAATGGCACCAAGGTTGAAGTTAGCGTCACTATTTTGACTGTCAAGTTTAAGGACTTGTTTGAATATGCTTTCTGCTTTGTCAGGCTGTCCTTGCCCATAATATTGCATAGCTTCTTGCAACATGACTTTTATTCTATCGTCCTGGGCTTCCAGTGGTGAAAGAGTATCAGAAGCATTTATGTCTGGGGCAAGAGGCGGTATGGGTGTATTAGTGGCGGTATCGGAATGATCCAATTCAGGTGCCACTGGAGGAGCGAGTAAATCGGTTTTAGACCCATTTATGGCTGCAGCCAGAGCGTAAACTCTAGTATGCAAAGAACCGCTATGTGTTTTGCCGAATAAGATTTTTTCCAGAGAACTTATACGTTTGTCACTGGGCAGATATTTATAGGAAGAACCATAAATTATTGTTTCAAGACTAGCTAATTTGGTTAAGTCTGCATAGTCTAAATTGTCAACTGTTTTTGCTGAGGACGGTAGTATAAATGTAGTATTGACTATAAGCGATAAAATTATCGCTATGGCTTGTAAACGAGCAGTGAATGTATTGGCTGTTTTCATTCTAGCTTCGGGGCACACCACGTTCTACTATTAATAAATTTTGATCGAAAATTGTGCAATTTGTGTGATTGTTATGAAGTAAGAGATTAAATGGGGCGATTATAACTATTTCTCAATATTTTAAGGGTAAACCTACAGCTTTTTCCAGATCCGCCCAGCTGTTTTGATAACTTACTACTGCATCAAAATAATTAGACAGTATTTGCTGGTATTGTTGCTGGGCAAAAATTGCTGCTGCCAGGTCAGTTTTGCCAACTTCGTAGCTTCGCCTTGCCAACTTTGCTACTTGAGCAGCTGTTGGCAACAGATCTTTTTGGAAAATAAAAATATTTGTTTGTGCTGTAGAAACTGAATTGTAGGCGATGGTTGTAGCGGCTGTAATTTGTGATTTAAGCAAGTCCTCTTGTTTTTCAGCCTGGCTGACAGCGCTGTTTGCTTGGCGAATCTCACCTTGATGCTGGTAAAATAGCGGACTTTCAGCGCTGACGTTCATAAAAATCCCTTGCCCGAGCCAATTTGGTTGGCGAATGAGTTGAGGTGGCTGATTTTGAGTAAATGTGGAAAAAGTAAAGCCAAGTCCGAAAAATAGATCAGGTATTCTTTGGGCGCGAGCCAAGGTTAATGAGCGTCTATTTACTACTATTTGTTGCTGAGCTACTTTTAGTGATGGATTTGAACCTGTGGCTGTATTTATTAAATCAGCAAGCGATGGCAAAGGGTGGTTTGGGCTTGGTACTATGTCTGATTTTTCCGCCGAAAGGTTGAAAATACCATTATTGTCTACATCAAATATTTCTATCTGTTCTGGTTTATCGCCCATTAAAAGTGCTAAGGCAGCTGAGTCCTGTTCTAGTCTTCCTTGAGCCTGATTTCGCTGAGTGTCAAATTGAAGGACATTAAGTTCGGCTTGTAAAAGTTCAGATTTGGGTGCTTTGCCTGCATTAAAGCGCTTTTTGGCTATTTGAGCTAGTTGGATGCTTACATTTCGTTGATTTTCAATTAAGGAGGCATAGGCCTCAGCGGCAGTTAACTCTGCGTATGCTCTACGTATTTGATTATGAATGTCGAAGCGCAAAGCATCGAATTGTGTTTGAGATAATTCATAGTTTGCTTTTGCTAGAGCTATATTCTTACTATGTTTACCAGCTGTTTGAAATTCCTGGGTAAGAAACAGTTGTTGAGTTTGACCAGTAAAGAGATAAGTAAAAGCCGGACCGAAACCAAGTTGCACTTCAAGAAGTGGATTGGGAATAGCACTTGCGATTTTGATTCCAGCTTGAGCAATGGCTAAGTTCTTCTGGGCAACGGAAAGACTTTTGTTATTTAGATCAGCTTTTTCAAAGCAATTAGAGAGTTTGTATACCCTAGAGGCTGGGATATTGCTTATTAGTCCAGACTCTGGTTGTGAGGTTGTAGATAGGATATCAGAAGAGCTTTCGACAGCCATTGCTGATGGTATCAGGATATGTAATTCAAAAATAGTGGCAACTAGAGTGTAACCAAAAGCAATGAGCAAATGTAATAATCTTATGTAACTTTTCATTGCATTTTTAAAGGCAGACCTATTCCTTTTTCTAAATCGGCCCAGGCGTTTTGGTAGGCAATGGCTGAATCAAAGTAAGAAGATACTAGTTGTCCATACTGTTGTTGAGCTAAAATCGCAGTAGCTAGATCGGTTTTACCGAGCTCATAACTGCGGCGACTCAATTTGGCAGCCTTGAGTGCAGTGGGGATAAGTTCATTGCGGAATTTAGTCATGTTTTCTATTTGGAGTAGAAGATATTCGTAAGCAACGACAACATCTGTAGCAATTTGGCCACGTAGCTGATCATTTGCTTTGAGCTGTTGGTCCCATGTAGCCTTAGCTAAATTTATTTGTCCTTGATATTGATTAAAAATAGGGGTTTCGACTGCAGCAGTAAGCAAATAGCCTGGCTGATAAGGGACCGTTCGTGCGCCAGGCTGGGGAGTAAAATAATTTTGCTGAAATGGAGTATAAGTACTAAACAAATAGTCAAAACCCAGAAACGGATTGGGAATCCGTTGAGCTTTTGCAAGAGTAACTGCTTTTCTATTTGCATAGGCTTGTTGAATGGCTGCTTTAAGATCATTTCTTTCGCGCCAGGCTGCGGGTAATAACTGTTCGAGAGACGGAATCTGTCTATCCAGACCAGGAGTAATTTCTGTACAAGCTGAGAGTAATTCATATAGTCCACTTCCTTCGACTTCTATGATTTGTTGATAGCAAGGAGATTCGCCTAACAAGAAAGATAAGCGAGCCGAGTCTTGCACCAGTCGGCTAGCGGCTTGATTTACTTGTATATCTAGTTGTGTGAGACCCAGCTTTGCCTGTAATACTTCAGAACCTGGACTTTTACCGGCTGCAAAACGGTTTTTTGCTATGCGGAGAAGTTCTTGATAAACTTTTTGTTGGTTCTTAATTAGCTCCGAATAAGCGTGAGCTATCGCTAGTTCAGTGTATGCTTTTCGTACGCGATTGTGAACATCAAAACGGACAGCTTGGATATTTAAAGCTGTTTGGAAATAATTTGCTTGAGCAACGTCAGTTTTTTTTGTTCTTTTACCGGCTACTTGAATTTCTTCGTTCCATCCAAATTGTTGATTGTTGCCGGCAATAATATATTTCCAGGCGGGACCAAAACCATAGGTCATGTTGTATGTTGGGTTAGGTATGGCTTTGGCAATAGCAATAGCTGCTTGAGAAATAGAAAGATCGCACAAACTAACAGCAATTTCTTTATTGGCTCGATCGGCAATATCAAAGCAAGTGTGTAACGATAGTTGATAAGAAGAATTTGGGGTATTATTATCAGCTCTATTGAGGTTGTTTTCAGACAAACTCATTTGTTCAGTCCCAAAACAAGCTGAGCATAATATAAAGACGTTCAGTAAAATTAAAAAATTGAGGATTCTTTTCATAATTTTAAAGGTACTCCCATAGATTTCTCTAAATCAGCCCAAGCATTTTGATAGCTAACGACTGAATCAAAATAAGATGAAAGTATTTGTTGATATTGTTGTTTTGCTAAAATTGCGCTAGCTAAATCACCCTTACCGACTTCATATCTACGACGAGCTAATCTAGCAACTTGAGTGGCTGCTGGTAATAATTCTTTTTGAAACTTGTAAATATTTGCCCGGCTGACCAAGAGTGACTCATAGGCACTTACGATATCGGCAGCAATTTGCCATTTAATCTGTTCCATTTGTCTGAAATCTTGTAGCCATGTTTCTCTGGCTTGGTTGGTTTCTCCCTGATATTGATAGAATATGGGTGCTTCGGCAGAAAAATTTAAGTAACAACCAGGCGAATTTGGTACTGGTCCTAAAGCTAATTGATAAGGCTGAATGCGTTTAAAAGTTGTAAATTGATAACCGCAATCAACAGAAAGATTTGGTATTCTTTGTGATTTTGCAAGAGTAAGTGCTCTACGGTCAGCGAAAGTTTGTTGGACTGCTAATTTGAGGTCTGGTCTTTGAGTTAATGCAAAAGGCAGAAGTTTTTCAAGTGGTGGTAATGTGGTATCAGGTTGTGGAACCAGGTCTGTGTGCTGAGCGGATAGTTTGAATATGCCATTGTCATCAACGTCAATTATCTCTGGATATGCAGGTGTCTCACCTATTAGCAAAGAGAGTGAGGCAGAAGCTTGTTCTAGACGGGCTTGCGCTTGCCTTCGTTGTGTATCAAATTGCATAACTCCCAACTGAGCCTGTAGCAGTTCCGACTGAGGAGCCTTACCAGCGTCGTAGCGTTTTTGGGCAATATCAGAAAGTTCAAGGGCAATTTTTCTTTGTGATTCAGTAAGTTCAGAATAGGCTTCGGCAGCTGCGAGTTCAGCGTAGGCTCGACGTACACGGTTGTGAACATCAAATAAGAGGGCCGCAACTTGCAATTCTGTTAATTTGTAATTTGCTCGTGCCAAATTTAATTGCTTACTACGTTTGCCGGCAGTGAGTATAGTCTCTTGCCAACCAAACTGTTGCGGATTACCGGCCAAAATTATTCGAAAAGCAGGACCGAAACCGTAGAGGAAACTGAATTGTGGATTAGGGATAGCGCCAGCTATTTGAACATCAGCTTTAGCAACTGGTAAATTGTATTTAGCAGCAATCAATTCTTTGTTATTCTGTGATGCTTTGATAAAAGATTCTTCTAAACTAACTGTTCTTTGCAGAACATTGAGGTTTGTCTGCTTTTGTTCTTTTTGTTGAAAATTTAAAAGTGGTGTGGATGAGTAATTTTCAGTAAATGCTTGTGCAAGCGGTACAAATAAAATTTGATAGTATCCAACTAGTGTCAATAAGACGAAAAACAGTTTAAGTTTAGAGCTAGCAGTTGTTTTGCTGTCTCTTTTATCTACAAGTGGTTCAGTCAAGCTTTTAGGGAGCTGATATTTTTGCATCATTGTTCGGACCAATATCGGTGCCTTCGAGTTCGCTTTCTGGAATTTTTTGGGGACTAGGGCTGATGATTGTTTGTTCGGTTGTAGGTGCATATGTGTTGGTATTTCTGGACAAAGCTGGATCTAGATCATTATCTTTGCCAACGAACATTGGTATGCCAAGATTGTCTAAGACATGCCATAATGTTTTTCCCACTTTGTTTGGTAGCGGTTTTGTGCTTTTGGATTTAATTTTTTGAGTGGCTAGTGGGGCTGAGCACTCAAAGAATGATTCAACGGAGCCAGCAGCTGATGGAGCTTCCGCACCGTTTTTTGACTTGGTCGTGGTTGGCTGGCTTTGTGTGCTTGTGCTGTGAATTGGAAGCGCGGAAGAAGGTGGATTACCTAAAGCATTGCCTTGAAGAGGAAGAGGTGGAGTAACGAAGTTGGCTGGATTAGTATCTCCTATAGAAGGTGTGAAAAAAGTTTGGTTTGTGCTGCGTGGTAATCCTGCAGGAGAGACGATTTGTGTAGTGCCAGCAAGGGCGGGGCTCACTACAGTTTGTATAAAGAGAATGAAAAAGAAGAGTAAATTTATTGACTTTGTATTTATTTTCATCACTTAGTCACCTTTATCTTCAACTACTTTCATAGCCGTGCCTAACAAAGCGGTGCTACCTTGAGTTACGACACGTTGTCCTAACTGTAAGCCACTTTTTACTTCAATATCTTGAGTGTCTCCAACTCCTGTTTCGACTTCTTGTTGCAAGTAAACTCTGTTGCCTTGGTCTATATAAACCAAGTTTTTATCACCTTTCTGGACTATTGCTGAGCGAGGGATTAACATGACTTGCACTTGTCCAACGTTGATTTTTATTCTGGCAAACATTCCAGGCTTTAGCAGCAGATCACAATTACTAACATTGGCTCTTACAGGCAAAGTACGCGTTGAAGCATTTATAGAATCACCAACCCAAATGATTTGAGCTTCAAATTTGTGATTGGGGAGGCTATCAATACAAACGTGGGCTTCTTGATCCTTTTTGACATCATTGATGTCTTTTTCGAAAACATCAGCAAGGAGCCATACTTGAGATAGATCAGTTAAAGTAAAAAGTGGTTTAGTGCCGTCATTTAATTCGCCGGGATTAATATTTCGTTCAATAACAAGACCACTTTCTGGAGCTCGAATCACAATCAGCGGATCAGTCTTTTTAGTGGCTAATACTTTGGCGGCAGAATCAGCTGTTGCTCCCAACAATTTCAAACGTTCTTGTGCTGTAGTAACTATGGTATCTAGTTTTGTTTTAAGCGCTGCGAGATTGGCGGTATCCTTTTCTAGTTGATTTTCGGCTGATTGTAAGTCTGCTTTAGCTGAAACTTGTTCGGCAAATAGTTTTGATTCTCGCTCAAATGTGATACGAGAAAGCTTGAGTTGCACTTCTTGTTGTTTAATGTCGGCTTTTGCCTGTAAGGCATTCTGTAATAAATCAGACTGAATTTGTCCTACTGCATCTGATTTGATAATGGACATAATGTCGCCAGGTTGGACAAAATCTCCTAGTTTTGCCTTTACTTCTGTGGCGCGTCCAGGAGATGGAGTAGAAACTAATCGAGAAAGTTCAGCATTTGGTGCGACACGGCCAGTGGCCTCGACAATTTTTTTGATGAAACCGTTTCGCACTTCAATAGTTTGTAATCCTATCTCTTTTTCTTGGTCTTCACTAAGAACGACTGTAGTGGACGAGTCTTTGCTGTCGCTTGAAGAAGTTGTATTTATTTCCGGGTTATTTTTTGTCGAAATTTTTTCTTCTTTGGAGCTGGGCGAGCAGCCAAGCAAACTGCAAATAATTACAACAGTGGCAAGCGGTTGAAAGATAGAATTTGATTTTAGATTCACGAGCTGATCCTTTTTGAATTGTTTTCAATTAACGTGTAGATAGCAGGAAGGACAACAAGAGTAAGCGCTGTGGCAGAGAGTAGCCCACCAATAATGACGATAGCAAAGGGCTTTTGACTTTGGGCACCTATACCATTTGATAAAGCTGCAGGCAGAAGTCCCAACATTGCTACGGTTGCTGTCATTAAAACTGGACGCATTCGATCAAGAGCTCCTTGATGAGCTGCCTCAAAGACTGAAAGATTTTCAGTTTTTCTTAGTTGATTTATATGACTGATCAAAATGACACCATTTTGAACAGCTACTCCTGATAGCGCAATAAAACCTACGGCTGCAGAAACACTAAAATATGTTTTGCTCAGCAATAGCGCTGAAACGCCACCCAACCCTGCTAAAGGTACCCCACACATTATTAAAAGCGCATTTTTATGAGAACCAAACGCTGCTAGTAGTATTAAATAGATAAGAAGCAAGGTGCAGGGCACGATTAGCATTAAACGTTGATTGGCTTCTTCAAGAAATTGAGATTGTCCTGCCCATACCATTTTGTAGCCTTCTGGGATTTTTACTTGTTGAGCAATTTTTCTTTTTGCTTCACGTACAGCTGAACCTAGATCTCTGCCACGCAAATTAATGCGCACGTACATTACGCGGGAATTTCTTTCACGGGTAATAAAGGCTGGACCATAGCCATATTTAATTGAGGACATTTGCGATAAAGGTACTGGACCAATTGGTCCAGGCGGATCAATGAGTATATTATCGAGAGCGTGTTCTGTATTTCGGTATTCTTTAGCGAAGCGAACCAAAACAGGGAAGCGTTTTTCACCGTCTATTAATCTTGTTGCCACTTTTCCGCCAATAGCGGTGTCGACTAGATTCTTCATGTCTGAAACGTTTACCCCATAGCGACTCGCTTGATCGCGATCGATATTAATCAAGTATTCAGGCTGTCCCATTTGTTGATTGTTTATGACATCTACTAATCCAGGAACACGGCTAACAACATCGGCAATTTGATCGCCAAGTGTTTGAAGAACAGCTACATCTGGACCATATATTTTGATAGCCAGAGTTCCCTTGGCTCCAGCGATAGCTTCATCTACGTTGTCTTGGATGTATTGTGAAAAATAAAAGAGTACATTTGATACCACAGATAACTTTTTATTGATGGCTTTAATTAATTCGGCTTTGTTTTGATGAAATTCTGGACGCCATTGATTCGCGGGTTTAATATCAAGAAATAATTCTATATTGCTAAATAAGTTGGGGTCCGTTCCGTCGTCTGGACAGCCTGTCTGACTCGTAACATTATTAATTTCCGGAAAAGAACCAATTATCATTCTTAAACGTTTAGCTATTTTTACTGCTTGCTCCAAAGAAATAGAGGTGGGGAGAACAGTGGCGCGAATCCAGATGTTCCCTTCATCTAGGGCAGGCAAAAATTCAGATCCGACATTTGCTGCAAGAAAAGCAGTTAACACTAAAGATAGAAGCGCTCCGGCTATTACTAGTTTTGTATTTCTGAGTGACCAGGACAAGATCGGTTTATAGATTGAATAAGCAAATTGGATAATTGGACTGACACGATGAGAAAGTTTGCGGCGAACCAAAAAGATACCTATTAGAGTTGGAATAATAAATAATGCTGAAATGATTGCCCCGAGTAAATTGAAATTCATAGTAAAAACTAGAGGGCGAAATAACTTTCCAGCTACTCCTTCAAAACTAAATATTGGTAAAAATGCCGCCATAATAATAGTAACGGAGAATAAAATTGGTGATCCAACTTGCTGAGCACATTTGAGGACTAACTCTTTGCGTTCTGCAATAGTGGCATTGGCAGGAAGGACACAGAGTCGGCTAAAAGCATTTTCCACCATAACTACTGCACCATCAACAATGATGCCAAAATCGATGGCGCCTAAACTCAGCAGATTGGCAGCAATATGGAAAGTACTGAGCAGCATAAAAGCAAGGCAAAGAGATAGCGGGATGGTTACCGAGGCTATTAGACCGCTTGTTAAATCAAACAGGAAAAAAATCAAAAGAATGACTACCAGCAAAATCCCGTCTAAAACATTATGAAACACTGTTTCTAGTGTATGGTTTACAAGTTCTTGGCGATCATACAATTTGACTAACTTGATATCATCGGGCAAAGAATCTCTAATATCTGGCAGCTTTTTGTACAAGCGTTCTATGACTTTGGAAGCATTGGCACCACGTCGCATTAGAACAATACCTTCTAAAGCGTCATCATCATCGTTCTTGCCGAATTGTCCTAAGCGGATTCCTGGACCAATGTTAACCGTAGCGATGTCTTTAATTCTTACAGGAGTACCGTCAGCAGTGCTTGAAACCACAACTCTTTCTATATCATCCACATTAGTAAGTAAACCAATGCCACGTATAACGTAAGCCCTGCCGTTATTCTCTATATAGTTACCACCTGTAGTGGCATTAGAGTTCTGTATGGCTTGGAAAACTTGCGTTAAGGGAATTCCAAATGAGACCAATTTGTTAGCATCTATATTTACCTGAAAAGTTTTGCTTGGACCACCAAAACCAATTACATCAATAACACCGGGAATTTGCTTAAACGTTCTTTCTAACTGCCAATTCTGGATAGACTTCCGAGTCATTGGTGAAAAGTATTTAGATTCAAGAGTGTAGCGATAAATTTCGCCAATACCGCCAGAATCTGGATCTAATGAAGGACTGGCATAGTCGGGTAGGTCCGCTTGAGCTATTCTTTCTAAAACTTGTTGTCTATTCTGTAGCTGATTAGAGTCGTCCTCGAAAACTATGGTAATTACAGAAAGACCAAGAATAGAAATCGAGCGCATCCCTGTTTCTTTAGGGATAGCATTTAATTCTTTTTCTAGAGGTATAGTAATTAATCGTTCGACGTCCTCTGATCCTTTGCCAGGGGCCAAAGTAATTATTCTTACTGTCGGAGCAGTAAATTCGGGATAGGCTTCAGTATCTAGATTGGCATGGGCCCAAATACCACCAGCAATTATTATTATGATTGCAAGAATGCTCAACCACCTACGACGATAGAATAGTTCGATAGCATCATTTAGTAATCTGGTAAACATTGAGATGGGTATCCAGTGGAAGTAAAGGAGAAGCAAGCTACCAGTTGTGGCTGCTATATCAAATCGTTTAAATGTGTATATAGTAGCTACAGTAGCTCATTCTCATAAGCTTGACAGGGAAGATGTTCTCTTGCATTGAGTCATTTTCATATGACTAATAAAGTGTCAGATCTGTTTTGTGTCTATTAAACTAGCTTTGTGGAGATTTTGTGAATTTGACGGAAGAATTTTCTCAATTAGCAGAATTTTTGTAAGACTTGGTATAGTTGGGCCGGTAAAGAATTTTTGCGTAGAATTGCTTCTTAAGTTATCAGCTTGAGGTTGATCTTTTCTTGTGTATGTGGCACCTTGATAATAGAAGGGCTTATCTTTGTGGAAGAGGATTGAAAAATTTAGATGATGACGATAAGGCGGACTACTTAAGACCAATGAACATATTTCGTCAATATATATTTTTAGTATTTATAGTACTCTTGCCAAGTTTTTCTTTGTCAGGCTGTGACAAGACTCAAAAAACTGTTGACAATACCCTGCGCATTAAGCAGCTTAGAGCAGCTGATCCAGGTGACAATATTGTTCAAATTAGCCCAGAGGCAGCAACCGCCATAAGTTTAACTTGTGACAAAGCCGACATACGCACTGTTGATTTTACTGTTAAGACTACCGGTGAAGTTTTGGCTAATGCTAATTTAACTACACATGTTAATTCGCCTGTTACAGGACGAATAACTGAAGTTATGGCGGCGGTTGGTGAGCATGTGGTGGTTGGTCAGAAATTGTTGATGATTAGAAGTCAGGATATTGAACAAGCAGAGTCGGACTTATTACAAAGCCAAGCTCAAGTGAGGGCAGACTTAAAGCGTGATTTACTAGAAATTGACTCTGATATAGAACAAGGGCAAGCACAAATAAGATTTTCACAAAGTACTTATTTGCGAGTCAAAGGCTTGCTTGAAGAAAAGATTGCTTCTCGTGCTGATTTTGAAGCTGCCCGCACTCAGTATGAAAAAGATCGCATAACTCTTGATGCTTTAAATACTAAAAGGCAAGCAACTGTTAGTTTGTCTGCTGAAAGAATGAGACTGCTTACTGAGCCGATTAAACAAAAACTGAGATTATTTGGGGTTGCCGAAGACGATGTAAGCAGAATCATGAAGAGTGGGGAAATAGAACCAATAGTTCCTGTAGTTTCTCCTGAATCAGGGTTAGTTGTTGAGCGATTGGTTAATGTTGGCGAGTTGGTTGATCCGAGTAAATCACTTTTTACCATTGCTGATTTTCACAATGTTTGGTTAAAGGCAGATGTTTATGAGAAAGACGTATCTAAGGTAACCGAAGGACAACCAATTCAATTGACACTAGAAAGTTTTCCCGGAGAGACATTTTTAGGAAAATTGAATTATGTTGCTGATTCAATTAACTCAGACACTAGAACTTTATCGGTTAGGGCAGAGGTGGCTAATCCTGGTCTCAAACTGAAACCGAAAATGTTTGCAAAAATGACTATTCTGGTGGGTGCCCAGCAAGTTTTGACAGTGCCAAAAGAAGCAGTACAAGATACTGATACATGTAAAGTAGTCTATATTCCCGAGGGTGATAATTGTTTTCGGGAACAAAAGGTTGAGTTGGGCGGAGAAACTGGAAAATATTTTGAAGTGTTGAAGGGGCTTCATCCTGGTGAAACTGTTGTAACTAAGGGTAGTTTTGATCTGCGTTCAGAAGCGCTTAAAGAGTCTGAATAATGATTTTGAAATTGTTGCAAAATCGTGGCATTGTGGTTGGCTTTGTGCTTGTGCTGCTGTGTGCTGGTTTCTATGCGCATGAGAAACTGCCTCTGGAGGCCTATCCAGATGTAGCAAATATGCAAGTGCGTGTGATAACTCAGATACCAGGTAAAGCCGCTGAGGAAGTGGAACGTTTAGTAACAATACCATTAGAAAAAGAACTAAATGGTATTCCTCATGCCGACCCACCGAGATCTGTTTCAATTTTTGGTCTTTCAGTGATCACGGTTACTTTTGATGATGGCGTACCCTCTTATGTTGCTAGACAGCAGGTGTTAGAGAAAATCAATCAGGCTGGTATACCAAGTAACGTTCAACCTCAACTCGATCCAGATTCCAGTCCGGTAGGTGAAATATATCGCTATACCGTAGAGGGTAAGGAATGGTCTCCAGCTGCGCGAAAAGAGTGGCAGGATTGGTATTTGGTGCGCAAATTCAAGTCTGTGCAAGGTGTTGTGGATGTGACCGGTTTTGGTGGTCCAACAAAAGCATATTTAGTTGAAATTGATCCAGATAGATTGCGAGCTTTGAACCTTTCTCAAGCTCAAGTAATGAATGCCATTGCAAATTCAAATGGTTCCACAGGCGGTAGTTATATAGTTCAGAATGGACAAGACTATATGGTGAGAGGTCTTGGACTTTTGCATTCAATGGACGATATTGGCAATGTAGTTATTTCGTCGACTCCTCAGGGCATACCAATCTTAGTTAAAGACGTGGCCAAAGTACGTGTTGGTGAGCGAGTACGTTTGGGGCAGGTGGGTAAAAATGAAGACGATGATTCTGTAGAGGGCATCGTTTTAATGCGTAGAGGAGAGAATCCGTCTACAGCTGTTGATAATTTACAAGAAGCCTGGAAGGACATACAAAAGGGACTGCCTCCTGGTATGCAATTAGTGCCACTATACGACAGGCTCGCGCTTGTTCGGAAAACTTCAGAAACAATATCACATAATGTTGCTGAGGGGATATTCCTCGTTGTAGTAATCTTGGTGTTGTATCTGTTTCAGATCCGCAGTGCTCTAATTGCTGCTGCTGCTATACCTTTAGCTTTAGCAACAGCTATGGTGCTTCTGAATATATTTCATATGCCGGCAAATTTACTTTCTCTTGGCGCTATTGATTTCGGTATTATTGTTGATGCTTCTATTATCATGGTTGAAAATATTATTCGGCATTTAGCCTATCTTGAGCAAAAAGGCGTTAAGAGAAAAGACGACGTACTGACGACAATTTATAATGCAGCTACAGAAGTAGCTAGACCGATTCTTTTTGCCACGACAATTATTGTTCTTACTTTTTTACCTGTTTTTACCTTTGAAAAAGTGGAAGGTAAACTGTTTCGCCCTTTAGCGTATATCATGAATTTTCACTTGTTGGGTGGTGTGGTGGCAGCAATGTTTGTGGTTCCAATACTATGTTATATAGTATTTAGTCGCAAACTGCCTTCTGATAGAGAAAGTCCTATTATGCATAGGGCCGTTGCTCTTTATAAACCGTTGCTTAGCTGGTCAATAAATAATAGGGTAAAGGTAGCTATCATAGGGCTAGCAGCAATTTTGTTTTCTATTTTTGGCTTTTGCATTATGGGTGCAGAATTTTTGCCTGAACTTGAAGAAGGCAATATCTGGTTGAGAGTAACAATATTGCCAACTAGTGTCTCTCTGGATCAGTCCGTAAGTTTGGCAAAAGATATTCGAAAAACTCTGCGCAGCTATTCTGAGGTAACGAATGTAGTTAGCCAGGTAGGTACTCCAGATGATGGGACCGATCCAAATAACTATAGCAATATCGAATTTTTTGTTGACCTAAAACCACAAAACGAATGGGAATCTAAGTACAAAACCAAGCAAGATTTAGTCAATGATATGAATGATCGTTTGCTAACGGAGAAGCCAGGTTTGCTCTATAACTTTTCACAATACATCAAAGATAATATGGATGAAGCTATTGCTGGGGTGAAAGGAGAGTTGGGGATAAAGATTTATGGACCAGATCTGAATATAGACTCCGAATTAGGCAGACAAGTACAAAGATTGGTGGAAAAGGTGCCTGGTATGGTTGATGTGGCATGCGACAAAATTCTTGGACAACCGCAATTACTTATTGATATTGATAGAGAAAAAGCAGCTCGATACGGTGTAAATACATCTGATATTTTGGATATTGTAGAAACTTCAATTGGTGGAAAAGTAATTACAGAATTGATTGATGGGGAAAGGCGTTTTGCAGTTCTAATACGTTATCAAAAGAACTATCGTGATGAAGTCAGTGAATTGGGAAATATATTAGTATCAACACCCTCAGGTATGCGCATACCGCTTTCGCAGTTGGCTGATATTAAAGAAGGTCACGGTGCAACAGCAATTTTGCGAGATAAGAATGAACGGCGAGTGGCTATAAAAGCTAATATTCGTGGACGAGATTTAGTGTCGGCTGTGCATGAAGCTCAGAGCCTGGTAGAGAAGCATGTGAAATTACCCGAAGGTTATCGTATTACGTGGGCAGGTCAGTTTGAACGAGCTCAGCATGCATTGGGACGATTGCTTATTATTATTCCGATTACTTTACTTTTGATCTTCGGTTTATTATATATGGCATTTGGTTCAGCCCGAGTAGCATTACTGGTAATGCTTACCGTGCCGCTGGCTACTCCTGGGGCAGTACTTGCTTTACTGCTCACACGCACACACTTTAGTATTTCTGCCGGGGTGGGCTTTATCGCTTTATCAGGTGTGGCTGTGCAAAATGGTGTGATTCTGGTATCGCTAGTCAATCAGCTATTGGCGGAGGGCTTAAGTTTGAAGGACGCCATTGCCCGTAGTGCGTTAACTAGAATGAAACCTGCTCTTATGACTACCACTGTTGCTGTTGTAGGCTTGATACCGGCAGCACTTTCTACTGCTATTGGTGCGCAAAGTCAAAGACCATTTGCTATTGTTATTGTTGGTGGTTTGATACCTGGGATATTGCTCTCTTTAATGGTTCTACCAGCCATGTACGAATTTTTTCTTAAAGGTTTTCCAAGACGTGACTATAAATTCGAAGGTTTCAAAACTGGCACTTTTAATGTATTGAAAAGTCCTGACGAATAAGAAGGAAGTGCTTTTCTTTTGCGCATTAGCTGTGGCATTAACTGTTTCATTGTTATTTTAGTTGGCGTACTGAGTATGCCATCAGTTCAGAATTTAGGGGACGGATGATGAGATTGATGGAGTTGCTGGGGTTAGAAATGGAGCTTCGGTTCTTAAGCCATTGGTGTGGAGGTGGTTGTAGAGCAGCCCAAGGACAAGGAAGGGAGTCATTTGGCCGATCTCGATAGTGTTTATTAATGTACCTATGGCAATCAATTTACTTTTGCTAAGGTCTCCATCTCCATGTTTCTTTTGCAAAGTCCGACCCAAAGCAGTTAGACTAAATTGACGGTTTGTCTGTATAAGGCTTACATTATTGGCCTCGGCTTCGTAAGTCTCCCCTGCTCGTACTCCATCTGACAGGCTTCCAGCCAACCTGAAACGAAAAGAGTGTGGTGAGTCTATATCTTTGATAATGGAAATTGGTATTTTCTGATATTGCCCGGAAGTATTGCGGATTAAAACTAGATCATTGTCAACTGAGACAATTTGTCCGATAAATTCATTGGTATCTGTGCTGATAGTCTCCTGAAAAACTAGAGTAGATAAATAAGATAACCAATCACCCTTACAAAAGTAGACTATTCCAGCAATCTCGAATTTATTTCTATCCAATGTCTGTTGTATATTGATTACCGGTCCCGATAGAACTGTATAGTGATCGAATTGAAATTCATCGACAGTCGACACTTCAGCCCAATTTCCTTTGATCTTGAATCGTCCTTGCGGTATGTTGATCGATCCTAATTTTTCAAGAGGCATTTTAGCTGTAAGTGAGCCGCTGTTACCAATGATGTTCGGGCTGAAAGTGATTGGAAAAGCTTGAGATTCTGTAGGCAGAAAGACAAACTGGGCAAGTATGATGCTCAAAACAAATGTTAAAATTCTCATGGTGAATGCTCCTTGTTATTAATCATCTAGAGGGATGCCAATTGACTGTTCCAGGTCGGTATAAGCTTGTTGATATGAGGTGATGGCATCTAGATATTGACTGCGTACTTGCACATTAGCTTGCTGCGCCTGCAAAGTAGACGTAATATCGGATTGTCCCACTTCATAACTGCGTCTGGCAAGACGAGCTACTTCTGCTGAATCATCAAGGACATGTTCGCGATAGGTGCGAATTCTGTCTCGTGCTGCTACCAGGTTTTTGTAGGCAGAAGAGACATCAGCTACAACTTGATTACGTTGTCCGTCGTACTGCAAATAGAATTGTCGTGCCGTAGCTTTTAGTCTGGCAATATCCCCCTGCTTAAAATCGTACGCCGGTATCTGAATAGGAGCAACAACGTAAAAACCAACTAACTTTGGACCGGGGGATGGATTGCCAGTTCGTGACTGCCCGACGCTAAACGGTTGGTCTGGAAATACATTACCGTAAGTGACTCGCAGCTGTGTTTTGGTTAGTGCGAGTTGTTGTTTGATTACTTTCAGTTCCCATCTGTTTTGCAGAGCCGTTGAGACGAAATAACCCAGCGTAGGCAAAGGCTCGGTAAAATCAGGCAGAAAATCACTTTTCGCAGCCTTCAATTCAAAAGGAGGAAGTTTTGGAACCTCTATATCTCCTTCTGCTGGGCGACCTAGCATGATATTGAGTTGTTGTTTGGCACGCTCTACTCTAGTTTGCCCCTGCTGTTGATCTATTTTACTTTGAGACAGTAATAATCTGGCCTTAAGCACATCTAGCTCTGGTACAGCCCCGGCCTCAAATCTTCTCACGGTAACCTGCATGAGTTTGTCCGTCAGATTTACAATATCGTTGAGAGTTTTATATGTCGCTTCAGCAACAATAACCTCTGTGTAAGCGCGCCTAAGGTCATTACGAAAACCCCATAAGCTATTCAATACTTCTGATTTAGTCTCTTGATACTGTGCTTTTGCTGCTAACAGTCTGAAAACAATTTTCCAAGGTGGGCTGAAAGTCAGATCAGTTCCTACGCGGCGAGTGAGTTCAGCAATAACCCCATTCTCATAATGGAAGGTGGGATTAGTTGTAGCCGTTGCTGCCCAATAGCCAGCTTTGGAAATATCTAATAAAGCACGCACCGCAGCGGTACGCGGACTGTTCATGAGTCCTTCGTTATATGCTGCTTTTAAATCTAAGATAGGCGTGGATTCACTGTCTGCTTTGCTAATCTCTCCTGTAATACGAACACCCTGTGGTTTGAGTAGATACTGTGCTTCGGTTCCTGTTTGTAATTCTTTTTTAATTTCCTTGGCTCGTTGTGTGTCCGAATACAATATTGCCGGCATTTCTGCAGCCAGACACAGGGATGCTTGGCAGGCTGCACCCGCTACTAGAAAGAGGCGAAAGAATCTAAGCATCGATGGTAACGTCCTTTAGTAATGCATTTTAAAGAACTGATCTCGACGGTCTGTTGACGACCCACTACGATCAGGACATGGTTATTATACTTCTAAGGCAATTGGCAGCTCGTGTATCAAATGATTATCAGAGAAGTGGTGAATTCCATAAATGGGTAGAATTTGAGAATGAATCTATAGATGTAAAAAAATGTCATAGACAATTTTTGCCTGCCCAAACATATCTTTTTAAAAGTGGGGCGGGTCTAAATCTTTCGCCATAAGCGTGAAATAATGTTTCAATTTTCTTGAGACAGTTTTCTAGTCCGAATTCAAAAGCAAATTCTATTGGTCCTTTACGCATACCCAGAGCTGCTTTTAAAGCTGGATCGAGATCGCTGGGCGCAACAATATTTTCTTGTAAGGCAAGAAAGGCTTCATTGATCATTGGTAAGAATAATTGAATTGGTTCAAATTTTGCTAGCGTTGTACCGGTTTGAGAAGGTTGTGAAATTTTTAGTAAATTATCTAAGTCTGGGTTTATGCCGATTGGTTTGCGCTCGTCTTGCTTGTAAGCATAGAAACCAGCAAGCGTTTTTATACCTAACATTTTTCTATCGACCATTGTTTCAAGTAAATCTGGAAATTGGAAGCGTTCGCCATACTCGTTATAGTTAAAACGGGCGACAGATAAACCAATATCGAGGCCATTCATATCGCGCAATTGTAGAGGACCAATGGGCATGAGCAATTCACATGCTGCTTCGTCAATTGTTTTTACATCTGCAAGATCTGTTTGTAAGATATAGATTGCTTCATTCAAATAACGGCTTAGTAAACGATTGACTAAAAAAGATGCGCATTCTTGAACTTTAACTGGTAATTTGTGCAACTTGCGAACAATGTCCATTGATATTTCAGTGACACTCTCTGCAGTATTTAGTCCTGGAATTACTTCTACCAAAGACATAATATGAGCTGGATTGAAAAAATGTAGACCAATTATTTGTTTTGGTCTATTAGTAAAAGAAGCAAGTTGACTGATGGACAAACTGGACGTATTGGTGGCAATTATTGTTTGCGGTTGACATGTTTTGTCTAAGTTCTGTAGTACTGACCGTTTGATTTCTATATCTTCATTTACTGCTTCTATAACTAAGTCTACGTTTTTTAAATCATCGTATTTAGAAACAGGCTCTATTAATTTGCGTTGTTTGGCTATTTCTAGACTTTTTTCTTGACTGTCTAATCGTTTATCTAGTGATGTGAACATTTTTTCTATGCGGGCTAACCCACTTTCCAAGGCAACAGAACAATTGTCCATTATTATTACGGGTATGCCTAATTGGGTCATGGCGACAGCAATAGACGCACCCATATTGCCAGCGCCAACAATGCCGAGCGATGATATTTGACTAGTCTGATGGTTGATAGTCAAGTGATCGCTGCTCCCAATGTTTTATCTGGTTACCGAATGGTTATTTGGCCTTGACTGGTTCCGCTTGAGGGCTATTGATTAATTGATTGATAGCTTTGAGTCCATAGAGAAAACTATCAGCTCCCAATCCTACAATAACAGCTTTGGCGATAGCAGAAATGTAAGAGTGATGACGAAATTCTTCGCGTTGATAAATATTGGACATGTGTACTTCAACAACTGGTCTATTTACCGCGCTCAAAGCATCTGCAATTGCGATTGAAGTATGGGTGTAAGCGCCTGCATTAATAAGAATACCGTCTACAGTGAGAGCTGCTTCTTGGATTTTATCGATCAAATAGCCTTCATGATTTGATTGATAGATTTCAAGATCAATTTTTAACTCTGTAGCTAAATTTTTCAATTTACTTTTTAATTGGTCGAAAGTCACTGAACCATAAATATGTGGTTCACGAGCACCAATCATATTTAAGTTGGGCCCTATTAGTGTAAGAATTTTAGTCAGTTTATTTCTCCTTAGAATTAATTTGCTTCTAAACTTTCAAACAATTAGGCTCTGAATATATTGAAAGAGCATTCGGTACATTTGCAGTTAATTGATTTGTAAGTCTACGTCCAACTGCTTTGGCAATACTATCAAGGCTATTTATTAGAGTAAGCATGTCTTCTAAAGACAATGCTTGACGAGCATCGGATACTGAAAGTTCAGGTTTGGGATGACATTCTATTATTAATCCATCAGCTCCGCAAGCAATAGCAGCTCTAGCTAAATCTGGAACTAATTCACGCTTTCCGGCAGCATGACTTGGGTCAACAATGACTGGCAAATGAGTCAATTGGCGCAAAGCTACGACAGCTCCTAGATCAAGTACATTTCTTGTATAAGTATCGTAGCTGCGAATTCCTCGTTCGCAAAGAATGACATTGGGGTTGCCATGACTAATAATGTATTCGGCAGCCAGTATAAATTCTTCTATGGTGGCAGAAAGCCCACGTTTTAGAAGAATGGGCTTATTTGACTGGCCAACTGTTTTTAGTAATTCAAAATTTTGCATATTGCGGCTGCCTATCTGTAAGATATCAGCATAAATAGCTGCATTTGCGACTTGCTGGCAAGACATAACCTCGGTAACTATAGGCAAATGGCTTATCTTTTTTATTTGGGCAAGAATATTGAACCCTTCTTCTGCTAGTCCCTGAAAAGAGTAAGGAGATGTGCGCGGCTTATAAACAGAGCCTCTTAAAGCCTGAATAATGCCTAGGGGTAAGGCTTTTACCACAGATTCCATTTGCGACAAAGTTTCTACTGCGCACGGACCAGCAGCTATAAACAAAGCGTCACCGCCACATTCAATGTTGTTAGCGATTTTGATCACGCTACGGTGTTCTTTTGTTTTTTTGACTGTTAAGTGGGCTTCGATCTTCATATAAGCGCTGCCTCGCCTTCGTTCTTCGGCTCAATGCGCCTCAACACGCTCTGGCTTCGGACATTTAGGTCCTGCACGTCGCCCTTTGCTCGGCTATATTTCCTTTTATCTAACATGGATACTCCTTATTTAAATAAAAAAACCGCAGATCACTTAGATCTGCGGTTCATCTGAGCGAGCACAATAGCTCTCTACTGCAGATGAACCTCATTAAAATTCCAAAAGAAAAAAGTTTTGTTGTACATGTTGCCAATTACCTAGCGAGGCTATTGTGCTGCAAAATTGCGGATTTCAATTAGTAAGAGCATGGTAACTTGGTGTATTTTATTAGTCAAGTGATTGTTAATTAGGATTTCTTATTGAGTTAAGGCAACTAGTAGAAAGGTTGTGTAATTATTGTCTGCATCCTGTAAATTTTCAGCAATTATATTTAGACCATGCAACTGAGCCAATGCTTTATTGCTTACTGTCGCGACGCTCTTTGGCAGCTTTCCTTCGCCAAGTAGCTCTGCTACTTTGGCTGGATCGACAAGGTCACCTTCGCAAACATTCAATTTAATATTGCTATACTGTTTTTTCAAATTTTGTTTGCATTGACGCAGTACTTGCGGGTGGGTAATTATTGTTTCAATGTCCGAAAGTTCTGTATTAGGTCCGGTCATTAAAACGTGAGCAATTTTTATGGTGTATTCAGCCAATACGATGAAATTTCGTCCTGCCATAGCTTTAGTGCTTTCTTCTACTTCACCGCCGAGTGAATTACGAACGGCAAATTGACCCAAGTCAATTTCTTTCTTTTCCAGGGATTGAAATACATTTTCAGTAGTGTGTAAGTAGCACAACTGATAATCAGTTATACCGACATTACCAAGGTTTGTTGTTGCAGCTAATTCATTGAAGCTGCCAGAACCACCTTGGATGCCAACTAATTTATATGTTCTGGTCATTAATAGAAAAATTGTTACTGTGATTGTGATAGCGGACGGTGAATTTAAGAAGATATAGAAGCAAATCTAAACAGTATGAGCTATTATAACTGTTTGAACAATGATTTGTCGTAAAGTTTAAGAATAGCTTGAGCAATTAGCAGTTAATTCGGGTAAGCGTTGATATGCAGATGAGAAAATTAGGAAAAAGTGGTCCGGAAGTTTCAGCTTTAGGTCTTGGTTGCATGGGTATGTCGCAATCATACGGTGTTAGAGATGATAAGGAGTCTCTTGCTACTATTCATAGAGCATTAGAATTGGGCCTTAATTTTTTGGATACTGCTGATATTTATGGTCCTTTTATCAATGAAGAATTAGTGGGACAGGCAATAAAAGAAAAAAGAGATAAATTTTTTATTGCTACTAAATTTGGTTTTGTGGGTGCGTTAAGCGATCCAAAGAAGATCGAGGTTAATGGTAGTCCGAAACATGCTTTTTCAGCCTGTGAAGCTAGTCTTCAGCGATTGAAAATAGATACTATTGACCTTTATTATCTTCATCGTGTTGATCCAAATACTCCTATTGAAGAAACGGTTGGTGCTATGTCCAGTCTAGTTAAACAAGGCAAAGTTCGTTATATTGGTCTATCCGAAACAAGTCCTGCAACTTTGCGTAAAGCGTATAAAATCCATCCAATAAGTGCTTTGCAAAGCGAATATTCGCTTTGGACCCGTGATCCAGAGGATGAAATTATAAAAACCTGTCGAGAGCTTGGCATAGCATTTGTACCTTTTTCTCCTTTAGGACGCGGATTTTTGACAGGAAAGATTGAGCAAGTAGCTGATTTGCCTGCTGATGATAATAGAAGAAAATTTCCCCGGTTTCAGAATGAAAATTTTGAAAAAAATTTGCAAATTGTGGAGCGCCTAAAATCATTTGCTAATGAAAAATCTTGTACAGTAGCTCAATTGGTTTTGTCCTGGGTGCTTGCGCAGGGCGACGATATTATTCCTATTCCGGGTACAAAGAGACGCAAATACTTAGAAGAAAATATTGGCAGTTTAGAAGTAAAATTGAGTGTGGCAGATCTGGAACGAATCGAAGAAATTGTTCCTCGTGGTGCTGCCCATGGTGCTAGATACCACGAAGAAATGATGAGGCATGCGAATCGATGACTGAAGCAGATGCTCGACTTTCTTCTTTGCGGCAAGAGATAGATAAATTAGATTCTACTATTTGGTCTTTGCTGGAAAAGCGCTTTTATTTATTGAAAGAAGTAGCAAAAATAAAGCATGATTCAAACATTCCCATTCTCGATCAAAAAAGAGAAAAAGATGTTTTGACAAGAATTACTGCTTTGTCTTGCGATCCTGAAGTCTCTTCAGCCATTGGTAAACTATATGAGCTGGTATTCGAACTAAGCAGAAAATATCAAAAATGATATTTCAAAGACCTAATTTAGTTCTAAGATCACGCGCTACGGCATCTATCGTCTTATTACTCGTATCGATGATAAGAGTGGCCTGTTCATAAATCTCTTTACGCTGTTTTATAAGACTTTCTAAGCGTGACCGTCTATTGTCTTCGGGCTCACCATCAGTATTTGTATCGAGTAAGGGTCTATGCCGCATGCTGCTCACTCTTTCCATAAGTATATTTGCTGGAGCCTGCAGAGCAACGATTGTGCCTAATTTGGAAAGTTTGAAAAAGTTTTCTGGTGGAACAGGTAGTCCGCCACCGCAAGACAAAACAGTACCTTGTCCTTTGTTATGGGTATAAGGAAACGAAGTTTTAGAAAGGGTACAAAGATGTTCTACCAATGCCTTTTCTAGTTTGCGAAAAATATCTTCTCCAAAACGGGAGAAAATATCGGTTATTTTTATATCGGTTGCCTGTTCAATGACTGCATCTGTGTCTAAAGAATTCCAGCCCAGGTCTTTAGCTAGATATTCTCCGACAGCGGTTTTACCTGCGCCAGGAGGACCAATGAGAATAATCATTGGTAAAAATAAGTCTGTGATCTGAAAATCTATATTGTCTGAGACTAATTCCATGTACTATATATTCTTATGTCTAAACCATATTTATTGATACTTATTGAATTTTGCCAAGTAAGTGCTTTGAAAATAGAATATTGGTAAACTAGCACTGTTTATTATAAAGAACCTGCTTAGAACATTCTGAATATGAGCTGGCTTTAAAGGAATAATCACGACATGTTTCGATTTTATACAAGTGGGGAGTCACACGGCAAGGGCATTTTTGCGTTTGTAGAAGGGGTTCCGGCTGGTTTAAAGGTAAATTTGGCAAATATCAATTCTGAATTGGCTCGCAGACAAGGTGGTTATGGACGCAGCAGTCGCCAAAAACTAGAAACTGATGAGGCTGTTGTGTTGAGCGGTGTCAGACATGGTATTACTAGTGGTGCACCAATAACTCTATTAGTTAATAATCGAGAATCTGAGAATTGGACATGTGTGATGTCAACTAATGAGGTTGATATGACTAATAAAGATGTAATTGCACAAATGGAAGCAAAAGCCATAAAGCGTTTTCGACCAGGACACGCTGACTTATCGGGAACAATAAAATTTCATCAAAGAGATATAAGAGATGTTTTGGAGCGGTCTTCTGCTCGTGAAACAGCTGTACGAGTAGCAGCGGGGGCTTTATGTCAGCAACTATTGAGTTCGTTGGGAATTCAATCTACGGCTCATGTTTTGCAAATTGGTGATATCAAAATAAAAAAAGAAAGTCAGAATATCTCCATTGATGAAATTGACAAACTGGCACAGGCTGCAGATTTGCTATGTATAGACAATGATGCTGCTGAAGAAATGAAAACGTTAATAAACAAGACTTGGCAAGAAGGCGATACTTTAGGTGGGGCTGTGGAGATAATTGTCGAGGGTCTACCTGTAGGACTTGGTAGTTATACGCAATGGGATCTAAAATTAGATGGTAAATTAGCCCAAGCTATTATGAGTGTGCAAGCTGTTAAGGCAGTAGAAATGGGCGATGGGATTAATAGTTCTGTTAAACCTGGCTCTTTGTGTCACGATGCTATTTTTCCAGATGAAAACTCATCATTGCCGTTCAAAAGAAAAACTAATCATGCAGGTGGATTAGAGGGAGGCATGACTAATGGTGAGCGCTTAGTAGTACGCGCTTATATGAAGCCTTTACCTACTTTACGCAATGGACTCGAATCACTTTCTTTTCCTGAGTTTACCGAAGAAACAGGACATTATGAGAGGTCAGATGTTTGCGCAGTTTCAGCTTGTGCTGTGGTGTGCAAGGCGATGGTAAATATTATTCTTACTTCAACTTTATTAGACAAATTTGGTGGAGATAGCATTGTTGATTTAGAAAATGCAGTAAAACAATATAGAGAATATTGTCGAACAATTGCCAATAATAGTCATAGCAAAAAGAGCAAAACAAAAATTGGTAAGTAATAATGATCAAACATAAAGCTCATCATAGCGGATCGTTAAATCTTAACTGGCAATCAACACTTTCTATTGGTACAAGAGTTGTAGTCGGTATTGATGCCATTACTAAGTTGACAGATATTTTGATGCAAATAGATGCAGGAAAGAATATACTGCTTCTTCATCAATCAAAGCTATTTGCTGAGCAAATAGATCATATTAGAAATAGTCTTCATGCAAAAGATGTTTCTTTGCATAATTTAGAAATTTCAGATGGTGAAGAGTGTAAATCGGTAAATGAACTTATAAAAATATGGGGTGTTTTGTACGAATTAAAGTTTTCTCGTCAAGATACAATAATTGCATTTGGTGGTGGTACGGTTTCGGACATTGGCGGATTTGCTGCTTCAACATATTTGCGTGGAATTAATTTAGTAGTTATTCCAACAACATTGCTAGCCCAGGTAGATGCAGCCATTGGCGGAAAAACAGGTATAAATTTTAATTCGGGCAAAAATTTAATTGGCAATTATTGTTTTGCTAAAGCCATTATAGTAGATACAAATACACTGGCTTGTTTACCAAAGAAGCAGTTTGTATCCGGTTTAGCAGAGATTATAAAATATAGTTTTTTGGAAAAAACTATTGCCAGTGAAACAGAATATTTACAGGGACCTAGATCATTGCTCTCTATTTTGCTTGATAACGCGCCCGATCTTAGCTGGGATAATGAATTGCTTTCAGGAATTATTATTGCTTGCATAAAAATGAAATTAGCTATAGTCGCCACAGATCCACAAGAAAAAGCACTGCGCCGCTGTTTGAATTTAGGACATACGCTTGGACATGCTTTAGAAAGCGTGAGCAAATTTGACTTAAGCCACGGAGAAGCAGTAGCAATAGGCATGGCTTTTGCTTTTCAAATGGCTGTTTTACGTGGTCAAATTGGTGAAGCTGATAAACATAGAGCTCTTGGTTTGATTGAAGCGGCTGGATTGCCAACTACAATTCCAAAAGGTCTTAAAGTTGAAGCTTTGCTAGATAGTATGTTCCTAGACAAAAAGCGCGAAGGTGAAGGAATAAAAATGGTGTTGCCTAGAAACGATTTGGGTATAGTTGAGTATAAGGAACTTATCAAAAAGAGTGATATAGAAATTACTCTTGCTAAATTTAACAGACAAGAGAGCCTAAATCCCTAGCGAAAGTTGGATACGAAATTGCAGTTGAATCAGTTTCTTCAATTTCTAAAGGATTATCAAACAACAAATTGGCTATTAATCCAGACATTGCAAGACGGTGATCCATCGCTGTCTTCCATGGAGATCCGCCAGCAATATTCTTTTTGCCTACTATAGTAAATCCATCTTTTGATTCTGTTATGTCTGCCCCTGCGGCTTTTAAATTGTCCGTAATTAATTTCAATCTGTCACTTTCTTTATGGCGCATTTCTTCTGCACCACTAACAGTAAATGTGCCATCACAAAGAGCACCGGCTAAAGCAAGAACAGGAATTTCGTCAACACCTGAGGCAACCTCTTCATTGGCAATATTGGTACCCATTAATCGATCGCTGCTTGAAATTTGTATATCAGCAATTGGTTCATTGGCTATTATGTGCTCATTGAGTAATGTAATATCAGCACCCATTCGTTTTAATACATTAATGACCAAATTGCGTCCGGCGTTAATTCCTATATCGGTCAGCAAAAGTTTGGAGCCTGGCAAACAGGCAGCGGCGACCATAAAAAATGCAGCAGAAGAAATATCGCCGGGTATCCTATATTGAAATGGTTTGACAGGCTCTTTGAGTTTTTCAACACTAACAGAAGTATAAGCTTCCTTAACGGGGTTATTTTCAAATGATATGCCCAAATAATCAAAAAAACGTACTGTATGATCTCGAGCAATACCAGGTAAGTGTACAGTTGTGCGACCATTGGCTTGTAGTCCAGCTAAAAGCAATGCTGTTTGCACCTGTGCCGATGATACTTTGAGTGTAAATTCACTGCCCGTTAGTTGACCACCGCTAATAGCAAAGGGAGCCAAACCTTTTTCTTCATTGTAATTTACTTGCGCGCCCATTGTTTCTAGATGTTCGAGCACTCTTGTCATTGGTCTTTTTCGTATTGATTCATCGCCATCAAAATGTGATGTGAATGATTGTCCGGCTAACAAACCAGATATTAATCTAATTGTGGTGCCGCTATTGCCAACAAAAAGGGTGCCTCGGGGAACGCTTAAATGCTTTATTCCAGGTGAATTTATACTTATAGAGGTATAAGATTTATTTCCTGCACCATTGGCTGCCGTAATTTCAAGTCCGAGCTGGCGCATACAATTAGCCGTGTTTTGACAATCTTGCGCTGGCGATAATCCTTCTATATGATTTATTCCTTTAGAAAAGCTGGCGAAAATCAAGGCCCGGTGGGACAAGGCTTTATCACCTGGTATTTGTAGAGTGCCGAATAATTTCAATTTTCTCATTTTAGTTATAGTTACAATCTCTTGTTTTGCTGCTATTTCTTTGGTCTTATTATAGACCTACGGCCTGGCGAACTTTTTTAGGCGACTTTAGGCCCATCTATTATAAGGTTAGACTTGAAGACTTCTACTACAACTCCTTACGCTTTGAATTGGTGGCGCAACTTGCAACAACCAGGTAAGCGTATGCCGGGTTGGCTTTTTTCTGGAGAAATAGTCTAACAGAATAACACCAATCTATGTTTTAAGACCGCAGCTTACTTGGAAAAGAGCTGCGGTCTTTGTTTTGTGTTTGAGGATTGATGATGGAAACCAGGGTTTTTATGCAAATGCTACCGGGGGAGTCTTTTAAGGCTACTGAATTGTTTTCATCGCTTACTGATGATTGCAGTGATTCATTTTTATTTGAACTATCAGAGAATGGGGTTCCCAGGTATTCGATACTAGGGTTTGATCCAGTCCTGAAAATTATTTTTCGAGACGGCAAGGTGTTTATAAAAGAGCGTGGATGTAATTTTGTTAGAAACGAAAGAATAGACAATCCTATTTGCATTTTAAAAGAAATCCTTGATCAATATAAACTGTCTAGCTTTCCCAAAACAGAATTACCATTTATCGGTGGATTATTTGGTTATTTAGGATACGGGGCGTGTGCTTATTTAGATAATATTCCGCAGCAAAGTACCGATGTATCAAATGTATCTGATGGCCAATATGGACTTTATGACAGCACATTGATTTTGGATCATGCTAGTAATGATCTATATGCTGTCAGTTTTAGGAGTGAGGCGTATTTGCAGAATCTCTGCGAAAAAATTAGTAGGCTATCGCAAATAACAGAAATTGATATTTCTAGTCCCTACAATATTAGTATTGACTCTATAGATGTGGACTGTTCGTTTAACAAACAAGAATATGCGCATGCCTTTAAGCAAACCAAGCGATATATAGAGCAGGGCGAAGTATTTCAGATTGTTTTGTCTCAACGCTTTTCTGGAAAATGCGAGTCTAACACTTTAGATGTTTATAGGATTCTTAAGAGCAGTAATCCGTCTCCGTATTCGTTCTATTTCAAAACCTCGGACTTCGTTTATTTAGGCACATCTCCAGAAACATTTCTGCTAAGTAACAACAATATAGTCATGCTCAAAGCCATCGCCGGAACACGGCGACGTGGTAAAGATCCTGAAGAAGATGCAAGATTGACAGAGCAATTGCAGGAGGATGAAAAAGAACTAGCGGAGCACTATATGTTAGTAGATCTTGCTCGTAATGATCTAGGGCGAGTCTGCAAACCAGGTTCAATTAGACTGGATGATATCGCTGCTATAAACAAATATGAACATGTTATGCATATGGCTACGACAGTTAAAGGTGAGTTAAGTTCAGACAAATCATGTTTTGATGCTTTTCAGAGTTGCTTTCCTGCAGGAACAGTTTCTGGAGCGCCAAAGATTCGGGCTATGGAGTTGTTAGCGAAAATTGAACCAGAAAGAAGAGGAATTTACGCTGGAGCAATTGGATATTTTGATGCGCGAGGCAATATGGATAGTGCAATAGCTATTAGATCAGCGTTGATAAAAGATGGTATTGCGCATGTAAATGCTGGAGGTGGAATTGTTTTCGACTCGGACTTGGATGCAGAGTACGAAGAGAGTTTTAACAAAGCTAAAAGTGTTTTACGGGCAATTAAGGTAGCGGAGAGATTAAAATATGCAAACAGTGATAATTGATAATTACGATTCGTTCACTTTTAATTTGTTCCAATTATTGGCTGAGGTAAGTGCTGAAGAAATTAAAGTTCTACGCAACGATCAAATAAATATAAGTGGGCTAAAAATGCTAAAGCCCAAGCGCATTGTTTTATCTCCGGGGCCTGGACATCCGGCTACAGAAAAAGATTTTGGCGTATGTAAGGACATAATAAAAGAGGCACAAGCACTTAATTGTCCGGTGCTAGGCGTATGTTTAGGGCATCAAGGTATTGTGCAACATTTAGGTGGAAAAATTATAGGTGCACCACAAATAGTTCATGGTAAAGCAAGTGATATTTATATCAAAAAAGATTCACCAATTTTTTATGGGTTGCCGAAGACTTTTAAAGCTATGCGTTACCATTCATTGATTGCGGCAGAAGAGCAATTTCCAGAAGAGTTGAATATTATTGCGTGTGAAACTAAATGTAATTCAATAATGGCAGTTGAACATAAAGCTAAACCGCTTTATGGATTGCAATTCCATCCTGAATCAATTGGAACTCCGTTTGGCAAACAAATACTGAAAAACTTTATCGAAAAATGTTAGATCAAATTTCATGTAGAGACTTTTTAACAGGCAAATTAAGCGAGCAGGATGCTTACTGCTATTTGCTTGACAGTAGCAAGCGCCAGCCTACTGCTTTGGCTATTAAAGAATTTGTCAGGAATATAAAAGAAATTAGCAGTGATTATTTAAACCAAATACCTGTAATAAATGTGGATTTAATAGATTGTTGCGGTACAGGTGGTAGCGGCTTAGCACATTACAATACTTCTACAACTGTGTCCTTCGTATTGGCAGCTGCTGGCTTAAAGGTAACTAAGTTTGGTAACCGTGCCATAACTGGCCAAAGTGGTAGCTTTGATTTTTTGGATTCTCTACAAATTCCTGTGATTTCTTCCATTGAGACGACAATAGATATATTACAGGAAACCAACCTCGCTTTTGTATATGCAGGTCAGTTTTATCCTTTTCTTGCGAAATTCGGGCCAATTAGAAAAAGAATAGGCAGACCAACAATTATGAATATCATTGGGCCACTTCTAAATCCTTTCGATCCAAGTTTTAGACTATTGGGTGCGGCGCAGGAGAATCATCAAATGGCAATAGGGCAATATTTGATTGAAGAAAGCAATAACAAAAATGCTTTTGTTGTGCATTCATATTCCGGTTTGGATGAATTGGATCCAAGCTCGAATAATAAGATTTTAGCTGTTAATAAATCAGGAATAAAAGAGAGGGAATTGATGGCAGAAAAAGGACTTGGTACTTTCACTAGACAATTGACAGCGGAGGTAAATGCTCAATATTTTAAAAAGATAGTTAGTGACTTTCATTCTTTACCTGAATATTTTCGGTCTTTGATCTTGCTTAATTCTGCAGCAGGCCTTGTAGTTAGCGGTAAGGCAAAAACATTTTTGGAAGGACAACATATAGCTGAACAACTTTTACTATCAGGGAAAGTGTTGGCCAAGTATGAGCAGTGTAGGAGAATTTATAATAAATATGCTAGGTGAAATAATTGCTCACAAAAGAATTGAAATCGAAAAACAAAAGTTAGCTCAACCAGAAAGTTTATTGAGAGCAAATGTCCTGCGGGGCAGCAGTGCTTTTGTGAAGGTTTTACAACAACCAGGGCTTAAAGTCATCGCTGAAATTAAACCTAAGTCTCCCAGTTCTGGAATACTTGACTTGGATGTTTCCAGATCATTTGATTCACTTATATCGATTTACAATAAATATGCTTGTGCAATATCAGTTTTAACTGATTCGAAATTCTTCGGCGGTAGTATGCAATTACTTTCGCAAGTTGTACGCAATAGTGAGCATCCTGTACTATGCAAAGATTTTATTCTAGATCCTTATCAGTGTTTTTTGGCTAGAGAAGCTGGGTCCGAGGCTGTTCTTTTAATTGCAAAATTTTTGAGTGATAGCGAGCTGGAGCAGCTTGTGGATCAAATAATGATATTAGGAATGACGCCAATATTTGAGGTGCAAAATGAAAACGAATTACAACGTGCATTGTCATTTAAGCCAGAAGTGATATTGATCAATAATCGTAATTTGGATAATTTTGTAATTGATCTTGAAACTACAATTAAACTCGCACCTCGGATACCTGAGGGCATTATTTGTATATCAGCAAGTGGTATAAATTCTGCTGAAGACATAAATAAGTTATCGGACTATTGCACTAATTTTTTAGTTGGTTCAGTATTGATGCGCAGTTCAAATCTAGAAGCAACATTTGTCAATTTGACACATAGAGCATTGGCGAGTGGTGCGCAGGAATGAGGATTATTGGATAATGGTTGGAGAACGCCGAATACAAACTAAAATCTGCGGAATAGGTACCAACGTGGATGCAGAACTGGCAGTAGATGCTGGTGCTCAATATCTGGGATTTATCTTTGTTAGAGAGAGTCCACGCTATATAGAGCCAGATATTGCTAAAAGCATTGTACGTAATATAAAGCAAAGTGACGATCATTTAGATGCTGTACAAATTGTTGGAGTGTTTCAAAATCAATCTAGTTTGGTCATCGAAGAAATTCTAGAGCGAGTTTCTTGTGACTTTGTTCAATTGCACGGCAATGAGACGCCGGAATTTTGTGAGAATTTATCTAAGCCGGTAATCAAAACTTTTCAAATTGCGGACAAAGAATCGTCGCACGAATTATGTAAAACCCTGTATGCCAGGGGGAGCAATGCCTTTGCATGGCTGAATACAATTCACGAGTATCGTCACAAATGTAGCTATATATTGTTTGATAAGCCTAAGGATTGCATAGAGACACAATGGCTAGGGCATGCAATAAAAAATCTTGTCGAAATCGAAAACGAACTCGGACAATATTTTTTTGGTGGGGGTGTAAATTCAAGTAATGTGTCCGAAGTATTGCAAACACTTTGTCCGAGTGTCTTAGATATCTGTTCAGGGGTTGAGGACGCGTACATGCAAAAAAGTAAAAGGAAACTTCAAGAATTGTTTTTGGTGACGAAATGATGAACACAGGTAGATATGGACAATATGGGGGAATATACGTTCCAGAGACTCTTATGCCCGCTTTGGTACAATTAGAAAGAGAATTCTTAAAATTTAAAACAGATGAAGAAAACAATTTCTATTATAGAGAACTTTTAGCAAATTATGCTGGACGTCCAACGCCTATTTATTATGCTGCCAACCTTTCAAAAAATTGGGGAAATAGCATTTATCTTAAGCGTGAAGATTTAGTTCATGGAGGTGCCCATAAAACTAATAATGCCATTGGCCAAGCACTCTTAGCTAAAGTAATGGGTAAAACGAGAATAATTGCTGAAACCGGTGCTGGACAACATGGGGTTGCCTGCGCTATGGCAGGAGCACTGTTTGGATTGAAGACCGAAATATATATGGGTGAAATTGACATTTTACGTCAGAATATGAACGTACAACGAATGGAGTTAATGGGCGCTAAAGTCCACGCCGTAAAAACTGGCAGTCGCACCCTTAAAGATGCAATTAATGAAGCGCTGAGAGATTGGATAAAAAACGTTGAACATACACATTATTTGTTGGGAACTGCAGCTGGCCCACACCCATTCCCTTCAATAGTGAAATTTTTTCAACAAGTCATTGGCGAAGAAGCACGAGCGCAAGTTTTATTGAAAAACAAAATCTTGCCAGATTATGTGATTGCTTGTGTGGGAGGAGGTTCAAATGCGATTGGTATGTTTTCAGCCTTTTTAGATGATAGACAGGTCAAACTTGTAGGCGTAGAGGCAGGCGGTGAGGGATTGGATTCAAGTAAGCACGGGGCAGTACTTAACAAGGGTACAGTAGGTTGTTTGCATGGGATGAAGAGCAAAGTATTGCAAAATGAAGATGGACAAATTCAAGAAGCACATAGTATATCTGCTGGTCTTGATTATCCTTCTGTAGGTCCAGAACATGTTTATTTGCAAGAAATTGGACGTGTTGAATATACAGCAATCACAGATAAAGAAGCTGTGCAGACTTATTATGAGTTAGCTCAATCTGAAGGTATTATCCCTGCTTTAGAAAGTTCGCACGCCCTTGCTTATGCGAAGCATTTATGTGAACAGAATAAAAATATTTCTGTGCTCATTAATTTGTCTGGGCGTGGGGATAAGGATCTGGCGGAGGTGGAAAAATATGGACAATCGCTATAAAAAAAGATTTGAGCAATTAAATATACAAAATCGCAAAGCGGTTATTCCATATAGCATGCTTGGTTTTCCCAATTCTCAGCAATCCTATGAAATTATTCGACAAATGATAAAGAGCGGTGTCTCGGCTCTAGAGCTGGGATTTGCTTTTAGTGATCCTGTGGCAGACGGTCCAATTATACAAAATGCTAGCTATAAAACTATTGCTTCAAATTTTTCGGTTGTGAATGCCTTTGACTTAATAGCGGATGTAAGAAAAATAGATGAAGACATACCGATTGGAGTATTGGTTTATTTCAATACTGTTTTGTCTCAAGGAATTGATAAATTTTTTAAGAAGGCAAAAGAATGTGGTGTTGACGGGGTACTCATTGCTGATTTACCGCCTGAAAATAGTATGGAAGTACAGCCTGCTGCACTAAAACATGGGATTGATCTTATTTTCTTGCTGTCGCCACTTACTGCGACAAATCGAATAAAAACAATACTTGCTCATGCAGGTGGTTTCCTATATTTGGTATCTCGCTTGGGAGTAACTGGGATTACTGAGCGGAACGCCATTGATGATTTATCTTTGACATCGCTTGTCAAAACTGTTCAGGAGCAAACAACTCTTCCTATATGTGCAGGCTTTGGTATTTCAAATCCTAATGATGTGCAAGCAATGTTGAACATTGGTGTGGACGGGATTATTACTGGCTCTCGGTTAATTGAAATAGTGCAAAATGATAATCGAGAAATGCTAGAACAATTAGATGAATTCTTTAACGATATGCTGGCGGTATGTGCAGGGCATCGTACATTACCTCTTTTGAAATAGTGATGCCTGTCCAAAATTCAAAAGCATAGCGAGCTTGATGAATAAGCATAGACAAACCATCAATTGCAGGCAAGTTTCTTTTTATTGCTAAGTTGGTAAAAATTGGTTTTGAACCATCTTTTTGATAAACGACATCAAAACAGAAACAATTTTTAGGTAATTGATCTATCAGGCTAATTAGCCATTGGGCGGGTAATTCACTTAGTAAGCCGATTGGTGTTGCATTTACTGCTAAAGCAATCTGGTCTGATTTATTTGCATCATAAATTTCCAGGCTCAGGGAAGCACTAAGATTGTTGGTAATTTGACAGAGACTGGATTGCATTTCATTGATAAATGAATTTACTTTTTCTGAATCTCTACCTTTGAGATAGACTTTGGCCAAACCCATTTGGGCTAACGCAGCTACGATTGCTCTTGCTGCACCACCAACTCCGATTACCAAAGCAGTTTCATTTTTTAAATTGGCATTAAAAGCTTCCAAAAGAGCAATCTGGAAACCGATTGTGTCTGTGTTATGGCCGATCAGTTTCTCATTGTTGACTTTGACGGTATTTACTGCACCGGTTAGTTGAGCCTGGGCTGTTTTTTCACCGCACAATCTATATATGTCTTGTTTATAAGGGATAGTGACATTGAAGCCTGTAAGGCCGGAATCAAATATGGTCTTTAGATCTGAGTTTAATTTTTCAGGAGGAATATCAAAGAGACGATATTCTCCTTTCAACCCACATGCCTGCAAAGCGGCATTATGTAAAATGGGAGAAAGAGAATGAGATAAAGGATGACCGACTAAACCGAGCAAATATTCAGACATATAACACTTTTTATACAATAGCTATATCGCCAATTTGAGACAAGACCTGTTTAAGTGTCTATAATCCACTAGCAATAAGGATTTACGGTTTTAGGAATTAATCACTTGATATCAATCCTAATATTAAAAAACCATTTCTTTATTATCGGCGATTATCTAAGATAACGCTACGAATAGTCTTAAACATTTGGTGACCCCTTTCGTATAACAGGTGAACTCTGGACTTACTTACAAGTCGGGAGTATGTATGTTTGCTTACATTATTATTGGAATTGAGCTGGCGATTCTCTACTTTGTTTTTTGGGTGGTTTTTATTCGCGAACCAAGACCTAGAGAAATAAGGGCTGAACTATGGGGACGTTATGCTTCTGCTGAAGAAGAGTTGCTTGAAAATACTAAGCAACCAGCCGTACCATCTATGTTGTTTATAGACCAAGAAAGATTGGACTCATACTTGCCAAGCAGGGTGAGTATACATTCTTACGGTGCAGGAAAATCGCGTAAGCGACGTCATAGAAAAGCAAACTCGCATGCAAATTGCTCTTGTATATGTCACGAAAGAAGTGTATCGCTCAATAATTATGGCTGGTGCGCACAAGCTAATGAAAAAATGCGTGCTGAACAAGCTAATCGCAAATTCGCTGAAAGATTTTTATTGCTGCTTAACAGGACATTGAATAATCTATCTGTAAAAATACCCTAAAAAGCTTGCTGCAATTAAATCAAAATGTCACTATAGTAAAAGTGAAGAAATTGGCTTGGGTGAATTTTGTCAGAACTTCTTACTATTAGTAATCTCAAAAAGCATTTTCCTATTCATAAGGGATTTTTTGGCCGTCAAGTTGGCGCTGTGCGTGCTTTGGATGGAATAAGTTTGGGTATCCAGTCAGGCGAAACTTTAGGGTTGGTTGGAGAGTCCGGTTGTGGAAAATCTACTTTGGGACGCGTAATGCTGCGTCTTTTACCCGCCACAGAAGGAAGTGTCAATTTTGAAGGTACTGATGTTCTTTCTGCCGACAATAGGACTTTAAAAAAGTTGCGACGTGATTTACAAATAGTATTTCAAAATCCATATGCAAGTTTAGATCCACGTATGAGTGTTTTTGATATTGTTTCTGAACCGTTGGTGGTGCATCAAAATCTAAGCAAAAAAGAATTGCGGACACGTGTACTGGAATTGTTAGAATTGGTTGGTTTGAATAAGGATATGGTTAATCGTTATCCTCACCAATTTTCAGGCGGGCAACGACAGCGTATTGGTATTGCTAGGGCATTAGCTTTAAATCCACGCTTAATCGTTGCTGATGAGCCTGTTTCTGCTTTGGACGTTAGCGTTCAAGCACAGATTTTAAATTTATTACTGGATTTAAAAAAGGAATTTAAACTTACTTATTTATTCATTGCGCATAACCTGGATGTTGTTCGTTATATAAGCGATCGTGTTGCAGTTATGTATTTGGGCAAATTAGTAGAAATAGGGGATTGCTACGAGGTTTATAGACAACCACTGCACCCTTATTCGAAGGCATTGATTAGTGCTGCACCTGTACCTGATCCTAATTTTGATCGCAGTAAACGTATTGTATTGCAAGGTGATCTACCTAGTCCAGCTAATCCACCACCTGGATGTGCATTTCATACACGTTGCCCTATGTCCGAAGCACGCTGCAAAGTTGAAGAACCAGTATTGCGAGAAATTCAGCCAGGACATTTTTCTGCTTGTCATTTTGCTGAGAAACTACAATAAATTCAAGCTGGGATTTTCATAGCACTGCCTGTGGTGCTGTAGGCGCAGATCGATAAAAAGCTATATTTGACTATCTCGTCAAACTGCATGAAAAGACATCTATCATAGGGCAAGTTTGCTTCTTCTAGCAAAGGTAGTGTCCATTTGCGCAATGTGTCTAGACGATGTCTGGTTGTAGTAATAATCAAAATAGGCAAATTTGTTTTTAAAAGAGCGGTAATTTTAGGAATCCAGTGACGAGTAGGTCTTAAATTGCCAGTTTCTAGCACCAGTAATATAGTGTGTTGAGTATTAGATTTGTTGGTAAAAGTAAGGGTTGCATCAGGATTTTCTTTGGTTGTAGAGTTTGCAGTTTCTTCGCTTAGCTTAAGTATGCGTTTGGTAGTGAAACTATAACTCAACCATTTTTCTTTCTTAGCAGTGTGTTGCCATGATAAATGTAATTGTGCCAAGCGTAGTAAATACTCGTGGTGCTTTATATTTGGTGCACCAATAGAAATTGTTTTCTCTGGAATGTTTTTACTGTTAGCCAGAGCTTGTGCTGCTTTGGCATTTAAAAAGTAAACACTTTCTGGTCTACCCTTATCTTTTTTGCGGCCGATAGTTTTAGTACCCATATATCCAGATTGATGTAAACGTCTTAAACGTTTCCTGGCTGTTTCATAACTGACATCATCAAAACATAATTCGGACAATTGTTTTGCGCTTAAGGCAGGGTGAAGCTGGAGCATATAGAAAACTGAAATGTCTCTAGGGCTTAAAATAGAGTGCCGTTTCATTTTTGACCTTAAAAAGTTTTTGTGCGACCAGAGGCAAAGGTGCTTTGTCACATTTTTGCCACAACTTTTAACACCGTTTTGTCACCGTTCTGCCACAACTTTTTGTTAGCCTGCCTTTGCAAGTGGAAAAGTCCAGACTTTTGGACAAATTATGGAGAAGAACAATGATAGCGCAAATTGCATCAATGGGATATATCCAGGCAAGAAGAAATTTGCCTGCAACAAATATACAAAATAAAGCAAAAAAGGTAGCCAAGTCATCAGTTCCATATTTTGAGCGCAATTGCTTCTTGGATGAGGAGGGGACAGTACAAGAGCTTTCTTCTATACACGATTTGGGATTTGTAAAAATGACTATGGACGATTTAATAGAAACAAAAACTGCTCTAAACGTGATTGGCTATAATCCAGCAATTAAGCTAACAAACCTGCTAATTGAAAATGATGTATTGGGAATTTCTCGACCTGGCGTTGATAATCATCCGCATTTGAACTTTATTACCAGTCTATTGGCAAGGTTTAGAAGAGAAGCTGGGACTACACATCTCGCTTTGTCTTTGCCGAAGTCATTGCAAAAATTGCTTGATGTTTTTTCTGCCACAGGCGAGATACTGCCAAGTTTGTCGCCTGTAAATCTTGCCGACTATGGATTGAAGAGTGAATGTGATTATCTAGCTCTTCTTAAAGCCGCTAGATTAGCCGGCTATAAGTTAGTAGCCGTTGAACCGGATACACCTGTAACAGCATTTGACCCAATGCGCGAACGGTTAATGGCTGCTAACATTCAAATGATTTTTAAAAATGAGGTAAAGGCAAAAGTGATTTTTCTGGCTGCAGATAAACATTTAAGCTATAGCAGTATTGGTGACTGGATACCTGTGGCTGGGATTTTGCAAAAAAATGGCATTAACATTTGTACCGTTAATCAATATTGGCACAATGACTTTATGCCTAAAGTTTTTGCCTGTCTTTTGCAAGGGCTAACTAGACCTGTGGCTCTTGCATCTAAAGATGTCAAAATGTTTTCTGGGTTTCAAAGTAAGTCACTGCAATTAGAACATGTTCTCCCAAACAACTGGGACATGACAATTATTTATCCAAAAACAGCTGGTGGAACCCATCGCTTAATCAAACAGAGCCTGACTGAAATGAGCGTAGTTATAAGCCAGGCTTTTTCTTTTATCAGACAAAAGTATGGCAAAAGTAGAAGAAACCAGGAAACAACTAGCGAAATGGGAGGGCAAAAGGAGCTTTATTAAACCAAAATTTTGTCTGAATTCCAAAAGAGAGTTGACATAGTGGCAATTAGGGGCAAATAACGGGAATAATAAAATTGGTTGCATGATGCAACTTTTTGCTAAGATGAAAATATGAAACATAAAAGCTTTGCCAAAGAAACTTGTGCCATTGCCCGCAGCTTAAATGTAGTTGGAGAATGGTGGAATTTGTTGATTGTGCGTGAGGCTTTTTCAGGCATAACCAAATTTGCCGATTTCCAGAAGCGTTTAGGGATTGCCAGAAATATCCTCACTGTCCGATTAAGACAACTGGTTGATGATGGGATTTTGCAAACGGGAAAAAATGGTGGCGAACGTTTTGAATACACACTTACTGATAAAGGCAGAGACTTGATATATACTCTAGTAGCAATGAGCCAATGGGGAAGCAAATGGCTGTTTACTTCAGGCAAACCTTCGCCGCGCTTGGTTGATAAACAAGATTTACTCGAATTGTCATCTCTACAATTGCGCTCACGCAATGGCAGAATTTTGGGCAATAATGATGTTGAATTTTTAAAAACGCACGGCAAACATTGAAAGAAAAAGGGGATTTTGGTTGATTGCAAAAGATTTTGATTTACAGAGAATGACCAGGTTAGGGATTTCTATATTTGTTTTTTTGTTTGTTGTTGCAGTATCAAATGTGAGTGCATTGCAAACAAATAATTTTGTCATTCATAAATTTGCCAGTTGCATTGATGGCAAAGAAGATTGCTATGCTCTTACGCAAGCAAAAACTTTGACTAAGAATAACAAAATCAATCAGAACGAAACTCTTATTGTATATATGCATAGCTTAGGCGGAGACTATAATGAGCCGTATAAGCCAAATAATGAGTCTAGCTTGGCTGGGGCTATAGCCAAAGAGTATCCAACTGCGCCTTTTGTTTCTTTAAATTATGGTAGTACTCCATCTTGGGGAAATGCGGCTGCTAGAGTGGATATTACTAATAATCTAAATTCACTTGTTAAAGAGCTAAAAATAAAGAAAATTGTATTTGTTGGAAACTCGATGGGTGCCACTGCTGCTTTGACTTATGCTTCTACGGCTCCCTCGTCTATAAAAAACAAAATTATTGGTATTATTGCCATTGATCCTTGCGCAAACCTGGAAGATTTATATAAGCAAAGCAATGATCCACAAGTAAAAACATCTCTTGAAGCTGCCTTTGGTGCGAGCGCTAATGATAGTCCAACAATTTATCAACAAAATAGTTTTGACAGTTGTTTAGCCTTTTTACCAGTGTCGATAAAAGTTGGCATCATATCTGCATCAGCTGATACTGTAATTCCAATTGCTTTGCAAAAAGATGTAATACGCGATTTAAGTAATCGCAATATAAATATAAAGGTAAATGAAATTGAAGGTAAAAGTGATCCTTTACCTGTTAAGACCATTATTGAACATCTTCATTTTGTGATGGAGTAACAATAATGCGGCCTCTGGCTCTTCTATTACCTACAGACAATAGACCAGTTACCTATACTTTTCCACAGCTAATTTGCCAATTGGCAGATATAGATGTGTTGATGCCACCAAGACATTTGATGGGCTCGTTGCAGGCTCCCACCGATCTGAGTTTGCTTGTAAACTGGGTTAAAGATAATGCTGCAAAAATAAATTTAGGAGTAATGCTCATCTGTTTTGATAGCTTACTTTATGGTGGCTTGATACCAGCCAGGCGGAGCGATGACAAATTAGAAACTATTCTTAAGCGCTTAGCAGATATTGTTGACTTGAAAAAACAAGCTGGCAGAGGGGTTAAACTATATGCTCAATCAAGTATTATGCGAATCTCGGATAATTATGACAATACTGAAGAGAAATTATATTGGTCACAATATGGACGTGAAATATTTCTTTGGTCAAAATTACTGCACAAAAAAGAGTTAGGTATACTTGAATCTGAAGCGGAGTTAAAGGCAATTGAATCTCGTATTAAGCCAGAAGTGCGTGAGGATTATCTTGCCACAAGGGCAAGAAATTTTGCTGTCAATCAAAAAATGATTGATTACGCTGTTTCTAGCGATATTGATTTTCTTATTTTTAGCCAAGATGACTCAGGACAATATGGCTTAAATGTATCGGAAAAAGAGAAATTGCTGTCTTTAGCTAAGGCAAAAAATATGCATAATGTATTAGCTTATCCTGGGGCTGACGAAATGCTTATGACTCTAATTGCGCGTTATCTTAACAGCGAGCGTCCAGAGCCGCCAGAAGTTACACTGCAATATAGCTCACCTAATGGCAAAAATATTAGCAGCAATTACGAAGGACAAAACATAGGGAGGAGTCTTGACTGTCAATGCCAGGCTCACGGACTTAAGGTGATTGATTCTGATATTTCTAGTCGATCAGTGGATTTTCATATTATTGTGCATACAGGAGCTGATAAGCAAGGAGATCATATATGGTTGCCTGGTTTAACTGACTTGCGACAGGTGGATTCTGGTGAAGCGGCAAAAAGAGTAATTGATTTGCTGAATAAAGCGCATGCTCCTGTTGTTATATGCGATTTGGCCTATTCAAATGGTAGTGATCCATTATTGATTTCTTTATTACTACAACGCCCCGATTTGCTTGAAAAAATCTGGGCGTATGCTGGCTGGAACACTACAGGTAATGCAGTTGGAAGCGCTTTAGCTATCGCTTGCGCCTGTTTGCATGCTCATCGGAGTGATGAAGGACTAGATGAGGCGATGCGCAAGAAACTTCTATTTATACGCCTAATGGATGATTGGGCATATCAAACCCAGGTACGGAAAGAAATCCGTGATAAAAATGCCGAAGACAAAGAGCAAGAATTGTTATTATCCCGTTTAATGCCAGCTTATGCTCAGCAATTAGCTAAGGTATTGGGTTTTCAGCCAGGCAAAATTGAATATGCATTTCCATGGCAAAGAACATTTGAGGTCGAAATTAATATAGATCCTCAATTTGTGGCATCAATTAGCTAAATTTGCCACCAATTTGTCACGCTAACTGCATATCTTATTTATATCAGACTTTAAACGTCTGATACAAAGTTGATATTAGGAGTGTGAAATGGTCAGTGCTTTATATCGTGATAACGCAAAAATGATTAATAAAAATACGGTTAAACAAGTATCAGATAGAGCTGTAGATGATGTTGACCAAATATTTGTCGTAACAAAATCATTCCCTTCCGGTTTAAGAGAATTTGTAAATTCGAATTCTGATTTGCCGACGATTGAAGAGCTAGCACAGAGATCACAAACACTTGCTCATGCGATGGGTATGGCTAGCTAATTATTGGATTCTATACAAGAGGATAAATTATGTTAGCTGAACACAAAGTTCGAAATTATGTCGAATGGGGATTGGCTATTAATCGAGTTAAAAACATTATGATTCTTTGTCAAAAGAATAAAACCCCGGAGCAACTAATTGAAGCTACTAGATCATTGAAGCGGGCTAATGATCTTGCTTTGGATTTTCCGAGCAACGATATTAGGCGTTTTATAACTTTAAGCACTTCTATTGCTTTGTATTGTCACCTTCATTGTTATGCTTATGTTGAATTTGATAGGCAAGTACTACTGAGAATGGCTCGTCGTTATCCACGCCCCGTATTTGGTGACATGTTAAACAGTATTGGTATGCTTTATCAAGAGCATGGAAAAATAAATGAAGCGGGACAATTATACAGACGAGCTATAAAATTATTGCCAACTAATCACCCGCGCTTTAATCTGCTTGTATCTAATTTGGAATCAATAGCCAAGGCATTTATGCCAAAAGAATCCACATAAACTGCTGAATTTTCGATATCGAAAAGCACCTCATATATAGTAGGAATTTAGAATAAATAAATACTTGATATATACTTTGTCTCTTATAGATTGCAAATAAATTGAATAATCTAGCTTTGAGGAGTGTTTCCGTGCTATTCTGCCCACTTGGCAATCATGTTTTAAATTGCCAAGAGATCGGCTAAAATATAGCAAAATGGAAATCACAATTTGAATTTGCAATTTAAAGAAGTAACAGTCAACAGCGGCGGCTTTTCGGTTTTTCCGGAACAGTCAAAACCTATAGATGTGTACAAGTCCCCGACTGGAAAAACGGTTTTAGGTAGTGCTGCTATTGCTGCCATATTGCTGTTCTTTGTTGTAAATTTTGCATTCAAACTTTTATTTCGCCCAGACCCATTTAGTCTTCCTGAACGGAGTTTCATTTGGTGGGCGGTCAAGGACTATCGTCAATTAAACCAGGCTCCAGATGTTCTTCTTTTTGGTTCTTCTCTTATGCTTGCGGCAGTTAATGAAGGGGATGCGACTAAATACAGAAAGTTAGTTGATACGGCTGTGCATCATCGCTCTTATTATTTAGAAGAATTATTGAAGAAAAGATATAACCAAAATATTTCTACATTTTGCTTTGCTATTGGTGGACAAATGGCGTCTGATGTTTATTCAATAGCAACAAACTTTATTACTGAAAAATTTAAACCCCGCATGATTATCTGGGGTATTGCTCCTCGTGATTTAGTGGATTCTGCATTTCCTGGTCCTATGACTAGCGATACTGCTCAATATATGAACAAGATTGCTGGCAAAGAAATTGTGTCTGACGACCATAAAACATTTGTGCTTATTGCAGATCAATTACTTAGTCATGCTTTATATCTTTACCGTGAGCGTGAAGATTTAACAGCTCTTTTAAGGCGGGCTTCCAGAAGATTACAAATACAACAAACTGCGTGGCTGCTTGCTAGTAATAAGAACACTACTAATGAGGTGAATGCTCCAATTGGTCGTTCTACAATGTTACGCGAACTTATGAATCCTCGTGATGGCACAATGGGAGATATTGAAGTTGGCGAATGGATGATAGGCGCAAATGCTGAGCCTTCAAAAACTTTGAAGGACAATACGCATGAATATATGATGCGCTACAATCCATTTAAGCCAAAAACTTTTATAGCTCAAAGACATTATTTGCAGACGTTTTTGAAGCAGCAACAAGAGCTTGGGGTAAAAGTAGTTTTACTCAATATGCCATTAACAGGTGTCAATATGTCTCTTTTGCCAGGTCCTACTTACGATATGTATTTGAATACTCTTAGAGATAGTGCGGCAATGTACGGGGCAGAAGTCATTGATTTAAATGGTGACCCGCGATTTGCGCAAAGCTATTTCTTCGATACAGCTCACTTAAATGGACTTGGGGCTGAAAAGTTAATTGAAGTTTTGTCTGCTGACAAAAAGTTTGATTATGTGTGTGTGCAATCAGCACTGGCCTCAAGTAATCATACACTCTAATTGATTGAGAGATTGATGACTAAGCTCGGTATTACTAATCGCGAACGTTGGTTAGTTACTGTCTTCTCTCTTGGTATATTGATTGCGCTGGCTATAGCCTATCAGCCTGTAATGTTTAACTTTTTTTGTTCGGATGACTTTTATATCGTTGCCTGGCTAAGCCATTGCAAACAAAATCCGTTGTTGTTATTTCAGGCTGTATATGAAGGAACGCCGTATTATCGTCCGGTGCTGAATTTTTTACTTTTTTTAGAGCATTTGCTGTGTGGTACCAATAGTGTTCTATTTAGGCTAATAAGTATTGGTTATTTACTTGTTACAGCGGTAATTTTTTGGTTCATTTTGTGTGAACTTGGCAATATGGGTGAAATGGATAAGGGTCAAAATGAGTCAAGAAGACCATTAACGAATTGGTGCTTTTTTTCAGCTGGATTTTTTCTTCTTTACCCATTACATACTGAGCCAATTAATTGGTTTGTTTGTACAACCGAGTTGTTAACCGGTTTATTTATAATGATCAGTTTTTTGTTTTATATTCTTTGGCAAAAAAAACAGAAATTCTTATTTGCATTAATAAGTTTCTTTGTTGCAGCGTGTGCTTTTCTTACTAAAGAAATTGCTGTAATATTGCCAGCCATTCTGTTTTTATATGAATTTTTAGTGGCCAGTAATATCCAGGAATCACGTTCCGATTTATCTAGGCTTAAGAGCTTTGCTCACAATTTATTTTCGGCTTTTAAGCGGAGCTTGATTTACTGGATCATGTTGATTGCTTATTTGTGTTTACGCAAAATAATGACTGGCAATTTCTTGGGCAATTGGAGTAATGCGGTTTTCCATTTTTCCGATAATTCAGTTATGTATAAAGCCTGGTTGCAGAGCCTTCAGGCAATAATATTTCCTTTGTCTTCAGCAGTTTTTAGCAGTCGTTCGATAATTTATTATTTTTGGATTATTCTAATTGTTTCTTTAGTAATATCGACTGTTGTTTGCGTTCTTACTAATCCGAGAAGAATAAGACTATTAATGTTTCTTGTTGGTTGGTTTTTACTATGTCTAGTACCAATGGCAAAATTACTCTGGATAACTCCTGATTTGCTCGACGCTAGATATGGTTATATTGCTTCCATTCCTTTATGTGCATTTCTAATGTTTGGCCTGGCTTTTGGTAAAGAAGAGAAATTGAGGAGCAAGACTCGTTATACGATTTTTCTCTGCATTCTCAGTTTCTCTTGCTTTATTTTGCACATTAACAATGAAGCCTGGGCTGAAGCCGGCAAATTGACCAGTGGGCTGCTTGGTGAGTTCAAACGCTTGCACAGTATCGTACCGGATAGCGAAAGAATTTATTTACTCAACATACCTGTTAAATACAATGGCGTAGCCATTGCTGGACTTAAGAGTCTTGAATCAATGAATGATAAGCCATTTCTTGATAGAACATATAGCAATTGTGTTTGGTTGCTTAATGATGATCAAAATTTGCCCATAGGGCTACTGCATGATTCTATAGAACAAGGAAAAATAAAGAGCCACTTTTTCTCTTTGGATGCAGCAGATAGAAAATTTCATGCAGTGAAAATGTATAAGCAATCAATGTTTGATACTAAAAATACTGATGTGGTTAAAAACGTTGTTTGTCAGAGCATAAACGGTTCAAGTAAAGTTAAGGTTCATTCTATTGAAAATTTAGGCAGAGCCAAAATTGTTTCCAAACGCCGTACAATTTATACTTGGTCAGCAAAAAAGATACCTTGCTGGTCAACCGACGCATTTGTTTTTAAAGTGAATGTATCGCGTAAGCTTGTGTCTAAATCCACAGAAGTTGTTCAAGTGGCTTTCACAAATGACATTTCGGCGAATACAAATGAAACTAATCAAGTAAGTTTTCCTTTGCAGCTTAAAGAAGGCGAACAGTGGCTAGTAGTGCCGCTTAGAGGTAAACCTGGCTGGTCTTTTGGTGGATACTGTCGTGATGTGTCAATTGCTTTTCCATTGACTGCCTATGCAAATATTGAAGAGGCACATGCTGCCAGTTTTAGCGAATTTTTGCCACGGATGAATTTAGATAATTCGCATTACAATCCGCAGGTAGGTCAAATTGAGCTAAAAACTAGTATTCCAGCTATCATTGACTATAGTGTTTTACCTCTAAATGAATGTACTGGCGTAGCTTTGGAAGTCATAGCGCCAGGCGAATATTTCAGTGATTTAAATAGTCCTAAGTCTGATACACGCTCAGTAATTGAATATTTTTCTAAGGGATCTACTGGGCAAATAAAATTGACGCGCAATCAACTGCCCGTCGCAGGTTTTTATAAACTGCGCTTGCGTCCGCTAAATGAAAATCGAGAGCAATGTGGTTTTTGTAGTGACCATGTAATAATGCATGCGGCTAATTAGTCCATCTTGCAAAATAGCTTTTTAAAAACGGGTAATTGGGCAGTGGGTTCTGGAAAACCATTTTGATA
>DAIDIP010000016.1 GCA_027451745.1 Candidatus Melainabacteria bacterium
TAAAATATCAAAATGGTTTTCCAGAACCCACTGCCCAATTACCCGTTTTTAAAAAGCTATTTTGCAAGATGGACTAAATTAATCAGACCGGTGTCTGTATAAGCCATTATTGATAGATAGTCGGCGTTTTCCATTCTTCATTATTCTGTATCGCTTTAGAATTTAAAAGTGCTTCCATATTTCTCGCCGATACTTCTATCTTTTTACTCTCATCAGGCTGATTTAACTTTTTGAGTAAATTGGCATAGTTATGGCGGCAAGTAACTTCTTCTATGCTTGGCGAAAGTCCATAGCCTACTGGCTCCTGCAATGCCTTTTTATAAAGGGCTTCTGCCTCTTTGTCTTTCCCTAGCCCAACATAAATATCTGCTAAAAGCCCTGATACTTCACAGACCTCTCTTGCATTGTTACTTTTAACAGTCATAAATTTTTCAAATAGCTTTTGTGCTTTTTCAGTTTTACCAAGACGCAAAGATAATTTTCCAACCGTAGCCAATTGTTCACTTATATCCGCATTTGGATATACTTCTTCAGTTAAATTTAAAGCCTTAGTATCCAAATCTTCTGCTTTTGCTAATTTTTCTTCTTGAACATAGTGATTTGCCAATGTTCGCATCGGAACAAAAACTGCTTGCCAGTATTTTTGCTTATTTTCAGAAGCCCCTGTCTTTTCTCCTTGTTCTAAAACTTTGAGCAAAATTTCTTCTGCTTCTTTATGCTTTCCTTCTCCATCGTATATTTCCGCTAACAAACATTGGTACTCAGGCTTGTCCGAAATTAATATAGCTAAATCACATAATTCTTGAGCCTTCTCATATCTTTCTCTTCTTCTATACATATCAGCTAAAGTTACAAGCTCACCCGGCATGCTGTTTGGCGCTGTACTTGGCGCAGCATTATATTTTGGCGGATTCATATCATGTTGTTTCGCTTCGCTCTTTGCTTTGGCCAACCACTCATCCGAATGAACAAAATCGCTATCTTTGCAAGCTGCACGTGCATTTTCCATATACCTATACCAGTCTGGCTCGCTATGATTTCGAGCACAGCTGCCTAATGCAACTACTATCAAAAAAGATGAAAGATAAAACTTTGGCATGTAAATATCCTATTTTTGTATTCTAAAGTCCCATTTGTCGCGCTATAAGTAATCTTTGAATTTCTGAAGTCCCTTCGCCAATTTCACAAAGTTTGGCATCACGTAAATATCTCTCAGCCGGAAAATCTTCTATATAACCATAGCCGCCATGTATTTGCACACACAAATTGCATACTCTAGAAGCAACTTCTGAAGCAAATAGTTTTGCTTGTGAGCCTTCCATAGTCACTCTTTTATGATTGTCCTTCAACCAAGCAGTATGGTAAATAAGCAAACGTGCTGCTTGAATTTGTGTCGCCATATCAGCCAAATAACCTTGAATCAACTGAAATTTACCAATTGGTTGACCAAACGCTTCTCTTTGCTTTGCATAAGTAAGAGCCGCTTCAAAAGCGGCTTGTCCAATACCCAATGCCAAAGCACCAATAGAGATTCGTCCTCCTTCCAACGTCATAAGTGCCTGTTTATAGCCTTCGCCGACCGCTCCTAAAATATTCTCTTTGGGTATTTTACAGTTTTCAAAAGTTAGGCTGGCTGTAGGTGAGCCCTTCATGCCAAGTTTCTTTTCTACTTTACTAACATAAAATCCCGGTGTTCCTTTTTCAACAATAAACGAAGAGATTCCTTTTTTTCCTAAGTTTCGATCGGTCATAGCCATAATGATCGCTACATCAGCATGAGTAGCATTGGTAATAAATTGTTTTGTACCATTTAGAACCCACTTATCACCATCCAGATTGGCGGTAGTCTTTTGCGCCGCTGCATCCGATCCAGTTCCAGGCTCAGTTAAAGCCCAACAACCTAAATACTCACCACTGGTCAGTTTTGGTAAATATTTTTTCTTTTGCTCTTCTGTACCAAACAAATAAATGGGATTACTGCCTAATGAAACATGGGCCGCATAGCTTAGCCCTGTTGATCCACACGCCCGACCAATTTCCTCCACAGCTATTGCATAACTGCGATAATCAGCCCCCGCTCCACCATATTCTGCGCCTATCGGCAAACCCAATAAATCTAATTTACCTAAAGCTTTAAATGTTTCAGCTGGAAATTTGGCCTGTCTATCAACTTCAGCGGCTTTCGGCGCAATTTCTTTCTCAGCAAAATCGCGCACCATATCCCTAACAGCCTTATGTTCTTCGCTTAAAAACTCATCATAAGAATGCAAATCACTAGCAATATAGTTCTGCATTATCAATAATCTCCCTTGTTTTTATCAATACTTATTACACTAAAGCCCAAGCCTGCTGAGCTAAGACTTTTGCCTCGCAAAAAATTTTTCTATTTCTGTAACTATGCGCTTAGAGGACAATCCATCTCCATATGGATTGTCCTTAGAGATCATTTTCTTATATTCTTCCTTGTCCTTTAGCAAGAGTCGTGTCACTTTCACTATATTATCCTGATCAATACCTATTAGCCGAGCTGCCCCGCTCGCCACGGCTTCTGGTCTTTCTGTATTGGTTCGCATCACTAGAACCGGTTTCTTTAATGTGGGGGCTTCTTCTTGTACACCACCTGAATCTGTAAGAATTAAATAAGCGTTTTGCATAGCATAAACAAATGGCACATAATCAAGTGGCTCAACCAAAAACATGCGCTCATGTCCAGCAAAAATCGGTTCCACTGATTCTCGTACAATTGGATTTTTATGAATAGGGTAAAGGATTTGCACATCAGGAAATTCATCAGCAATTCTGCGTAATGCCTTAGCAATATCTCCAATACCTGCACCCCAATTCTCTCGGCGATGCGCTGTAACAAGAATCACTCTGTATTTTTCAAAATCTATTCCTGCATATAATTTCTTATCGATAGATATATTTTTTATACGTTCCGCTGTGTCTAATAAAGCATCAATAACAGTATTACCTGTTAAGAATACATTTTCTTCAATTCCCTCGTTCATCAAATTATCAACCGCTATTTTGGTAGGCGCAAAATGTAAGGTGGCTATACGAGCCGTTTGTCGTCTCGCCATTTCTTCAGGAAAAGGATTATAGCGATCATTTGTTCTTAATCCTGCCTCAATATGACCTACTGGAATTTTCTGATAAAAAGCTGCCAACGAAGTGGCCATAACAGTAGCGGTGTCACCTTGAACCAGTACAAGATCCGGTTTTATTTTACTGAGAAGAGTGTCCATTTCTTGCAAAACGGCAGCAGTAAGTTGTGCTAAAGACTGTCCTGGTCTCATAAGATTTAGGTCATGGTCAGGTTTAATAGAAAACCAATTAAGCATTTGATCAAGCATTTCTCGATGCTGAGCCGTTAAAACAATAATTGGCTCCAAAGTTGATGAGGATTTCAAGACCCGAGCAACCGGAGCTAGTTTTACAGCCTCTGGTCTTGTACCAAATACACACATGATGCGCTTTTTCATTCTTGCGATTCTACCAAACATTTTCTATAGAAAAAACCTTTTTTGCAGTCAACTAAGAAGCAGTCATTTGCTAGACTCGAGCAAAATAGAATAAAATGAGACAATAAAGCGTCCAGTAGCGCAAAATGAAAAGAGGCACCTCTTGGACATAATTATCGAAGGCATTTTAACCAAAGAAGAGGGAATGAGTGATTTGCTCGAAACAATCATTCATCTTAAAACCGTACCTAATGCTTTATTGCGCATTTCTTCTAAAGAAGAGCACCTAAAGGGACGAATAGGTTTTGGTCCTGGCGGTTATGTTTTAGGCGGCTGCATCGACGATACAGGGGAGCTCGGTTATACGGCTATAAAAAAGCTATTAAGCATCCGCTCTGGAAATTATGCTGTTTTGGATACAGGGCGCGACCACCCTCCAGAAATCAATCAAACGTTATGGATTAAAGGGGAAAAAATTCTCGAAATCTGGCCTAATCTGCCTGAAACACCAGAGCCCCTTCTTGATGTCAACAGCAACCTGTTGTCCGCGCTTCAAAGTCCTATATCCCCTAAGATAACCACAAGCGATAGAGAACAAAGCATATCGCGAGTTAGGTTTACTGCTATCGAGGTGGAGAAAAAAAATCCTCATCGCAAAAGGAATCTGTCCATATTGCTATCAACCATTGTCATCATGTTATTAGTTTTACTAGTAGTAGTTATTTTTAGCGACAAAATTATTACTTCCTTTCAAAAATTCTGGCTCAATTGGTAGTCCCAACATAAACTCTCATTTCTAAAAATAACAGGTAAATTTATGCAAACATCGCAAATTGCCGAATTAACAAAAAAAGAAATGCCCGACTTGTTCTTTCTAAAAGCAAAGACTCATCATGCTTGGCTCGATCGACCAGTTTCCGATTGGCTTTGCAATATTGGCTATGGTGATCCTTTCAAACTTCACCCACGCGGACCCCGCTTTGATTTTCATAAAATAGCAAAAGTTGTGTAAATACTCATTACTCCTTTTCTTACTTGAGAACCAATGTGCAATTTATTAAACACAATCTACAAATTATTTTTAAAAGTCGCCAACCTAACACAAATCCTGCTTTTACTTATAATCCGTATAAATTGGGGATGGCTATTCTTTGTCACAGGAAAAGGGAAGCTTGTTAATCACAACAATGTGGTTTCCTTAAATTGCTGAATCTTTTTAGCAATCAAGTTGCTTTTCTACATGCAGATCTTTTTTCTTTTTGTTTCGGGGGGGGGTTCCTTTTCTTGTGACTACTTGCTATAAAAAATAAATTGCAAAAACAATGAGAACTATAAGATGAAAATTAACATTCCAAGCCCGCTTCATCAAATCACGCTTGAAAAATTTAGATCTTTATTAGTCTGTTTTATTCTATGCGCATATCTGATATTCAGTTTAGCCATTACACACGTGTTTGGCAACCGTCTTCTTAAACAAGTCGTTAATGGTTTTATATACGTTAGACCAATTGCTATGTCCGGCGTATCCGATATCTCCGACTTTACGCTCATTTATGCCAGCGGATTACTCAATTGGCAAAGGTTTACTAAGTACCATGACATTGATATTTACGATCCCTTTTTACTTACCCAAAACGTTACCCGTGCTATAGCCCCCATGCATCCGATAGAAATTTATTCTATCCAGTATCCTCCAATGCTCTTTTTGCTCACAACACCCTTGGCACAACTAAACTTATACAACGCATGGCTATTGTGGTCTATCGGCACAAGCTTTTGTGTTGCAATAACGCTCTTTGTTCTTATTTGCAATTTTATCAAGGAGAGACCTTATCTTTTAGTGAGCGTTGTTCCTTGTTTTGGAAATATTCCCTTTTTGCATAATTTTATAATAGGACAAAGCACGCCTATTGAGTTAGCGGTAATAGCTATTTCTTTTAAGCTTATGCTAAATAGCTCGTATTTCTGGGCGGGTTTTGTTGCAGGAGCATCTCTCTTTAAAATTCAGTTCGCGCCCATTATTCTCATTCCAGGAATCTGTGTTGGTAAATCAAAATTTTTATATGGCTGTATCCTGATGGCTCTTATAGAAGCAATGCTATCAATCTATACCGTAGGCTGGGGAAATGTTCTTAATTTCGTCAAAGCCAATTACCTATGCGAAGTAGCTCGCAGCTATATTGGATTAAATGACATTTGGTCTATGTCAAACTTTCGCAGCATCTTAGCTGGATTACCATGGACTATTCCAAACATCACTTTAATATCTAGTGCAGCTTATATTATCGTTTGTCTTATCTCTTTTGTGCTCTGGCTTAGAGTTTATCCAAAGCTGAAAAAAATAAGCAATTATGCTTTTGAACTAATTGCTTCAGTGACTATCACTCTACAAGTTATTTTTTCGATGCATCTCTACTATTACGACTACATACTAATGAGTATCCCTGCAATCTGGCTATATTTATGGAGCACAATCAATGACACAAATTATTCCGGCGCCCTGAAGCTTATCAGATTTTTTATTACTATTTTAGTGATCCTATTACCTTTAATATCTTGGTTAAGCTCTCTCACGACGCTCAGCGAAAGCACCTTGCTTCTAAATGCGCTTCGTCCTTTTTTAGCCTGCGGTGCTCTTGTCTGTTTAACGGCCCTGGCAATTATTCTACAGCTTAAGAATACAAAAAATCTTCATTCTCTCTGAAATCTAAAAAATGACTTTCCTTAAGACAGCCTATTTTCGAATTACTTATTTAGTAGCAATAACAGCTGCACTCACAAGCTGTTGCATCACTGAACCTAAAATAGATTCACTTTTAAGACAGGCAGAAAGTGCCAAAAATATAAACGAATTTACTAAAGCGGAAAATATTCTTTTAGAAATACCGACGTTAAGTGATCAGAGTAAAAAATTTCAGTTCTTACAATTAGCAGCTCTTATGCAGCTAGCAACCTGCTATTTAGCAGACAGCAAATATGCTGAGGCAATAGCGGTTTGCAATAAAGCTTTGCTGCTCTGTGAACAACTATATGGACCAAACGACAACTTAAAAACTAGCATTTTATTTACCCTGGCTTCTGCTCAAGAAGGAATGCAGCAATATGATCAAGCAATATCTACATACAATTCTATAATTGCTTTAGTTAAAAAACTTCCTGGTAATAATGAGGCAAAAGAGTTTTTGCCATTAATTAGATGCGGGGATATCGAATACAGGAAACAACATTGGACAACAGCAATTAAATTTTACGAGTTAGCTAACCACATCCAACCTCTATCTTCACCAACCGATCATCTTATGAATTTACGGCTTGCACTCACTTACATGGCTTTGGGTCAGAATGATAAAGCAGATAAATGTTTTAGAAATTGTACGCTGGCTTCATATCCTATGGAAGCTTCTTTTGGACACATAATGCATTGGTATGCCAAATTTCTCAGAAAGGTAAAAAGAAATGATGAAGCAAATACCATTGAAAACCTGGCTGAGAAATGGGATAGACAGCACAGGGCTTTTAAAAAATGGCTAGCCGAGCGAGAAGTCTCTCCAAACTCAAGGTTTCATTTGACCGGGAAATACGTTGCTGCCGACCTCAATATGCTAGATGAATATTCAAAATACAAGTGATACCATTCCACTAAGCTCCTAAAATTCCAAATTCAAGATAATATAAGGGGGATCGATAACCAAACGACATAATTAGTTCACGCTGAATTTTGCGATTTAGAACAGACAGGGGTTCCTTCTACTTTGCGCTTAAGCAATCCGCCTTTTTTCAGGATTTCTATTACTTGCTCAGTGGTCCTATTGGCACGATACCATTTCACAGTCTCAGATAATCCTTCGCGTAAGGTGTATTTTGGCTTCCAGCCCATCAGTTCTTTAGCTCTAGAATTATCCGCTACACGATTCATAGGACCAGTCGGCATATCAAGTCGCTTATTAATCTTAGGCTTATAATCAAACATTTCCACTACCATATTTACAGCATCTATTACACGAATACGTTCGGTGGTGCCTAAATTAACTGCGGTACCGTCATCTATATACTCTGCCGCTAAAATAGTGCCTTCAACAATATCTTGCACATAAGTCCAGTTGCGAATTTGTTCACCATTCCCCCATACTTCAAATGGATCTTGGTGTATAAAGGCCCTGGCTATCATGGCAATAATTGCGTGATCTTCTTTAGCACGCGGACCATATACAGTGAAATATCTACAGCTAGCTGCTTTCATTCCAAATTCACGATAATAAGATTGAAGCGTAAGCTCTGCCATAAGTTTAGCCCAACCGTACATGTTATCTGCATCATATGGCGGTCCAACTTGCTCTTCGGTTAAATACATTTCTTTAGCAATGTCGGCTTGAATGTAATTAGGGTAGACACAACCTGAAGAGGCAAATACTACTTTATCCACTTTAGCTTTTGCCGCTTCCCAAAAAACAATACCATCTAGAAACAAGTTAGATGCAGGACCAGCTTGACATTTTTCAACATAACCACGTCCACCGTGATCGGCTGCCAAATGAAAAACCAATTCGATATCTCTCATAGCATTTCGACAAATACCGGGCTCGCGAAGATCAGCACTAATCACTTCCAGAGATTCACTTTTCAAATGGGGTAATAAATTCTCAGTTATGCCGCTACTCAAATCATCTACTACTCTAACAAGAGCCCCACGGGCTATAAGTGCTTCTACCAAATGAGACCCTATAAACGAGGTGCCCCCCGTTACTAGAACACGCTTTTGCTCCCAGTTAAAACTCATTTTCGTGCCCCCCAAAAATTACTTGCTGAAAACTTCACCTCTGCGTAGCAAGTTCCGCTTTCCGTGAATTAAGCAAACCTCCACTGGCAAGCATTTTTTTAACTTGCTCAAGATCCTTGTTATCCATGTACCATTCAATAGTAGGTACTAACCCTTGTCTAAGCGTAAATTTGGGTTCCCATCCAATCAATTTTTTGGCTTTTGAATTATCTGCGATACGATTTACCGGTCCTACCGGCATATTTAGTAATTTAGCAATTTTAGGTTTATAGTTAAACATTTCAATAACCATATTTGCTGCATCTATTACACGTAACCGCTCAGTAGTGCCTATATTAACTACTGAACCATCATCAACTTTTTCTGCGGCCAATATTGTCCCGTCCACTATGTCTTGGACATAAGTCCAATTACGTAATTGTTCGCCATCTCCCCATATCTCGAATGGATCTTGTTTTACAAAAGCCTTGGCTATCATGGCCATTATCGACAAGTCTTCCTTAGCACGAGGCCCATACACTATAAAATAGCGACAACAAGCTGCCTTGAATCCTAGATCATGACAATAAGCTTTAAGCGTCATTTCACCCATAAGTTTTGCCCAACCGTACATGTTATCTGCATCATAAGGAGGTCCAACTTGATCTTCAGTTAAATACATTTTCTTAGTAACATCAGTTTGTATGTGGTTAGGATAAACACAGCCAGAAGAAGAAAAAACCACTTTATCCACTTTGGCTCGTACCGCTTCCCAAAAAACTATTCCATCCAAAAATAAGTTAGAGGCTGGCCCGGCCTGACATAAATCAACATAAGCACGCCCACCATGATCAGCAGCCAAATGAAATACTATTTGCATACCTTTCATGGCTTCTCTAGCCACCCCTGGTTCGCGCAAATCCGCTTTAATTATCTCTACATTCTCTAAATGTGCTTTGAGATTTTCCATTGAGCCCGTAGTAAAATCATCCACAATTCTAATCTTTGCACCACGAGCTAAAAGTGACTCCACTAAATGTGAACCAATGCAAGATGCACCGCCAGTAACTAGAACCTTTTTGCCACCCCAGTCAAAACTCATTTTCATTCCCTCCGCTAAGCATCATAATTTATACGCCATCAAAACAGGTTTATCTAGGCCCAGCATTTTCACCAAGTAGTCTTCTGATCAGAGTAACAAAAATAGTCTCTGATTGATACCTGGCTAAGCCAATTGTGCTAAAACTGGCTCATCTTGCTTGAGTTCCTCCAAATCTTTAATAGTATCAACAGTGCGCCAAAAGCCCTCAAACTTATAAGCATGTAATTGTTTGTTTGCTGCCAGGCTTGGAAATAAAATCTCCTCATGGTCACCTTTGTCAGGGAAAGCAGAGAACATTGATCCATCAATTAAATATATTCCGGCATTTATCCAGTAAGGAAGCGTCGGTTTTTCTCTAAATCGAACTGCCAGATCATTTGCATCTATTTCTACAATGCCATATGGGCTATGTAGTGGTACAGTCACTATAGTAACCTTTGCCTGCGAAGCTTTGTGGTTAGCAAAGAGATCAGAAAGTGCAAGCCTGGTTATTAAGTCACCATTAATAACCAGCACAGGAGAATTTCGGTCGTCAAGCTGTTGACTTGCTAATTTAATCCCCCCCCCTCTGCCTAATGCTTCTTTTTCTATAGCATAAGCAATATCAATACCTACATCCTCACCCCTCCCAAAGTATTGAGAAATGACCTCATGTTTATAGCTGCAAGCAATAATAGCCCGTTTAAATCCACATTCTCTCAACCAGCGTAAGCTGTAATATAAAATTGGGCGTCCAAGTACTTCTACCATTGGTTTTGGACGATCATAAGTAAGTGGACGTAGTCTTTCACCGCGCCCACCGGCAAGTATTATTGCCTGATTGCAATATGTTTTCATTTGATTATCAACCATAAGAGCCAAAGTAATTTTTCAAAACAAGCCAAAAACCTAGTAAGTTGATTTTAAATAAGACCAGCAACTAGTACTTTATACCCATACATTTTGATTTCTACAATGTTATTATTAATATATTGCCTCACAAATTTAAGTTAAGGACAGTCTCATCTTTGACTAATAGCATATTCCGATCCGCATCAGTAATTTTGCCAGTCATGGATGAAACCATTTCGCTAACTAAAACTGTTGAAATAGTTCTTCGAGACTGCTCATCTGACATCCATGAATTCATAATAGCAGTTGGCGATCGTACACTCCCTGCAAGTATGGCAACCATTGAAGAATTAAAACAACGTTTTCCCAACCTGATTACTGTCCACCATCAGAAATTACCCTTTGCTGGGGGAGCCATACGAGAAGCCTTTGCTTTAGCTCGTGGCAGCCATACAATACTTTTAGCTAGCGATCTTGAAACAGATCCCAACGACACCTATAAACTAATAGCCGAAGCAAAAAAATACCCCGAAGCAATAGTCGCTACTTCACGTTGGTTGCAAGCAAATAGTTTTAATGGTTATAACCAAATTAAATTATTTGCAAACTGGATTTTCCAGAAGTTTTTTTCTACCCTCTATGGCGTAACTCTTACCGATATGACTTTCGGATATCGCTTGTTCCCGACCAAATTAATTCAAGCTATAAACTGGGAAGAGGTGCGACACCCATTTTTCTTCGAAACTATTATTAAACCTATCCGGTTAGGCATCCAGGTTATTGAAGTACCTACAACCTGGGGCGCAAGAATTGAAGGAGAATCGCATAATAGCTTTTTTCGCAATTTTGAATATTTTCCGATCGGCTTTAAAGTAAGATTCGCTCAGGCGAATTCACTACTCAAACCAAATATCGATCCAAAAAAAATCACACATAACTAGTTTTATGATGAGCTGTTAGATATAATAACTGCTCCAATATATACAAGAGGCAGAATGAAACAAGTTATAGTAACAACCACCATTAACCCTCCAACTGAAGCCATAGAAAAATTTGACGCCATGCTTGATTGGCATTTGATTGTTATTGGCGATTTAAAAACACCAGAAGATTACAAATTGAAGCGTGGCACATATTATGCTCCGCAAGAACAAGAAAAATTCGACAAAGATCTTTCTGATGCAATTGGCTGGAATTGTATTCAACGTCGCAATATAGGCTTATTGCTCGCTTATGAAATGGGGGCTGATATTGTCGCAACCGTTGATGATGACAATGTCCCATTGGATGGCTGGGGTGAAAATCTTTTAGTCGGAAAGGATGTTCAAGTTAATTTTTACGAAACAGATCTTCCGGCTTTTGATCCAATTGGTGCCACCAATTACAGTGCGCTCTGGCATCGGGGCTATCCTCTGCAACTATTAGCCAAGCGTAATTATACTCGCAAATCCACCAGAACTATTCATGTCGATATACAGGCCGATTTCTGGAATGGTGACCCAGATATTGATGCTATTTGTCGAATGGAACACGCTCCTGAATGTTGCTTTGATCCTTCTTTGTTTCCTATCGCTTCAAACAAATTAGCTCCTTTTGATTCGCAGAATACTTTTCTTAAGCGCTCTGTTTTAAAAGACTATTTTTTAACACCTTTCATCGGTCGCATGGATGACATTTGGGCATCTTATTATGCTCAAGCAAAAAATCATAAAGTCATTTTTGCTAAAGCTTCTGTTTATCAAAACCGTAATGTACACGACCTTGTCAAAGACATGCGCAACGAGTATCTAGGTTACGAAAAGAATCTTCAACTGGTTAGCGATCTAGTTACTGAGCCTGAGTCTCTTAAGTCTTATTTACCAGAACAGGCTAATCGCGCCTGGGAACTCTATCGTCGATATTTCAAATAATCCCCTTTCTCACACCGGAATCACAGAAATAAAGTTATTCTAAAAAGTTAAAAACCAATTTGCTCAGTCGTTCAAGCTGATGCACAGTGCATCAGCCTTTGCCATCGCCAATCTTATTTTCTATCTTTTTCCTTAATCATGCTCTTGTTTAGTCTATGAACCACATGGGTATGGCAAATATGTCGTCTCTCTCATCTCTCACTCTAAAGGGTTACTGCTTCTGGAAGACAAAAATCACCTTGTATATAGGAGAAATCCAGACGTATGATAAAAGCAGGAACTAAATATTCGGGGGCTTGTTAGCAAATGATCAGTAACAACACGGCATTAGCAAACAGTGATTATCAAATGAATGAAAAAATCAAAGAAGAAATCGAGATAAGCACCGCTAAGCCAGCACCAGTCAATAAAAAACTTTCTGAATCACGATTGAGGCTAGCGACTATACAAAGCCTTGCTACTCTCGTAGAAGCTGAAGTCACTTTAAAAGAAGCTATCAAAGGAGCTGCTCGGACTTTTACAATAGCTGATCAAATTGCTTGTACTAATTGTGTCAACCTTAAGCCGGTAAATCGTTTGCAATGTCAAAATTGCAAAGGTTTAGGCTATCAAAAGGCTGAGCGTCAGGTAGAAATTACTCTCCAGCCAGGATTATTAGAAGGGCAAGAAATTCGCTATTCTAGTATGGGTGCAGCTGACATTCGCTCTGGTAAAAATGGCGACCTCATTGTAAAAATTAAAATCACTGAACACCCTTATCTAAAAATAGAAGGTAAAAATATCACTTGCACTCTGCCGACTTCTCTTTACGAAGCCGTACTCGGGGCTGAAATTGAAATTCCTACCGCTACAGGTAAAGTGGTTATGAAAATACAACCTTTAACTCAGCCTGGGCGCGTATACCGATTAAAAGGCTTGGGACTTGCAGGAGGAGATCAACTTGTCACAATTGATGTGTTAATGCCCCAAGTATTAACTAAGGAACAAGTCGAACTCTTCCAAAAAATCAAAGAAAAAGCAGGCGACTCCGATCCACGTGGCGCCCTAATTTTGTCCCATTAATATCCACTTTTAACTTAGAGTTTCTCCAAAACTTCTTTTGCTTTTTCAGCGTCAGCCTCATTCTGAAAGCCAAAACAAGCCAAAAAGTTTTGCTTTACTCCTTGACAGACTGCATAGCGCAAATTTATACCAGCCTGCGAAATAGCTTTGGCCATATCATACGCCAAGCCCGGTCTATCTTCTCCTTCTATTATCAAACAAACTATATCGGTAATCTCATGCAAGCCTGCTTCTTTAGCACACACCTTGCCCTTTTCATCTGCAACTGGGAAAATCTCCACCGAACCCTTTTGTTTATCCTTTGTCTGTGACCAGCCAGTAACAATCTGGAGATTCTGTCCTGCCTTAGCAAAAGGCTCTAATGATTGAGCAAATGTGCCAGGCTTATCGTCTATTTCTGCCCGCCACATATGTCCTTTGCTTATTTTCAATCGCATTTCAACTCCTTATTCTTCAATTTAGCCGCCTAATTTTACTGTAATAGTATTTTTGGCAATAACTCAAACAATTAACTACTCAGCAGTCAACGATTAATGTTGAGACATTATGAACATTTATAACAATGAAAACGGTTTTCATTTTTCAAACGCTTGTCATTACCAGAGAATATATCCAGCAAGCAAATTTGCCCAAATAATCACCAAGGAGAGTTGTCCCATTTCTTGGGCTTTGCCATGCTCACTCTATCCATTCAAATTTCCTAAATTCTCATGAATCACTACAACACCCCATTAGCGCTTTTGGTATGTTTCTTGCTTTACCCAAAAGCCTCGGGGAGTGTTTTACCTAACAACCTAGATACTTTATATTATTCACCTATCAAACTAGATCATAGTCAAAATAATCCTAGCTTAATTGCTCAAACGTCTGCCACCATATACGGCACTGTTCAACCCATAAACTTGGGACAAATTCGTGGTCAAGTACTTGAGCTTTTGACGAATCAACCTTTGGTCAATGCTCGCATCGTTCTTACAAACGCAAATGAAGAGCATAAGCGCTACCATACTTCGAGTTCTACAAATGGCTATTATGCATTCAATAATATTGAACCAGGACATTACGTAGTTACTGTAGCAGCTACTGAAAAACTTTCTGAAACTCGTCATGTCACTGTTATTGCAGGTCAAACTGAACAATTAGATTTCACATTGGAAGAGCTAGAAGGTACTGATGTTCTACGTATCACAGGCAAAAGGACTTTAATTCATCCCCATAATATTGGCAGTGAAACTAATATAGATCATACAATCATTCAGCAATATCACTCGGGAGACAGCCTACAGCAATTAATAAAAAGTACTCCTGGGGTAATGAACGACACTTATGGCAATATTATTACTCGTGGGGAACATAATTCAATTAACTATGAGCTCGATGGCGTCGTTCTGCCAGAGGCAGCCGGTGTCTTACAACAAAGTCAATTTGTAAGTCCTAGATCATTACAATCAATGAAAGTTGATATAGGTGGCTATCAAGCAGAAGATGGCGGCGGGCCATTAGGCGCTGTTGTTCACATGAAGTCTCTGCCCATTCAAGCTCAACCATATTTTGTCGGCGGACAACAATTAGGCAGTCCTATAGCTGGCAGTTTTTGGTACAGCGGTAGCACAGCATTCAGTCAAAATCCAGACAGCAAATTATATAAGCTGCGGCTAGAATCGTCAGGCGCTGTAAATGGCACATCTTGGGGCAATTCGCCCCCTGTAAAAGCCTATGTGAATAATAATCGAGCCCAGATAAACCTACTCACCAAATTAGAATACCTAATAAGCGAAAGAGACAAAGTGAATCTCACCCTGGGCATAAATGAATCTTTCTTACGCGTTCCCACGTCGCGCACTTCAGCCAATGCAGGCGTAAATGAGCATGAACATGATGCTCAGGATTATCTGATACTCAATTACAAACATAAATTTGCTCGATTTTTTGACGAAGCGAATTTGCACATAGTAAACGCCTTTTACTATCAAAACTTCCATAGTCACAATGTATTTGATCCCACCCCAGTTATAAATGGTGGTCAGCCTTTGCAATCTATTGCTCCTAACGCTCTGCGTTTTGATTATGCTTTTTCTGCTCAGGGTGATATTACAAAAATTCTATTGAAGACTCATTTTCTTAAAGCCGGGTTTTTAAGCGAGTATCGTCCTACTTGTACTGATTTTAGCGCCACTTATTATAATAATGACCCAAACAGCACTACTGCCCCGTACGGAGCAATTATTAGCCCATTCACCAGCTCTGCCGCTGTAGGTCCGCAATTCACTGCTGCTATGGGACGAGTACATTCATCTCGTTATTTACAAAGCGCTTATTTTCAAGATAGTTGGCGCCCAACAACCGGTGTTTTAAAACGCTTAACTTTAGACACCGGTGTGCGAGCCGACGTTTATCATGGCGTGATTGGCAATACGCTGCCCGTCGCCGCCGCTATAGCCACCATCCCTGGTGCCAGCCCCTTTAATATTCAGCCTTTCCTTACTCAAAGGGTAACCGATGCTCAGGCTAGTGGTCGTTTTGGCGCATCGTTTGTTCTCACCAAAACAACTGTTTTGCGTGCTTCCTACTCAGATTTATTTGTCCCACCTCCGGTTGATATGTTTTCCACCCCGCCCGATGTCAGCCAGGGGTTTATCAATGGTGTTTTTTATGGTCTTCCAAATGGAATTTATAATGGCACTATAAGACCTATGCGCGCTACACGCGGAAGACTAGTCGACATCAGCCTGGAACAGCAGCTTGGCTCTCGATTTGTTACCCGAACAAATCTTTTTTATAAAACTTTAAAAAACTATGGTGACTCGGGGGTAATTGGCAATTCCACTCTCTATAATCGCCAGAGCGTAGATAGCCAAGAAGCATACGGGGTTGAAACCCGCATAGATCTTAAGCCTGGCAAAGAAGGAGCTGGTTTTTATGGATTTGTTTCTAATACCATTGCTGTGGCATATTTGCGAGGTTCAAAGCAAGTCAATGGCGGCATTTACGATATTCAGGACACGCCCATTCAAGATAGATATCCGGATCACGACCGCCGTATTTCACTCGTAGCTGCATTAGGCTATAAAACAAAAAGAAATTTCTGGGCGCTTGCTGATATGCAATTTATGACCGGCTTACAAAACAATACTAATATTGCTATGTTTTACGCCTACCCATTGCGCACCCAAAATATTATTCTCTTCAACCTAAGCACTGGCTGTAAAACGCCACAGAAATGGAAGCAAAAATATCCGTTATTACCTGATGCTTTGGATATTCGCATACAGAATTTACTTGATGCAAGAGCTGCAACTAATGCTGGTAGTCCATTTCAAGGCACACGTTTTCTTCTACCTTTCCGTTTTTTAATTGGTTGTAATTGGACTTTTGGAAAGGAGCCCGGCCAAATAGCCAATTCCAGACCTACAACAAGATTGAACTAGGGTTTATGATAAGCGTATTTCCTTGGAGCATTATTCATAAATGATTATCAAAACGCAGCGTGCCAATATTTGCTATTGCTTAACCGGCATCGCCTTGTTATTCAATTCATCAACTGCTTTTGCAACAACATTGACTTTGGGTGCTGAGTACTCAAGCAATTACAAAATTGCTCAGCCAGTTTATAGCCCGGAACCAGAAATCTCTGCGGACTTGCACGAACAATGTTTTAAGTCGTGCTGTATAGCTAAATTTCTAGTAAAGGCTGATGGCAAAACCTCAGTTGTTTTAGTGAGCTCTTCTGGTTCTCCGGAAGTCGATGATATGGCTCTTGCAACATTAAAACGATGGAAATTTAAACCAGCTACTCTCGATGGTAAGCCTGTTGATTCATCACGCAAAATAAAAATTGAGTTTGAAGTTGAATAAAGTCAACTCACAGCTACTTAAAGCAATCCCAATATTGATCAAATTGCTTTCTCAATAATTGCAATCGTGACTCTAGTTCTTCTGGCGCTTGATCAGCTGTAATTGACTCTTCTTCTTCGATCTGAGAAGGAGCTTTTGCTAATGCATTCAAAGTTGCCACAACAGACTCAGCCAATGCTTCGGTATGATACCCACCTTCCAAGAAGCATGCTGTTTTTATATCGAGTGCTTGAGACAATTTCTGTAAACGACCAGCCAGCATACCAAAACCTTGTGTGGTGACATTTTGATTGCTCATATAATCACTTTGATGCGCATCGTAACCCGCTGAAACAAGAATAATATCCGGCTTATACTCATGACTCACCGGTTCAATAATAGAATCCCAAGCCCGCAAATGACCTTGATCTCCAGTGCCAGGGGGAAGAGGAATATTTAAATTAAAACCTTTACCTTCGCCAACTCCGACTTCATCCAGCCAACCGGTTTCATACGGCCAATGCGGATATTGGTGCATCGAAATAAAGAATATACCTGGATCATCATAAAAAATATCCTGAGTACCATTGCCATGATGAACATCCCAATCAATGATCAATACCCTTTTATGCCCTAAATGTTTGCGAGCATAATTAGCGGCTATAGCAATATTGTTAAAAATACAAAAGCCCATTTGTCTCTGTGACATAGCGTGATGCCCAGGGGGACGCACAGCAACAAAAGAGCTAGAAATATCGTCTTTAGCAAGGGTGTCTATAGCTGTCATGCTGGCGCCGGCTGCTAGTTTGGCTACTTCAAAAGTTTGCTGACTCATGAAAGTATCGCTATCCAGCTGAATAAGCTTATTTTCATTTCTAGCCCGTTTCGCCGCCTCTTCTATCTGTTCTATGTAAGATGGGCTATGTACTATAGACAAATCATTTTCACTGGCCGCACAAGGTGTGGTATTTATAAGCAGTGAACCTATGCCGGACTTCGCAACGGCTCTGTCAATAGCAGCAAGCCTTTCTGGCTTTTCTGGATGCATGGTAGGATTTTCATGCAAGCGAAAAGTATTGCGATGTACAAAAGAAATAAATCCCATGGTTTTATAATAATACAATCGCCCAAACAAATGTGGACCAAGCACTGATGAGCAAATTACGATTTTCAACAGAGCCGAAGGAATTGAAGAAAGGGCGCTCATGATGAAAATGCAAACGAATGTTAGAAAAGCGAAAGGCAGCGAGGAGCCGGCTCTAGCAAGAGCGTGGGCACACGCGTTGAGGCGAGAGACAAGTCCGGAGGAGCGCTTATAAAATGCTCAAAACATTATTTGGTACTGACAAGCCCATTATAGGGGTCATCCATTTACTACCATTGCCCGGATCAGCTCGTTGGGATGGACAAATAGAACCCATTTGTGAGCGTGCTGAACAAGAAGCCATTGCTCTTACAACTGGGGGCGTGGACGGCATTATTGTTGAAAATTTTTTTGACTCCCCTTTCAAAAAAGACAAGCTCGATCCTATAACTATCAGCGCCTTTACTCTTGCTGTTAAACGTGTCATGTCTCTAACTAACAAACCTATTGGCATTAATTGTCTTCGCAATGATGGACTATCTGCCTTAGCTATAGCTGTTGCTACACAAGCACAATTTATTCGTGTGAATGTATTAACAGGCGTTATGGTGACAGATCAGGGTTTGATCGAAGGGATAGCCCACGAACTTTTGCTATATCGACATCATTTAGGAGCAAGCAAATCAGTAAAAATATTCGCTGATGTTTTAGTCAAACATGCATCTCCTTTAGGATTTTCGCCAAATATCAGCCTTGTTGCACAAGACACAAGAAACCGCGCTTTGGCTGACGCTCTCATAATTAGTGGGCACTCAACGGGCGAAGCGCCTCTTATAGAGGATCTTGAATGTGTCCGCCAAACTTTGCCCGATTGCCCCCTCTTAGCAGGAAGTGGCGTAGATAAAAACAATATTCAAGACATCCTCAATGTTGCCGATGGCGCCATTGTAGCCAGTTCTTTAAAAAGACAAGGAAATATAGAAAACCCCATTGATATTGAACGAGCTAGAGAATTGAAAAAAGCCCATCAAACCAAAGTCCATTTATAATGAACTTAAAACAATGCTACGCTAATATTTAGTAAGTGTAATTAAGCTAAGTCATATAAGTATCTGCAGGTAATTTATGAGCTCCAAACGTACTAGTCAACAATCCTCTTTAATATCTCTTTTCATCGCCACATCGCTAATTGCTTCAATACTCACCGGATGTGGTGGCGGTAAAAAACCTGCCAACACAAGTACGTCCACCACTACTACTACCGTCACAACGGCTACAAATACTGCAGCAACAACCCCTACCTCAACAACAAGTCCGACTACTGCTCCCCAGAGCACCTCGACTATGAGCGCCGCTACAACTACATTAAGTAGTGTTCCAGATGCTGAGCAGAACACACTTTCTCAAGAAATCAAAACATTTCTTTGGGGCTTTATTGATAAAACAGGCAATATTGTTATCAAGCCTCAATATGAAGATATCCGTCCTTTTTCAGAAGGATTAGCCGGAGTCAAAAAAGATGGATTATGGGGCTTTATAGATACCAAAGGCAATATGGTTATTCGTCCACATTATGACGACGTAACAAAATTCGTTAATGGCTTTGCTGCCGTCAGCCTCGGGGATCGCTGGGGATTTATAAATAAACAAGATAACCTTGTCGTCGGCACTCAATATAAAGAAGTAAGATCTTACTCAGAACACAAAGCAGCAGTTTTGCCAGACAAAACCTGGGGTTATATAGACGAGCGCAATAGCATGCTCATTAGCCCCAATTTCAATGATGCTGGTTCTTTCTCTGAAGACTTAGCACCAGTAAAGATCGATAAATACTGGGGATTCATTAATGAAAAAGGAAAGACCGTTATCAGTCCCTCATTTCTTAAGGCTTATTCTTTTAAAAATGCCCTGGCTGATGTCGTTGTAGAAGGAACCGATAAATCTCCCCCAAAAGACGCATTATTAGACAAAAGCGGCATTATTAATTATGTTGACTCCTTGCATGCACGAGAAAACTTTATTGAAGGTATGGCCATGTTTGAACGCCACAGCCACTGGGGATTCGTTGACGAATCAGGTAAAGTGGCAGTGAAACCCCACTATGATTCGGTCGAACCGTTTTCTGATGGGCTAGCTTGCGTACGTACCGGTATGAAAAAAGGCTATGTCGACAAAGAAGGAAATGTTGCAATTAAATTACAGTTCGATAATGCACGTTCATTTTCAGAAGGATATGCGGGTGTGCGTATCTCAGCCGAATAGCGCTCTCCTTAACTACAATACCGATAACACACATCAAATTTAATCTTATGATATAAAAATTGGCGACTAGAAGACAAGTGCTGGGGTATATATTAGACAGTAAGGAATAGAAGTATTAGAGAATTGCGACACTCCTGGTTCGCAATTCTCTGTTTTTAAGGCGGCTTTATTTCATTACCACCTAAGGGCAAACCCTCATCAACCTTTTCTTTTTCTGTCGAACTAATTTCTACAGCTTTTTCTTTATGCTTTGCAATATTGGCTTGTTGCGTAGCCCTTACTCTGGCTGTTTTTAGTGCTAACACATATTTAGGCACTTCTCCAAGAAACGCCATTGGTTCAATATATTGCTTAGTATCTTCTTTAATGATCGTGTAGTGCACATGCACACCTGTTGAGCGTCCCGTAGTACCAGCAAACCCTAATACTTGTCCACGCTTAACCCATTGTCCAGGCACAACAGAATATGCATTCAAGTGTCCACAAATAGTGCGTACATTTGGATAAGGATGGTAGACCTCAACAGCCACCCCTAATGCACCGCGCCAACCAACTCTAGTTACTATTCCATCTAATAAACAATAAACTCGATCATTGAGATTGGCTCCCAAATCCACACCACTGTGAAAATCGCCTCTACCAGTAACAGGGTGAATACGGAAGCCCGCCTTAGAAGTGACAACACCAAGCCCAGCTGGTGTGTAGATCACGTCGTCACGCATAGGTGATATCTGTACAACTGGGCAAAAATAACCATGAAAGTTATTGCCTATTGCCATTTGGGCAGCAGGAAACAATACTACAGTCACAATAATAAGTATTAGTATTTTCGACCTTAACAATCAGACACCAAGAGCGCGCTTTCTTTGCAGTTAATCAATAATAATCAGTATTTTATTACCTACTACTGTTTTGCGCTAATTTAATAGTTGTTGCTTCACCAACACTCAATCACACAACACAGGTCCTCTTTTGTATATTTAATTGACGCATTCGTGACTACATTTATTGGCTGCCTTTTTGTTTCAAATCGTCAGTACAAACTACTTCTCCATTTTTATTCTCGTTTTTTTCGAAGAAGATCCGTTATATCTCTTAAGCTATTTTAGCTAAGGCATTAAATGATAATTTCTGAGTGAGTCCCCAAGCAATCAAATAAATCATTGCGCCAATAGCCAAAGTAGATGTAATCCCTAACATTACTGAAGCAATAGCGGCAAGTGACCTGCAGACAAAGGATGGCAACAAATAGATGATTTGCCCTGTTGGGTTCATCGTATTTAATATAAGCCAACTAAACTTTAGCTTGCACCAACAATTCATCCAATAATTTATTGATGATTTGTGGATTAGCTTTTCCCTTAGTAGCTTTCATAATTTCGCCAAAGAAAAACTGTCTTACTTTTGTTTTTCCTTGTCTAAACTCTTCTACTTGCGAAGGATTGGCATCAAGAACTGCTGAGACAGCTTTGCGCAGATCGCCCTCATCACTAACTTGAGCTAAGCCCAGATCCTTGATTATAGTAGCCACTTCAGATTTTTTAGCTAACAATTCTATAAGTACTTGCTTAGCCGCTGTTGAGCTTACTGCGCCGTCGTTAACGGCCCGTGATAAATCATACAGATTTTTCGGCGTCAACGCCAAATCAGCAAATTCCTTCTTCTCTTCTCTTAAATAAGCAAGAGTGGGTCCAATTAGCCAATTGCTACAGTCTCTTGCTGAAGCACCAAGCTTCACGGCTTGATCGAATAAATCACTCATTTCTTTTGATTCTACAATAACAAACGCATCATCATAGGATAATTTCAAATTATCCATATACCGTTGGCGTCGCACTTCTGGAAGTTCTGGCATTTCTTTAGACAACTCTGTTACCCAGGTTCTATCTATAACAAGAGGTACCAAATCTGGCTCTGGAAAATATCGATAATCATGTGCTTCTTCTTTTGAGCGCATCGGGTGGGTTTTACCATCGCTTTCGTTCCAAAGCCTTGTTTCTTGAACAACTTCTTTTCCACTATCGAGAATAGTTGTTTGTCTTTCAATTTCATACTGAATAGCTCTTTGCACAGCTCTGAAACTATTCAGGTTCTTAATCTCAGCCCTTGTCCCCAATTTGGTTGCACCTACTGGGCGAATAGAAACGTTAGCATCACAGCGGAAACTACCTTCTTCCAAATTGCCATCACAAACATCGATATAGCGTAAAATATTGCGCAATTCTGTTAAATAAAGGCGGGCTTCTTCGGGAGACCCAATATCTGGTTCGCTAACTATTTCTAAAAGAGGTACGCCGCCCCGATTATAATCCACTAAGCTGTAGTCTGACCCATGCAATCCAGCCGCACCGGCATGGACAAGCTTGCCAGCATCTTCTTCCATATGAGCACGATGTATGCGGATCTTTCTATTTCTAATCGTTATATGTCCACCACGACAAATCGGTTCATCATATTGAGATATTTGATAACCTTTTGGCAAATCTGGATAAAAATAATTTTTTCTGTCAAATTTAGTGGTAGCACTTATAGTGCACTCTAGAGCTAATCCTACTTTTATCGCACAAGCCACCATTGCCTTGTTTACAACAGGCAATACACCAGGCATACCAACACATACTGGACAAACTTGCGTATTGGGCTGCGCCCCAAATTCTGTTGGACATCCACAAAAAGCTTTCGTTTTTGTTTTCAGATGGGCATGCACCTCAAGCCCTATAACTGGTTCGTATTCCATAATTGCCTCAACTGCTATTTGATTTCACCGTGCATTTGCATTGGTGTATCAGGTCCCGACTTATCTAAACTATTCACATTGGGTTCAGCCACTTCACTTTCCGTGCTTGTCACTGATTTCTTTGTTTCTTTCTTATCATTCTGCTTTATACTCGTTTCTTTGGTTTTTTTCTTTTCTGTAACTGACGTATCGCTATTTTTTTCAGAGCTTTCAACAGTGGTACCAAACATCATATGTAGTAGTGGATGTTTTTTACCAATTAATAAATTGATTCTTTGCGCCATTTTGCTTACTTGTGCCGAAGCGGTTCGCAAATCAGCCATTGTTTCTTGCGCATCAGTAATAAAATTAGGATTAGACAATACTTCATTAGCTTTAGACATAGCGTCTTTGGCATTTGTCATAGCTTCTTTCAGATCACTTCGCAATCCTTTATCATCAGCTATTTGTCTAACCACTTGCATTGATTGATTTATGTTTTCGGTAGCATTAGTCAATTTATTAAGCATACCCGACATATCACCACGCATATCTTTATCGGAGAGTGTTCTGTTTAATTCATGTACAGCTTCCTGCACTTTGGTGGCGGTCTCTTTTGCTAGACGTACAGTTTCTTTGACATTTGAATTAAAGCTTGGTTCATCTACTAATTTATTGAGTTTGTGTCCGGTATTTTGCCACTCATTAGCCATGCTGGATATATTTTGTAAGGTTGATTTGCCTTGAGTAAAAAAGCCTTTTGCACTAACTGCCCCTTGTCTAAGATCGACTGTTGCATCTGATAGTCGATCCATATTTTGGTTAAACTTAGCTGCAGCCTCTTTAATATTACTCATTGCTGCACCAGAATCTCGCGCAGCACTAGTTAATCCTTCTCTAGCTTTTATATCGGCAAAACAATCACTGAAATGACTGAAATTAGCAGCAATTCGATTGACATACAATTCAACCCTAACTGGATCTTGTCCGACTACAACACTGTCAGGTTCAATTGGGGGGGGTACTGGCTCATCAGGATTTTGTTTTGGCAGTGTAATCTCAATATATTTAGCACCTACCAACCCTAGAGTTTGAATAGTGATCATCGAACCTTGAGGGATAGTTGTATTTTCGGCGGGAATTCGCAGCCAGCATAAAACTTGCCCCTTACCTTTCAACTCTATTTTTTCAACTGTACCAACACGCACCCCATTCAATTGCACAGGAGCGTTTTTAGTTAGACCGGCTATATCATGAAATTTGACCATAAAGTGCTGAGGGGGACGCAACGAAAAATCTTTAAGCCAAGACCAGCCCCAAAAAAGAATGATGAGAGCAATGACTGTGAATAGTCCAACTCTATATTCGTAATTTGCGCTACTTGTACGTTCTATCACTAACTATCCCCTTCCCGGTCCTCTAGACTTCAATTCCATTGCTAAGCATAGGTCCTTCGCGTGTAGCATGGGCAAATTGCTTCATATACGGGTTTTCACTTGTAAGCGCTTCATCAGCACTACCCTCCCATTGTATATGGCCTGCATGCAATAGAATAATGCGATCAGTTGTGCGCCGCCAAGTAGAAAATTGGTGTGTGACAACTATTGAAGCAGGAATGAACTGTTTAGCCATATCAATCATATAATCTTCTATCACTGTTGACATCACCGGATCTAGTCCAGTAGTCGGTTCATCATAAAGAATAATCTTAGGATCATTTGTAACCGCTCTAGCAAAGCTTGTCCGCTTTTGTTGTCCTCCTGATAATTGGGCAGGGAAAGAATAAATATAATCAGAAAGACCAACTAGTTTAAGTTTTTCAACAATAATTTTTTCTTCTTCAGCTCGCTTCAACTTTCGCGCTCTTAAGGCAAGTGCTAGATTTTCTCGTACAGTCAATGAATTAAGTAGAGCTGACCCTTGAAAAACAAGTCCCAATTCTTTGCTATGAACAATAACCTCACCACTATCAGGTTTTAATAGTCCGCATAACAATTTCAAAATTGTCGACTTCCCACACCCTGAAGGACCAATAATTCCTAAAGTTTCGCCAGCATGAACTTTAAAACTTATATCTTCAATGATGCGTCTGCTGTTGAAGCTTTTACTAAGGTTTTTAACCTCTATCATCAGCTCGCCGGCAGTTGCTTTACGTTCAGGTATATTAGTCTTTCGTCTCATTTATCTAGGCGCATAGGTTAGGGACGTCACAATATAATTGACAATAAAAATAACAGTCATTGTCCAAACAATAGTACGAGTTGTAGCCAAGCCCACATCTTCAGCCCCGCCTCGCGTGTGCAATCCGATTGCACAAGAAAAAATGATTACAATCGTGGCATTAAGTAGCGACTTTTCAAAATGTACCGTAAAATCTCGGTCCAAAATTGTTTGCTTTACCGAATCTAAAAATGTTGCCGGAGGCACATTAGCCGCGCTATGGGCAATCATAATTCCGGCTAATAAACCAATGAACATAGCATAAATAGACAACACAGGCATCATCATCAAACCAGCCAAATATCTTGGCACAACCAAGAATTGCACCGGATCAATTCTCATTACTTTTAAAGCATCAATTTGTTCAGTAATCATCATTGTCGTTAGCTCAGCAGCAATAGCAGAACCAACCCGTCCAGCCACAATAACGCCGGCAGTGATTGGCCCTATTTCTCTAATTAAAGCCAAAGAGACGACGCCACCAATGGCAGTATCACCACCAAACAATACTAATTCGCGGGCTATTTGTAATGACATGGCAAAACCGACGAAAAGCGCAGTTACACTGACAACCACAAAAGATTTAACGCCTATCATATAAGACTGGCGAAATGTTTCGTGCCAATCTATCTCACCTTTAATTATGTAGTAAAGTGTTTGGAAGAATAGCAGTATGCACTGACCAATTAATTCCACTCCCTGCCCAAACTGCTTTTCGACAAAGGCAAGTGGGGACAAACTAATTTTTGCTAGCGACTTACTGGTAGATGAAAACGTCATTGTATTATTGTAGAAGCTCTAGCCCTTGAATTCAGGGATTCTAAATGGCTTTAAAGAAAGATAAATCAAACAAAAAAACAATTTTAAGCAGCCTGGGGGTTTTGGGCATCATATTGCTCAAAGGAAAAGCTTATCTATTTGCAGCTTGGAAAGCTTTGGCGTTCGTAAAAATGGGTTCTTTTCTTAGTCCTTTAATTACCATTGGTGTTTACACCATGTTATTTGGTTTCCCCTATGCCATAGCTGTTTTTATTTTGCTGCTAACTCATGAAATGGGGCATTGGATTTGGATGAAAGCGCTCGGACTAGAGCCCAAGTTACCTATCTTCATCCCAGGCATTGGCGCCTATGTTGCTATGACCAAATTACCTCCTGACGAAGCAACGCACGCTTGGGTTGCCATAGCAGGACCTCTCGTTGGTGGCGTCACAAGTGCTCTGTTGTTTTGGTTTGGAGTTAATTTCAGTAACGGTTGGCTTATGGCCGCTGGAAGCACTGGCTTTTTTCTTAATTTATTCCAGTTAATTCCGGCAAAACCTTTTGACGGAGGTTTTATCATCCATGCAATATATAAGTGGCTTCTAATCCCGGGGACTGCACTCTTGTGTGTCTTGACATTTATTTTTCATTCAATTTTGCTTCTTTTTATATCGATCATTTCTTGTGTTTCTCTGTTTAAACTTCTAACAAAAAAAGATACTCAACCAAATCAGGCTATTATTGAAAATACTAACAACCTCATAGTCGATACTTCATCATCTGGACATTTTGATCTCACTGATCAACCAAAAGTCACAACCAGGACTATTCCATCTGCAGTTAATCATATGCCATTGAACACAACCAACGAATTATTCCAGACACCTGCTACAGTGCCTCAAAGGATAATAATCGCCTTAGCATATTTTGGGCTTGTTGGCATATTGGCATATTTGTATTGGCTCTCAAGCAACGAGTTGATAGTTTTCACTCCGCACCACCGTTAGTACCAAATGCCTAGCAAAATACCTCAAATTACCATAGCCCATACTCCTGATGCTGACGATGCCTTTATGTTCTATGCATTGACTACCGGACTAATAAAGCCGCGTGGATTTGCTATAAAACACATTTTAACCAGTATACAAGAGCTCAATGATGCTGCCTTAATCGGAAAATACGAAATGTCGGCACTTTCTTTTGCTGCTTACCCACAGGTTAGTGATCGTTATTTGCTTATGGATTGTGGAGCATGTATGGGTTACAAATTCGGACCCCTAGTTGTTGCAAAAAAACGCTTTACCGAAAAACAACTTATCAAAAAAACAATTGCTGTCCCAGGCTTCCTAACCACTTCATACTGGTTGTTGAAAATGTTTTGTCCGGCCGCAAAAATGGTCGTCATTCCCTCAAAAGACATTTTAAAAACAATTAGCGACGGTATAGTCGATGCCGGATTAATAATTGACGGCAATCAAATGACTTACAAAAAAAATGGACTACATAAAATAGTTGATTTAGGAGCTTGGTGGTTTGAACAAACGAAATTACCACTGCCTTTGGGCGGAAATATAGTTCGAAAAGATTTGCCCGAAAAAACGATTCTTCAACTAACTAATTTGTTTAGAAAATCCATCCGCTATGCTATGAACAATCGTGAAGAAGCGGTTAAATATGCCATGCGCTATGCTCAAAATATGTCTGAAAAGCAAGCTCTCAAATTTATCGGGCGCTACGTTAATGAATTCACTCTTGATTATGGTGAAGAGGGTCATCAGGCCTTAAAAGAATTGTTTACTCGCGCCGCTTACGTAGGTATTTTTAAAGCCAATAAAAACGTTTCACCACCAAAGAGAAAATCTTCCCGTTAGTTTTTAACATTTATTGTATAGATTTCCCTGTAGAGCCAATAGCTGCTAAATACTTTTCTTATATAGTCGCGTGTTTCACGGTAGGGAAAATCTTCCACAAAATAATCAGGATCACCAAGCACAAAATTTTCTTTATCTGTGACCTTGCTTTTCACTGCGTTTGCGCCAGCATTATACGAAGCAACTGCTAAAAGCATATTACCGTGAAAATTGCTCACTAAATTAGCCAGGTATGCGCTACCCAATCTCGTATTCAAATACGGTTGAAACAAGTCCTTGTTTGACTGAATATTTAAACCTAGACTTTTCGCCAAGCCTGTGGCCGTAGAGGGCATCAGCTGACATAGTCCCAAAGCCTTGGACTGGCTTACAGCAAATGAATTATAGCGAGACTCTTCGCGAATCAGGGCGTGCATTATAAAAGGATCTGTCAAACTTGTACCCCGGCAGAGGCCTTTGATTGATTCGTCATATAGAAGCGGAAAGGAGTATTGCCAAAGAGGTGTTTTAGAAGGCCTATCTATTAAATTTTGAGAGCGCTCTTTTTCTCGCAAACATTCAAAAGCCATGTTTATAGCTAGCAGAGGCTGCGCTGTTTTGCCCAAAAGCCATGATTTTATTTCGGGGTCGATATTATTACTATCCAATAAAGCTTCAGAATATTGTTTCAAATAAATCAATACATAAAGTGTGTCAAGTTTTTTCGCTCTCAATTGCTGTAAAGCACTTTCAGGATAAGGCCAATCCCAGTTTTGTTGCCCTAATTCAATAGGCCTTTGCAATACAAAATAGTCATCTTTGCCAATGCGTCCTATTACATTCAGACGTTTTCTAGATCTTTGCCCATAATAATCGTTTCCATAGAACTCAATTGCCTTTTGATAATCAGCGAGTGCTTGCTCCTTATTTCTAAGCATTTCAGAAATTTTTCCTGCCCAGAATAAGAACCTACTAGCCAATTTCGATTGATTATATTTTTTGGCTGCGACTCGGCAAAGGTTTGCCACATTTTGTAAGGTCACACCTTTACTTGATTTAAATTTGCTCCAAACCAATCGCCATTGCGCCTCTGGCGCATAAACAGATTGAGGATAACGAGCAAGCAATTGTTGATAGTCATTTAAAGCTTTTATAAGAGGTTCTCTTATAGCAATTTGCCACAGCACAGCATCCTGGCGACCAATTTTTGCACCACGCAATTTATTCCAAAAGATAATTGCTTCGTCTCTACTGAGCTCATTACTCAACAATTCCGCTATCGGCAAGCAGTGTGCATCATTTGCATTTTTTACTGCCGCTTTAAGCAAAAATTCTTCTGCTGCTTTCGTTTGTCCAAGTTTGAGCAAACACTGAGCCACATCTAATAAATGTTTATCTGTTCCTGCTTTTCGCCAATAGCGCAATGATTGTTCCAACATACTATTAACAAAATAAGCATTCGCTAACACAGCAAATTCATTAGCTGTGAAAGTTGCCCTATGCTGTTTTTCAAGACTGGTTAGCTTCGCTAGAATATCTTTGCTAAAGCGCCCATCGGGACATAATTGCAGATACTCCCAATAATATCTAAAACTCTGCTTTATTTGAGTTTTATCAGCAGCATTCATTGTGGCCAAATAATACCCAGCAGCCAATGCATAGTCAGTATTTGGAAAATTCGATCTAATTTGGTTGAGGATCTCCGCTGCTTTGCTTAATTCATTGGTTCTCAAATATGATTGAGCCAAAGCATAATTCACAGCCGCTTTATCAAGCGTACCATTTTCATTCAATTTCTCGTTGAGCATTTGGCGCAATAATTTTTCTTCGCCACCAAGGGCTGCTGTTTCTATTAAATGCCAGAAACTTTTATCTTTAAGCGGTGCATATATTTTGGATGCGCTATAAAGTACGATGGTTTGTTTGTATTTCTGCTGGCGTACCTGAGGATTGCCATTATTTTGTCCAGACATCAAATCGTCCTGATAAATCCGCGCTAACATATACGCAGCTTGGGCGTTTTCTTCTTTATTTACATTTACTTGTCCAAGAAAATGCTCGAGCACCGCTCCCTTTTGCCAATCGTTGAGATTATCGTAAACCCCAAGTAGCTGGTCAAAGCGAACATGACTACCACTTAACTCTGTTGGCAAGGAGGATAAATACCGCTCTTCAAAAAATTTGCTTTGCAGAAGCTCTTTCTGCTGTGCGCATCCTGTACATACATACAAGATAACCAAAGCTACAATCAACTGACACCTGCGGACAAATTCCTCTAATGAATGCATAGACTCGATTTATGTTCCTATTTTTGTTAGATTTCCATGGCCGCAGGGCTAATTGTGTTTAATTCTTCAGCAATCATGCGTTACGCAATACCTTTTTTCGCCAGTAATTAACTATAACTATCTGAATTAAGTAAGCACCTAGCCCTTGATTTGTAAATCAGGATATGGGGAAACATTCAAATGATCCAAGAACAATTGTCTAAAAACACTCCTTCTCAACTCACTACTGCCGACACTATAGCCATACTTGACTTTGGCGCCCAATATTCACAACTCATTGCCAGAAGAGTAAGAGAGCTTGACACTTATTCTGAACTTTTACCTTATAACACAACTGCAAAAAAGCTACGTGAAATGAACGTAAAAGGGATAATTCTGTCCGGCGGTCCAAACAGTGTGTACGATCCTAACGCGCCACAATTAGATCCTGAAATATGGAAACTTGGCGTGCCAGTTCTTGGCATATGTTACGGCATGCAATTAATGGCCCGCGATCTCGAAGGACAAGTTGAACCAGCTCAGGTAAGAGAATACGGCAAAGCCCCTTTGACAATCGTCCATCATGGAAAACTATTTGCCAATCTAGAAGCCGTCATCCAAAGCTGGATGAGCCATGGTGACAGCGTTTCTACTTTGCCACCCGGTTTTTGTATCATTGGCAGCACTACAATAACCCCTGTCGCTGCAATTGCTGACGAAGAGCGCAATTTTTATGGCGTCCAATTCCACCCGGAAGTAGTCCATACTCATGGTGGACAACACATACTTCGTAACTTTGTTGTCGATATTTGCGGTAGCAAACAAAACTGGACAATGAAAGAATTCATTGACGAAGCTATAGCCGAAGTTCGTAAAAAAGCTGGCGACAAAAGAGTGTTGCTAGCACTTTCTGGCGGCGTGGACAGCTCAACTCTGGCTTTCTTATTACACAAAGCCATAGGCGATAAGCTTACCTGTATGTTCATCGATCAAGGTTTCATGAGAAAAAATGAGCCTGAATGGTTGGTCGAAACTTTTGAACGCGATTTTAAAATTCATGTTCATTATGTAAAAGCAAGAGATCGCTTTATTTCCAAATTAGCAGGTATTACCGATCCAGAACAAAAACGTAAAACTATTGGTGCTGAATTTATAAGAGTGTTCGAAGAAGAGTCAAGAAGACTCGGGCCATTTGATTATTTAGCCCAAGGTACTTTGTACCCAGACGTCATAGAATCTGCCGGTACACAAATTGATCCAAAAACCGGTGAAAGAGTGGCTGTTAAAATCAAATCTCACCATAATGTCGGTGGATTGCCGGACGATTTAAAATTCAAACTCATTGAACCATTTGCTAAATTATTTAAAGACGAAGTCCGCCGTGTGGCCAGAGAACTTGACGTTCCAGAAGGCATCCGTGAAAGACATCCATTTCCTGGTCCTGGCTTATCCATTCGTGTATTAGGAGAAGTAACCAAAGAAAGACTAAAGGTATTGCGCGAGGCTGATTGGATCATCCGCGAAGAAATTAAAGCTCATGGCCTTTATAGAAAAATATGGCAAGTATTTGGCGTATTATTACCAACTAAATCAGTAGGTGTGATGGGCGATCAACGCACCTATCAAAATCAAATTGTCATTCGAGCAGTAACCTCAGAAGACGGTATGACTGCTGATTGGGCCCGCTTACCATTTGATCTATTAGAGAAAATCTCTTCTCGCATAGTAAATGAAGTTGCTGGCATCAATCGCGTCGTCTACGACATCACCTCCAAACCCCCAGCCACCATAGAATGGGAGTGAAGCGAAGGACGACCATTTTTCGGCATCCGCAGCGTAACGTAGATACGCGCGTTGAGGCGAGGCACGAAGCCGAAGCAGCGCCTATAATTTCCCAAGCTATAAGTTGCGAGTTCGAGACTCCTCACCCGCTTTGTTTTCAGACATTTGACCATACGGCAAGTAAGGCATAGGTAACGGTTTTAGCTTCTTGAATAGTTGAAACGTATTGCCACCATGAGCAGTAAATCAAATAATCATCAACCAAACGATTGCCGTTTGTCCGCTTCCTGATAGACAAACAGCAATCTATATTACCACCAGCCGGCTCTCCATCGCACTTGTTCGGTAACTGCTTATAATTCTATCCTTCAAACAATTTAAAGCAAAATAAAAAGCACTAAGCAATGTCCAGTTTATCCTTGGTAATGCAATCAGTCGCCCAATTATTTTGGAATTGTTTTGATCTTGGAAAGCAATTCTTTCCCACGACTCACACAGCGACACGGGCAGTCCCACACAACAGGAGGAAATTTACGAGATAATTCTAAAATTCAGATAGTTGACAAATACTAAAATTGTTTTGCAACAATTTAAAAGTTGGCAGCTTATGTTTTTACTCAGTCACCCCCTGTGGTATCAGCATAGGCAAGTGAGATTTTGGGGAAAATTATCAGTTAGCGAAATTAGTGTAGATTAGTTGTCAGTCAGATAAACTCATAATAATATTTTCGAGATTTGACAAGCAATTTTAAAATGGCACCTAATAAGTTTTACCGAATAGCTAGAATAACAAAACCTGTCGGAAAGGGAGCCACAGGAAGCGTGTTTGTTGATCTTAGTGCCATAGCCAAAACAAACCAGATTGTTCCGTATTGTGTTCCCAACGAGTACATTGCAGCCAAGCTAGGTGATTTTATAGGATTACCAGTACCACCGGCTGGATTAATTGCTCAGTCATCTACCAGTGAAATCTGGTTTTGTTCCTTGGATTTTAATTTTACGGGTAATAGTTTGCCGCCTATCGATGATGAGAAGTGCATTAAGCTGTTGCCAAGGGAGTCAACAGGAGTTATATTATTTGATGTGTTGATTGGCAATCCAGATCGGCACAGGGAAAATATATCTCTCGACGACAGTTCCCAACCGGCGCGTCTATCATTATTCGATCACAGCCATGCACTCTTAGGGGATACCGCCGGGGAAGCTACTGCCAGGTTAGTTTCGATAAAAAGCACTCTAGGCATCTCAGGACACTGCCTTTTGGGTAAAATACAAACAGGTGATTATCTTCAATACTGGGTTAATAAAATAACTGAGATTCCAGACTTTTTTATAGATGACATTTGTAAAGAAGTAGAAGGCTTAGGGGCAAATTCGAAAGAACTTGATGAAGTCAAAACATTTTTAAAAAACCGTCGAGACAATTTCATACAACTACTTAATCATCACCAAATTGAGTTTTCGGGGATAAAACAATGGCCAATCTTAAAGAACCAATGACACCCAGATATTTATTAGCTAAATACATCCCAGACATGGCTAGATATGAGCCAAAAAATATTGGTGTTATCGTTTGGTCACCTTACGGCATTAAATGCCGCTTTCTGGCAGAAAAACCACTTAACCCCAGCAATATAGATGGGCGCAGTATACCTCCATTCGTCACCAATTCTTACGCTTATAGACAATGGATTACCTTTTGGACCAAGGAAGCCAGTAAATCGGTTATAGAACCAGTATGTGGCGGAGAGCCTGTTTCATCGAGTAGTCCGCACATGATGGATGTGTTAAGACAAACGAGTAAAGATAATTTCGTTTTAGAAGAGGGTGGTTATCTTCTGGACGCTATCGGGCAAGAGGATATTCAACATTTTGTTGATTACTTATTTGATACTCTTGTAAATCAGTCCGAGCCAGAGGAACCTAAAGATCCAACCCTAAATGAAATATCGGAAGATGTTATCGCAAAGTCAAACATCCGCTCTACTCCCTATTTCCATGACGATTACCCGTTAAAATTGGAGATAGACAGCGTTGAAGATATAGCAAAATTTAGTCATGTCTACCAAAACGGCAAAGTAAGCGTTGTACAAAAGATAGCCATATCAAAGCTATTGGATAAGAACGTTCATAGCGCTGCCTGGCAATTTGAAAAAGTACGAGAAGCTAAGTTGGTTAAAAAGACCGAGGACATGCTGGCACTCATTTATGCCACACCTGAGCAACAAGCCGATACTCGAACCAATCAATTATTGCGTGTTCTTGGATCTGTCGCGCCAGTAATAAATCTCTATACCCAACGAGAAGACTTTGAACACTGGTTAAGGGCACTCTATAAAATGAGTCAAAAAGGAAAACAGCGTAGCTAAGCCACTTCCTATGAAATTCAAATTGGCGAGTTAACTTAAGAGAACCTTATATTATGGTACAAAAAACGGCATATCGTACCCTTCACCATTTTGATATTAAACCGTAATGGATAAACATTGGATCATTTCTGAAATTAGACGTACCGCCTCAGAAAATGATGGTGTCCCTTTAGGAGTTAAGAAGTTCCAAAAAATTACTGGTATCAGTACAAATAGGTTTTTGGGTAAGTATTGGCGCACCTGGGCGGAAGCCTTGAATGAGGCGGGTTTTTCGGAAAATAAATTCAATACTGGCCGTGACATAGATTTTTTGCTAGTTTGCTTAGCAAAACTGACGCGAACTTTGCGCAGATTTCCCGCAGCAGTAGATATAAAGCTAGCGAGAAGAGATGACAGTGCATTTCCTTCGGTCGATAGTTTTGATCGCCGCTTGGGTACACAATCCAGAAAAATTGGGCTCATCAAAAAATACGTCACCGAGCATGAAGAATATGCTGACATTCTTGAGCTCCTACCGCAAGGTAAAAATGCGGGAGATACTTTTGATCAATACCCAGATACAAATGTGAAAACGAAAGATGGCTTCGTGTATCTAGGAATGTTGAAGATTGATACCAAGAAACGCTATAAAATTGGCAAGACTAACTTTGTAGAACGAAGACATTCAGAACTATCGTTTCAGCTCCCAGAAAAATTAGAGCTGGTCCACTACATTAGAACTGATGACATGACCGGAATTGAGTCATATTGGCATAAACGCTTTGCTGATAAGAATACCAATGGTGAATGGTTCGACTTGTCGAGTGATGAAGTACGTGCTTTTAAGCTCAGAAAGTTTATGTAATGCCCGGCTTCCGATTTCGGAAAAAATCAATCCATGCCATTAAAACCACCAGGATCTCCATATCGCCAGAACCTGCACCAATAGCGCATTTTATAACATAGAGAAACCTTGGGAAAAACTCAGAAAATACTGGTGTAATTATTTCACTGGCTTTAATTCTTTTATAATCCGTTGCACTTCTAACACCAAACGAATATAAAACCAGATCAATATTGTTATCAGTATTGGCGAAGCAATGTTTTTTATATTATTGAATCCAAAAACAATTAAGTACAAATCAATAAATAACCAAGTCGCTACCAGGTCTCTAATTAGCTTCTTATTTGCATTAAAAATCGGGCTGCCAAAAATTAGCATTCCGCCTATTACTAAAACACTTAGATCATAAAAGAGCAGATGTCTAGATACCATCGGTAAAACAAAAATTCCCAAAACAAAGGGAACTACAATCTTATTTTTATTATCAGCGCCTTTGGCTAATTGTTTGCAAATAAACAAAGCATGAATCGCAATAATCATAACAAGCAAATAGACCGCGATTTGTAGAACCGCTTTATGGTCAGCAGGTAGTCTTTCTAATACTGCCATAGGCCAAGAACTCACCATATAACTTCCTTTGGTGTAAAGATAATCTTCCAGTATTGCTCCTTGCATCAAAGAGGAGATCCAATTCTGGCATATCGAAGGGCCCAAACAAAAAATATTGCCTAGCAGCAAACCAACCATGCCAATGATAAAACCAATAATATTGATCCAATGCTTGGTCATCAGTTGATAAGCGATCAATAACAATACAACAGGCAAAAATTGCGGCTTAAGAAAAATAAGCGACCATGCGAGTCCTCCTGCAAATGGATGTCCTTTCATCAACATGAAATATCCTGCCGATAAAGGTAAAAGAACAAAAACCAAATCTAATTGTCCAGCAAAAAAGTGCTGAAAAATAGGAGCATACAAAAGACTCATACAAAAATAAGTGTTCCATCTTTGCTTAATTGTACTGGCAATAAATACACAAGATAATAAAAGGGCGAAGATAGAAAGCATTTGCCAAAAGATATATGCAGCATGCGGCGACAAACAACTAAGTGGTTGAGTAGCAAATGCTACCAGAGGTGGATACAAGAAAATTGTTCTAGCACACTGAGGCATATGAGGTAATTGCTTGTGAGCATAGTCATTAAAGGGCGACGTTGTTGCGCTTGGCTCTAAATACAATTCACTTGCTTTGCCATCTTTAACCATACTGCCAGCTATATAAATAGATCCAGAAAAATCGGTAGCATGAATATTGTCGGGACTAGTTATAGCCGCATATATCAAGAAGAGTAGGACTAAAAATGCCAGGCTCCTCGATAAAAAATCTATTGTCGACAAACGTTTTGGCTGAGCTGTCGCAAGACTTTCATTATTTTTATTCTCTGACATCATGCTTTTCCTGTTATTCAGCCAGCCAAAGACGTTTCTGAGTGATTAGCAAGTTCTTGTCTGTATTTTTTCACAGTAATAAAAACGCGAATATAAATCCACACTAATAACGCTATCAAGATTCTTGACTGGATAGATGCTGACTTCATAGAAATAAAACCTATCATATACAAATCCATCAATATCCAAGCAATAAAAACGTCTGTTATCAACCTTTTATTGGCTCGCAAACTTTTTACGCCAAAAATAAGCATGCCCGCAAGAGCAAATACACCTAAATCATAAAAAAGTAAATATCGAGCAACAATCGGTAAAATAGCAATTCCTAAAATAAGAATCAAAGGAGCTACACTTTCTTCATCTGTTTTTGCCGTTCTAATCAATTGTCTGCATAGAAAGAGGGCCTGCACAAAAAGAACAGTCCCAAAAAAATATACTAATGTGTGCAAAACTGGTTTAAACTCAAACGAACTTTGTTCAAAAAGCTTCATCGGTAAAGAGCTAACTAAGTATCTAGAGGCAGGATAAATATTATCTGATAAGACTACATGAGCTCGTAAAAGCATAAACCATGCCGTTGCAATTTTTGGTCCGAAACAAAAAATGTTGATCACAGCACTTGAAAAAATTCCGATAGTAAAACCATAAAGTGCCTTTAGCCTTCCTGATATCGCATAGGAACCAATAAAAAGAAAAATGACTGGAAAAAATTGTGGTTTCAGTGACAGTATCGACCAGACTAAACCTGCCAATATTGCCTTCTTTCTTTGAAAAAGAAAATATCCAAAGGACAACGGTAAAAGAACCATAACTAAATCCATTTGTCCTTCGAAAAGCAAATGAAACACAGGTCCAAAAAGAATGCTCAAAAAAAAGAACGAGTCCCAGTGCTTATTAGTCGTTTTGGATATGAAAATTGTTGAAAGCAAAAGAGCGAATACACAAAAGCTCTGCCAAATTACAAAAGCTGTGCGCAATGGGAAACAAGCGAAGAATTTTGCCATTAAAGCTATAAACGGTGGATAAAGAAAAGCAGTAGTGCTTGTCACAGGCATAAGTTCCAAGCACCTATGCGTATATAGATTAAAGGCAGAATTATCAAAATTGTTCTTACTCGGGTTGAGATAAAGTTCAGTAACTTTACCATCTTCAACCATACGTCCTGCGCTATAAGTAACATTCGCAAAATCCGTCTTCCATAATTGACCAGAGAAATTGATTGACGCATAAGCTAAAAACGCCAAAAGCAAAATGGATAATATACGTGTGAAAAAAAATAATTTTCGAGCCGCAAAACTATTTGCTAATTCAGAAAATCCAATTTTCGACATATGCTTCATCTTTTTTTACACGTTTGTAGCACAAGTCTACTAACTCGCACCAGACTGTGATTGATTGCTCAACAGTTTATCTGAAAGTTTTCTATCTTTTAAATATGTAACTGGCCTTTTGAAGTCACTTACTACATCCTTAATATTAGCGCCCACTATCTTGATTTCAGAAGGATCAACATTACCTATTACTTGCCCAGCTACTCTAATGTAATCAAGCTCACTTAGGTCATATCCCATTATTCTGGCGCAAACCGCATCCACAGCTGCTGGATCACTACCGGCAATAATCAAACCCATTTCTTTGGCTGTACCATTAATCGGTCCATCTCCTTCCATCGCCGTTATTGCATCCACTATGGATAAGCGAGTGGGAACAAGTCGATTTATATCAAGAATGCAATGAGGTATTCCAGCAAAATGTAAGAAGTTCTTTGGAAAACCGTACTTGCGCCCAGGGAAAAGGCCAAATAAATTTTTCATTGCGCAAGTCATGCCTACCCAGTGATGTGTTTTCATCTTTGGTACACTCACTACGGCATCAGCCTCTACTATTGTTTTAGGTAGTATAAAGTGGTCGACATTGGCAAAACTATGCTCTATAGGCACCTCGACAGAATCATCTAAGTTGAGATCTATAAAAGGCAGGCCCATTTCTTTACAAATCTGCCCTATGCCCGTCGTTGCAAGAATTTGCTCAGTATCTCGCATATGTCCAGGTCCCTCAGCAATAATTATTTTTCTTGCACCTAAATAATCCACAACTTGAGCAGCTGCCCTCAATACTTCTGGACGAGTTGTTATCGGTGCATTAATCGGACACTCAACCATATTAGGCTTCAATACGACAGTTTTGCCTTTAAAATCTCCGACTTTTAGCTCACTCATTTTGTCTTTGATAATGCCAAATAAATCATCCTCATAAGATTTTGCTTTTAAAATACCTACTGTAGAAGGCGCTGCTAGACGATTAAGTTTTTGATGAGCGCTTGGTTCAGGTAGTTTTGTTAACAAAGGTGTGGGGAGCGCAGCACACCCTGCTAAAGCAACCGATGCCAAAGATGCTTTGAGAAATGATCTGCGCTCTATTTGATCTTTATCTGATTCAGACAAAATACTTCCTCTTATATAACTTTGTTATTAGCGTTCGATTTTATTGGTCTTAACGGATTAACGTCATTAACAGTGTTCATAGCCAACAAAGACAGCGCTGTAACGAAATAATTAGTACCAAAACTTCCATCTGCATTTTGTAAGGTTAGCAACTGCTTTAAATGTAGATCGCAATCATAACCGTGAGCATTTAATGCTAAAACGGTCCAAGCAAGTGACATACTAGAATGATTGTTCTCTTCAATTTTGCTTAGATACTTGAGAGCATCTCTGACTCTATTATCTAATGGTTTATCAGGAAGAGCTAACAATGCCTCTGCTGTAGTAACTCTGTAAGGTGGATAAAAAGTCCCCAGAGAATAAAAACTACCATGATTCCAGCCGCCTCCTCTACAGGCATGATCGAGCAAGAATTTATTAGCATGAAAAACTGCTGAAGAAGAAATTTCATCGTTTATTACAATTGGTATCTTGAGCGCCATTAAGCAATAAGATGTCGGCTCAATCCAGTTATAACAATCAGGATCCCAGGGCCATCCCCTCGCATAATGCAGTCCTGTAGCTCCTTTTGATAAAAGAAGCAGCAGCCTGGCTACTGGAGATAAGAAATCAACACGCATCGACAATAAATAATGAATAGCATTCGTAAGTCCTCTTTCTATATCTTGCGCTCTTTTCCCGGACTGCGGCTGATAATAATCAACGATCCGCAACGCAAGGACAGCAGGTCCGCTTGTCCAGTCAGATGTACCAAGACCTGGGCCAGTCGACCAGCCACCGTCAATATTTTGATTTTTTAATAGATAATCTATGACCGCTTCAATTGATGAGACGCCACTGCTTGCCAAAGCAATTAATGCCCAGGCCGTAGCTTCGGTAGAAGGAGACTGTTCAGCTGAAAATAAATACGAACAAAAACCCTTAGCTAAATCAGCTTTGAGAAAGTCTTGGGTTTTAAATAACTGCTCTGCGTTATTGACCACGAATTACTTCTATTAGTTACTAATCGAACTTCTGATAATCAAAATATTCTATAATGATCCGACTTAATTAAGATCCTTCTGAAACCATAGACGTCATTGCCGATCCAAGATACGAAAATGTTTGGCTAATAGAATCTTTAAGTGTTCCGGCAAGTACTGAAACAATCAAAACACACATCAAAGCCACAAACGCCAGCACAGCCGTGTATTCTGTAAGCCCCTGTCCTGATTCATCTTCTATAAAAAGCTTCAGCAAATGAGCTGACATGATGGACACCCTGAAATAGGCGTGCTAAATAACTATTTTTCGGATCTCAAGACCCGTGTTGTTGATCAAGAACTAGTAAGTATTCGGTGCTGCGAATTTTAAACGCCGTCTTGATATGAAGATCAAGCTAATTCCACTTTACGTCTTCTATAGCGTTAGGGTATTATAATTTAATTATTAATCTTAAAGATAGAGTTCGACTCCTGTATTAAGTTCTCATAACTTCATTCAAAAATAAAAATCTTTAGCCACTGGCAGCTTGATGTCTGGCATGAAAAAATATTAGGCCCTTTTTAAGTTTCTTTTATTTTATAAAGTGCCGCCAAATAATACATTGCAGACTCGGCCAAGCCTCTTACTTGTGTAAGACAAAAATTAAAATTCGCTTTTACCTCTTGGCGGTTCTTGCTCAGCACAGTACTATAAAAACAGTAGCCTGATTCCATTGTTCAAATTTGGTCAATAACGCTTTCCAAATAAGACATGGAAATTAGATACGCAAAAGGTAATTAAATTTTTTGTCCTATTATATTTACTATTAATTGAATAGAAAAATTACCGCTTTGACTCGTTCAATATTATGCGTCTTCTGATCAGGTTTTATTACTAACTTCATGAGTTGGTTTTTGTTTGTCTTAGCTAAGGAGGATACTATGTCTAATTTACTAAAACGCTTTGTTGCCGACGAGTCGGGGCAAGGTATTACAGAATACGGTGCTGTACTGGCATTCGTAGCTATCTTAGTAGCCCTGGTTGTGTCATTACTTTCAGGTACACTGAAAAACTCAGTCAGTCAATGTTTCTCAAGTCTGGCAAGCAGCATGACTGCCTTGGTAGCTGCATCATAATATTTGCTAAGTTACCGATCTTTCAACAATGTGATGGTGATAAGGGAAGGGAAACCTTCCCTTATCATTTATTGGACTTATAAATATTGATGCGAATAAAAATTGTCCAAGCGTGGCAAGAAACTATCGGCAGCTATCATTAAATTTGCCAAGAATCATTCCATTTGATAGATCAAATTGCTTTGATCACTGATCTGGCTGCATAATGGGAATGATATAAGCAGCATATGTTCTAATCTTAGTAATTCAAGGTCCAAAATGTTTAGTAAATCAAATAATCGAGAAAAGGGGGAAGCGTAATGAATCCATTACGGGCTCTGGTGTTACAACTATCCAGAATACCAATCGCTTTGTTGTTGGTAATTATTGTCGTCATTGCCGGCGTAATTGCCATAGGTGTAACTGGAATTATTTCCGAATCACAAAAAACTTATGAGGCTCGCAAAGCTGAACTAGAACAAAAGGCTAATGCCAAGGGCAAAGTCGTATACACAGTACACGACATTGCAGAAGGTCAGCCCATTCCTGGTGACGCCCTTGAAGAGCGTGAAATCGAGCAGAGCAAAATCCCTCAAGATGCTATTACTTCTGCCAGTTTAGCCACTGGAAGAATTGCTAAATACGGTATCTTGGCAGGACAAATTGTTTCTCAACACGATTTAGCCCCTCAAGGAATATCGCTTGGTTTTGAGTCCAAACTTAAAGAAGGCATGCGGGCTATTACTTTTGGTGTTGATAACAATTCTGGCGTAGCTGGATTTATCACTCCTGACAGCCATGTAGATATTATTTCAATGGTTGGTACAGCCGGTGATACAAAAGCTTCTCCGATATTATCAGACGTAGAAGTTATTGCAGTAGGTACTACATATCAAAAGAGTCCTGGACAATCGGCTGCAATGCCTTCCAGTTCAATAACAGTCTGTGTATCTCCTGAAGATGCTAACAAGCTAATTAAAGCAATTAGCGCTAGCAAACTTTATCTGACACTGAGGAATGACAAAGATCATACTCCAGTAGCCACAGTGGATGTAACATCCCTGTTCGGTGGTTCTGGCGGAGGATCTGGCGGAAAAGACGACCTGGCTGCTCTACCACCACCAAATTCGTTGCCACCACCCCCACTACCAGGCGGTGACGTAGGCGGCGACCTGCCAGGAGCATTAGCTCCAGCGGCCCCACCACCTCCTCCTTTACATGAAGTTGAGATTTGGTCTGGTTCGAAGAAAGATGTGGTTTCCGTACCCACAAACTAAAGTAATAGCCCTTTAGTGAACGCAGGGAAGGATTCATCTCCATTCGGCTGGGTACAAAATTAATAGTTGGCTTAGCGGAGGCTTGGATTTTAAAGCATGAAACTGACTACATTATTAGTTTGTGATGCTGGTTTGGACAAACGACAAACTATTGAAGACTTGATTCACAGTCAACCTTCTTTAGCCCTCGTAAGCACTGTTTCAGGAAGCATGGCACGAGAACAAATAGGCAGCTTACACCCTAAGCTTGTCTGGATTGAGCTTAGCCCAGCGCCTGTACGGGGCTTATCCTTACTGGCCGAATTGAGAGAAACCTTTCCTGATGTTTACTTCTTTGTAAGTTACGAAGTTCCGGACCCTGAGTTGATTCGAACAGCCTATCGTTTAGGCGCTTCAGACTTTCTTGATGCTGAACGTTGGCGAACAGATTTACCAGCTGCAGTTCAGAGTATCCAACTTAAACATCAAAGTGAATCAATATCTACAGCTGCTGGTAAAGTGATTGCTACATTTAGTCCTACTGGTGGCATTGGTGTCACTACTATCTGTACAAATTTAGCTGGTTATTTGGGCAAATATGGTGAAACTTGCATTGTAGATTTAGATTTGCAATTCGGCATGATTTCACAATATCTCAATCTAGAACCCTCTTTTAGCTTAAGTACAATTGACTTTTCGCATACTAACTTCGATGCCACATATCTGAGAAATTTGATGACCAGATATGATGAGAAATTGAGCATCTTAGCTGCTCCACTTGATCTAGAAGATATTGGTGATATTTATGCAGCTCAAGTACAAGAAATTTTGTACACAGCCAAGCAAGAATTTCGCTTCACTTTAGTTGATCTGCCAAAAAATCTGCTTGATGAAAGAGCTATTGCTACCTTGGATTTAGCCGATGAAGTATTAGTCATTACTGAATACAACTGGGCAGCAATTGTAAATGCTAGAAAATGCTTAGATACATTCAAGGCGCATTACAATCAAGAAAAGTTGCTTCTCGTGATTAATCGTTCAGAATGGCAACCGCAAGACGTTTTAAGCGAATGTCGCGCCAGTTTAAACTATCCTATTTTCCATGAAATCCCCAATGACGTTAAAACCGCCAAATGGGCAAATAATCAAGGACAAATTGCCCCTCCGAAATCAGACTTGGGAAAATCACTTAATTCCCTCGCTAGAAGATTAGGCGGTGGCGAACAGTTAATGATCACACAAAAAGACACTGAAACATCTCAAGGTTTCAAGTTGCCTGCGTTTTTCAAACGTTAGTGGGTGCATAATAGATGAAGGACCAAGAAATGAGATTTAGCAAAACACGGATGGCGAGCAAAGCCTGAACATCCGCTGTGAGACGTGGATACGCGCGTCGAGCCAAGGATTAAAAAGGCGAGGCAGCGCAAAAACCAAGGAAGGAATAATAAGTGAGACAAGGATGCTGGTGAGGCATCCGCAGGTGAACGAAGAAGGGTACGCGCGTACGAGCTGAAGGAACTGAAGCGAGGCAGCGCTACAAGAGGATAAGCACATGGGCGACGAGAGAAAAGATCAAAATCTACCAGCAAGACCAGCCTCCTCACTGATGGGACAATTGGTGAGACAAAGACAGGGTGCCGATGTTGTTCCTTCGCAAGGACAACAAACCGGGATCGCTGGACAACAAGGTTCTACTGGTATGGGAAGTAAAACCGCTGCCCCGCCGCCCGGACAAAGCGGCATGCAACGTCCTGGTGGTCCAGCAACAGGGGTTGCCGGTGGGAATCGTCCTGGAGCAGCTGTTGAACCAACATCTGGTCCCACACGCGCAGAAATTGAACGCATTGATTCTAAAGAAGATGGTGGCTATGGACATGGTGGTGCTTCTGAAAATGCTGCTGTAGCTGGGGACCTGGGAGCAAAGTTTTCTGCTAATCAAGGACTTATCCGTGAGCGAGAAAAATTTATTATTGATCAATTGAGACGTGAGCTTGATACATCTCGTTTAACCAATATATCTGAAGATACTCAAGCTCAAGTAAGAGCTCGTATTCGGGAAATCGTCAACTCTGATCCTGCTCCTTTGACTATGATGGAAAAGGGTATTCTTTTGCAGAATGTACTTGATGAAGTATTCGGGTTCGGTCCTCTTGGTCCGCTTCTTCGCGATCCAAGCATAGGTGATATTTGTGTCAATGGTGTAAGCAATATATATGTTGAACGTCATGGGCGCTTAGAAAAAACAGGCGTTGCTTTTGAAAATGAGAAACACTTACGACAAACAATAGACAAAATTATTCAACCACTAGGAAGAAGATTGGATGATAACTCGCCAATGGTGGATGCTCGTCTTCCAAACGGTTCACGTGTTAATGCCACAATTCCGCCTGTGACTATTGATGGTCCTACCATCACCATCCGATGTTTCGGTGCTAATGCTATGTCGCTTGGTCAATTGGTCGAAAAAGGCGCCATGTCAGTGCAAATGGCTGAGGTGCTCAAATCATGTGTTAAAGGACGTATTAATTTAATTATTTCTGGAGGTACAGGTTCTGGCAAAACCACTTTGCTCAACGCCTTATCTTCACACATAAATCCAAGAGAAAGAATTATCACTATCGAAGACGCGGCTGAATTACGCTTGCAACACGATCACTGGGTACGCATGGAAACAAGGCCTGCCAATACTGAAGGGAAGGGACAAATTACACAGCGTATGCTTGTTATCAACACACTTCGTATGCGACCAGACCGAATCATCATGGGGGAATGCCGTGGTGAAGAAGCATTTGATATGTTACAGGCCATGAATACAGGTCACTCAGGTTCAATGACCACAATTCACGCCAACTCTCCTCGTGACTGTACAAAACGTCTTGAGAATATGATTTTGATGGGTGGTCTGGATATGCCAGCCAAAGCAGCACGCGAGTTAATCGCTTCAGCTATTCAAGTCATTGTACAAATCAAACGTCTAGAAGACGGAACAAGAAGAGTTACCGAAGTATCTGAAATAACTGGGATGGAAGGAGAAACAATAGCAATTAGTACGCTATTCCATTTAGAAAGAGAGGGACGCGACGCCCGTGGATTTTTCAAATGTCGTCACGTTGGCTCCGGCTTACCGCCTAAGTTTCTTGAGCAATTAGAACAAGAATCTATACCATTCAAACTCGAATGGTTGAGGTAACCAACAAAACAATAGTTAAATTATGGATACAGTAGGCATATCAATATTCGTCACAATACTTCTGCTTGGGGTAGTAGCAGTCATTGCCGCTCGTCGCCCATGGGCAGATGATCTAATTCGCCTCGACAAACACAAAAAGGCGATGCGATCAAAATATCATGAAGAAGACGAAGTAAGCATATTCCTTACCCAACGTACTAATTATCTAGCCCAAAAACTTGCTCAAGCAGGTTTAGAAGCCAAGTACGATCAAATGAAAGTACAATGGATAGGCGCAACAATCGTAAGCGGAATTATCTTCGCTGTTATTGCTTATATGAATATGCCAGAACTAGCAGTCTTAGGCTTCATTTTTGGCTTGGTTCTCGGTGCTGGTGGTTTCGTTGGTTACATTGGACATCTTGCACATCTTCGACAACAGAAAGTTACCGAACAATTGCCTCAAGTACTTGAGACGATGGTAAGCTCGTTAAGAGCAGGTTCGCCAGTTATAGAAGTGTTTAAAGTATTAGCAGAAACTGCTGTTGATCCAATCCGATCTGAATTTAAGCGTGGTCTTGTTTCACTTCAGCTTGGAAAACCTTTTAGAGAAGTAATGGGAGAAATGGCTGTACGCATCCATACCCCCGATTTCCGTTTACTCACTGCCGCTATTTTTATAAGTCAAGACGTAGGTGGTAACTTAGCAGAAGTTGTTGCAACAATTGCTGAGGCTATTCGTGAACGCTTCAAATTGCGCGACTATATGAATGCCTTAACTGCTCAAGGAAAAATGACTGCTCTATTCATCGGTTCGTTACCTTATGGTATTACCTTCCTCACTTATTTAATTTCACCAGGGTATATTGTTCCGTTCCTTAATCACCCTATAGCACGTATCGTTCTATTTGCGCTCATCATCTGGGAAAGTATAGGCGCGTGGATCCTCATTAAAATGACCACTTTCGATGTGTAGGAGTATTTAATCTTGGGCTCATCTTTTTTTGTTGGCTTGTTAACTTTTCTTGGTGTTGCCGGTTTCGGTCTTCTGTTAATGCGCCCAGTTTTTGCTCAGTACGTTGATTCTTACGCTGTCCGGGTTCGTCCTCGCAAAGCAGTTGAAGACACTGCCGCCGAAAAGCCGCATGATTCCGCTCTTTTAAAATTAATGCGTACGGCTGGTGAGCTGGTACTGAGCTTAATGCCAGCCTTAGCCGATCGACGAACTGTGCAACTTCTGACAGAAGCAAATTATCGCACACCTGCTCACTTAGCAATTTTCATAGGCATTAAATCCAGCGTAGTTGCCATAGTCGTATTCTTAGGAATTATGACTGCAGCTGGTAATCCGATGATGTTATTCATGTGCATTCCTGCTGCAGGATTTGGTTGGTTTATGCCCAACTTCTTCCTCAGCGGACGAGTCAAGAAAAGACAAGACGAGATTCTCAAAGAATTACCCACTATGATCGATTTGATGATCGTTTGTGCTCAAGCAGGTTTAGGCTTATTAATGGCAGTAGATAAAGTGTCTAAGGAAACAAAAGACTCTTGTCCAATATTATCGGCTGAGCTGGAGCAATTAATTAATGACATCAAAATATTTGCCAAATCTGTCCCCATCGCTTTAAGAGAAATGGGAGAACGCTGCGGTGTAGGCGAATTGATTAGTATGGCGAGCGCGCTTGTTGCAGCTGAAGCGAAGGGTGCTGATATGAGCTATCCTTTGCGTCAACAAGGTGAGGCCTTGCGTGAACGTTTAAAACGGAAGAAAGAAGAAGAAGCGGCCAAAGTACCTGTCAAAATGATTCCTGTCATCATGGTATTTGTTATGCCTTTGATTATGGCGCCAATGTTAGGTCCAGCCGTAATTACAGTGGTCCAAGCATTGGGACCAGTCATGGGTAATGGCGGCAAATAACCAGGATTGTCTATTTTAAAAGCCACAAATACTAACAGTAATCAAACGCTAGCAGCAAACGTTAGGCTAGCAAACAGTTTCTTTAGTAGACTAAAAGGGCTTTTGTTTACTAGTTCTTTGCCAGCTGGTGAGGGGCTTTGGCTCAAACCTTGTTCGTCCATTCATTCTTTCGGCATGTCCTATTCCATTGATGCCATTTTCTTAGATAAACAAAATATCGTGGTTGGGCTTTTACATACTTTTGCACCAGGAAAAATATCTTCTATTTACAAAGCCCACAGTTGCCTCGAATTACCACCTGGAACAATTCGCGCCACCAACACAACTATTGGTGACCAATTACTTATAGAAAATGCAAACAAAATTTAGGGCAATCCCAAAAATGCCAATGTTTGTTTTTGATAAAAGATAGTCATTGTTGTTGCGGCCAAAATAGCAATGCTAATCGGTATTGGTGCTTTTCGCTGCTCTTTCAATTTAGTTGTATCAATAGTAAGCCCTTTAATATCGCCTTCAAAAATCATAGTTGATACCACTACACCTACCTGCTTCCAAGGAATTTTGGTGGCTAATATCACACAAGACATTATGCCAAAGAAAAAACAAAAATAGAGAATAGTTACTAACGCACTCTTCGGTCCTAAAAACGATCCAACAACAGCCAAAAGCTTGGCATCTCCCATACCAATCCCGCCAACTTGAGCACCAGGACCCATAGGCAAATTACCAAGAAAAACTACAACTAGGGCAGCAATAAACCAACCGGCACACGCCAACAAAACTCCATGCCAATCCGAAACAATATAGTTTAAAACAACACCGCATATAGCAGCTGGAAAAGTAAGTACATTTGGGATTTTAGTGGTCCGCCAATCGATTACTACTGCAACCATAATCAGCATCAAAAGCAAAGCATGATTGAATAAAATTATGTCCACTTTTCTGTACTAATCTCCATATCGGTTACTACTTTATACCCTTTAGGACAATGCAATCATTTCAATTTCTATCAATGCATCTTTCGGCAGACGTGCCACTTGTATAGTAGAACGCGCCGGCTTATGGTTAGGGAAATATTCCCCATAAATTCTGTTCATCGTCTCAAAATCACCAAGATCTTTGAGAAAGACTGTTGTTTTCAGAGCCTTATCAAGACTGCTGCCTACAGATTGTAGAACAGCTGAAAGATTATTCAGAGCCTGCTTGGTTTGTTGCTCAATGTCACCACCAATAAATTTATTACTTTGTGGATCAATAGCTACTTGTCCAGAACAAAAAATAAGACCATTAGCCAAGAGTGCTTGCGAATATGGTCCCACTACATTTGGTGCTTTATCGGTTGTAATTGTTTGAATCATAAAATTCCCCAGAAATTCATCCTAAGATTATAGCTGGGAAATTTTCAAACTGACCTAACGAGCACCAGATTTGGTCATCATAATACCTGGTGAATTAATATTGACCTGTGAAGGGGCTGGCATTTTGCTACCGTGCCCAGTTGTCAGTGACTTGTTATTGATACCGACTATGCCTGCATTTATACTGTCAGCTTCCGAGAATCCATTCATCGGTGGCCATGAATTTGTTCCTTCGTCTCCATAAATATGTGATGCAGCACCACCAGCATTACGCACAAAGCTGTCTAAAGTAGTCGGCGGCAAACCATTTACCACCCCATTCAACTTTCCAGGTAAACCAATACCACCTGGACCAGTAAATTTATCAAGCGTGCTAAATTGAGCAGGCGCTAAAGCACCGCGACCTAATTGTGATGGGAAACCTATTTGTTGAGAAACAGGATATCTGCTACCAACATATCCATTCTGATTATATATAGCTGGAGTTTGATTCGGATTCATCGCATTCGGTACACCGACATATGGATAACCAGGAGTAAGATTTTGCCGTCCTGCGTCTCCTACTCCTGCTGATTGCATAGGGTTTTGATTTTGGCTCAAAGTTCCCAGATCCCAACCTTGACTCAATGCATCAGCAGCCTTAGCATCAGGATTAAAAATACTATTTACGCCTATTAAAACCATAGTCAATATAAGTAATTTTTTCATCTTCGTTGTCCTGCGGCTACGTTTATTTCTACAGATCCTAATGAAGTCGGGGGTAAAAGACCTGGTCCTAATACACCAAGCGGTGTTGAATTTATAGTATTAGGAATCATATTTCGCACATTTGGAGCGACAAAATTATTATAGACACCTTGGTAAATAGCCGGCACTGGACTCTTATCAAAACCATAATTTAAATGTTCAAAATGTCCTTTGCCAGAAGGTAGTGCTGTGTAACCGCTGGAACTGCCAGGAAGCCCATTGTCTCTCATATATGTTGCCTGCAGTCCCATTGTTGTTGGTGGCAATGACGTGTTAGTTGGATTCATTCCGGCCATATACGGGTTTACCTGCCCAGGCTGAAGCTGTGGTGATTGGCTGTACATTTGCGTTGGCTGACTATTATTCAGCTTATAATTTTCCTGACCACTACGTGAATAAATCTCCATTCCTGCAACTGTATTTTGCTGAGTTATAGGCAATAAGTCAGCTGGGTTCCCTCCAGCTGCGGGATTAGAATTAGGGGTGTAATTGAAGTCGTCAAAACTTACATTTGTGCGCGCCTTTTGACCAACCCCAGGCGCATATCCCTGTCCAGAGGACAAGTTTGGATTGGTATTAGGACCAAAATCAAATTTTGTCTGATTTGCTAAAGCTGGACTAATTGCCAAGAAAGTTACAACTCCAGAAAAGAAAATGGCCCTTCGGTATAAAGAGCTGCCGCACGTCGGAATAGTTTGTGTGAAATTGAGCATTAATACTTACTGTAGTAATTGTGAAAGAATAAATTACATGCCCAGATCATTAAAAAACGTCTGAAATCTATTAATTTAGCCTGAAAGATTAAGCACCCTTGTGGGAAAATCGTACTCCACGCCCAGGGGCTTGTCAACAACATTTTAATCTAGGTAAAAGCTCCTAAAGCGCATTTCACAGGCATTATGGCAACTTATTTAGGTATTGAGACTAGTTGTGACGAAACTGCTGCTTCTATAGTAGTAGATGGGCGGAATGTACTCTCTAATTGTCTAGTATCTCAAATTGAATTACATAGACAATTTGGCGGAGTCGTGCCAGAAATAGCGGCTCGCGAACATTTAGAATCTATCAATGAAATAATTGATCGCAGTCTCAGACAAGCCGGTATTAGTAATAAAGACATAGACGCGATTGCTTGCACGGCTGGACCTGGATTAGTTGGCACATTATTGGTTGGCTTTTCAGTAGCAACATCCTTATCCTTTGCCTGGGAAAAGCCCTTGATTGCCGTTGATCACTTAACTGCCCACGTTTGTGCCAATTATCTAAACACCGATTTAGAACCCCCATTTTTAGCCCTTTTAGTCAGCGGCGGACACAGTCAGCTTATGCATTTTACTGATTTTGTTGAGGCAAAAATAATTGGCCAAACAATCGACGATGCTGCCGGCGAAGCCTACGATAAAGTAGCCCGTTTGCTTGGGCTTCCTTATCCAGGCGGACCCGCTATTGATAAATTAGCCAAAAGTGGCGATAAAACAAGATTTCCATTTCCACAAGCCACAGTTGACGGTTTTGATTTTAGTTTTAGTGGCGTCAAAACAGCAGTATTGCGTTGTTTAGAAAAACTTGAAAAACCTTGGCCTACAGAAGATCTAGCAGCTTCTTTTCAAGCAGCCGTCATAGGCGCTCTAGTAAAAAAAACTTTGCAAGCTCAAAAATACACCAATGCTCCTAAAATAGTTCTGGCAGGTGGTGTGGCAGCTAACTCCTACTTAAAAGAACAAATGCTGTCCCTTTCTCCTGTCCCAGTAATATTTCCTGTCCCAGAATTTTGTACAGACAACGCTGCCATGGTAGCATCGGCTGCCCATTTCAAACAATTGAAAGAAGGTGCTAGTTGTATTGCCAAATCAGATGCCGGTTTAACTGTGTATTCACGCAGACATTCTGATAAAAGCTGAGGACTAAGTGCAAACACATTGTTTCACAACTACCAAACTATGTTGTCAGCATATTTTCGATGTCTGTTATTGCTGTCACCACAAGAGTTTCAGATATATGCATAGCATTTAATCTGTATACTTATGAACAATCTTTTTATAATTCGTTTTGCATGCTAGGATTTACCAATCGATATAGGTAACCCTGGTACCCTGATTTTTTCAACGGGAGGCTTCCTAGATAGCGTCAGCGCTATCTGAAGTAGTGTATTTATGCCATTCGAGAATAAGGACCTTATTTGTCGTGATTGCCAGAAAGTATTTGTATTTTCAGCCGGTGAACAAGAGTTTTTTAGCTCTAAAGGTTTGGTTAATGAACCAAAGCGCTGTGCCAATTGTCGTATTCTAATGCGAGTACAAAGAAATGGCGACGATCCCAAGCAAACTGCAGAAGTCAATTGCGCCGAATGTGGATCGCCAACACGAGTACCCTTTCAACCTAAGGGGTATAGGCCTGTTTATTGCAGCGCCTGCTTCAGAGTGAAAAAGGTGGCTCTAGAAATGGATGCCATCAGTAAAGAAAGTCAAATAGCAATGATGCAGCCTTGATGATACAAAAGCTCTCAGCACAGATTTTTGTACCAGCAATAGTTCTTTGATTCTCAAGCAGGTTATCTGCTTGCTTAATTTTTTGTCCGATTTATACAATATTACTGATACTGTGGCGTCAAGTTTTGACTTAATTAGACGTCAATATTCGTTTAGGGCTTTAGTCTCGTATAATATTTTTGAGTACGTTAGTTTTTGGAAATTTTCTCTCAGCATAAATCATGACAGACACAACCAAGTCACCTATTAGTTCCTGCCCCAGCTGCGGACGTCCAACTCCAGCAGGCACTCGATGTATATACTGTTCTACATTGAACGATCTGGATTTACAAAATCTTCAATTAGAGCAAATACGTCCATCAGAAACAGATTTGCAAGAAGAAGGTATCCCGCGCTCAGTGGTAGTGGTCGAAAAGACTGGACAAAAAATACCCTTGAGAAGTATGAAAATGAAAATCGGACGCGATCCTTCTAATCAACTTGTCGTTCAAGAAGACACTTATGCTTCCCGCCATCATGCTTGGATTACTTATGAAGATGGTGATTTTTGGATCGAAGATTTGGGCTCTACAAATGGCACTTTGTTAAATGGACATCCAGTTGTAAGAAGACAACGGCTGTCTGGAGGCGATAAAATTAGAGTTGGGCACACAGAGCTCACTTTTCAAATCGAAAATAACTGAAGAGAAAAGATGGGCAAGGCTCTAAGATGAGGTTCTACTTGCGCCATGGCTGATGTGGGCACCAGTCCTAACCGTATTGAATTAGAAAGTCAGATTCTGTGCGCATCTTTGCGTCAGAGTTGGGCTCAGTTGGATGTTTATGGAGTGATAGTAGTAGCAAAGCAACTTTGTCAGCTCTTTCCTGACTTAATTCCTCCGCTATCTGACCATGCAGCCAAAGCCCCTTTAAACTTATACAGCTTTTTTGGCGTACCCTGCGATGCTTCTCAAGAAATAGTAGTTAGTTCTTATTTTCAGAGAATCACTAATTTCTTGCAGAAAAACAATACTTATGAAAAAGCCAATATCTATAGGATGCTACTCGACGCTGGCTATATCTTACGCAAGCCACGACTAAGGCTGAGTCACGATTTAATTGTAGTCAGAAACTGGTTGCTAGAGCAAAATGCAATTCCAATGGACGGCACAATAGAATTCATAGAAACCATTGTGCCTCAACCAGTGGTCGAGGTCGTTCCTATCGAATTGCCTCAATTAGTCAATTTGATGCAACAAGCACAAATTATCGGTCCAGCAGAAGTGTTAGCGCTCACCAATCAAACCAAGCTTGCTCCAGAAATCCCTGTCGAAGAATTGATATTGAGTGCAGGCTATGTAACTGACAGCGAATTAAAATCTCTCCAATTAGCTGAATATCTTTTTCAGCAAGGCAAGATCACTATGCCTCAATTCATGGTCGCTATGTACGATGAAAGAACAAGAGGAATCCGCATGGCTGAATCTTTACAAAGCCGAGGCTGGTTAGATGTTGAAGGAAAACCATGACCCGAGAACGATTTTTAAAAGAAATTTTTATCATGGCAATTATTTGTTTTGCCACTTTCCACGCTGTAAAGTCTATTTATGGCAGCATACAAAGACAGATCTTCTTGCATGGGCAGATGCAAGCTCTAAAAAACAATCAAAAACAAGCCATAGAGATAAATAAAGATCTGCAAGGAGGCTTAACTAGTTACAACTCAAAAGCTGGTTTAGAGCGCTTAGCTAGAGAAAGATTAAATCTTGCCGGGAAGGATGAAGTTTTAGTTCGCATAGGAAAATAAAATGTCGCTAGGAAACAATTTAATAATTACCGCAACTAAGAATATTAAAAAATAGGCGAGCCAAGATTTTGACTCGCCTAAAAACGTTCAGGTTCGGAGATTGAGCTAATTAATATGGTTAGCGAACAATTGCTCTAGATAACCAAAAACTGCGAATTTGCCTGTACATTGACAATGCTTTGGTTGGCATTGCCGAATGTGCTTGTACGGCAACGACTTTAGGCGTTACTGGCACTGATGTAGGACCAAGAACAATTGGTCCGCTGGCAAAACTGGATGACGCACCTAACCCCAAAGCACCTGCGATGACTGCGGCCAGGAAAAGACTCTTTTTAGTAACCATGCTTGAATTTACCTCCGAACTATCTGTTGCCAAATCAACTGGCTGCTCTTATGCAAGTAAAGTATGATATTACCAGCGCTTGACACAATCTTGACAATATAATAGCACGAAGCAGCAAAAGGTAAAGCGTAGAAATATAAAATTATCTCTTTAGGAAGTAGCTTTGTACGATTTTTTGCTTATTTTGATTCTCGCCGCTCTGGGTTTATTGGCTCATGTTGCCAAAACCAGACGTTGGTTAGAATGGATTTTAAGATCAGTTATCGTCCTTATTGCCCTTTTAGAAGGGCTTTCAGTATTTAGCACTAGCGCTGAACTGCTCATGAATCCATGGACTAATGCCGTCCTTACTTGGACAATGGTGACCACGCTAGCCTCACTACTTATGCCTGTAAGAAAAGTATTTTCTTTGCTTTTTAGTGGCATAGACTTGTTGTTCAGCGGTCAGCTTTTTGTCCCTCTAATCAAAAAGAACATTAGAGTTATTGAACATTTCCAGCAATACAAAGTCTTTGTCCCCTCGTCTATTCCACATCTTATAGCTCTATTCATTTATATCAGTACAATTGCCTATCTACTTTTATGTATCGATCTAGAAGCTTTCAAAATGCCCTATATGCCGCTACCTATTCCACTTGTGCTTGGACAACTACTCTCATATAACGGTATAGGATTGATAATTCTTTCTTTCTGTGGTGTAGGCATATTCATAAGCCGTCCATTTAAAATTGCTTCCCAACGTCTGGCTTTAGTCAAGCCAAGTAAAAAACAAATTGGTATAGGGCTACTGCTCATAGCAGGCAGTTTCTTATATGACTATCTTTGGTCTTTATACACCCATGGCTTGCCTGATCAAGATCTAGCCACCAAACTCTCTTACTATAATTCAGGTACTTTTGCTGTCGCTGGTGGCTTCACACCATCTGTGATTTTAGCGCTGGCAACAGCTTTGTGCGCAGGCATTGGCGAAGAAACATTAATTAGAGGAGCCCTCCAGCCGGCATTTGGTATTGTGCCAGCCGCAGTATTGCATGGTATGCTGCATGGACAATTTGCTCATGCACCAATTTTTATAATACAAGTAGCTCTTTGGTCCACATTCATGGGCATAGTCAAACGCTATACTAATACCACTACAACAATTATTGGACACGCTGGGTTCAATTTCGTCAGCACATTTTTGTTCGCGTTCAATCCTTAAATTAGCGCTGCTTCGGCTCGGTCCCCTCGCCTCATACGCGCGTATCTACGCTTCACTTCGCATGCCTCGCATTTTTCGGCACGCTCGTTACGCTATATCTCATTTTAATCCTTAAATTAGCGCTGCTTCGGCTCGGTCCCCTCACCTCATAAGCGCGCGCTTTACGGCATTTCGCTTCCGCCGCTTCACCATCAATGATTTTACTCTTTTGAAAAGCTATTTCAATGACAGCACTAACTTAAGCGCCAGATCAATTTCTTCCAGCTTGCTAGCTGACACAACTCCTGCGCACTTGATTTTACCTGTTTTGGGATCTGCAAATCTTTTTTGGTCCAAAGATCGCAATTGAAAACAAAGAAATACAGTATCTTTTGGCAGTCCGCTTTCTTTCGCCTTGACCAAGACATTGGTTGGATACGAGCGAGTAATATTAGCAGCATCTGTGCCTACTACAACGCTTATCACCAAAGGCAATGAGTTAATAACATCATCTGAAACAATTAAAACAGGACGCTTTCCCGCTTGTTCTCGCCCTTGTACTGGATCAAGAGAGACAAAATATATTTCTCCACGTTTGATCATTTCCCTTTGCGTAGCCCATCCATTTCTGTTCCAAGAAAATCTTTATTGATAGCGGCACATTCGCGCAAAATCTCCGGATCATTGCCCATTGCCAACATGCTATTTTCGAATTCTTTTCTTTTTTTATTATTCACATATTCCTGTAAAGCGATGGTAACCAATTTATTCAAGTTAGTTGCTTCGTTTTTATTGCTCACTGTGCATGCTTCTTCAACAAGATTACTTGGAAGTACAAAACTTCTTCTTATAGTTTTAGCAGCTACCTTTTTAGACATTTTTATCACCACTTTAGTAACACTAATTATAACACAATTATTGACATGTTTTCAATCCTTACTATCTGCAATAAGTTTCTCAACAAAGAACTTGAACGCGCTATAATTTTCCGCGGTGAGGAGAAAATAAAGTGACGTTTAAAGACAATTTTTCCGCTTTATTAGCGTTAGCACTATCTCTTCAAATATTTACTGCGCCGCCTGTCAAAGCTCAAAACAATACAGTGCTAGCAGCTCTGCAAAAAGAATTGGATCGTTCTTTAACAAGACTCAAAGCAATCAAAGAAACACCTGTTTACTTTCTTGGCTACAGACTGTATGACATCGAGTCACTTAACCTGTCATCTCAGTATGGTGCTATAAATGTTGATGCTCAACCAAAACATAGTCGTGTTTTGGACATAGATCTAAGAGTAGGCTCCCCGCAGTTAGATAATACACATAGGCTAAGAGATGATCCGCTTGGTTCTTCAACATCATCCCAAACATCAGTATTTATTCCTATTGAAAATGACGAATTGGCTCTCCGTACTGCTATCTGGATACGGACCGAAAACGCCTTCAAAAATGCTCAGAAGCGCTACATCCTAGTAAAAGCAAATCAGGATCTTCAAGCCGAGGAAGAAGATAATTCAGCAGACTTTTCTCTTGAAAAACCCACCACATACACTGGAGAAAGCAAATCATTTTCTGTAGACAAAAAGGCTTGGGAATCTAAATTAAGACGGCTTTCTTCAATTTATAAAAACAATCCTCATGTTCTGCATTCTCACGTCGACTTTAGTGTCACTAAAACCCATCGTTATCTTATAAATAGCGAAGGAAGTAAAGTTGAGGATGAAAATATACACTACCATCTGTCAACCACTGCCGAAGTAATTGCCAATGACGGTATGAGACTATGGCTATATGACGGTGCAGAAGCAAAAACCGCAGAAGAATTACCAACCGAAGAACAATTTTCTCAAACAATACACAAGTTGGCTGATTCTTTAGAACAGCTGCGAACAGCACCATTAGCAGAACCATATACAGGACCGGCAATTTTAAATTCAAAAGCGGCGGGTGTATACTTCCACGAGACTTTAGGACATAGAGTGGAAGGAGCCCGTCAAAAAGATATGGATGATGGTCGCACCTTTGCCAAAAAACTAGGACAACGAATACTGCCTACTTTTATTTCTGTAGTCGATGATCCCACAACAGAGCAACTAAAGTCCGGGCACTTAAACGGCTCATACAAGATTGATGATGAAGGCATACCTGCTCAAAAAGTGACTGTCGTGGACCATGGAATACTCAAAACCTTTTTAACTGGACGATCACCTGTCATCGGCTGCCCTAATTCTAACGGACATGGAAGATCCTCCCCTGCATATGCACCAATTGCCAGACAAGGCAATTTAATGGTTATTGCTGATAAAAGCATCCCATACACAGATTTGCGATCAGCATTAATAACTGAAGCAAAAAATCAGGATAAACCATACGGTCTAATTTTCGAACAAATTGCTGGTGGATTCACTTTCACCCAAACAGCAACACCACAAACTTTTAAATTATTACCTCTCTTGGTTAGGCGTGTGTATGTCGATGGCCGTCCTGATGAACTTATCCGTGGCGTGGACTTGGTTGGCACTCCGCTATCATCTTTAGAAAATATTATTTCCGCAGGTGACGATATCGACACGTTCAATGGTACATGCGGAGCACCGTCTGGATGGGTCCCCGTTTCAGCAACCGCTCCAAGTTTACTAATCAAAACTATTGAAGTAGAAAGAAAGGCTAATACGCAACAAAAATTGCCTGTCTTACCCGCACCCATTACTGAGAGCAAAAAATAAGAGCATGCAAAAAACATTTTCTTTCAAAATCAGCATAAGTAAAACAATTAAAAGTGCTCTACAGTTTTTCAGCGGTTTTGCCTTGCTGCTTAGTTTAATTAGTCCAGCATTAGCTGACAATCAAGACATAGTAATGCAAGCTATGCAAGACGAAATGACGCGTTCCATGGATCGTCTCAAATTAAATGGACATAGTGGTCCTTACTTTATCTCCTATACAGTTACTGAATACGATACTCTGCGACTTGCTGCTTCATGTGGCGCCCTAACAGACAATTCTCGTAGCCGATGGCGCGGTCTAAAAGTTGATGTACGAGAAGGTGATTATCATATAGATAGTTCACATTTTGCACCTCGTCAAGCTGCTAGTTATGCCACTGCACTAGCAAGCAATTTGGGCAGTCCAGTGACAGCAGACAATAATTATGATGCTCTTCGTTATTCACTCTGGCTAAGAACTGATGCTGCCTATAAAGCTGCAATAAAAAACTTACAGGCCAAAAAAAATTATCTTGAGCAAAACAACGTTGCAGAGCGCCCAGATGATTTTTCTAAAGAAACACCAACTGTTTCTATAGAAAAACCCCTTAAATTGACAATTGATTCTAACCATTGGCAATCGGTAATTAAATCAATATCAAATGTTTTTAGAAATTATCCTGCTATTCAACGCTCAGTTGTAACATTAACTGCTAGCGACGTCACCGACTGGATGGTAAATAGCGAAGGCAGTCGAATTCGCAAAAGCGAGAATCAATATCTTCTACTTGTTCTAGCCAGCATACAAGCAGATGATGGTATGCAATTAGCAGATAGCCGTGTATTTTGCGCCAACTTTGAAAGCGATTTGCCAAAACAAGATGAGATTATTCGTGCAGTAAAAGAAATGAATGATAATCTCATAGACTTGAAGTCAGCACATTTAGCAACAGAATATTGTGGTCCTCTGTTGCTTGAAGATCAGTCTGCTGCTGAGTTTATTAATCAAACACTGCGTCACAATCTTAGCCATGCTGAAGAAACTCTAGTCGGCGCCGACAACTCTCTTTCTGGAAGACGTAGTCAATTAAAGGATCTAATTGGGCAGTCGATTTTACCTTCTTTTATAACTATTATTGATGATCCAATTACTGAAAAATTCGGTGGACAGTCGATAGTAGGTGGTCATAAAATAGATGATGACGGAGTACCAGGACAAAAAATTGTCTTAGTCGACAAAGGTATTCTCAAAACATTTTGTACTAGCCGCACACCAACGCTTTTCACTAAAAATAGCAATGGACATTCTCTCAATGGCATTGGTGAAGCAAGCATTTTATATATCAATTCAGACAATCAACTAAACTCCAAGCAGCTGAAAGAAAAGCTCATTGAAATGGGTAAAAAAGCTGGTTTAAAGTCAGTAATGATTGCTCGTCGGATTTCCACTTACGATTCTGGTTTATTTAACCCTGGTTCTTTAATTGCCGATGCAAGAGCTAACGGTGGCAGTTCAGGACTTTTTGTCCGATCACCACTTTTACTCTATTCTGTATCTGTAGACGATGGGCACGAAGAATTAGTAAGAGGGGCTCAGTTTGGACCCATCTCAATGCGTGTTTTTAGAGACATTGCCTGTACAGGAAATGAGCCCAAACCTTGGTTTACTCTTTCTCTTGAACCAAGCGGACTAGCTTATTACCATTTAGTTACCCCGTCTCTTTTGCTTGGTGAAGTCGAATTGCATCAACCAGGCAAAGAAACAGACAAGCTGCCTATTATGTCTAGCCCGCTCAGTGAAAAATAAGCTTAGTCAAAAAAGCGATACCAAATTAATGCCCAGATAGCAACAATCCCGTCTCGCCAGGTAATTTTTTTACCTTCCGAATAATCACGCCCGAAATAAGAAATAGGCAACTCATAAAATCGTACTTTCTGTTTGAGCATTTTGGCAGTAATTTCTGGTTCAAAATCAAATCTGTTAGATTGTATATTGATCTTCTTAAAACAATCTGCTCTAAAGACCTTATAACAAGTTTCCATATCAGTAATTGTGCTGTCATACAGTATATTGGTAAGCAAGCTAAGAAATTTGTTTCCCAGCAAATGTTTAAATTTAAAAGCGCGCGTAAGCTTTCCACCAGAAAGTCGAGAGCCATAAACAACGTCTGCTTTCCCTTGCATTATCGGCATCAACAAACCAACATATTCGCTTGGATCATATTCAAGATCAGCATCCTGAATCAAAATAATGTCGCCTGTTGCCATTTGCTGACCTGTTCTTAATGCCGCCCCTTTGCCCATATTCTTTTCATGGAAAGCCACTTTGGCATTAAACTTGGTCATATCCAGTTCTTGCAAAATTTTTCGAGTGCCATCAGTAGATGCATCATCAACTATTATCAATTCTTTTTCTAAGCCATTCGTATTAGCTCGAATAACTTGCTCAAGAATAGTGCCAATTGTAGCCTTCTCATTGAATACCGGTATTAGAATTGACAGCTTTTTCATTCTGCACTCCTTGATACAAAAGTGAGGCGTGTCATAATCGCCAAAGTCAAAATAAGCAATTCTATGAACCAAATATTGATCTGTCCACCTTTCAATAAATAGTCATAGTGAATATAAATCGATAAAGGAACCATAAAGAGCATACCGCCAAAAGTAATCAACGTTTTAAAAATCAGGGTAAAGCGAGAACCCATATTAGTAAAAATAGCAACTACCGTTGGAACTAGTAATAGTAAATCGTAAACATGACAATGGATAGAGAAAATAAGCGCCATCGGTATAATCAGTAGAGTACTTAACAAAATATTGTGCTCATTGTCTTTGTACTTATACCCATAAAAATAAGAAATACCTATTACGCTAGCGAACACTACACTGCAAAGGTAGAGTATTTGTTTTGAATATTCAGGAAGAACTCTAAGCAGTTGCCCTCTGAGGGTTGGCATTAATTCTGCGCGCATATACTCAGTACTTTCTGGTAAGCGCAAAAGAGCAAAATAGTTTAAAAAACCTTCTTTGCCTATCAATATATATGCTATTAAAGTCAAAGCAATCGCCACACTAAAAAACACAATAATAGGACGCCAACGTTTCACGCCCGCCAAATAAGCCAAAAATGGCAAAACACATTGAGGCTTGCATATCATTAATGACAATAAAAGTCCTGCTTTAATATCTTGCCTTTGCTGCAATAAATACAAAGACCCCAAAAACACAATCAGTAAGATGGGTGCCAGTTGGTCAATACGTAACGACTCATAAACCATTTCAGAAAGACATAAACCTGCTATCAAATAACATGTCTTTTTATAATCAAGGTAAAAAATTCGCTTTAAAATTACTGTTGCCGCAATCAAACAAACAATCAATAAGCATTTCCACAAATAAAAAGCAATTGTTGGACTAAATAGTCCTAGGGGACTAAACAATACTAAACCCTGCGGTGGGATATATATAGGCACAAAACGTTCACCCATATTAGAAAACATTTGATGTTGCAGAGCACTTAAAGCCGCTACTAGATAGCTGTCGGCTCCGTTGCCTGCCAGAATCATTTTTGCCGGCGCATAATATTCTGGAAAATCACTTATGCTGATAAAAGCATTGTGTCCAAGCCAAATCAAATAAAACAAAATAAGCACAGCAGCTACAGCAATACTTGTACTAATCAATCTCTCTAATTTTTTAGTAAACAAATCAATGCCTGCTTTGCGAATTTCCTGCTATCTCAATCTTTTTTCTCTTCTTTGTCTTTTGATTGGTTTTGCTCGTTGGAATCAGTTTTTCCATCCCTGGATTTATCGCTTTTACCATTCTTTTTGTCTGGTCCACCCAACCCTTTTATGGCATCAAGATTTACAGTGATCGTTTTTCCTACTAGTCTTTTTTCAGCGAGAACAAGCATTTCTTTTTCTATGTCAATCTCGGATCTATGTGGTTCAAGAATTTTAGCAATATCACGAAAATACAAAGTTTCTTTTTCCAAAAGTGCTTCGGCCAAATTTTTGAGTTTTTCTTTGTGAGCTTGCAATAAACCACGCACACTTTCCAAACAGTCATTCACAAGTTTTTTAATCTCTAACTCTATTTCTCGAGCTGTTTCTGATGAAACATCAAATTTATGATCGCTATAAACCTCTGTATAAGCTCTGTCCACATTGAATTTAAAAGAACCCATTCCCCATTCTCTAATCATTCTCCGTGCCACGCTGGCTACGTGATTTAAGTCCGAACATGGACCAGAGCTAGTTGTATTGCAGAACATCTCTTCAGCTACATAGCCACCTAAAGAAACTTCCATGCGTACCATATATTCTTCTTTAGTAATATGCATGTAGTCTTCTTTCATCACAGGCCACATATAGCCAAGTGCGTAACCACTTGGCACAATTGTCAAAACCTGAATGCGATCTTTCTGATTACAAAAATAAGAGACTATTGCATGCCCTGCCTCATGATAAGCAGTTTCAATTAATTCCTTACTCAAAATATTTCCGGCATAAGACATACCAAACTCCACCCTTTGAATTGCTTGAATAAGATCAGCTTGTCTTACTTTAGGTCTTCCATCTCTTACAGCAATCAATCCGGCCTCATTAGCAATATTAGCCAGATCCGCTCCAGCTTTATAAACTGTCATTCTTGCAACATCTAAAGCACTGACACTCTCTTCGCAAGGAATATCCTTTAAGTGTGCCTTTATAATCGCTTCTCTACCTTCCAAATTAGGCAATGGGATATCAATACGTCTATCAAAACGTCCCGGACGTAATAAGGCACTATCAAGCATATTGACATTATTTGTTGCGCCTATGGTCAATACTTTGTGCTTACCAAAACCATCCATTTCGCTTAGCAATTGATTCAAAGTTTTATTTGAATCTTGGACAGCGCCACCACCTCGCTCAATACCACGCTGACTGCCAACTGCATCTATCTCATCAATAAAAACAATACAAGGTTTGCCGCTGCGTCTAGCCTGTTCATACACAGCTTTAACACGGTTAGCACCCACTCCTGCCCACATTGATTGAAAATCTCCACCAGACAATGCAAAGAAAGGAACCCCGGCTTCATTAGCAATAGCTTTTGCCAACATTGTTTTGCCAGTACCAGGTGGTCCCACAAGCAATAATCCTTTAGGAGCCTTAAGCCCACTTTCTTCTACTTTATCAGCATGCTTTAATAAAGCAACAACTTCAGCTGCCTCCGCCCTAGCAGAATCCATTCCTTTCACATCATCCAGTTTCACATCAATATCTGGCACACGAGATAAATTCATGCCAGCCATGTTTAACTTATGTCCAGCAGTGACAGATATGCGTTGAGTAGCTAATTCTAGATCTTCTTGTTCAACATGCTTGCTTCCGCGTCTTACCGCTAAAATAGCGCTTTCATTTACTGAAGCAGCAATATCAGCGCCAGAAAAATTAACTGAAGTTTTGGCAAGCTTTTCTAAATCTGGCTCTGAAGCAAGTTTGATATCTTTCAAATATTTTTGAAAAATCTTCTTTCTTCCATCAGCATCTGGCAAGCCAATATAAATTTTGCGGTCAAATCTACCTGAACGCATAAAGGCAGGATCAAGTTTGTCTTCTACATTGGTTGCCCCAATTGTAATAACATTGCTTCGCCCTAAACCATCCAACTCAACCAATAATTGGTTTAAGGCACTAGTTCTATCGCTACCTGTTGCAGTTACTGTTCCACTTATTGAATCAATCTCATCAATAAATATAATCGCAGCCGGACTTTTACGTGCTTGCGTATACAAGCCTCTTATCCGCTCTGCCCCTTCACCAGCAAACATGCTGACAAAATAACTTCCAGACAATCCATAGAAAGGTACCCCAGCTTCATTAGCTATTGCTTTAGCTAACATAGTTTTACCTACCCCAGGCGGTCCTATTAGCAAAATGCCTTTAGGAATTTTTGCACCAATACGTCTTAATTCATCACCATGTCGAAGAAAGTCTACGATCTCGGACAAATCTTGTTTTACATCATCAATGCCTATTACATCTTCTAAGCGTACACTTGCGTCATGGCTGGGCAATTGAATACCAGAGCCAACCATAGTGCGCTCTAATCCTACAGAGACTCGCTCTAAAGCCTGAATTACAACTTCTGTAGTAACGGTTCCTGGTCCACTAGGACGATGTCCAATGAGCGCAGCTTCGTTTACTACCCCAGCGATTTCAGCTGGCGAATAGTTAGCTGTTAGCATTCCTAATTCATCAAGATCAATTGTTGAAATATCACAATTAACTTTTTTCAAATAATATCTAAACAGCTCTTTTCTTTCTTCAGGACTAGGAGATTCAAAATAAATTCTTCTATCCATACGTCCAGCTCGCATAATAGCCGGATCTAAAATGGCATCATTATTTGTTGCACCAATAACCATCATATTGGTACCAAAAAAACCATCCATCTCGGTAAGCAAAGTATTTAAAGTCATATTTAAATCAGACTGCCCACCAAAACCCCGATCACCCCGGCGACGCGCAGCCATGGAATCAATCTCATCAATAAATAAAATTGAACGCTCATGTCTGCGTAATTTGGCAAACAAAGTTTTGAGTTTGAATACACCCAAGCCCATAATTATGCCGCTAACACTAGATCCTTCCAGAACATAAAACGGGATACCAACCTCGTTGGCAATAGCTCGAGCAAATAAAGTTTTACCCACTCCAGGAGCGCCGATAAAAAGCATCCCTTTAGGGATCTGGGCGCCTGACGTTTTATATTTGTCAGGATCCGACAACATTTCTATAACTTCACGAATTTCTACTTTTGCCCTGTCATTTCCGATAAGTTCGTCCAAAGTTGTCGGCGCTTTTGGATCAATACGCGGCGGTTTATATAGCCAGCCAAAGAATCTTCGTCCAAAACTTTTAGGGGCTTTAGAATCTGATCTTGGCGGAAGTGGAAATATTATTGAAATTAAAATATAAAACTGAATCAAAATAATTAGAGCGCCAAATAAAGCTGCTCCAATTACAGACACCACCGAATATTTTAACAACGCTGGGAATGAAGCAAATGGATTCCAGTAACTGGACGTACCAAGCAATAACACCACCCACAGTATTATGAATGTCCATTTTGCCCACGCTTTCATTTGCTATTGCCTCTTTTAGTAATTCACTAATTTGCCTTAGTGCGGTGCACCATAAGGAAAATCTGCTTCTTCGCCTATGTTTGTTTCTTCTATTTTTGTAGCATAACCACTATCTCTTGTTTTATCAGTAAAGACAAAATCAGGAATCATATTCTCTACCTTTTTTGCTCCACTTACTCCTGCTGGGGTATCTTTAATGCCAATTGGTTGTTCTACAGGAGGCATTCCGTTATCGAATAACCAACAAGTAAAGCAAAGGGCAAGAATGAATATAATTAAGTAAGTCTTCATAGATTGGGTCTAATAAAAGACCTTTGTGCTCTGGTTACAGTCTAGATTATATGCCCATTCTAACCTGTTTTTTCCTTAAAATGTCCCGCTCAAAGGTCTCAACGAACTACATTCCCAAGCTCAAAAAGTATTTATTGTATAGACTGATTTGTATTAGAAGCGCTTTGATTAATGCTAGCAATCATCGCTTCTAAGCGTTGTTGTGGCAAAATGCCATTCAATTTACTTACCAATGTTCCTTTATTAAAGAGCAAAAAGGTTGGCACAGTGCCTATACTATATCTATGAGCAATGACAAGATTGTCCATCACATTTAATTTGGCCATCACCAGAGAGTCTTCGTGTGATTTAGCCACGGCTGCTACTAATGGCAGCATTTGATCACAGGCAGGGCTGTTTGGCACATAACATTCAACAAAAACAGGTTTACCGCTTTTCAAAACTTGTTGTTCAAAATTTGCATTATTAATACTGGCAAAAGAAGCAAAATCAGGAAAATCCTTGCGCTCAGTATTCTCTGGGTCCATAGAAACAGATGAATTTGCCGAGGCATTTGTTGACGAGTCGATAGGCGAATTTGTAGAAGAATTCATGTCAGCACCTGGCTGAGCCGGCTTATGCTTTGGCCAACCGTTAATAATGCTGCCTATAACTAAAGCTATAACAAAAGCCAGCAATAGCTCGCGCATCATTTAAATTCCCTCCTGACTATATATAAGCTTACCCAAAAAATGGAGCGAGTATTAGCCTAGCCAGATCTAGATATGTTTATTAATAGCAGTAGTCAAAGTAGCCTTTGGCACAGCACCCACTACTTGTTCAACCACTTGTCCGCTCTTGAAAAGATACAAGCTGGGTATGCCCCGAATTGTATATGCCTGAGCAGTTTTGGGATTTTCGTCAGTATTTAATTTAACTACTTTGAGACGCCCTGCGTACTCTTGAGATAAATCTTCAACCACTGGCGCCACAGCCTTACAAGGACCACACCAAGGTGCCCAAAAATCAACTAATACGGGTACTTCGGCTTTTAAGACCTCTTGTTCGAAGCTATTATCGGTTACATTTGCCACTGAAGACATTGTGTGAGGACCTCCACTTGCTTTTAATTAAAACGTTCCTGCATAAAAGGCATTATAGTAAGACTTGTCAACTTTCTTTCGAAACTGATGCAAATATCTTAAGCTCTTTACCTGAGAAACACAAAGTTTATAGATGAATTTATTCGAGTTCGGCTTATTTAAAACAATTTACCGCTGGTTTGTAAGAAGTTTAGCAAACCAACTCCTCTTTAGTTACTTACTTGTCATCACTGTTGCTCTGCTAGCAGTGAGTTTGTGGGCACTTTTTATGATTAAGTCCGAATCTATTAATGATTTGCGCAATTCTTTGGAAGTAGAAGCGGTCAACTTAGCCTTAGAAATTGACAATGATTTGGCTTTAGACTCCCTGCAAGCCAAAATGCGCATTAAAAAAGCTGTCGATAGACACGCCACTAAGCTAAACGTAGCCATTACAGTTGTCAACGAAAGCGGTAACGTCCTTGCCGACTCAAGAGCTAATTTACAAAACGGCAGTGGCGAAAATATAGCCACCCAATCCGAAATAAATGATGCTTTGGCAGGTATTGTTGCTTTCTATACTCGCCGATCCCAATCCACCCAGACCAACTGGTTTTATGCGGCTTATCCAGTCCGTTCAGCTGGAAGAACCAGTGGTGTTATTCGTGTAGGCGTACCTTTAACCAATATTGAACAAAGATTGCGTCATGACCTAATCGTGTTTCTTGAAATTATTTTTGCCACAGGCGCAATAACTGTGCTCTGCAGCCTTTGGCTAGCTAGACGAGTAAATCAACCCTTGCAAGAAATGAGTGGCCTGGCAAAAAAAATTGCTCTTTCTGGTGATATTTCTGAATTTGTCCCTGTATCACGCCGCGATGAAATAGGCGAACTAGGACTTTCTTTCAATCAAATGATTGGACGCCTAGCTGAACAAGAACGCATGCGTCAAGACTTTCTTGCCAATGCCAGTCACGAATTAAAAACTCCAACCATGGCTATTGGTTCAGTGGTAGAAGCCTTGCGTGCGGGTGCTGCTGAAGACCCTGTAATGAGAAAGCAATTCTTAAATTCACTGGAAAAACTGGTAGATAGACAATCTAGCTTATTACAAGACTTACTCGATATTACACGTTTGGATGGGCGGGGCGATAGCGCCGGACACGAACCAGTCAATGTTCAACAATTGATACATGACACAGTCGAACAAGTGAAAGATCAGTCCGAACGAAAGAAATTGAAATTATTGATCAAATGGCCAAGCGACGAGAGTGAAAAGAATAAATTAACAGGTCTTTCGGTGCTCGGTAATTATTTGCAGCTTCAGCGAGCCTTAATCAATATCTTAACTAATGCTATCAACTACACTCCAGAAGAAGGTTCGGTAACTATAATTGTTGAATTAGGCGAACACGAACAAATTCAAATCAAAATTGAAGACACAGGTCCAGGTATTGAGCCAGGCGATATACCGCATATTTTTGAGCGTTTTTATCGTGCCGATAAAGCACGCAGCAGAGCTAGCGGCGGCAGTGGTTTAGGTTTAGCTATTACTCGCGAAATCATTGCACGTCATCATGGCACTATTGAAGTAGATTCGACATTGGGTAAGGGAAGTACTTTCATTATCAATCTGCCAGTCTTTCTTCCTGCTTTTGCAAGCATCGATAAAGAATAAACTCATGGGTTGAAATTCACAGGTTAGAAGAAAAGTGCTAAATAACTTATTGGTACAACTGTTATCAAAACTCTTGCCCACAAAAAAAGGAAAAGGCATACAAAAACCTCTAGACGCATCCCAAGTTGATCGATCTGCATCTCCTTGCTGTAGTGATATCGTCCATATCGCTTATCGAGGAGTCAGTGATGATAGGCTCTACATGTCTTACAGCAGAAAATGGTCCGAACTAAAATATTTTAGGCCAAGAAACTTGCGTGTGTTTTGCCAAAATTGTCGCCGCAGAATTTGTTAGCAATAGTTATCAAGATGTGTCGGTCGCGAGAGTTGCACTAGCTTCGCTAACCAGCCCTAGGCAATTTAATCTATAAAAACTTTGCTATAAACCAACGTTTTTGTCCAAGTATTGATTCCAAAAGTTCCCCCAATATAAAATTCCTCCTCTCAATTTCATCACGATAAAGTGTTGAAAAATAACAGCTGTTTATGAAGACCCCTATTGATTTTGTTCTCAAGCACGTGCCAAAGTAAAAATGATGATTTTCCCAGGCATAACAATCTAGAATCACCTAGCACCGCTTTTTCTATCAATAAAACTTTTCCTATATTTTGCGCGTGGGCAAATCTGGAGAAGTTTTACTCAAGTGTGACTGCTCTTGACCTGGGGAAATAACATCAATATCAGGAGCAAAAGATGAGACCCACAGATCGATCAAAACAACAAGGTGGAGCATCCTCCTATCAACCCAACAATGCCAGACATGAAGTTAGGAGATCCAATCAACCGCCTGGTCGACCAAGACAAATCGTGGAACCCTCTAACGATTTGTCTGAACGACCAGGACCCAATGCAACTCTCTACGATCGCATTCTCTACGAAACCGCTGTCTTGATTCACGACATCACTGGTAGCGACCCCAGTAACATCACAGGAGCCGAGCGACTGATGGAAGATCTGGATCTCGACGATCTGGACATAGAGGAGCTACTGCTCGAAGAGCTTTCCATAAGCCTAGCTTTCCCCACGCCAGACGAAAATGCCTTCAAGAAAAATGGCACTTACGCCGGTCAAACTGTAAATGACCTCGTAGCACTACTTGAACGGGAGTACCGAATCAACCACGGTTTGCCGCAGACTGCCTGAAAATACAACCCACCTACCAGCAAAGGAGAAAACTCAGCCACGCGCCATCCAAGCCACTTAGAGTACAGCCTGTCTCTAACGGCCAGTCAGTCTCAGTCTCGCTCACCAATGCATCACACACTTCTTGGTTTAGACACCGTCTCAAAAAGAGACAAGGAGCCAATGATGGCAAAGAAAGTCGCAGTTACCACCGTCCCAGTTACCACTTCCAAAGCTCGCAAGCACGCCTCGTCTGCGCCTAGGTCGTCGAAGGGCACAGCAACGCCAGTCAGTCCTCCGAAGGCAAAACAGCCAAAACCTTTGGCTTGCACCCAATGCGGTATAGTCCACCCTCAAGCGGCCGTTTCGCCGCCGGCAGCCGTTCTCGTCCTGGTCACCGTCCAGGTGGTCGGAACGCCATGCAGCCAAGCTGGCTGCATGGGCAAAATCGCACCGGCACAGCTCGGAGGCAAATACGGGCGACTCCTGTCGTCTCTGCGAACCCTGGGACTGATCGCCAGAGAAGACACGACTCTCACAACAAAAGGACTTGAGTCCCTGAGCGAATTTATTGAAACAGGAAAACTCCCTGAGGAGCTGCGGGGCATCTAATATGATGCCCAATCTCTTCGACAACGACGAAAGTAGGAGCGGTTCAACACCGCTCCTACTTATAATAAAAAATTCTTACCCCTTAGCCCGGTATGGCTTTTTCAAACGCCACAGACAACCTGATCGGTATCTTTCCTGACCACTTCTCCAGACAAGTGACAATCACCCCTTCGACTGAGATCCGTCTGGGTTATGAGGCAGACGAACTGCTCCTGCTCGTTGATGGTACTGAACATCGGATCAATGCTCTCAACATTTGTCTTGATCAAGCGCATCGTTTTTCATACGAGGACGGGACTGCGAACCACCCTGGAAGTTTCTATTTTTTCGTTGCTTTTTGTCTGAGATAAGCTTCAATAAAAGGATCTAGATCGCCATTTAAAACAGCTTCTACATTTGTGGTTTCTTCTTTAGTGCGATTATCTTTTACCATACGATCATCTAGAACATACGAGCGAATAGCATTGCCAAAAGTCGCTGCTACTGTTTCACCTTTTATTTTTGCCAATTCTTCTTCGCGTTCAGCCTGTTTAATAGCTAATAATTTCGAACGCAATAAGTCCATAGCCAGCGCTTTATTTTGCAATTGACTGCGCTCCTGCTGACATTTAACCACTATGCCTGTTGGTTTATGCACTATGCGCACAGCTGTTTCTACTTTGTTGACATTTTGTCCGCCAGCGCCTCCAGATCTCATAGTGTCTACCTCTATATCATCGTCTTTTATTTCAATAATATGATCAATGTCGTCTAACAAAGGACTCACTTCCAAAGCTGCAAAACTAGTTTGTCTTGAATCATTTCCTTGTTTATAGGGTGATTTGCGCACAAGCCTATGCACGCCTTTTTCGCAAGACAAATAACCATACGCATATGGTCCGTCAACTTTAAAAGTAGCACTTTTTATACCAGCCTCTTCACCAGCCGACTGGTCAATAAGCTCAGTCTTAAAACCTCTATTTTGGGCCCATCTAAAATACATACGTAACATCATTTCGGCCCAATCTTGGGCATCCGTGCCACCCGCACCAGCATTAATGGTGACAATTGCAGCCGAGTTGTCATACTCACCCGACAATAATTTATTGAATTCAAATCGCTCCAGCTCGTTTTGAATACGCTTGCAACTGCTCTCTATTTCTGCTTGTACTGATTGATCACTTTCTTCTAGAGCAACTTCTATAAGCACTTCCAAGTCGCTTATTTCTTGGTACCACTTACGATACTGTTCGAGCGGCTGCTTTAGCCTACTCATCTTTTGAGTTATTTGTTGAGCTCTGCTTTGATCTTTCCAAAAATCGGGTTCTAAAGTTTGGCTTTCTAGCTCTTCTAGTTCTTTTTTTATTTTATCTGGCTCAAAGGAATTCGCTGACTTTCGCCAGGCGCTCCTTTAAAAATTCTATTTCCTTTTTTAATTCGTTCAATTCCACTAGAAAACTTACCTATAGCCGCTCGTTCCCAAATACACGCGATTGAATATTTATAGTTACCGGGTTTTCTGTTTCTTTGGACTCAATACCATTAGTCTTTACTTTAATCGGTGCATACCATAATGGTGACAATGCATCGAGCGCCATTGGTACTATACATTGAATCGAAGTTGACGAACACCCAGTAACCTCAGCAGCAACCCCATTGATTGTTACTACATTTTCAGCAATATTGGTCGAAAACCCTTTGCCAGTAATCGTAATCGGTTGCCCCGGAGCAGTTGAAACAGCATTAACACCTTCAACTTCTGGTGCACCAGTTATAGTAACTTGCACTGGCGTACTTCTCAAGGGACCGATTGCAACCACCAAACTCACTTTTCCTCCAGCCAAACCAGATGGCGGTGTAATTTGAATTGAATTTGTTTTAGCTGAAATAATTGTGGCGGTCTTATCGCCAATCAATACTTGAGTTACTCCAGAACGATCACTAAAATTGCGGCCTTCAATTATCACTTTGTCAGTGGGGCCAAAAGAATTTGGATTAACTTTGCTAACAATAATTTTTTGGGTAACAAATTTCCACTTTAATTTGGCACCCATTGGACCAAAGGCTTGAACAGTCAACAAACTGTCTCCCACGCCCAAGGCACCGGTTAAATTACGGGTCAACACTTTGCCGCTAAAGTCTTTAATTGTTCCCAAAGGCTTACCAGCTAAAGTAATGCGCAAATCTTGAAACGGTATTCCAGTGCTAGATCCATTTTGAAAAATTATAAACAGTGGAATTTGATCGCAACCTTTTGGCACGCGCAAATAGTCGCTAAAGCTTTGCCATTGCGGCCCAAAAGATCCAAGATCTTTAGATTGCAGCACAAGTTGCTCACTCTCAGGCGTCACATTAGGGGGAGCTGCACCACTTTGTTTGCTTTTATTCGCAGCAATCGGAGCGCTATTGCTTGCAGTGCTTGTTGGCAAAGGAGGTTGTTGCAATTTTATTTGTAATCTTCCTGGTGCACTAGTCGAAGCAGTATTTAAATTTGTGCCTAATTTGCTTTTATTTATGGTAACTATAGAAGCCGGTTGAGATTTACTCGTACTATCAGGCTGGTTCGCCGCCAATACATTGGGGCTAAGCAAAGAACTAATAAGTAAAACAAAAACAGCCCTTTTTACTAACAAAGCAAATTTCATTTTTGGTTTTTCCTTATTCAAACTTTGGTCCGCTATTATTGTGATTATTACTGTAAAACGCCCCGTATAGTTTAAATGAATTTCAATCTTGAAGATAGCTTACAGTTGCATTTATTCACAGTTGGAAGATTTTTCATAAGCATGGGGAATGAAATATGGTGTATTTAACCTGTTAATCTAGATTTTAATCTTTCTGGAGTATACCTTGGACGAAGAGACTAAAGAAGAAGCCCGCAGTAGACAAGAAGAAGCTCGTCGGATTTTAGATGCTATTCGCCAGAAAGAATCTACAAGCGAAGAGCAAGACAGCAGTAAAGAAAAAGTTATTCCTCGCCTCCCCAGCGAAGATGCTGCTCAGTTGGAGGACCTAATTACTAATACGATTCTTTCCAAAGCTCCACAAACTGAAGAAGAAAAAGCAGAAGAATTAATTGAAGCGCCTGAAATTAATCCAATTTCTATCGAACAAATTAAAGTAATGCGCAAATTTGCTGCTAATAAATCAGAGGTCAAAGAGCCATTAAGAAAAATGTTGGCTGAAGCTATCATCAGGGGATATTTTGAAATAATCGCTTATTTTACTCCTTCTAGTCGTGTACAGCGTTGCCAGAAGGAAGGTCATATCTGCATGAATTGTGGTACAAGGATTCCTATTCCCAAGTTGAGCAAAGAAGGCGAAGATAAAGAACCTGATGAATCTTCAAAACCTACAGTCAAGAAACGTACATGGTAAAGAGTATTAGAAGAACGACGATACGGATATATGCTGGTACTATTACTTTAGCAATAGTGCTGTCTTTTTCTCTTATTCGTACTGAGGCAGGATCGCATTTAAACAAGCTTTCTCCAGGCACACTTCAAGATTTGCAAATCATTCAACGTTTAGCAAATAACCCTTGTCTGTTAAATACCAACTATTTAGATTGCTACCTTGGTCCACGTGCTTCGGCGATAACAGCGCCATTTTCTAAATCACTTAGGTCTCCAGCCCCTGTTTTTAGAACTTTTTGGCATGATCAAAATGGGCTTAGCGTAGCTTATAAACTCGAAACTAGTACCGTCTCGCAAGATAATTTTTTAGCCGAATTTCAATGCGCGTTAACACCAAACAATGATGTGCGTCTTGATGATTTAGACAAAATTCTCAATGAAGAAGCTAAGTACTCTCTTGATGAAGAAGGTCGTTCTGACCTCACATATTCAATTAAGCCAAAAGATCAAAATATTCGATTTCTACAAAGTAACAGCCAACAAAACGATGTCAGTACTACAAAAGTACTCGTCTACCAGGACACTAATTTGATCAACATAACACGGATCGTCGTTCAATATAATGGTCCTCCTTTGGTTCTGCCGTCTGCTCAAGACATGGAAGAAGCCAACACTTTTCGACATGATAATGCCCTTGAGCATCATCGCCTTGGTCAACATCAGCAAGCTCAAAGACTTTTGCAATCGCATATACAATCCCACCCAGGTGATGCAGAAGCTCATTTAAAATTAGCGGAGTCCTATAAGGCTCAATCATGCATTAATCAATCTATTGCTGAATATAAAATCGCTTTATCAAAATGCGGCGATAATGCGAACTTGCGAAATAAATGCTTAGAAGGATTACAACAGTTAAAAGTAACCGTACCAGTCCAAAAGCCCGTTCAATACCTGTCTCCGCCAACTAGAATTAATGTTAATCCGCCACCGATTAATTCTACTAATTTTATTTCTTCTCCAAATAATATTAAGAACCTAGATGTGGGTTTTTAATAACTTTTTCCTTTCTTTTTTGTTGATAATTTATATCTTGGCGACCCAAAATGTCCTATCTATAGGATATTTTGGGTCTAGGGTGGGAGAACTACGTAACCACTTAACTTGACAATGATTTTCGATGTGCTGTAATAGACATCACATATGGTTTTTAGGTTTTAAGCCATGCTTACTAATTCGGCCACTGCTGTACAACAAGAAGCTCCTAGAGAGCTGGAAGCACCGTCAAATCTAGGCGGACAATCATCAGCTTTGCAAAATCATGCTTTAGATCTCATGTTTTCTAATTCATTAGCCAAATCAGGCAAATTAGGCACAGCAGATCTTGTGTTTCATGATATTGACGAAACTGAGGCCAATCTTCTTGGTTCTAAAACTATGGCATTAGAAGAAGCTGCTCCATCCAAAAATACCAACCTATCTAAAAATGAAGGCGTCGCCAACAATCTTGCTGTTGTTGTGCAAGACGGTAAGGAATATTTAGACCTCAATCATGAAGATCCTTTTGCTGCCGCAGGGCGAAACGCTGCAGACCACAAAATTGGTATTGTCTAAACTTTTAGCTCAGGCTCTAATTTTTCAACATTACCCTTTCATTAATGACCTGCATTAATTGAGAGGCAACAACTTCATGTCCTTTTTTAGAAAAATGATATTGAATAAAATTACTATTTGGATCTTTGTCAGCCAAAAAGGAAGAACTCAAATCTAAACACCGAAAATGTTTATTGTCCGCCAAAGTTTTTAATTGTTTTGCTTGTTGCAGAAGAACATCATAATGAACAATGTTTGGAAATATCATCAAAATAAAAGTGCGATTTTTCTGAGCAATATTATTTGCCAATCGTTCAATCAAAGCTTTAGTAACAGCCATATCATTTTGATCAGGATAAATCGCAGTCAGAGTGGACTGATTCTTAGGATCAAATCTTTTCGGCAAATTGACTAATGCCTCAATCCAGCTTTTGATTTTGCGATAACGAGGCTCATTTATTGTCAAAGAAAGATCTGCTTGAGTAAGTACACCATGAATCGCACTGTGTTCTCGCAAGAAATCTTTGATTGGCTGCGGTTTCAATTTATCCATATTGTTATTTAGAACACTATTATCCTGATGCAATTGTCCATTTTGATCTAAGTAAAAATATGGTCTTATTTCGGCATGCTTCCTGTCTTTATCGTGTATAACATTTTCAAGCGAGTCACCTCTATTATAAAGAAGCACCACGGCATCAGGTTGATACTTATCTATTTCACTTTCATATTGCAGAACTTCTTGCCCTGTTGAATAACTTGAGCAACCAAAATTAACTACCTCAAACTGCCTTACTGTTGCTCTTTGTTTAGTATTCAACAAAGATTCAAGCACTTTACCAAATGTTTGATTAAGATCTACTTGCAATGATTCAACTGCCGAGTCTCCCAATAAAGCAATGCGATAGGTGCCAGCTTCTTTAGTTATTGAATGTTCGCTGTCTCGCAAGCCCACCTTACTGAGCCGATCATGCGAATAACCTTCTAAGCGCCAAATGACTCGCTTGCCAGGAATATGTTCACAACCCATTTTTATACTGGGACGCAGAAATTCTTGTCCACCAACGCCAGCTAATTTTAAATATCCCTCCAACAAGACAATACATAAAAACAAAAATACAACTGACTGCAAAGCATATTTGGCAAAGCCAGCCGATTTAGACCCTTTTTTAGAATCTACTGTGTCAGTGGAATAAGTAATAGTAGAAGTAATCATCTGCGTTTAAAATTGAAAATAAATAAATGGACTCATTTTATTAGGAGCAAAACCAAGTATTAAAAGACCAATTGATATATAAGCAACTAGTCGCACCGGAGCGGAGTTCTGCCACAATTCCAAAACGGCATTTGCCACTGGAATTTCACTAATACTAATTTTTTGCAATGCCTCTTTTGCAATCAAAAACAAACAATATGCAATTATTGATATTGGCACAGTTGAAACTAGAAACATCTGCACAAGTTCATGGCTCCTGCCATTCAAAGAAAATAATGGCAGCATAGTGCTAAATAAAACCCACACATCTTGGAGTGTCTCTGCTCTAAAAAACAAACCGGCAATAAAAAGAAATAGTAATGTGTAGCCAACTCCACACCAATGCCATAATTTGCTCAGGCGCCACTTGCTCAGATTTGAAAATTTAGATACAAAATCATGCCAGTCTTTTGAGATTACCAGCCCTAAACCATGAAAAGCCCCCCACAGCATGTAATGCCAAGCCGCACCATGCCATAGTCCGCCCAGTACCATAGTAATCATAAGATTAAAGCGCACTCTCCATGGTGGCACTCTTGAACCACCAAGAGGGAAAAACAAATAATCTCTAAGCCATGTTGAAAGTGACATATGCCAACGATGCCAAAATTCAGTTAGATTAGCCGCTAAGAACGGCAAATTAAAGTTTTCTGGCACCTTATAGCCAAAGAGCATGGCAGAGCCACGCCCAATATCTGTATAGCCAGAAAAGTCAAAAAATATTTGAAATGTAAAGCCTACTACAGCTATCCATGCATCTAATCTTCCTAATTGATTAGCGTGAGTAAAGCCATAATTAACTATAGTTCCAAGATTATCTCCCAAAACAATTTTTTTATATAAACCCTGGAGAATAAGAAAAACTCCGCCACCAAAATCAGCTTGCTTCAGAGTTAAAGGATGTCCCAATTGATTCATAAAATCCTGATAGCGCTTAATTGGACCAGCTATTTGAGAAGGGAAGAAAGCAGCAAACAAGGCAAAGTTTTTGAGATTATATATAGGCGAGCTGCCCTTATAAACATCAACAATGTAATGTATAAACTCAAAAGTAAAAAAGGAAATTCCCAATGGCAAAAGAATATTCACCACTGGATTTTGCCATTGAGATATTGGTGCAGCAGGAATAACACTATGCAAAAATTGGCTGCCATTATACACAGCTAGCCAAGCATTTTCTGCTAAAAAAGATGCATATTTAAAAAAGCACAATGCGCCAATATTAAAACAAAGTCCTATAGTCAGTATCAATTTGCGATTCTTATTAGCTTTGGCTATTATCAGCCCCAGCCCATAATTGACCAGAGTAAGAAAAATTATCAATAATCCATAAACTGGTATCCAATTCATGTAAAAAAGATAACTAGCGACCAACAACAGCCATGTACGAAAGCGCGCCGGTATAACCCAATAAAGTGCCACGACTATGGGTAAAAAAACCAAATAAGTAAAGCTATTAAATAGCACAAATTCCTACCAAAGAAAGAGAGACCAGATATCTATTTTCCTGTCTTTTTCGCCAAAAGCGTCTATTGTTACCTATTTTTTATAGCCCAGCGTTACTTTGTTTACTCAAAACCCCTACTCGGTCCAAAAAGGGCAGCGATTATACCGGCAAAAAGAGCTGAAGCAAAAACAGGTGCCGATAATCATTATCCAACATTACCGATCCCCTAAAGTCAATACAGGCATACATTCTCCTAAATAAGTACGTTTCCACCAATTACCTGTAGCTTGATGCTCACTTGCATTAGTAAATTGATAATCATAAAATTTTGCCCTTATATATTTAGGCGGACTATTGGGAAAAGGATTTTTGGCCAATAATTGCAAAGTTGTTTTTTCTCCTTGCAATAGTCTATATAGCAGATTAACAAACCAGCGATCATGACCTGGACCTCCCAAAGCAGCAAACCACATTTGCCAATCAAGTCGAGGTTGAAATGGTGCCACTACACACGGTACTGTAGCCAAATTACCTGGCTTGTATTTAAATTGATATTCTTGCCATAGGCTTTTGTCATTACTGCCTTCTATCTGGATTTCGATTCTTTTAGTAGTCATTACAGCAAAAAGCCCATAATTATTGCAAATATAATAGGTGGACACCAAATCGTGCAACCCCTCTAAAAATGCTGGTATCGGTAAAACACCAACGAATCCACGTCCTAAACTACCGATGCTAAGACAGAGAAAAAATGTGCCTATAACAATAGACATAGCTTTACTCTTTTTATCTAATGGCTGCACTAAAAACTGATCAGTCAACATGTTTTTCAATCTGCTGCGGATAATACCTGTTTGACTACAAAGTTGCATAACTATATTCTTCATGAATTGATCATCCAGCAAGCAAATACACAAGGCAAAAGTTAACAGATTAAAATAAGCATAGTTACCCGTTAAAGCAATTAAAAATTGCAAAAACACCAACAAAGCAGCAGCGAAAATTCTTGCTTTGCGTCCCATAAAAATTAAAAAGGGTATGCCCAATTCGATCACAAAAACAAGCACAACACTAATTTCATTGAACCAATGCGGCAGCTTTGCAGCATACCAAGCCAATGGTGTCGGCAAAGGCTGAGTAAGATAATGAAAATCAAGCGCACTTAAATTATGCCAAGCAGGATCACCGCTGGCTAATTTCACCAGCCCCGATTCAAACATCAAACGAAAAAGCAACCACCATAATAACCAAAGTATTATCTTCGGCGTCTGCTTTACATTATTAGTCCAGGGCCATTCTAATATTTGCCAGGGCGCAAAAAATACAGCTAAAAAGCCTGTCTCCAATAAAAGTGCATCCCATTGGAAAGAGAGAAAATCTTGTCCTGCGTTTACCAAAGACAGATATAAAATCCATAAAAGTAAAAAAACAAAACCCGTACCCATACCCAATACAGCTGCCAAAGAGAGTATTGACCCCAGGATACAAACTGCTCTCAGTATCAAGTCACTATCATTGAACCAAAACAATGTAGGCAGAACTGCAACCCCACTATTGCCTAGATTCATTTTTACTAAATACAAAAATTCATTTATCGGCAAAATACCATGTGAACCAAACAAATTTACTGCTTGAGTAGCAAGTGAAGAAAAAGCAAAAAAATACACTAAAGCCAAAAGACGCAAAAACAACCAACGTATCAAAAAATACTCAGATTTTTGACTGGATTGCTGGCCCATTAGCCCATTTTTTCCTTTCACAGTTGCCAGGTGCTCAATGCTTAATGCAAAGTCCCTTAAGAATAAAAGACTTAGCTAAAATTACTTACTCATTTAGGCCTTGTGTCGATTAAAATATGTATGAATCAATCTGTCACTTTACGGGGGCTTGTTTTTATGGCAATGGGCGGCAAAGCCGGAGAAGTATTCACTGAAATTAATGTCACGCCTCTAACTGACGTATTTTTGGTCTTGCTGGTTATCATGATTTTGGTTGCTCCACTCGTCAATCAAAGTGTGCTTAAAGTCGAACCACCTTCTACCAGTTCGAGTGCCCCTCAACAGCCACAAAAAGGACCAACCCTAAATGTGGAAGTTACTGCTCAAAACACAATTAAAATGAACGGCCAAACTATAAATCCGCCTGACACCCTTGGCGTAATGAAGGCTATTAAGGCTGAACAAGCTAAGGCTGGTAAGCAAGATATTCCTTTGAATTTATCTTCTGACGGGGATGCATTACAAAAATATGTCGTCACTGTTATGGACGCTGCAGCTGGTAGCGGTATTAAGCAATTGCGAGTGCTGCCAATTAAGGCTCATTAAGGCATTATGGCTTCACCAGGGCGTTTTAACACCATTCATTGCGATTTACATTGCCCTTTATGCAATGCCAAGATCCTGACTGGTATAGGCTTCCGTATCGGGAGCTTAGAAAACAAACAATACAAAATAGGTGACAAAATCAATTGGTCACAACAGCCTACTCGTCCAGAGAAAAGACCAGCCAACGGGAATGTTATAACGCTTGGACATTTTAATTGTGACAATCCACGTTGTTCTTCCTGGCAAGATTGCTACCCTAATATACAAAATGCCAAAATTACAATTAAAGAGGATAAAATTGTTGATATAGCAATATGCACTGGTGTGGACCAAGAAGATTTTGCTATTTTAGAACCCCAACAATAATCTTTTGCTCTTCAATTACTTTACACTCATTTCAATTTATAAATAGCCTAGCCATGAACAATTTAAAGCCCTCCCAATTTCTTATGATTCCTGGACCTACACCAGTGCCAAGCATCGTTTTGGATGCAATTTCACAACATCCACTTGGTCATCGCTCACAAGAATTTTCAGCAATTTTTGCTTCAGTCAGTAAAGAACTTCAGGCTCTTGCTCAAACCAAAGGAGATGCTTTTATTCTCACAGGTTCTGGCACTTTAGCTATGGAAGCAGCTATTAGCAATACCATAAGCCCAGGAGATAAAGTACTTAGTTTAGTTACTGGTGTATTTGGAGAACGCTGGGCCAATATTGCTCAAGCTTATGGCGCCCAAGTAGAAAAGTTAGAATGCCAACCAGGAAAAGCTGTCGATGTAGATCAATTAGCCGACAGACTCTCTGCAGACAAAGAAAAATCTATTAAAGCCATTACAATTACCCACAATGAAACGTCTACCGGCGTTCTCAATGATCTAAGACAAATAGCATATTTGACTAAAAAACATGGTGCTCTTTCTATAGTAGACGCTGTCACCAGCTTTGGTGCCATAAACATACCAATGGACGAATGGCACGTAGATGTGATGATTACTGGCAGTCAAAAAGCTCTGATGCTCCCACCAGGACTAGCTATAATTTTCTTTGGTGCTAGAGCTTGGGCAGCACAAGCCACATGCAAATCTCCTCGCTTCTACACAGACTTATCACGCTATAAAAAATCTTTGGCTGCCAATACTGTTCCTTTTACACCTAACGTCTCTTTTGTTTGTGGTTTACAAAAATCTCTGCAGCTCATACAAGACGAAGGAATAGCTATTGTGCAAGCCAGGCATCTTAAATTAAGAACCATGCTTAGAAGTGGTCTGCGCGCCTTAGGCTTAAGGTTATTAGTTGACGATGACTTTGCTTCTCCCACAATAACTGCTATTTTGCCCCCAGAAAATATTAGTGTTGCTGATATCAGAAAAGGTCTAAAAGAAGACTTTAATATAGTAGTTGCCGATGGGCAAGAATCCTTACAAGGAAAAATCTTCCGCATTGGCCACATGGGTTATGTTTTTGAACGCGATATTCTTATGACCTTAGCCTGCCTTCATGCTGTACTTAAAAAGCTGGGTTATGAAGCCCTTCAATCACCCATACAAGCCGCTGTACAAACATTATCAATAAAAAGATAATTGTTTTATTTGCTAAATTTAGGCTATCATTGGTATATCTTTGGTATCTAAATGAGCCTATAAGATGCTTCTTAACCTATGAATCGAATCAAAATAAATCCATGCTTACCAAAGCGGTACAGAAAGGCGTTCTTAACCATTTCTATAGCTTGCTTATGTTTATTAGTACAAACAAATAAATGTTACGCCTATTATTGGGGCTGGGGATCAGGGCTAAGCTATTACAATATTGGTTCCACTTTATTGTGGCCTATTAATTCGCTCTTTTATCCTTACTCAAACTATACCTCGCCTTACGGACTGAGCTCATTGTTCGGCTATCATTATTTCAACAGAGCCGTTAACAATACAAACATTTCTTCTTACCAAAATATTCCATACAACAATTCAGCCAATGCCACCAATAATGGTGTATTTTCTTTGCCCAATTCAGCCTATAATTATGGTGGTTATACGGTAAATAACAATGCAGTTAGTAATTATGCCTCCCAACCAAATTCTGCTAATACTCAGCCTTTTAACGATCCCAATGATGTTTTTAATTGTAGATATCCGGCTAACACCAATGTACCAGGCTTAGCCAATCTCAACAGTCAATCTTCTCCACCTGTCGCTCCTGATCGTCGCTCGATTGATCAATCCGCAAATGAAACACAATCAAATACTCCTTTTACCGCCGGACAAAACGCTTCTATTGATGGCTTTTTTCAAACAGTCATTGTGCGCTATAAAGACGACCTGATTCAGGCGCTTCAAAAGCCCGATATGCACTCATGGGCTGAATCAATTGGTTTAGTTGAAGCCGGGCAAGCAATGCCTTCTAATTTAAACAAAGCACGCAAAAACGAGATTTCAGCTATAGTCAAAGACTCAACCCTGGAGCCGCACAATAAGCTTTATATTCTTCGCTTGCTGATAAAGAGCTATTAGCAAAAATATTTGCGCACATATTCAGGCAAAGCAGAAATCGAAATCCGTTCTTGTTTCATGGTATCGCGATCACGCACTGTCACTGTTTCTTCACCAGCTGGCTTATTTTCACTTTCAGTCATTGTTTCAAAATCAACAGTTACACAAATTGGTGTTCCCACTTCATCATGCTTACGATAGCTTTTGCCAATATTGCCAGTATTTTCTAACAAAATCCGCCCCACGCCTAGACTCTGCAAAGTCCTTTTGATTGATTCTGCTTTATGCACAAGCGCTTCGTTATTTCTTGCTAGAGGAATAACTGCTGCTTTAATTGGCGCTAAGTGTGGTTTTATTTTTAGAACAACCCTTATATTACCGTTTTCTAGAACTTCTTCGGTGTATGCCTCTGTTATCACAGCTAAAACACCACGGTCGACCCCTGCCGATGGTTCAATAACAAAAGGCACAAATTCTTTATTGGCTTCTAAATCTCGCACAGTAAGCTTAGACGTAGAATCTTTGTTTTCCATAACTTTAGCTTTTAACCCTAATTCATCTTGATTCTTACTATGTGAGCCAAGATCAAAGTCTGTTCTATTAGCTATGCCTTCCAATTCTTCTAAGCCATGCGGAAACCGATAAAGAATATCTACTGTCGCTTTTGAATAATGAGACAATTCTTCTGCTGTTTGATGATAGGCAACCAAATTATCTGATGCTAAGCCTTGTTGTCTCCACCATTGTATTCTTGCTTCAACCCATTTTTTATGCCATTCATCATCAGTACCTGGTTCAACAAAAAACTCAAGTTCCATTTGCTCAAACTCACGCACTCTAAATATAAAATTGCGCGGTGTAATCTCATTACGAAATGCCTTACCAATCTGAGCTATACCAAAAGGTAATTTGCGCGAAGTCGAGTCAAGTACATTGCGAAAATTAGTAAAAATACCTTGTGCTGTTTCCGGGCGTAAATAGGCATAAGACTCCTCATCTACAACTGGTCCAACGGTTGTTTTAAACATCATATTGAATGGACGTGGATCAGTTAGGTTCTTCGAACCACACTTTTCACAACGGCCATTTTTTATATGGTCAGCACGCCAGCGACTTTTACAGTCACGACAATCGACCATTGGATCAGCAAATGTTGCTTCATGCCCAGAATAACGCAATACTGATTTATTAGAAAGAATAGCAGCATCTAGTCCTTCTACATCATCACGCTCATAAACCATTGCTCGCCACCAGGCTGCTTTAAGATTATTCTTGAGCTCTACACCCAAAGGACCATAATCATAGACACCTTGCAATCCACCATAAATATCCGCGCTTTGAAAAACAAACCCGCGTCGCTTACATAGCGCCACCAGGTCATTCATATTTTTAGTTTTTACTGTTTCTTTAGCCATTGTTTTTTCCGCGGACATTTATGACTCCTCAATGAAAGATCAATTAAATCAGACTTACTGAGTTGAGCACAAGAAATATGCACCAAGAGATTAAGAGAAAAAATTTTCACGCTCTATCAAACTGATTACACGGTGTTGTCATTAGCAAAACAAATACAGGTTAGCGCAACTGAGCTAACCTGTCACTTATCAATTAATGTGTTCAAATCCAATAAAAATCCATTAACTTGCTGCGCGTGCCAGATAGAGTCGGGCACTGTTCCCAATTATGCCCTTGATTATTACCTGGTTATGACGCAAACATGAATTGTCACTCTCGTCTGTATCAGGAACTTTTCCCAAACAACAATTAGCGCATATTCTCTTAATTTGCCAATCGCATCTATGCGCTACGGGAAAATTTGACTCTGACGAGCTTGATGCAAGTCGTCACAAGCATTTCCATGTCCAAACAGGAAGAGAATATCTCCCCGGAAAGGAGAGCCTATGCGAACAGTTCTCCATGAGCGAGCCCAGTGCTCCACAGTGGCTCTGCTCCGCCTCACCGGCAAACGAAAAGTTTACAGTGCAGCAAGCGCATTCTTCATCAGCAAGCGCTTGCTGCTAACATCCTTGTCAATACTGGCGCCAGAGCGACCCTGGTCCTCTACGCTCAAAATCATCTCCATCGACGAACGTCTGCGATCGGTAGAGATTGCACACAGCGATCCCAAAACGAACATTGCCCTTCTCCGCTTGAAGGAAGGAGAACTTCCATCGGCAAATTGGCTCACAGTCGCAAATGAACTTCCCCAACAATCTTGGCCGACGCGTATTTACGGCTTCGATTGTATGGGTGATGCATTTACGTTTCGCTGCGGCAGATTCTGTAGCACCGCAGAATGTTGTCCTTGCGCCGATCCCGAATGCTGCTTGAGATACGGATCAACCGTTTTCGCCATTGACATACCTTCCACTAACGAATGGATCGGCGCACCAGTGGTGGATGCCTACACCGGCAACGCCATCTCTGTAGCCTGGGGTTGCCCAGAGGAGGACAATACTCAAGTGATCGGATCGCCCCTGATCCGTCTCGCAGACTATGCCCTTTGACAAAAACCTATCGAGCGATCAGTGCCAGGGTAACCAACCACTTACTGATCGCTCGCTTCAACTCTTTCCAGAGGGAAACCATGACAATCGATCCTAGGACTCTGAACAATACCCGAGCAGCCATCGTTCGCATTGATACACAGTTCAAAGACAGCTCCTCCCGCGTTAGCACCGCTACATTCGTCTCAAGACGCCACCTCGTCACCGCTTGGGAGGGACTTAAAGGTATTAATCCTCAGATCACGCTCAAAGGACAAGCACTCACTCACCCTGCACGAGCTGAGATTGTTGCCACCGTCCCAGAAAGCAATCTCGCTCTTCTTCGCCTGGTCGAGGAAGAGCCGATTGCCAAACATCATCTTCAACTCGCTTCCACATTCCCAACAGAGCGCAGCACCGTGCACTTCTTCGGCTACACTCGCAGCGAAAATGGCTGGTACCGCGGTCGATGGACCGGTCGACTGTCAACGAAGCTGGGCCATTGTAAATGCCGCAAAGCTCGCTGCATCTATGGCAGGGAGAAACGAGGTTGGGCTATGGCAATTGTCCGCATGCCTTCCTGTGAAGGAGGTTGGGGAGGCGGACCAGTCGTCAACGCCATCACTGGAGAGATTCTTTCCTTGGCTGTCGAAGCCATGGATTATGGGGAACCCTGGCAAAACCGGGCATTGCTCCTCGGCGCCAATCTCTCAAGCATCCACGACCTGATGCAACAAGCATCCTCGTGACCCACATTCTCAGGAGGCGGGCCCTGCATCTACTTTCTCGCCTCCTCGCTTGCGGCACTCGACCGAATGAAAAAACTCGATGCTTCCGGCAACGTTATCATCAAAGTCACCAGCGTTGATGATGATAGCTGCACTCTCTAAATCACCATCCCCAAGGGAAATAAGCCGCACGATCATGCTTGGTCCTAAAGAAAGAAGCGCTTCTTAAGATACGACCATCCCTCGGGGAATGCTATTTCAACAACATCGTATTGGGCGCAGACGACACATCTAAAAAGTGCTCGTCTTCGCCCAATATTTTTTCTTTTTCTATTTTAATTAGTTCGCCCTGCAAAACGGGTGGAAATTAATTGAATAAATGATGGGCCAGAGAGATCTTTTTATAGGAAAATTTTG
>DAIDIP010000017.1 GCA_027451745.1 Candidatus Melainabacteria bacterium
ATTTTCCTATAAAAAGATCTCTCTGGCCCATCATTTATTCAATTAATTTCCACCCGTTTTGCAGGGCGAACTAATTAGGATAGCAACACTGAAGGTTGGTTTTATACAAAACCATTTCTGCATAAAGCAAAAAGGCACCACTAGTTACCACGAAGAAGAACAAGTAATGTTGCTTAGTAATAACCAGGGCCGAAAATGAACACTTTTTCAAGCCCAATCAATAAACAAAAAGCTGTTATTATTTCTGTCCTGGTTCTCTTTGCAAGCCTGGTTGAACTTATTGAGTAGTGTGTCCTGGACAAATAGTCATCTGGCGAACATTTCTTACTAAGAACTTAACCTTGGAGCCGGTGTTAGATTCGTCGCTCTTGCCTGATTCTTTTATTTCAGGTACGAATTTATTTGTTGAATCAAAATCTGGAGCATTAGCTAATTGAGAAGTATTTTTAGCTCCTGTTAGATTTTCTAGAACTTCTTGTGAGAAAGCAAGTAAAGGTGGATTCTTAGTTACTAGAGCATAACGATAATTATCCAAGGCTAATGATGCTTCTTGGGTTAGAACCTTCAGTCTGCTTTGTACGCGCTTATCAAATAACAATTCACGCTCAAGCTTATTTTCTTCCGATCCACCAGTGCCTAATTTATAAACAACTTCGGCTGTACCAGCCCCTAATGAAGTAAATACTCCTGGACCAAAAATAGTTGCGCCGGTTAAGGCTGTTTGAATAATTTGCGATGATCTTCTATTCAATTCGCTTGGATAAGCAAATTTTTTCAGTCTCTTTGTGACTTCAGCAATAACAGGATCTTTGTCTACAGCAGCGGACAACACTTCTTCCAATGCTTTTGTGTGTTCCATGGTATTTTGAGGAGCTTGAGCAAATGTACTATAAGGTACATTTGTATTATTCAACCAGGCGGTTAAAGCTTTGACTGCACGTTCAGCTTCTTCTTCACCAACTAAAGCACTGAGTTCTTTCTTGCCAGAAGCAATTGCTTCTTTTCCATGTTCATTCTCGCTATTGCCAATACCTTCAGATATTTGCATCAAGCTGGTTACAACTTCAGCATGAATTTTATCTATATATCTTTGTCTTACATAATCTGCCCAGGCTTTATTGCGAATTTTCATATCTGAAGAATCCAAAATCAATTTGCCTGCCCGCATTGAAGGGTCAATGCCTTGATAGCTAAATGCCTCGTTCAGCCCATCTTTGGTAGCTGCCACCGCTCTATGACCAAGTCCAGAATGACGTTTCACCTGAGCATCTAATTTTTTGCCTTCTGGCGAATTTTCAAAATGTGTCTCGAGTAAATGATTAACAATACGATCCCCATCAAAAGGTCCATCCCAAACAGACACACCACCACTCATAAGTTTGCCTGCTTGTTTTGTGCCAGAAGCATCAGGCAAACTCGCGTCAGCAACCAACGTATCCTTAAGTGTTTCTTGCGGTGATAATGTCAAAACTTGATATTTTTTTGGTGTGAATAAAGTCAGATCATTTTTAGCGGTAACAGTCTGGACAGCAGTCTGAGTATTTACTTTTTGAGATACTAATTGTCCTTGAAATGGTAAAGACCATTTTGGATTAAGAGGGGCTGATCCTCTTTTCTCAACAGCAGAAGGCGCATTCTGGCTTGTCAATAAGTCAACCTGATTATTGTTCACTATGGCAAAAGATGCTGGTGCGTATAAAAGACAACCAGTAGCTAATAAGCAAGCAAAAATTCGCTTTCTTTCCATCTTGTCTCCTGTTGTATATCTTTTGCGTGCTAATTACGCCCGCAAAGCTTTTACCATGCTCAGCTTAACCCCGATTTGCTCATTAGAACTTAAAGATTTTCTATTTTTTCTTAATGCCTGACAAGTAAATCAGTCGCAGCCTGACTGCGCCTTTCATTGCTTGATAATAATCAAATTGATACATTGCTATAAAAAAGACGTATTAAACTATATTTGCAGCAACAGCATAGAAGCAAAGAGGTAATCGTATGGAATTAACCGGCAAACAAGTATTAGTTTTGGCAGGACCTGATTTTGAAGATCGTGAACTTTTCTACCCCCTTTATCGAATGCAAGAAGCTGGTGCGACTGTAAAAGTAGCCGGCATTGGTGAAAAAATATACAAAGGCAAATATGGTGTGCCAGTTGAAGTTGATGGTGCAGCAATTGATTTTGTCAAAGAAAATTGGCATGCAGTTTTTATTCCTGGCGGATGGGCTCCAGATAAAATTCGTGCCGATCAAGCTGCTTTAGAAATTGTCCGCAAAGCGGCAAAAAATGGTGCAGTTGTAGCTGCTATCTGTCATGCTGGCTGGGTGCTAGCCTCAGCAGATATTGTTCAAGGAAAAACTGTCACTAGTTTTGTGAATATCAAAGACGATTTAATTCATGCTGGAGCAAAATGGGTGGATAAAGAAGTAGTAGTTGATGGAAATTTAGTTACTTCTCGCAAACCAGCTGACCTACCTGCATTTTGTCGCGAAGTTATTAAACTAATGGCAAAAGCTAAAGTAACTGCCTAAAAACCTTGTTGTCAAGTTAAAATTAAAGCAAAGATAGGATCAGCTCTTTTACTTGGCTCTCTGAGTTTATTTCATCTATCGAGATGAATTTAATAGAACCACTATCAATTGCATTTTTGAATGTATCCATTTCCAAATTATCTTTTTGGGACTTTGGAATATCCTTGATTAAAACAAAAGGTATTTTACTTAGCTCTTCTTCGTTCTTTAACTCATGGAAAAAATTTATTCCATTGCTGTCAACTAAAATTTCTTGAGAAATAATCAAATCAGGTTGATTTTTTCGAGCCAAAAAAATCGCTAAAGCCATTGATGATGCCGTAATCAATACAACATCTTCACTTGCAAATCTCTGTTTTATTGGCTCAAAGTCAGCAATTTGTTTGCCGGCTAAAAGCAACTTTAAAGTCATACCGTATCTGTTCTTCTTATTGAGCAGGCTTAAATTAATGCCATAGGCTTGCCATAACACATTACAAGCAATTATCCTAAGACAATAATTTCCCGAAGAATTGTTTATATAATTTGTTCTTACTTGAGGACCAAAAAATGGAAAAGCGCATATTTGGTAAAACAGGACTTTCAGTAAGCGTTCTTGGTTTTGGTGGCGCCGAAATTGGCTTTACTAACATAGACACAAAAACAGTAGAAAAATTGCTTATGGAAGCAATAGAATCTGGTCTCAATGTTATTGATACGGCTGAGTGTTATCAAAGCAGCGAAGAATTAATTGGTTCTGTTCTTGGCAAACGAAGACAAGATGTTTATTTGTTTACCAAATGTGGTCATGGTAGAAGTTGGAATATTGATGCTTGGGACGCAGATAGTTTAGAAAAGTCAATCGATCGTAGTCTCAAAAGACTAAAAACTGACTATATTGATCTAATACAACTACATAGTTGCGCCGCTGATATTCTTAAAAAAGGCGAAGCAATAGAAGTTTTACTCAAAGCTAAGAAGGCTGGTAAAACACGTTTTATTGGTTACAGTGGTGACAGCAAAGATGCTCTCTATGCTATTGAATGCGGAATATTCGATACTTTGCAAACTTCAGTCAATATTGCTGATCAAGAAGCAATCGAATTAACACTACCTTTAGCTGCAGAAAAAAATATGGGTATTATAGCTAAAAGACCTGTAGCCAACGTTGCTTTTAAATACAAAAATAGACCAGAAGGCGAATACTGTTTACCTTATTGGGAAAGATTGCAAAAGCTAAAATACGATTTTATAAATGGTAATATCCAGCGTGCCGCATCTTCAGCTTTACGTTTTACTCTTACTGTTCCTGGTATTCATACAGCAATAGTTGGAACTACTAAACCTGGACGCTACATTGAAAATAGCAAAATTTTGGCTGAAGGACTATTGTCTAAATCAGATTTTGATTCAATACGCAATCAGTGGAAAAATATCGCTCAACCACAATGGGTTGGCGAAAACTAAAGAGGCAAATGCATAATGGACAATGAAAGCAATTTCGCAACAGAAAGTTTCGCCAGCGTGGCAAAGCAAGTAAAAGAGCGCCGAGGGTTAAAAACGAGTGGTTTTGCCGGCAGCGAACAATACTTGCAAAAAGTACGCGATTTTGAAAAAGAACAAGCAGCAGCAACTCAACAAATAAATCTTTCTATTGCTCGTGGCGAAGATTTGGACAGATTGGCTTTATTAGATCCAATTACAGATTTATGTAATCATCGCACTTTTGTTAAAGAGCTCAAGGCTGAGATGAGCCGAGCCCGTCGCTATCAGCAAAATATTGCTTTGTGTCTTATTAGCATCGATCATTTTGCCGAACTAGCTCAACAATATGGCGTTTTAACTTCTGAAGCTGTCTTAAAAATAGTAGGCAATGTAATCAGAAATTCCATTCGTGAAATAGATATTTCCGGTCGTTATGACGGACATCAATTTATCATTGCTCTTTCTAGAACTGGCATATCAGGCGGCGCCATAGTTGCCGAACGTATTAGACAACGTATTGCTGCTCAAGGCATAACCCATAATTGGCAAAGTTTTTCTCTTACGGCCAGTTTTGGTGTTGCTACTTATCCAGAACAAGCAACTGAATATGATGAGCTTATAGCCCGTGCCCTTGAAGTAATGGAATATGCTAATACTCGTGGCGGCGATCGCGTTCTAGCTGTTTAGAGCTTATTCAACACTAAGCATCCTTTACACTTCGCACTAGCTTCGCGAACTTATCATACCTGATTAATACTTTATATCTGCCTAATTTTAGGCAGCCAAAAATTGCAACCTGGCATTGTATCTATGCTGTGACGCACCATGATCAATGCCGCCAGAGTGCAATTGCGAACCGCCGGCATCTCATTTGTCTTTTTATTCAAATAACCCAGGTGGATTATTTACTTCAATACGACGGGCCTTAACATCTACAACCGGAAATAGCTGATCCACAAAAGAAACTATCACTGTTTCGCCTTTATTATCATTTACTTTTTTTATTTCGAGAAATTCGCCATTTTCACCTAGCGCACCACATACGGTACCAATTAATTCGCCTTCAGTTGTAAATACATTCATACCGATTAAATCATCTACCCACCACTCATTATTTTTTAATTTTTTTAATTCGTTCTTGGGAGTAAAAATAGCTGCTCCTCTAAAAGGCTCTACTGCGGTGCGCGAACTATATTCTTTTAACTGAATTAAAAAACAGTTTTTTGCTATTTTAATCGATTTAACTGTGGCTTGGATATTTTGTTCAGGCTCATTTGCTTTGTTTTTGTATTTAAGCAAAACATTTTTTATATCAAGAAAAAGGCGCAAATTATTGGAACTAGGTATGACTTTCATGTCACCTTTAAGTCCAACAAAGCTTACTACATCGCCCACGCTCTGGTCGAAGGCACTATTTTCCAAACGATTTTTACCTGATATTTTAGCTGGCATAATTTTGGCCGCAAATCATACTTTGAAAGCTGGCAACGGCCGCTCAACCTGACACCAACGCTTAAATAATTGATTATCGAAGTCAAATTGATCCAATACCCGACCGACAACAAAATCTACTTGATCAGCTATAGTTTGCGGTTTATGATAAAAACCTGGCGAAGCACAGGACACTATGCCACCAGCTTCAGATACAGCTAGCATATTCTTTAACTGAATATGACCAAAAGGCATTTCTCTTACCACTATCATTAGCTTACGTCTTTCTTTTAAGCATACTGCAGCTGCTCTGTGTATAGGGTTTTCAGTTAACCCGCCTGCTATCGCGCCTAGTGTGCCAAGACTGCATGGCAATACTGCCATTCCCATTGTTTTATACGATCCACTGGCGACGCTAGAGCCATAATTGCTTAAATTATGCACTATTAATGGTGCTAGAAGTGACAGTCCTAAGTATCCCAAAAGTTCAACTTTTAAATTGTCACCCAATGTAAGTCCATTTTCTAACTCCATAACTTGTCTAGCAGCTTTGGAAACCAAAAGCTCAACAGGTTGTTCTTGTTCAAGCAAATATTGCAATAACCGCAAGCCATAAATAGCGCCACTAGCGCCAGTAATTGCTAAAACAAAAGGTAATTTTTGCATGATCTGTACCAATTAAAAATTACTATCTTGGTTGTTATTTGGTGGCGTTCTTGCGCCGGTGTTATTAGTCTGTGCTGGTGACGGCGAAGACTGGGAAGGTAGAGACGGAGGTGGAGAGGATTGTTTTGTTTGTACATCAGGGAATTTATAAGCCGGACCTCTGGCTTTAGGTGTTTGTAACTCCAGAGCAGAAGCTTCGCCTGCTGATGAGCCTACCCCTATTTTAAAAGGCGCTTCTAAACGGACAGTTAGTGGAGAACCATTATAAATGAATAAATTGCGATTCTTTTTAATAAGCGACCTAAATTCGGTTTTTTCATCACTAATGCTTCTGTCACGTCCCAATACAGGATCGTTAAGCAATTCGTTTTTAGTCACCACAGATGGTGTACCATTGCGATCATATCTAGCTTTGCCTGGAACAACTGATTCAAATCCTGTTGGGGTTCCCACATAGGCTACACCTGAGCCTCGAACAGTATTCGAGCCGCTATTATAAGGGTTGTACATACCATATGGATTAACTGCTGTTCTTTCTCCAATTAAAGAGCCCACCATTGGATAAGTCATGCCATCTGGCAGTCTTAAGGCTGTTATTTGTACTCGTAATTTTCCAGTAGGTTTTTCTTTTTTTGCATGGGGTACATCTTTAGCCGGTATTGCTTGCACCACTTCTCCCATCACCTCTGCTCCAGCAGGTATTAATACATCTGAACCATTGGTTAATAATGGACTGGAAAGAGTAATTCTAAAACTTTCACCCTGTTTGCTAACGGAGGACCCAATAGTGCTCCCAATGCGTCCTTCAAAAGTAGTGCCAGCAGGAATTACAACTGTGCGACCAGACAGAGTGTCGGGTGCTTTGTAATAAGGACTTACGCCAGGCTGAGCAAAACTAGCTGGTACAGCCACAAGAGTTGATAAAATTAGACTTTTAAATTGAGACAACCTTTTCATTTTTATTTTTCGTCTACATTGATGTAGTTATTTGGTTTTATGGGTTTCAATTGTTTTTGCTTGTATTTTACTTGCAAAATAGAAACTGCCGAAGCAACTAATATTATAAGCCATATTGTGATTATGAGTCTGCCAATGCCAAATACTAAGCTTATTAGAGCTGGCAGCACAATAGCCAAGGCCGCAATAACGATTATACTGCCTGCTATTACCTGCCAATGCTTTTTCTTTAACACAAACAACTTTTTTCTTTTATCTTAAACAAGACCCTTTAATTACTGGGTATTCAAATATTTGCTAAAGCGATCAATCATAATTTTAGAAACAATATTTTTGCCAAACCAATAAGCTAAAAAAAGTGAAAGTGGCAAAGCGAATACTTTGATAATTGTTGGAAATAAAGCATAAACAGGACACCAAGCCAAAATAACCCCGCCAATAGTAAGAAGCCAGCTAAATTTGGCAATTAATTCTTCCTGCTCCGTCCTGGACATATTGCGAAATGCATTGTTTAGCAATTGCAAATAATTAGTCCACAGTCTTTGGACGGTACCAAAGGTATCCTTCCAAATTTTACTTTCTTGCAAATTTAACTTAGCCATAAGCTTATTACCTTTGTCGTTTGCAGTTTTCCCCGGAGTGTACTTTCCTTTATTCGTCGCTTTCTTTTTTCTCTATTTTAAGACGTTTTTGTAATCTACTGATTGTATCTTCTACTTCTTGTCGTTGATTATTATTATCATCAGCAGCTTCTAAAAAACATAAACCATTTGCTATCGCTAATTTTGGATTGCCTTTGCGGGCTTTGGCAAATATCGAATAAAGACCATAATAAGCACTTGGATACTGCGGATCAGCAATTAAGGCCTGTTTATAATGATCGATAGCAACATCTGGTAGTTTCCAGGTGGCATCGCCTAATTTTGTTTGCCTAGCGGCTTCATTACGTTGAGTAGTAATTTTGCTTATGCCTTGTTCAGCGCGCGGAGCTACTTCGGGAATTTCTTTAGCATAGCCATAAGCTTGTTCAGCAGCAGTTAAATCACCATCATTGAATGCTTGTTCACCTAAAGTGATTAATCCATAGGGATCGTCTTTATGATTGTCAATAATGCTGGTAAAGCGTTTTCGCGCATCTCTAAAATGGTTTTTTGCTAACGATTTTTCTGCTTCCGAAAGTTCTATGCTCTCTTGCAAACCTTTTGCTCCAGGTTTAATTACTTCACCCCGTACTGATTGCTCACTAACAATATTTTGTAATTGTTCCATGAGCTGATGCCATTCTGGTGGGTACTGCCCATCACGACGAGCTTTGCGAAAATAGACCCGAGACAAGCCCAATAAACCCTGAGCATCTTCTGAGTTAGCAGCCAATATGGTTCGATATTCTGCTTCAGCCACATCAAGCTTGTCTTGACGTAAAGCAAGCTCTGCTAATTGATTACGAAGGGCTAAATCATTAGGCAAAATTTCTAGAGCATTATGCATTTCAGAAATTGCCAATTCTCCATCGCCTCGCAAAGTGTGATATTCAGCCAAACGTCTATAAGGTTCAGGGTTGCGAGGATCTTGGCGAATTGCTTCTTGCCAGGCTGCTAAGGCGGCCGGTCCATTGCCTTGCTTGCGATAAACATCACCATTCACCAAATGCCAATCAGGTGTTCTATTAGCTTCTGGCACACTATGCAATTTCATATAGGCATCTTCGTTCTTACCCTTTTGCAGTAAAACCAAAGCTTGTTGTACATAAGCTGGATAATATTCAGGTTTTTGCTGTAAAGCTTTGTCTAAAAGCGAACTTGCTTCAGTATCTTTAGGATCAGTCCGCAAAAGAGCTTGAGCAAGCAATGTAAGATTTATTGGATCATCAGTTAAGGCTGCTGCTTTACGTAATGGATCAATTGCTTCGGCTGCTTCATCTTGAGCTAGCCGAGCTAGTCCCAAAGTTTGTTGAGCAACGACAATATCAGGATTAGCTCGAGCGGCTTTTGCACATAATGAATCTGCTGCTTCTAAATACAAGTCGCGTCGCGCTGGTGAAGCTACGCTTTTTGAATGTACATATGATACATAACCTCCGGCAGCCAGTACGTTGGGATTGTCTTCAAATCTGTCTCTTGCTCGCCTTAACACTTTTTCTGCTTCAAGAATTTTGACTGGTGTGCCTTGCTTTGCTAGAGCTACCGCCAATCCAGAAAGCGCATCACCTGTAGTATCACTGTCTGACAAATCTCGATAAATATCTTCAGCATCTCTATACTTATTTTCTAGCAATAGCTGATCTGCTTCAGCTATATCAGGAGGCTGTGCAGTTGCTAATTGTTTGTTTCTGGTTCTATTTGTTTTTCCAAAAGCAGGCAGCTGGTAATTACTTAGCTCTCCAATTAAAAGGCAGCCAGAAAGTAAAAGCAAAGGAAAAATCCATTGTTTCTTTTGAAATGGCTGTATTTTGTTAATTGGCTTTATCAAGTTCATCTGCTTTTTTGTTTTCTTTATCTGCCTCTTTTGTATTACCCAATTGTTTTAATGCTGCTGCTAATTTGCGATGTACTATGGGTAAATTTGGAGCCAATGATAGAGCATCTTTTAAATTAGCAGCAGCCATAACCCAATTACCTTGCTTGCTTGCTATATCTGCCTCTTTTAACATAGGTTGTACCCGCGAACTGTCTATTTGATCTAAAGCAGTTTTAGCTTCACCTTCTTTTAGATAGGCCGCTTGGCGATAAGCCACAGAAGCACTGTCTAAATCACCTTTTTTCTCTGCAATACGTCCTAATAAAAGCCAGCCTTTGCCATTGCGCGGATCTTTTTCAACCAGTCCAGAAGCAACCTTATCTGCACCGTCTAAATCATTGGTGCGCATTTTATTTTCTATTTCAGCTATAGCATTCATCCTATTAAGCATATCGCTTCCCGCAGTTGGATTCGATGTTACCGTTGTTCCTATGGGTAAAGGACTGCTACTTCCAAGTGGACTTTGCGTGCTGGCAATATTTTGTGCAGGTGTGCCTACTGTCGGGCTGCCTTTGCCTGCGGCAACCGCAGTATTTTGGGGTATGTGACCACCATTAATTAAACTGGCAATACGATCTTTTAAATCCGGAAAAATAAGAGGATTTATAGCCGCCGCTGCTTCAAAAGCTTTCAGCGCCTGATCTCGCTCTCCTTGCGCTTCTTTACCACGCCCGTATATATACAATAATTCAGCATCATCCGGAGTTTGTTTTAAAGCATCTTCTATTTTTTGCACAGTAGAAGCAAGAATTACTGGTGAGCGCGGATGACTTACAACTGCCAAATGAAAACTGCGTCTGGCGGCTGATAAAGTTGGATTATTCTTGTCAATTTTCCAACATGCTTCGTACTCCATTTTTGCCCGATCATAATCACCTGATAACTGATAGGCGCCTGCGAGCATCAAATGATTATCAAAAGAGGGGCGAATCGCTACAGCTTCACGGGCAATATCAGTAAGTCCTGATATTGCGTCAGTATTAAGTGGATTCAAAGTCACAGCTCTTCTGTATTCAATGCCCGCATTTTGCAAACGTTTTAAAGCTCGGTCCAAATCGCCCCTATCTCTAGCTTTAATTGCAAACTCTTTTAGTATTTCTCCTAATTGCCGGTGACAATCAGCCAAGTCATTTTTCTCGCTATCTGGCCACTGTTTAGCAACTGCAGTTTTAAGTTCTGAAAATCCTTCTACAACTTTGCCTTGTTTAAGTAAAACCCTCCCTAGTCTTGCTCTGACGGGGCCGGTATCGCTCATCATCACACATTTGCGATATTCGACTATAGCAGTTGTATAATTTCCGGCTATATCGGCATCGTCGGCAATATGCATACGAGTAGCAAGGTCATTTTTGTGCAATGTTTTTTCTACTAAAGCATCTAAGGCTTGATCTGCTTCAGCATTACTTGGGTCAACATAAAGAGCTTCACGATAATGAGTCATTGCTTCATACATTTTGCCTTTGCTGGCTAATTGCCGGGCATAGAGCATTTGAGCACTAGATAAATTAACCCGAAATTGATGATTCTCAGGGTCGGCATTCAGCGCTAATTCATGTTCATGTATAGCGGCTTGCCAAAGCCCTTTGCCACCCAATTCGACACCCCGATTATTATGCTCAATAGGTGTTCTTGGTTCTGGTGTACTTAAAGTAACAGCGCTTCTTGCTGGCGCTTGCGTCTTCTTGACAGTCGTTTTGCTTTCAGCAACAAAAGGTCCTATAGTCGGCGATATAGCCGACGAATATAGCAAGCAAAGCGACAATGATATTGAAAATTTGGGCAAATTAGTCTTTTTCATCTTCTTATTTTGTATTTTCTATTTATGTTCCCCATAAGACTGTTAGCTAGCTTACAGTTTTTCCTTTTCGCATGCTATTTATATTGACAATGAAGGCTAAACCATTAACAATTAATCATCTGTTTGGCTGCCAAACTAGAAAAAGAAAAGCAATATACCAGGGGGGTTTTACTTTTTCTATTTCATAATCGACGTGTGGGATTCTGAGCATATATCTTCCATTCAAGGCGTTAACTTACTAAATTAATTGGATTGTGCCAGAAGCTTTTAGCCAGACTATATAGGCTAAACAAACGGATCTAGATGCATAATATTTATTAGGGGGTGTGCAATGCGCGGAGCCTGTCCATCAATATTCAAAGCTTGTACGATATCAAAACCATCTTTGTCTGTTGCCAGTGTCATTGCTTGGGCAAGCATTTTGAATATGGGATTACCGGTTTGCGCCCAGCTTCCTCAAACTAATATGGGCCAATTTGTTCATCAGCCCGGCGACAATCAATACACTTCTCAAATTCAATCTGAACGTCACGGACCAGCTCCTTCGCCTATGGTTCCTGTTGTGTCTGCTCCACCTGCTTTTGCAAACAGCAGCTATACGCCGACTCCTGCAGCCCCAAAACCAGACATATCTCTTTTGCCTATAGTTGCCGATGAGCCGATCAAGCCGGCTGGTTTCCCCCCTTTGCCAGATAGACTTGATTTACCTGCAAACGGATCTGGTGTTTGGTCTGGAGCTGGGCAAAGAATAAATGATTCTGATGCAAATGGCGCTAGTGGGACAGGTATTGATCGCAATCCAACTGGCGTACATCAGCACTATATTCACTATAATTCCGGCGCTTTTATGCCCAATAGTGCTGCGCCGCAAAATAATTACAGACCAAATAGTGCTGATTATTACAATATTAATCCTAATGCCCGTGCCAATATGGCTGCACCTATTAATGCAATAGCTGCTCCCCCTGTGGATACTCCTAGTGAGCAAGCTCTTAAGCGAATGGGTCCTGAACCTCAATTAGCTGGAGACGCAGTAACAAGACCTGAAGCACCAACTGCGGTGACAGTCAATCAAAGTGTTAGCCAGGATTTGTCATTGCCAGAAGATGATTTTAACAAGCACTATCCCACTAATATTGGCAATTCTTCAGGAAATAGAGCAGCCAAAGGTGTTGCTCGTACGCTTGCTTACCCATTGCGTTCAGTGCTCTATACAGGAGCTAGTATGGCTACTTATGGAGCAATGTATGCAGTAAGACGCTAACAAAAACAAACTGCGCCACACCGTAAAATAAGGAAAAGAAGAACAGAAGATCATGAAATACACAAAGTACATAGTTAATCGAATCAAAAAAATGACCCAGGCAAACAATTTATCTGTAGCTTTTGCTGGAGCAACCTTACTAACGCTTAGTCAAACAGGGCAAGCGGTTTATGCCCAAAATACAATGAGTGATAGAGCCATGGAACGCTCACGTTTTTATACTGCTCCTCGTGAATATCAAATTGTTGACGAAAGACCTGTAGTACGAGACTTTCGTGAAGCACCCGTTACACCGGGTCAAATGGGTATACCTAATGGACCTGGCGGCGGACAAGGTGCTGGCGGTATGGGTGGTATAGGCGGTGGTGGTTCAGGACCTAATACAACTATTCCTTCTACCGGACTTCCTCTAACTGGGGGAACTGGTCCGGGTTATAGAAATGACCCGGCGGGCATGACTACTTTACCTAAGTCTGGCTTTGGTGGCAGTAATATTCCTGCTCACGGTATGGGTCCACGCGGTATTTTGCCAGGTGTTACCACAGGTGTAGTTGGCAAAGTAATGAGTCAAAATGCTCCTAAGCAAACAGCTGCCGCTCCTATGCGCGCTTCATCTCTTAAAGGACCTTCTGGCGGCGGCGCCCCATCTGGACCACCTTCAGTATCTGGCTATGGTGGTTATGGAAACAGTCCAACTACTTCTTACGAAAACAGCAGTCGCACCGAGCAAAATGTACGCGGGCACTTGCTGAGAGGCAAATAGAGGTTACTGCCAAAAATGGTACCAGGAGAAAAAGGAAACTATCATATAAGCGCTGCCTCGGCTCCGTTCCACTCGCCTCAACGCGCGTATTTTACCTTGTGTCTTAGCGTAGCTGTGATTTTGTCTTCGACTAGCTGTGCTCATAATTCTGTAGATGTAAGACAAGCAGGCATTTCAGGACGTACTTTGCTTAGCAGCCTTAGACCAAAAGCAGATCCTGCTATGGTAGCTCATATTCGTGAAGAAGAACAAAAAGAAGCTCAAAAGCGAGCTCAAGCAGCTATTTATGCCGAGACTGCTGGCGCTGAACAAAATCAATTCGGTTTAGACAGGGTTTTGCCAAAAGTTTCAAATGAACCATTTAGCAGTTCCATTATTGCCCCAGCGGCAGAAAATGTTAGTGCAGATGGAGTCATTATATCGGGGCACGATAGCAAGCCTGATCCTAATCGTGCTGTGTATCATCCTTCCAACCCAGTGTCTAGCTACGACACTTATGGTTCAGTTCCACCACCACCGCCTGGGGCCTTAGGCGGCGGATTAGTGCCTCCACCTCCAGCAGTTACATTATCCACCCAAGCCCAAGCTTATGCCGGAGCTATAGCTGATTCTGCTGCGTCTTTTTATAACAATCCATATTTTAACCCATTTGGTGTACCTACTCCTCCCCAAGCCCTAGCTTCCGCAACGCCTAACAGAAGACCAGCTGGTTTATTTGGCGAAGGTGGTGCTCGCGATCAAACAGATGAATATGGTGCTAAAAAGCACAAAGCAGACTTTGTGCCCATTACTCCTAAAGGTATGGAATCTCGTTCCCCATATAAACAAAGAGATGATTTGCGAGTTCTATGGAAAGGCGCTCTAAAATCGTCTGTGAATCTTGGCGGTCTATCAGAAAACGACAAATTAATTGAACAATTGTCCCATCTTGATATTGGCTTGCCAGCTGAATCAACTAAGGGAAGTTTCAATATTTCTCCTCGTCTAATTGAGTCTTTATTTAAATCATCCACTATCGACAAACGTGCCTTCCCTGAAATACGTAAATTGCAAAGCGAATTAGTGCAAGCATATTATCGTTATCTTTGTTCTTATAACAAATATGCATTAGCCGAGCAAACTGTTGCAGCTCGCAAACAAGAAATAGAATTATCTGAATCAGATTCGGAAAAACAAAGAGCAGCAGCAGATTTAGCTCAGACACAAAGTGATTTAGAAGCCTGCAAAGACGATCTTCACTCAAGTGAAGTTGAATTAGCCGCAGCAAGTTCAACTGGCAGCGCTAGAACTGTCATTAGCCACATCGCCGGTACTGCTCCTTCAGTGGAGGCACTTACTCAAGGGATATCTCAAAGTGGTTTGCGTAATAATGCTAGTCATCAAAGAAAACTAACCGGCTTTTTTGACACAATGTTCAAGCATCCTCATTCTGCAAATACTGAAAATACAGCTTCTGAAGACAACAGTATTGTCACCAAAAAAGCTAAAGACGATAATGACGATCTACCAAGTAAGTATAAAGACAAAGCCCCGGCAACAGAAAAAGTAAGCAGTGTCAAAAGTAAAGGCGGATTATTCGGTCGCAAAGTTGCCCATATTGACGATAACGCAGATACCGCAAAACAAACAACCAAAAATGAAATTGCCAGCGATGATGATTTAAGTCCTGCGCCTAAAGCAGTAAGCAAAGTTGCTGAAAGCAAAAGTGTTGCTACTGCTAATAGCAATATTAGCTTTGTTCTTAAAAATGTGAGCGTAAATCCTCGCAAATCAGTTTTAAATGTAGTAGTTAAAAATTCCGGTTCTGATCCTTTCGAATTAAATCCAGATACTATTTATATAGCAGAAGGTAATCGTAAATTAGGATCTGCTGCCTTAAGAGCAGATTTTGATATTACTTCTATAGAACCAAACCAAGAAGTGAAGGGCGTTATTACCATTTTTAGCCGTCCATGGAATGACCGCCTGGTCATTTATTTAGCTGATGGCAACAAAACAGTACAACTTAAACGATAAGAAGGAGGAAGTATGCGCCGAAATATGCATAAGCACCGCATAAATAGAATTTCCTCCCAAAGAGGAGCGACAAAGCAAAAAAATATTGTTTTTGCTTTTGCTGCTTCTTTGTATTTCTTATTTGTACTTTTGGCATTTGTTTCACCGGTTAAAGCCGGCCCTGTTGGCGGCAATCCAATAGGTGGTAGCGCTGGCGGTGGCAGCATGTCCTCTCAAGCCTTTGGCATTAATAATTCCAATGTTGGCCAAATGCGCCAAAATTATTTCCAGGAAAAGCCTACTTATGCAAAAGAAGCCAATATTATGCAGCAGCCTATGTCAGATCCATCCGGAGGTTCTTCATCGGATGGACCAAGCCGTGCTTTGCAGGCATCCCAGCCACCACCTGTTACTAAACAATTAAACACTACGGTTGAGCCACCAATTCCCCAATGGCAGTATCAACAACCTCCAAACGTTGCCACTATGACCGGTACTGATTCGTCATTGACCACCCAGCAATCAGAGCAACCCCTTACAGATAATGGTTTAGCTATGACAGCTGCTCAAGACCTAGCTGTAAAAGCTATTAACGCTAAAAGAGAACTTGATGCTGAATTTGACCCGGGTCGACTAATACCTGCTGCCCAAGCTACTGCTCAAACATTGGGCACCAGTTTTGCTAATAGCGTGGCTTCAGCTGCCCAAGGTCCTCCTGGAACTGGTGGTACAGGTGGATCGGTGGCTGCTGCATTTACCGAAATTGCTGGTGTTGGTGGTGCTGGTGGAGCCGGTGGATTCAGTGGCAATGATGGTGGTGAACTCGATTCATTCATGGGTGCTATGTCTGGCATGCCATCCCCAGGGCTAATTAACGTAGCTAACGAAGCGGCTGGTACACCAACAGTTTCTTTTACTCCATTCAAAACCATCTCGCAAGCGGTATGGATGGTTCAACAAATGTATAAACACTTCTCTATACCATTAGCAGTTTTACTGCTAGTACCAGGTGCTGTAATAACTCAAGTAAAAGCTCAAATAACTGCGAATTTTAATTTAAAAGGAGAAGACGCTACCAGCCCGTTTGAAGGCATTTTGCGGGCTATGGTAGCAATATTTCTTATACCCGCCACACAATTGATTGTCAGTTATTCAATTGATGTTGGTAATTCTTTAGCTTATTCAGTTAACCCAGCCGTAGGCATAATGCCTATTTTAGGCTGGTTGCAACAAGTTGCTTATAGCACAATGCCCAGCAATAATGATAATGCTATTTTGCCTCCTGAAGAAGGTGGATTGCAACAGGAACAAGGTTCGGGCAGTGATGGTGGCGGACCCTTTAGTATGATGCAAGGTGGTGGCGGATTAGGCGGCATTCTAGGCGGCGGCTTTGGTGGACTTGGTGGTGGTGGCATGGGTGGTGGACTTGCCGCCGGCGAATCTGATGACCAGTCTGCTCCAGAAGGGCAATCTAACCTCAGTACTACATTAGAAACAATGTTCAATGTAATGATGTATATGTTCTCTATTGGACTACTAGTGATGACAGCCTTTCAGCTGGCTATTATGTGTTATCTCTATCTTTTAGGACCTGTGGCGGCAGCATTCTTTGCCTGGCCTAGCGTAAAAGGAAAAATATTTAGACCTATATTTGGTAATTGGGTGAATGCTGTAATTACTGTTTCATTATGGCGATTTTATTGGATGGTTATTCTAGCCATAATGACTAATAGACTACTTAATTTAGGTGAAAATGGCAGTATGCTATTCAACTTACAATGGGAAGTAGCCATATTTACTTGCTTAATTGGTCTTTTATTCTATGTTCCTATGAATCCCTGGAATTTTGATCCAGGACAAGCATATCGCTCTGCTCAATTCTTTGGTGAACAAATTATGCAAAGTGCGGCCGCTGGCGCTAAAGGCGGCGGTGGCGGCGAAGGTGGCCAACAAAAAGGTGGCGGCGGTGAGGGCGGCCAGCAAAAAGGTGGCGATAATAGCTCTGGACAAAATAAGAGTGGAGGAAATAATGGCGCCAATACAGAAAACGCCAGATCATTTACCACTGCTTCAGCTGGATCAACTATAAATGATGGTAATGGCAAGGGCGGCGGTACAGAGGCAGACAAAGGGTCGTCTCGCCAAATTGCTGATACCCCCTCGCCTTCATCTGCAAGTGGTAATAATATTGCTTCCAATTCTGGACTCACAAGCAACGGACCACCTATTGCAGATCAAGCAAAAGATCAAACTAGAGACGTAGCGTCGCTTGGTTCACAATCAGGCGCAAATCAAAGTGCCTCGGCTAATCAGCCTGCAAGTAACAATCAACCGGTACAGCCTAATTTAACGGACAATGCTCAAAGTCCGCCCCCTTCAGATCTAGCAGGTATCTATGCTGCTTCAATGGGTTCTTTCGCTTCTGGAGGACAAGGCAATTTGACAGCCATGCAATCTCCAAATGCGGGCCAAGGTTTTGATTCTGCTTCTCAAACAGGGTCAGCTGCTAGTACCAGCGCTGGTGGCAGTGATAGAGCACCTGTTTCACTCTTGCCAGACTCTAATCAAGGAGCCCCTGGTGAAAGTCCTACCTCTATGGTGCAAGTTAATGATAAAGCTCCTCAAGAATCTATAGACCAAGGTATGAAAGATTACCAAGGTATACTCACTGCCTCTAATCAACAAAATTTACCACCAGCCAGTCAAACAGGCACTGGTAACCAGACAAGCAACAAACCGGCAAATAATGACAAAGATAATCTGACATAAGCCAAGTAAGAGAATAAATACTATGATAGCCATACTGACAAACCAACAATTGAATTTTGCTGAAACGCTAAAAAGAGCTAGCGTTCCAAAATTAATCTGCATAAGATTGACGGTGTCTGTGCTAATGTCCCTGGTTTTTATTTCACCAAGCTATTCACAAAATAGCGGCGGATCTATTAAAAGCTACAATCAATCTGCAGCAGGCGTTCAAGCGCAATACACGCCTTGGCAAATTCGTAAAGACTATTTAGATCAACATCCCGATGTGAAAAAATACGCCGAAGCCCAAATGCAGTCTAGAACTGGTGGAGGCGGTGGTGGCACAGGTGCTAGTGGCGCTGACGGTAGTATGACTGGAACTGGTAGTTCAATGAACTCTAATGGTGTAAAAGCGCAGCCTACTGGACCTCGTGAAATTCCTTATGGCTGGGTGGTACCAACACCTGGAACTGGCACAATGTCCCTAAAGCAAGATTCACTTAGTAAACCATTTTTTGATGCGATCGAGAGTAAAATAAACAACTCAAACCAAATGGGTGCTGGACCATTAACCTCAGCTGAATCCTTAGCTAATTCAGCTGCCGTAGCCAAAGTTAAAAGTGACTTTGAAGGCGACCCAGATAATTTCACTAAACCAGCCGCAGCCGTTGCCAGCTCGCTTTCTACTTCTGCTGCTAATAGCATGGCGGGTGCTGCAGTTAGCCAGGCAACTGGCGCTATAGAATTCACAAGACATTATTTAGTTAACTTTACTGCTCAAGCTGGTAGCAGTTGGCAATCTTTGCGCAATCATTTGTTTATTCCGATTGCTATTTTATTATTGCTTCCAGGAGCAGTACTGGCTCAAGTAAGAGCCATTGTTGCTCAAGGTTCGCCAATTTTGGGTGAAGTAAATCCTTTTGAAGGTATCACCCGTTCAATAATTGCTATTTTTATGATTCCTGCTTCTTTTTTAGTAGTGAATTATGGCATTGACGTAGCTAATTCGCTTACTTATTCAATTTCTACCGAATATTGGAATTTATTTCATACAGATATGTATCAGGATGCTGAATGTGCTGAAATGCGGGCGTTTCCTGTAAACGGACCCAATCAGAATTTTAATGCCTTTTTGCCTGTCCCATTTTTTTTGCCTCCAGTTATGATGGATCCCTGGAGTATGTTTGAATCAACAGGCGTGGCTAATAAGCTTTTTGATCCTTGTGCTGGTCTTAATATATCCAATGTTGCTGATGAACAATCAAGCCCAACTATGAATACTAATCGTATGGCGATGAATGGTTCCAATGCATTTTTGGCTATGACTTGGAATATTATGTGTGCCTTTCAGACAGTATTTTTATATTATTTGTGGTGTATGGGTCCAATAGTTGCAGCCTTGTGGGTCTGGCCTATGGAAAGACTGCGCAGTGCACTTCCCAGTTGGATTGAAGGTGTAATTACTTTATGTTTCTGGAGCCTTTTTTGGAATGTGGTTGTATTACTCATGGCTTGCTTTAGAGGTGTATCTGAAACAGGCACCGTAATAATGACCGCCTTAAATGGTTTGGCGACAATTTCTGTTTGGTACGCTTTTGACTTTAGTGCCTTAGTTAGTGAAGGTGCTGGTTATTCTATGATGAATGCTATTAGCTCGGCTATGAGAAGTGGTGGTGGTGGTGGTGGTGGTGGCGGAGGCGGTGGTGGCCAACAAAAATCCGCTGGTGGTTCGGCGCAACAATCTGCTGGTGGACGTGGAGCCGGTGGTATGTTAGGTGGTATGTTGGGCGGAGCTAATGCTCCAGCTATGGCAGGACATCCTGGAGGAACTGGTGTTTTTTCTACCGCTTCAACAGGTTCAATCAGTACTATGGGCTCAGGTGCTAATTTAGCAATTGGACCGGGCGCTATGGGAGGAGTATCGGGACTAGCTCCTAGTGGTGGCGGCGCAGGTGGAATCGGCTTGCCTATGATTAGCTCGTCATCATCAGGAGCAACAATAGGTGGACCTAGCTCTAATCTTTCAGCTTTCAATGATGCTGTTAAGAGCGAATATAATAATCGTGGGCTTAATAGTATGACTACTGATCAAATGGCAGCTGCGCAAACAAGAGTTGCCGAAATGAATAAAGTAGCCCAGCAAGAATCTCAGCAGCGTGCTCTTCAACAAGGTCAAATGATGCTTGCTGATTATGCAAGATCGCATGGTGCTGATATGTCATCTATGTTTGGCTCGCAAAACCCACAAGCAAAAGCAGCTGAACAAGCAGCACATAATATGACAGTAGCTCAATTTACTTCACAAGCCTCACAAGCTCAGCAGCAACAATTTGCTGCCTTAATGAATGCTAGTGCCCATCAAAAACCTGGTGCAGATTTGCCGCCTTCGGCTATAAGAGATATCGCTTCTATTTCGCCTGCAGCTAGTGGAGCACCTGGTATGGCTGGGACACCAGATTTTGGTTCGTTAACTCTTGGCATAGCTAGTCTTGGTGCAGCTGATGCAGCTGTTGGAGTACCTACAACTTTTGTTCCAGCAGGATCAGGAGCTGATTTCAGTGCCGGTGGACTTTCTGGACCACCACCGCTCGAAACAACCACTACGTATACAACTGTTCCTGGTGATATAACAACTTCAGACACTTATGTGCCAGCACCAACTGATACAGTAATGAGCAGCGATGATGCTGGCTATCAAAGTTATCAGACTGCGCCTGAAACTTATACTACAGCCTCAGCTGATGTGGATCCTGGTCATGTGTATAGATCAGAACAGTCTCTATCTGTTGATTGGTCAGCAGCAAGCATGAACAATATGGCAAGAGAATCTAATATTGACTATTCGCAAAATGTTCAAAATGCTCATATGCCATATGGACAATCACCGCCTCCAGCGCAAAGTACTGAGTATGTAGTACAAAATAGCCAACCTGTGCCTGAGCAGCAACAAGTGCAATATATGCCTATGGAAGTTAAACAAGAAAAGATTGAGGTGCAACAAGCTCCGCAAGAAAAGCATGAAGTATTCATTTATCAACAGCCCCAGCCTCCCAAACCGCCAGTTAAGCCAACTACACAAAAACGTGTGGACAATGTAAATCCAATATTCGCATCACCGCCTGTGGTGCCAAAGTCTAATAGTATTTCATCCGTGCTGGCTGGTTTGCAACCTGGTATCAAGCCTAATGAAAATCAATTAGGCAGGCAATCTAATGCCGAGGCACCAACAGAAGAACAAGCCAAAGATTTGCCACGCACAGAAGGAAGTCTAGCAGAACATTTTGGTAGACTACAGCGTGGTGGTGGACGTAGTGCACCGTCTTCAAAGGAAATACTTGGTGACTCAGAACTGCCACCCAATGTTGATGAGAATACTGAAGATCCTGAAGAAAAGGACAGTTAAATATTTCCATGCATTTAGCCCAAATTGCCGTTAAATGTCCACGTTGTGGCTCTAGATTTAACTCCAAGCAAGTACCGGTTTGGGTTGATATTGGCGTTCGCAATAGTGAGTTGAGACAAGACTTTGAAGGGAAAGCCCCTCAACCTGAACCCCATGCAATTTGTACCTGCCCTGCTTGTGGAAAGGCTGACTGGATGGCGCAATTTCCTGCCACTAATGAAGAAGCAGTTTTAAGCCAATCACCATTGACGGCCCATCTGCAATTTCGCAATGCCGCTATTCAAGCCGAGCAATTAGTCAAAGATTTTTATAACGCCGGTATTTTTTATCTTTATGCCGCTTGGTGTGCTGATGATAATAAAGCTTATCCGCAGGCTCGCGAATATAGACATCATGCGATTCAAGCTTTCACTAAGTCTTTGCAAGATGTCTCTTGCCCGGTTAAAGAAAGACCGACAGTGGAATATTTAATTGGCGAATTATCAAGACGAACTGGTGATTTTAGTGCTGCCCAAGCACATTTACAAGAGGTGTTGCCGCGATTGCCTGGTAAACTAGCTTATATGGCTCGAAAAATTCTAAAATTATCTGCCGAAGGCAATATGGAAATTGATAAATTTGAGTCACCAGTTTAAAGCATCTGCTCCAAGGGTAACGCTCAATGGCTATAGTGCATAAAGTAATTGTTTTAAATAAACCATTTAAGCTTTTTGGCTTCACTATTTTTCAAGGAATAGCTCTAGTTTTTGCTGCTTTGCTTGGTCTATGGGTAGGCACCTCTATGCCAGCGATTAAAGTTAATGGTATTCCTATTGGTATCTGGTCTTTTATTCTGATTACCTCGGGTGCTATCGTACCTATATACGCCTTGCAAATTAAACCGTGGGCTTGGTGGCGAAACCGCGTTCTATCGTTAGCAAAATTGCTTCCCAGTGAGATTTTGCCCAAACCTGAGGCACCGACGACATATTTAGAGGGAGTGTCCAAAGAGAAAAGTAAATTGCCTAATCCGACAGGCAAGGATCCAAAATGGCAATTATAATACTTATACGACTTTGTTATTAACTATCAAAAATGTCAAAAATATCCGACTTATCGAGAACCAATTATGACCGGTAGTATGAGATCTACTGAAACCGATAAATTACCTCTCACAGCCGAGCCGTCTTGGCAAAATATCGTTGCTGGCGTATACAACAGTTTGCCAGAGTCCCTACGCCGACAAATACCAGCACACCAGCTTGCCAAAAAGTATTGGCCATCTAATTCTGGATTGGCGACTAAACCAACTAATTCAGACAATGGTTCTAACAATGAAGCGCCGCAAGAAGGACCACCGGCCGATAAAAGGGGCGATAGCGATTGGACCGATATTTGTTTTATTTATGATATCCCAGGTGATGATGAGGAGGAAGGAACAGTAGTTCTAGCTGATGGTAGTTTGCGCAAATACATTGCTTGTAAGGGTATTAACGCTTTACTGTTCGATGAGGCAGACTGTGAGTCATTAGCCCGAAATTTCAAAGAATTTGCCAATTCCTGTGAATCGGATGTACAAATTATTGTCAAATCCCGTAATTTGCCGGTAGATGAGTATTTGTCTCGTTATCAAAATCAAGTCAGTTCTGAAAATGAATATTTAAAATGGTATGCCAGAAACACAGATCAATGGTTCAGGCGTGTACAAGATGTACATTTTGTTCCGCAACGAGATTTTTATGTGGTTATTAGTTATACGCCGCCAGATACAACAGATATTGCTAATGATATTTGGTCAACATTGTATAACCATATTTCTTCAACTAATTCATGGGCAGGCAAAAGAGCTCCAGAAAAACACGAAGAATTTGTTGAAACTTTAAATCGCTATACTCGCACAGCTTTTGAGCAATTGAGACAATCCAATTTGCGCCCTCAAATACTGAAACGCAAAGAAGTAAGAGATCTGATATATGGAGATTTAAATCCAGGTTTAGTTAAAAAAGATCCAAAAGCACCCCCTAGCCGCTCGGATCTTTCCGAGGCATCCTGTTTAGCACAATCGGCTATCAAAATAGAAAACGATTACCTTTGGATGGATGGACGTTATGTTGGCACTCATTATATGGCGCAGCCACCACATGAAACTTGGATGGGCTGGTTAGTTGACCTGCTCTCGTTAAGCGTTGAATATACTTTGTCCATTTTTATCCACACTTGCAATCAAGACAAAGTGCGTAAATCTTTGACCAGTAAATATAGATACGGTGTTATGGCTAGCACTCAATTAGGCACAACTCCAGATCTTGAAGGCATAGAGTCAACACGCAGTGCCGCATCTGCTATTCAAGAATTTTTGCGCAGCTCAAATAAAGCTTTTGATCTAAGTATGTACATAAGCACGGTTGCTGAAACGGAAGAAAAACTCACTCAGCAAATGGATGAAATTAGACGTGTATTTAAAAATCGTGGTGCTATTATGGACCGTGGCCAGCTTTTACAGTTGGATGCCTGGCAATCAACTTTGCCAATTGGTGTAGATAAACTTGCTATAGTTCATCAAGTTATGTCACCTATTGTTGGCACTTTCTGGCCTTTCTTTAGCGCTAGTTGTGGAACTCCAGATGGTGTACCATTTGGTTTTGCTCTTACTTCTCGTGAGCCAGTACTGCTTAACCCATTTTATCGGGGAGCAGGAAAAGATGCTAATAATATGTTTGTTGTTGGTACAACCGGAGCTGGTAAATCATTTGCTATTTCAATGTTGATCTTGCGCCTTTTACCAATTGGCACACGATTTGTTCTTATAGATAAAACAGTTGATAAATATGGAGCCTATAGATTCATAACGCAATTGTTAGGACCTGAATTGAGTGCTTATATTGATCTTGGTCCTAATTCTGGATTTATTCTTAATCCATTTGATTTGGGTCCAGAAGATAAACCTGGCGAACCATCTGCCGATAAAATAAGCACTTTACTTTCCTTGCTTGATCTTATGCTTGCTCCAGAAGGGCGTGAAGAATTAACTGTTGAAGAAAAATCATTGCTTGATGGCTTAATTCGTGTTGCCTATATGGATGCCAATTTCCGCAGCACTGTGCCAACAATGTCCGATTTGGCTAGAGTAACAGCCCAAGCTGCTTCGGATGAAGTAGATCCCTTGCAGCGTGATCGTTTACAGCAATTTGCTCGTGGTCTTTCACTATATACGCGTTCAGGAGCATTTGGTGGTCTAGTAGATGGTTATACAAACGTGGACGCCGAAAAATTATTCATTGTTTTTGATACAAGAGAAGTTAATGAACCACGTTTAGAGCGTATCAGTGTATTTATTCTTGCTGAATTTATAAGAAGACGAGCCGCTGAGTATAAAGAAAGACGTATCCGCTTTGCTGCTGTAATAGACGAAGCCGCGATGCTTATGCGCTTTAAAGCAGGGGCTCGGCTATTGGACGATCTTTCTAGACGAGCTAGACATTACGGTATGATGCTTGTTTCGATTACTCAGCAGTTGAAAGACTTTTTTCGTCAAGCAGAACAAGCTGATTCTGTCGTGAAAAATTCGCATATGAAATTAATTTTGCGCCAAGATCCAAGTGATTTGAAAGTATTAAAAGAAACACTTAGACTTTCTGATGCTGAAGTATCAGCAATTGATAATTTTTCTAGAGACGAAGAAAAGCGAAAAGATAGCCAATGTTTGTTAATTGTCGGAGCAAGTCACGGCACTATTAGACTTGTGCCAAGTCCTATGGACTATTGGATTTGTACATCAGAGCCAATCCATGATATTCCTCGCAGAATTGAAAAAATCAAGGAAGTGCAAGAAAAAAATCCGCAGCTGAATCAATGGGATGCGGCTCGACAAGCTGTTTATTACTTAGGATTAAGTCACGAGTAACGCTACTATGGAAAAGATATTTTCCTTTAACAAGTTTTTTCTGTTTTTTTGTGCGGTGTTTATTCTGGAGTGGATAGCTTTGCAAGTGGTAGGCTATATGCGTTTGACGAGTATGGCAAAGGTAGATGGGGAGAGAATCCTAGCTTGGCAATGGCCGTATAAACAAATTAGATCTGTTGTTGAAATTCATGACACAAAAATTCTAAAGCGGGATGCCAATGACGCTACGGTAAAAGTATTAGCTAAACAATCAATTCAGCCCATAACAGGTGGACCCATAGTTACCACAACACCAGATACTGTTTTGCTTTTCCCGCCTCAAACTAAAACAAATACACAATGTACTGCTACGTTGACTTATTATCGAACAAATTCTCAGTGGTTTTTGGGTAAAGTAGAATGCCAATGAACGATTATTTTGATAGACTACCAGTCGAGCTACCGGAGCAGTTCTAATGTACTGGCGTATTCGCAAATATGGACCTCTTGATCTTTTGAAAAAATATGGCTTGCATATTTTTCTCATCTTCAGCGTTCTCTTCAATTTTTTGTTAATAGTAACAAGACCGAATTTAAAAAAAGTCATTACTACGGATGTAAAAAGTCAGCTTGAAACTTTCGCCAAACAAGTTGCTACTCACATTCTTGATACCAGCTATATTTCTTACGGGGCAGCAACTTCAGCACTTCTCGATACTACCAATGGCGAACTCGATCTACCGGTGATAGGCGAATTACGCCGCCAGCAACTTTTACCTACTAGTGCCGAAGAATTAAAAGCCAATATTCAAACTTACACTAGTCAAAAGCGCGTAGTGGCCATTCGAATAGATAATGTTAGCACAGGTGAAGCGGTTGTTGTAAACGGAGCTAGCTTGATACCTATTGATGTTTCTGGGGTTGTAGCGGTACATTCAGCGGACGAAGCTGGACCACCAAGTCCTTTTCATTTTCAATTCCTTATGGGCTACAGAGGTGGTAATACACAAACGCCACTTGTAGCAAGCTTTAAAGATTTATCGGGATAAGTTAGAACAACCTAAGAAAATTCAGGTGAAGAATCATTGAAGATAAAGAGATTCTCTTTGCAAGTTTTAATGCGCTTGGATACAATATATGCGAACGATACTCTGATTTAGTCTGTATTGTTGGTTAACTACTGTTTAGATTTGGGTATAGGCAATCCAATGTATACAGGTATTATTGAACAAATGGGCACTATATCAGCACTAATAGATAGTGCTGAAGGTAGACGTCTAACCATCACACCCATTAATTCTATAGAAGACCTTAAGCTAGGAGATTCGATCAATATAAGTGGTTGCTGTTTTACCGTAGTCGAATTTGCCGGAAATAGCTTTATTGTTCAAGCCTCTCATGAAACTTTGCGGCGCACAAAAATCGGTAATCTTTTATTAGAAGATAGAGTAAATCTTGAGCGTCCAGTAAAGCTCAACGATCGTTTAGGTGGGCACTTAGTAGCAGGACATGTTGACTGCACAGCAAAAATTATTTCTATACAAACTGAAGGCTTTTCCAAACTAGTCGCCTTTACTTTGCCGATTGAATATGCGCCATTTTTTGTTGAAAAGGGTTCAGTAACTATTGATGGTGTTTCATTGACCATCGTAGATTGTTTTCTGAAAGCGTCTGATAACCAATTGCAGTTTAGTGTTGCTCTTATTCCGCACACTATGGAAATTACAACCCTTGGTGATTTGCAAATAGGTCAAACAGTAAATATTGAAACTGACTTAATTTCTAAATACCTGGCTCGTTGGTTGAGCTTGGGTAGCCAAATAGATATGACTAAAATTTTTGCATCTATAAATTCTCAAACTAGTGCTCTAAAAAAGGAACAAGTGTATAGCTAATCATGACCAAACCTGTTGCAAATCAAAATATTACTTTTGCTAGCGTAGAAGAAGCCTTAGAAGATATTCGGGCTGGCAAATTTATTGTTGTAGCCGACGATGAAGACCGTGAAAACGAGGGCGATTTGATTTGTGCTGCTGAACTGATTACTCCTGAAATGATCAATTTTATGATTACAGAAGGCCGCGGCTCGGTTTGTTTATTGTTAACTCCTGAACGTGCTAAACAACTAGAATTGGCTAGTATGGTAGGGAACAATAACGCATTGCATGGAACGGCGTACACAGTTACTATAGATGCCGATACCAAATACGGTGTTAGTACTGGAATTAGTGCCTCGGATCGGTCCACAACTATTCGTGTGGCAGTTGATGATAAGACCATGCCATCTGATTTGAGACGCCCAGGTCACATCTCTCCTTTAATTGCTAGTCCTGGTGGTGTACTTCAGCGTGCCGGACATACAGAAGCTTCAGTTGATTTGGCTCGTTTGGCAGGACTCAAACCAGCTGGTGTTCTTTGTGAAATTTTGAATGCTGACGGTTCAATGGCTAGAGTTCCCCAACTGAAAGAATTTGCTCGCCAGCACAATTTGAAATTTATCAATATTGCTCAGCTTATAGCCTATAGACTTCAGCGCGAACGTTTTGTTGTTAGGGAAGCAGCAGCAAGGTTCCCATCGGCCTATGGAGACTTCACTCTTTATGCTTACCGCAATCAATTGGATGGTACGGAGCATGTGGCCCTGGTTAAAGGTGATGTGACTAACAAAGCCAATGTTCTCATTCGTGTCCATAGCGAATGTTTAACTGGCGATGTATTTGCCGGATTGCGTTGCGATTGCGGACCACAGTTAGAAGCCGCTTTAGCAATGATTGCCAAAGAAGAATATGGCGTACTTGTTTATTTAAGACAAGAAGGTCGGGGTATAGGCTTGCTCAACAAAATTAAAGCTTATGAAATTCAGGATTCAGGCAAAGATACTGTGCAAGCTAACGAAGCATTGGGCTTCAAACCTGATCTGCGCGATTATGGGGTTGGTGCCCAAATATTATGCGATCTTGGCTTAAGCTCAGTCAGGATAATCACCAATAACCCAAGAAAAATTGTTGGTTTGGAAGGTTATGGATTAACAGTCTCAGATCGTGTAACAATGCCACCTGCATGCAATAGCCACAACTTGCATTATCTTTTAACCAAGAAAGAAAAATTGGGGCATTGGCTCGATAACCTTAACGAGAACGAGGACATTATTAACATAGAAGTGCCAACCACAAGCCATCAATCATTAGATCAAATCAAAACTAAATAAAAGGGAGTTTTTATGACAGAAGATCAACCACACGTCACACAAGGCAGGTTAATAGCTACAGGTCTACGTTTTGCTATTATCGTTAGCAGATTTAATGACTTTATCACTAAGCAGCTTTTGGAAGGTTGTCTTGAAACTTTGCGACGCCATGGCGCCGATAACAGCCTCATTGAAGTTGTATGGTGCCCAGGCTCATTCGAAATCCCCATTACTGCTAAAGAACTTGCCCAAACTGGTAAATTTGATGCTGTTATATGCTTGGGAGCCATTATACGCGGCGCTACAAGTCATTACGACCATGTTGCTGGTCAAACAGCTAGCGGTATTGCTCAAGTGGGGCTGGAAACAGGCGTCCCGACAATATTCGGTGTTATAACAACTGAGAGTATTGAACAGGCAATAGAAAGAGCTGGAACTAAGGCAGGCAATAAAGGTAGTGATGCTGCTTGTGCCGCTATTGAAATGGTGAATTTGTTCAGTGACTTGCGCCGTCGGCACGAAGTTGTGGCGAATACTGTAAAGGGTACTCGTTCATAAATTGCGATAGAACTTTGCTTGCTCTTAAAGTATCAAACAAAGAACCCTCAGCTTCTATTTCTTTTAAAAGTAAAGCTTGTTGAATAGAAACTTTGTTTTGCATTAGACGAATAAGACTTTTGCCAGACAAAATAAAGCAAACCTTTGGTTTTTCACTTGTATCAGTATATCTTTCAATGAAAATATGCTCGGCTGCTGTTTTACCATTGCCTGGTTTAGTTGTTCGGAGGATCCATCCTGGCTCAGAAATATCTTTTAGTTTGAAGCCAATGCTTGTATTTGTTTGTGTCATTTTTTGTGCTAAGGCACCACTAAGATGAGCAGGCAAGAATTCTTCAAAATAATAGGAAACAAGCTCAATTGAAAAATCTAGACAATTTTTGATCGTTGTCACATTATTCTTACCCCAATTTTTCTCTCGACCAATTTGAATCAGTTTTGCGAAATACTTGCTGTCTAGCTTCTCTGGGCGCAGTTGATAGCGTCCGGTGACTTCAAACAAATTGCGCTTATTGACTTGCACATTGTCTAATAGTAGTTTTTTTAGAACTAAAGGTAATTGAAGAGTGTCTTTAGCTGCCGGTATGATTTCACTTACACCCAGAGCCTGAGCTAGATATTGCAACCATTCACCATTAAGCATTGCTTGGGCGCTAACAAAATTACATATACGTGGACGTGTCTCATCTTCAAGATAGCGCCAGAACATATACACAGCCACATCTACCGGCAAAAACCAAAGAGTGGCATTTGGCTGATGCGCTAGCGTGACCGTTTCTTTAAGATGTGTTGTGGGTTGTGATTGCGCGTTATTTGTAACTTTAGAATTAAATTCTGGATCTAGAGCAGCAAAAAGATTTGCTAAACCATTTGAAGCAAAAGAATAACCGTTGGCTGTAGACCCAGTAATCAGGGGCAAGCGGATAAAATACCAATTGGATTCTATTTTAGGCAGCTCTTCAATGAGTTTTAATTCGTAGTTTTGACAGGTCTTTTCCCAGTGATGATTTGCTTTTCGTCTAGCGAATTCCAATTCCTCAGGTACAATACCGTCTGCTTGCACTGCTCCCCAGAGAGAAGAAACCATAAATAAAGGCACACCTTTAAAATGCTTTAGCACATTAGGCAATTCGGCGGCCGCCCAACAGGCTCTGGGCACTCTAGCGTCATCAAAATTTGGCGGCAGTCCGCAGAAGATAACTGCATCGTATTTGGTACCATGAGAAAAGTCGCCATTTTCAAAAAATTTCAATCTTTCATGAAAAGCCCTAAATTTATTTCTGGTGCCGAATACCTCCTCTAAGGCATCTTTTGCTGATGAGGTAATATCTAATGACGAGAGGGATAAAAGATTAAGAGCAGATTTTGTTGCCACGTGCACATGCCAGCCTTGAGCAACTAACCAAGCCGCAAGTGGCGCGGCAAATGTTGAAACGGGTCCCCAAAGATAGGCAGTTTTAGCTTTCATGACAATAAATATGTTATCAATTTTTTTGTCCAGGCAAAAGCTGATCGAAATTAGTCTGTGACTGAATGATTTTTGTCTGCGCCAATACGTCTCCTACGCGTAAACTATCTTCACGACTATAAGCACGATAGCTTTCAAGCGGTAAAACTGTGAGCGCATAAATTGTTTCCAGGATCTTGAGCAAATCCCTAACTATCTCAGGCAAAAGAGCCCCTGGAAGCATGCCGACGATATCTAAAAGCAAAAGAGGCGCGGTTAATGTTATATTGCGCATCCATGACTGTTTTAAGGTCGGAGCTAAGCCAGAAGATGCTTGAACCACCTGTAAACCCATTAAATTTTTTCCAATTCCTCGCCCGCCAAAAAAATAGTCCCTAGACATGAAAAGTAGGGTCAAAATTAATCCTTGGGGAAACAAATTAGGTAAATAAGGCACAATGGATATCAGTGCAGAACTTAATACAGAGATAAGGTAATAGACAATTAAATCTATGAGCAAGGCAATCAGTCTTTTATTAGGATCTATAGATTTTTTGCTAATAACGACATTTTCGGCTTCGCCTACCCGGGCTTGGACCTCTGGAAAATGAGTTTCTATATCGTCAAATCCTGGAATAATTTAGCTCCTTTGCTTCTAGTATTTTAGACTGCTTTTACCGACCGAACAAAATAAAAAGAAACAATGCTTATTGGTTCGAATTACCATTCGAAATGTACCATGGTAGTAAATGGATGAAAAGCTGTTTTAGTCTATAAAATATTATTGTGCAAAAATATTAGTTACTTACAAACCCAAGGAAATAAAATAGCGGGACAAAATGACTGGAAAGAACACTGTTATCGTCGATGGTTTAAGGACACCTTTTGGAAAATTAGGCGGGGGCTTAAGCAGCCTTGCGGCAGTTGATTTAGCTGCCCCACTTATAAAAGCGTTACTTGAACGTTGTCACGTTGAAGGACAACTGGTCGATGAAGTCATTTTGGGACAAGTAATACAAGCTGGCTGTGGTCAAATACCTTCTCGTCAGGCGGCCATTAAAGCCGGACTGCCTGTAACTTGCGAATCCACCACAGTTAATAAAGTATGTGCTTCCGGCATGCGGGCGTTAACGATCGCCGATTTGAGAATAAGAGCACAAGAAGGTCAGATTATTCTTGGTGGAGGTATGGAGTCTATGAGTCAGGCGCCTTATTTGTTATCAGCTAATGTTGCCAGATTTGGTAAACGAATGGGGGACACTGTTTTGCAAGATTCCATACAAAAAGATGGTTTGCAATGTCCTATTAATGATCTGCCGATGCTTGCCTATGGTGCGCAAATGGCGCATGAATTCAATATATCTAGACAAGAGCAAGATGAATGGGCATTACGAAGCCATCAAAGGGCTATTCAAGCGCAAAACAATGGCAGATTTGATCAAGAAATTCATTCGCTTTCTGTTATTCAAGGAAAAAATCAAACAACTGTGAGTAAAGACGAAGGACCTAGAGCAGACACCAGTTTAACTGCTCTTAGTGGGCTTAAGCCGGCCTTCGATCCTAAAGGAAGTGTAACGGCAGGTAATTCACCAGGTGTAAATGACGGTGCTTGTGTGCTCTTATTAATGGATGAAAACAAAGCAAAAGAATTAAAGTTAAAACCTTTAGCAAAAATAATAGGACAAGCTGCAGTAGGACAAGATCCACCTTATTTAGCCACAGTACCAGCTTTAGCTACGCAAAAAGCTTTGAACAAAATTGGCTTATCTATCCATGATATTGGACTTGTGGAAATCAATGAAGCTTTTGCAGTTGTAACTTTGCAATCAATGAAAATGCTCAACATAGATCCAGAAAAGGTCAATGTAAATGGAGGTGCTATTGCTTTAGGACATCCTATTGGTGCTAGCGGGGCCAGAATCGTTCTAAGTTTAGCCAAAGAGATGCAATTGCGTGGTATTAAATATGGTGCAGCGGCTATCTGTTCGGGTGCAGGACAGGGCGATTGTGTCATTCTTTCTAGAGAAGGTTTGGACTAGAAGATACTTCAAGTTTACTAATTATACAGAAGATGGATAAGAAGCATTTGCCTAAGAAAATTGATGAACTCACTTCCATGCAAATACAAGAAAAAATGGAAGATTTATCCAGGCAGATCCGTCATCATCGCTTTCTCTATTATGTTCTAAGTCAGCCCATAATTAGTGATGCCGAATTTGATAAACTCTATCGACAGCTCGAAGAGCTTGAAAAAGAATATCCCAGTCTAGTCAATACAGATAGCCCAACTCATGAGGTTGGCGCTGCGCCAAATACAGAATTTAAACAAATCAGGCATAGAGTTCCTATGTTGAGTTTGTCAAATATAACTTCCTTTGAGGAACTAAAAAAATGGCAAGAGCGTTTGCACAGAGGCATAGACGGTTCTGAGGATGCGGATAAATTTTCAAACAAGCAGCTCTCTTATGTTAGCGAATTAAAAATTGATGGATTGTCGATTGCTTTAACTTATGAACGAGGCACTCTTATAAGTGGTGCCACTAGAGGTAATGGAGAGGTCGGCGAAGATATTACCCTTAATTTGAAGACTTTACCCACGGTTCCCCACTCCCTTAGTCTTACAAATAAAGCAGGCAAAAAAAATAAAATTCCTGACCTGCTTGAAGTGCGTGGAGAAGTTTATATGCCGAAGGAAAGTTTTGCTGCTCTTAATGCTCAATTATCAGAAAAGAATGAACCTTTATTTGCTAATCCACGCAACGCTGCTAGTGGGTCTTTACGCCAGAAAGATCCAAGACAAACTGCAAAACGTCAATTGGCCTTTTTTGCTTATTTTGCCTACGTAATTGATAAAAACATTGTTGAGCCGACTAGTCATTATGAAACGCTTTCTATGCTAGACGATTTTGGTTTCACTGTTGAGCCCAATCGTTCACTTGCCAAAAATATTGAAGGCGTGCAAGCCTATTGCGATAAATGGGCCGATAAAAGACATGCATTGTCTTATCAAACTGATGGTGTGGTAATCAAAGTAGACGATCGCGAACTATGGAAGGCTTTGGGCTCTACTGCACAAAGTCCAAGATGGGCTGTGGCGTACAAGTATCCCCCTGAAGAAGCAGAAAGCATTATAGAAGCAGTACATTTTGAAGTTGGTCGCACAGGGGCTGTGACGCCGGTTGCTTGGCTCAAGCCTGTTAAATTAGCTGGCACAACTGTTAAAAGAGCAAGTTTACATAATGCTGATCAAATCGAACGTCTTGATGCGCGTGTAGGTGACACTGTGGTGGTGCGTAAAGCTGGAGACATTATTCCAGAAATTATCAAAGTTGAAAAAGAAAAAAGACCAATCCATAGCAAGGCTCTTCATTATCCAGATCATTGTCCAAGCTGCCAAAATCCGCTAGAAAAAATTGAAGGCGAAGTAGTTTTTCGTTGCCCAAATACATATGGTTGTCCGGCTCAATTAGAACGACGAATTGAGCATTGGGTAAGCAGAGATGCCATGGATGTAGATGGTGTGGGAGAATCTTTAATCAAACAATTATTGGCTGCTAAATTAATCGCTTCAGCAGCCGATCTTTATCATCTAACAAAAGAAGATTTATTGTCTTTGGAGCGCAAGGGCGAAAAGTCTGCTGATAACATTTTGGCTGCTTTAAAAGCTTCTAAAGAAAGGCCATTACCCAATTTAATTTTTGCTTTAGGAATAAGACATGTAGGACTAAATGCAGCTGAAAAACTTGCAGAATCTTTTTTAGCATTGTCATGTTTAGCCGAAGCTACTCCCGAGGCAATAAGCAGTATTCCAGGAATGGGTCCAGCCATTTCTGAATCTGTTTGTGATTATTTTGCCCAGAAAGAGAATCGTCAATTAATTGATGATTTGGCTAAGGCTGGTATTGAGATGTCTATACAAGATGAAGGTGCTAAGCCAATCTCACAAGCATTTGCTGGAAGAACATTTGTTCTTACTGGTACTTTGACGAGCTTGGAAAGATCCGAAGCTGAAAAGGCTATTAAGAAATATGGAGGGAAGGCAAGCTCAACCGTTTCGAAAAAGACAAATTACTTAGTATTCGGTGAAAATCCAGGCTCAAAATTGCTGAAGGCCCAGGAACTTGGTATAACAGTATTAGATGAGCCCAAATTCTTAGAGATGCTTGAAGAGGCATCGAAAAAATAATTACATCTATTTAGATAGAAGAATAGACAACTGAGCAACGGTGCAACGCGAGGTCATTACTTGTATAGTTTCCATTTAAATTCATTCGGTGCTGCTGTCTTGCTTTCTGCTTTGTTGATGGGAGCTTTAGGCGTTTTTGTGATTGCTCCTATCGCTTGTATAGAATTTGGTTGGAATTTTTTAGCTAAACATCTTGTTTTTTCTATGCCTTTGATTAGTCCTTGGCAAGCCCTTTTAGTCTATTTGGCCTTTGCAGCCACTATTTATTTAATGGGTTGGGTGCGAATTGAAATTAAAACTGGTAGCCTTGAATAAGTTAATAGTAAGGCTCTAAAATAATAGGAATAATCACTATATTTATTCATGTAATAGCGAAAATCGGGGTTTTGCGGCAAGCAAAATTCTTTTTGCTTTTAAGCGGCTGTTTTTTATTTTTGTTTGCCAATTTATTTAGTTATCAATTACCCTCTTTTGCTAAAATACGCAGCTCCGGCAAAAACACTGTTGAGCCTTCTAAAGAAAATTTTGATCTGGGTCTTAGAAAATACAAAGAACATGATCTGGATGGCGCCATAGACGCATTATTGCAAGCAGTTTATTTCAACCGTAGCTCATATAATCCAGAAGCATATTATTGGTTGGGTATTTGCTATCAAGAAAAAAATCTTGATGCTAAAGCTATTGAAGCTTTAAAAAAGAGTGTCGAACAATCAATTAAACGAATACCGCTCACTCATTTGCATTTATCACAATTGTATTTGCGCAATAATCGTTTAGATGAAGCAGAGTGGGAAGCAAATAAAGCTTTGATAGATTTTTATGGACCTGCCCCTGAAGCACATAACCAGCTTGGTCTCATTTGTGAGAAACGTAATGAGCTAGAACGTGCCCAAGATCAATTTTTAGATGCTTTGGGTAACCACCCGTGGCGCTATACAGATGCGTGGATGAACTATGCTGAAAATCTCATCAAACAGAAAAAATGGGGCTATGCAATAACTCAATTGCGCAATATGCTCAACCACGATAAAGCATTAAAGGGTCTTGATCCCGAACGTATCTATTTTGATATTGGTATTTGTCTTTTGGCAAAAGGTGATCATCAAGGCGCTATGGACAATTGGCACGAAACGCTAAATTACAATCCAGACAATGCCCAAGCTCATCTTCAGCTTGCTTTATTGCTGGATTCAGAAAGACACATTGCTTCGGCAATAAAAGAATATAAAGAGTATATCCGTTTATCGCCTGACAATTCCGAAGTAGCTAAGATCAAAAATCAAGTACTATTGCTCGAGCAAAAACTGCGAGCTACTCCTGTGGAATCGGTCGGACCCTATGTTGCTCCTAATCTAGATAGCCTGTACAAAAAAGAGCCAAACACAAGCTCTGAAATCCAGGAACAAAACAATTCTGATGCATTAAAGCCATCGAGCAAAAAGGATGTTCTAGTGCCCCATAGTGGTAAAGAGTCAGGATTTTAATTTAATTACGTCCCAAATCACAATAGAATAGCTATTAGTTAAATCAAGAACGATAGACCATGCTCGAAGACTATAAAGATTTTATTCTTAGGACAAATACACTGGCTTTGGCAATTGGTGTCATTATTGGCGCGGCAACCAGCAAACTTGTTACCTCCATTGTAGATGATCTTATAATGCCATTCTTTTCTTCAATACTTCCTGCTGGCAATTGGACGTCTGCGCAATTTATTTTGTCTAAAAGTACTGATATAACTGGGGCAACTATAGTCAATGCCATCAAATATGGCCATTTTATTGGTTCGATAATTGATTTTTTGGTTATCTCTTTTGTTGCTTTTATTCTGACTAGATTTTTAGGTGTCAGACCGGCATCTCTAAGCAGAACCAAACAGTGCCCCGAATGTCTAGAAGATATTCCTCGCGCGGCAAAAAAATGTCGGGCTTGTTGTTCTCCAGTCTCATGAAATCAGATATCATCAATTTGTTTTTTTTAGTAAGTCTGTGCGAGTAATGGCGTTAACAACTAAATTGCTATCTAAAGTCGCTAACATAACGTTAATTGTCTTGATGCTAATAGAATCTAATAGCATTGCCTTTGCAAAGACTAGTTTACATCCAATACTAACACCAACAATAGCGAATATTGCCCTTCAGAAAGATGATGCTGACGATTGTGCAAACCGTATTGATTTACTCACAAGACAAATTATTATCAAAGAAATAGAACTCAAGAAATTCAATATACATTACAAGATGGAAGTGGGTGAAAAAGGACGCTGGTCTGGTTGGCGTTATGCGGCGTTTCAAGAAGGCAACTATTGTGCAAATCTTGCTGCAGGTATTGCCGGTGCAGGAGAAAGAACAAGTCATTTGAGGACTCCCGATCATTTGTCACCACATAAATTAGGCGTGGCAAACATCACTAGCATGATTGGCTATATTATTGGTGCAGGTTCTGCGGCATTGGAATTAGCTATAACTGAATATCACGACCATCAAGCTAGCAAATTAGGATTTTCTCCTAATATGGCGATGAAACACGTTTTAACACTAAAAAATGAAATTGATGGACTATTGCTTGAGCGCGATGCGTTGATAAAAATCGAACAAGCTGCACCCTTGCTTCATGACCATGCCGAAATTGATACGATTGAAGGGAAAGTTTTAAGAGATCTTAGTGATCTTACATTACTGGAATATGAGAGATACCATATCAAAGCCAGAAGATTTGTTGCCTTTCAAAAATCTTTGTATTTGTTTGATATGACTAAATACACAATTGCTTCAGTAGGTGCTTATTTCACTTATATGGCTCAGCATAAACATGATCGTAAGTGGAATCTCAAAGCAGGTATTATGTATGATATTTCTGGAGCGCTAATTATTGCTACACCTTATGCAAGTAGGGGCATAGGCATAATCGCGGAGAAACTACAAAAACATTTAATGCATCCTGTTATTGCTGAAGTTAGAACCAGGGAATTAGCGACTCTACAGACGGACGAGGAGATCTTACAAAAAGCCTATAAAGTAGAGATAAATGGAGCAGTATCTGGAAGTCCCCAATTAAAACGAATGGTAGTTTATCATAAAGAAAGTGATAATTTTCATAGCAGTCTATTACAAGCTCTCGATCAAGAACGAGCTGGTAAGCTTACAGCCACACAAAACATGATAGCTGGTACTTTTACAGGGGGTACTCATTTAGCTAACGGTATTCTGTATACGGTTGTCGGCGATATAGCTAGCGGCAATAGCCGACGAGACGCCAGAGTGACTAATTGCAATTTGGCTGCTGGCGCTATTACTAGTTTGCCAGGCAATACGGTTGCTATACTTGATACATTGCGCATACAGGTACAAGCAGAAATCCTTCGTCATAAATATGCTAAAGAAGGAAAGCTTCCTCAACAATTGTTAAAAGGACGACTTACTCAATTGAATCAAATGGAGCAACAACTAAACAAGCCTTAATCAAAACCAGGCACATTCAATTCGAATTTTTGAGTGACTTGCTCACTCAACTTTTCTGCCAGTTTTTTATTTTGCTCAAAAATATTATCATCTAATTTTGACACAGTATACTGTGGTAATGACGACACTAGCTTATTGATTCTTTGTTCTGATGCTTCAAGTTGGGCTTCTTTGATTTCACCATCGACAACAGCTCCTTCTAGTATCTTGGCCATACTAACCGCGCTTTCGATTGTTACCGCATCTCCAACAATTGAAAAAATATCTAGACCAGCTTCAACCGCTTTTATCACCGTTGCTTTATCTCTTATCCTGCCGGATATTGCTGCCATACCCATAGCGTCAGCGATCACCACACCTTTGAAGCCCATTTCTTTTCGCAATAAATCATTCAAAATCTTTTTTGATAAAGTTGCACTATTATCAGCATCTATTTGCGGAAATAATATATGGGCTGTCATTATTAGTTGTATATTTTCGTTGATTAATGCCTGAAAAGGAATTAGTTCCCTATCTTTCAGTTCGTTTAAACTCAAATTGAGTGTTGGCAAACAAAAATGCGAATCGACCATGGTATCGCCATGACCAGGAAAATGTTTGGCACATGGAGTAATTCCATTTGCCTTTATAGTGCGAGCAAATTCACATACTGATTTAGTCACAGACAATGCTGTACTGCCAAATGCCCGTTCACCTATAACAGGGTTTTTAGAATTGCTGTGAATATCAGCTACAGGGGCATAGTTGACGTTTATTGCCAAAGATTTCAATTCTATCGCCATAGCTTTGGCAACATCTTTTATTGCATTGCCCCAATGAGCTGCATAGGGAAATTTTGTAATCGGCAAAGGAGGTCGAATCACTCTGCCGCCTTCATGATCGATAGATACAATGATCTTTTCTTGCCTCAATATTTGTTTTATTTGTGAAAAAAGTAATTTATATTGTTCTAGCCAAACACTATATTCTTTATTTTGTAAAAAATTTCTTGAACGCAAAATAATTCCTACCGGTTGCAAGCGCTCCAAGAGAAACTTTTCATTGTCAGTTAAAGTAGTACCAGCTGCTTCTACTATAAATTTTTTGCCAAATCTAGATAAGTCTGTTTGAGTCAACTTTCTATTTGCCTTTATAAATCGGTGAGCGTTTTTCTATGAAGGCCTTTACTCCCTCACTAAAATCTTTGCTGCACCCAGCTATTTCTTGTAAATTTGCTTCATTCTCTAACAATTCTTCAATATCATTGAATATAGCTTTATTCACAGCTCGCTTAGTCAAAGCAAAAGCAAGTGAAGGTCCTAAAGCTAATCGTTTGGCCCATTCCTGAGTTGTATTATTTAGCTGTTCTGCTGATACTACAGTATTTAAAAGACCCAAGTTCAATGCTTCTTCTGCGGTTAATTTTTCAGCAAATAACATTAGCTCCAAAGCTTTTGTTAAGCCAATCAAACGAGGTAATAAAAAAGTTGATCCTGAATCTGGTATTAGTCCTACTTTGCTAAATGATTGAATAAATGAAGCATCTTTACTGGCAATTCTAAAGTCGCAGGCAAAAGCTAAACTTGCGCCAGCTCCGGCAGCAACACCATTAATTGAAGCAATAATTGGTTTTTCGATACGACGCAATTTTAGTACCATAGGATTGTATCTTCGTCTTAAAGAATCTCCTAATGAAGTTTGTTTACTATCTTGCCCTTTTTCTAAGCGTGCTTGCAAATCTTGTCCCGAACAAAAGCCACGCCCCGCACCTGTCAAAACAATAGCTCTTACATTCTTATCGGCTTCCACCTCTGTTAACGCATCTTGTAGAGCAAAAGACAAATCATCATTGAAAGCATTAAGCTTATCTGGACGATTCAAAGTTACAGTAGCGACGCCCTCTTTCTTCTCTAGAAGTAGAACACTTTCATTGACTATCGCCATATAATCTAGCGCCCTTTGAAAATCGGATTACGCTTTTCTGTAAAGGCAGACATTCCTTCTTTTTGATCTTCGGTAGAAAATAACATATAGAAGTTTTTGCGCTCGTGTAATAATCCTTCTGCTAAGGATGTTTCATATGTCTTAAGAATGGCATCTTTGGCTAATTGCAAAGCTATCGGAGATTTTTTCGCTATCTCTTTTGCCATTTTTTTTGCTTCTTCCAAATAAGTCTCAGCTGGGGCAACTTTATTGACTAAGCCAAGCTCCAAAGCTTCTTCAGCTGTAATCATCTCGCCAGTTAAAATCATCTCCATCGCTTTGTATTTGCCCACAACTCTAGTTAAGCGTTGTGTGCCACCAGCACCCGGAATAATGCCAAGATTTATTTCTGGTTGACCCAGTTTTGCATTCTCGGAAGCAATAATGATATCGCAATTCATCATTAATTCTAGCCCGCCACCTAGAGCGAATCCACTTACTGCAGCAATAATTGGTTTCTTTGTTTGGCGGATCTTATCCCAAGTGGCAAATTGATCTTTTAATAAAATAGACACAGAGCTTTCTTTCGACATTTCACTAATATCAGCACCAGCAGCAAAAGCTCGCTCATTCCCGGTCAGAATAATTACTCTTATTGCTTCATCTTTATCCAGGGCGAACAAAGCATCGGTTAATTCAGTTATTAGTGCATGGCTCAAGGCATTATAAACTTTCGGTCTATTGAGGCGAATTATGGCAATTGTTTCTTCTGCCTCTACCAAAATATTTTCATAGCTTGCTTTGACTGTGCTGCTCATGGTTTATCTCCGAGTTTTGCTTTTAACGGATTTTGCTTTGTTCTTTTTTGTTTTCGCTAGTGGATTTTTCACCGTTGGTGTTTTGGTTGCCTCACGAATGGATTCGTAGTCCATTTCTGCTTTATTGCTAAAAGATTCAAGTCCTGCTCTTACTTCTGGCATTCCAGAGTGCAGAGTAAGCCAGTCTCGTGCATGACCAATAGTCATTGCCCAGGATAAATCGCGCCAAAAATTGAGCTGTTGTTTTGTATAGCGAGTACACTCCGGCAATTTCTTATATAGCTTATTTGCCATTTCCAAAACAGCTTCATCTAATTGGGCATATGGAACTACTCTATTAACTAATCCCCACTCCAAAGCTCGTTTAGCACTAATATTTTCGCAAAGAAATAACATCTCTCTGGCGCGTCTATCTCCGACTATCAATGGCAACCATTGTGTAGCACCACCGGCAGCAACTGAGCCGCGGGCAGCCCCTACTTGTTTGATAGTTACATGATCAGCAGCAATGGCTAAATCACAAGCCATATTCAGCTCATTTCCACCACCAACAACCATGCCATTTAGGCGGGCTATAGTTACTTTGCCAATATTGCGTAAGCGATCATGCATTTCTATGAATGCATACATCCATTTGTAATATTCATTAGGCTTGGGCAGAATGTCTCGTTCTTGTTCTTTTAGATCGGCGCCTGTACAAAAGGCTTGTTTGCCAGCTCCTGTAATTACTGCTACTGCAATATCATCGTCATTGCTTGCTTTTAGAAAAGCATTTCCTAATTCATGCAAAGTTTCCAGGTCAAAACAATTCAGAACCTCTGGGCGATTAATGGTTATTTGGGCAATGAAATCCCTTTTTTCGTAGATGATTTTTTTTGTCATTGAATCTATTCTTGAATTTCACAAATAAGCATTTGTACTAAACCATTGGCAAAATTTTTCAAATCTTTTGCTGCTGCTTTGCCTTCGTCTGAACTCATGGCGCTTTTGAGACTATCTATATTGTCAAAATACATATTAGCTATCAAGTGATATTCGGATTCGCCAAAGGGAGTACCTAAAACTTTAGACACTTCTGTTTTTCTCAGTCCTGGCATTTTGTTAGCTAAAGGCGAATGAGTTTCTTTATAGTATCGATCAAACTCTTTTGGGTCAGCAGGCTTTTTATAAAGGGCTGTAAGTTTAACCATGGAAACTCCTTTGCTTTGAACTTGTTATTTTTTGGCTCGTTTGTCTATAACGCGAACCGCTTTGACTTCACTATGGGGTAAAGAACCAGGCATCATCAATTCTACTTCTGCAGTTATGGCTAGCAAATCTTTAAGTAGATTTTTAATTTCAGCTTTTAGTCTGTCATGTAGAGGGTTAGCTTCCGTGCCTTTATAGGCTTCGCCCCATTTGTGAGCAGTTTGTCTATCGAGTTCTACTTGTAGAGAAAGAGTATCAAGAGCCTTTTCTCTATCTATAACAAGCAAAAATCTTGCCGATAATTCAGGATGCGAAAGTAAAATTTGTTCAACTGAGCTCGGATAAAAATTAACGCCTCGAATAATCAACATATCATCCAAACGTGCTTTAACGCGCGACATTCTCACCATTGACCTTCCGCAGGCACAGGGTGTTCTATGCAAGCTAGAAATATCACCAGTGCGATAACGTAAAATAGGAATGGCTTCTTTTGTTAAAGTCGTAAAAACTAGTTCTCCTTCCTCACCTTCTGGTAATGGCATACCTGTCTTGGGGTCAATTATTTCTGGTAAAAATTGATCTTCCCAAATATGTAAACCACCATTTTCAGCCTGTGAATACTGACATTCCATTGAAACACCAGGACCAATAATTTCACTTAAGCCATAGATGTCCAATGCTTTTATAGAAAGCTTTGTTTCTATTTGCTTCCGCATTTGTTCGCTCCAAGGCTCTGCCCCAAAAATACCTATTTGCAAACTTATTGTTTCTAATGGAATCTCCAGCTCAAGCATTAAGTCGGCAATATTTAGCGCGTATGTAGGAGTGCAACATAAAACTTGAGATTTTAAATCTTGCATTAGGGTAATCTGACGTCTAGTCATGCCGCCAGAAGCCGGTATTACAGTGGCTCCCAACAGTTCAGCGCCATAATGAATCCCTAAACCGCCAGTAAATAAGCCATAACCATAGCTGTTCTGAATAATATTGCCTCGACTTACCCCTGCACAAGCTAGAGAACGAGCACAAACTTCTGACCATGTGGCAATATCTTGGGTAGTATAGCCAACCACGATTGGTTTACCTTTGCTGCCCGATGAGCAATGAAAACGAGAAACTTCAGATGCTGGTTTACTAAAAAGACCCGTCGGATAATTGTCTTGTAAATCTGACTTAACTGTGAATGGAAGATTTTTTAAATCGGCTAACGAGGTTATTTTGCCTATGTCACCATTTGCAATACCATGCCCTTTTAATTTATCTCGATAGAAATCATTGTTTTGCAATTTGGTAAGCAAAGCTTTCAAGCGAGACAATTGCAAGTCCTTCAGCTCAACCTCTGAAAGGCGCTCTATCTTAGGATTCCAAATTGAAGTTGAAGAATTATTTGCTACTTTGGCCATTATGCCAACCAATTAATTTGCGAGATTGAATGTAGCTATTCTACAACGTTTATGTCTGGTGCTTTCAATCCATAAGATTCAAGTAAGGGTTTAATCTCATCGTACCAAGATACCCTGACTTCTTGATTATCTCTTTGCTTCAACTTGAAATGGCGATAGCGCTGATTGCTTTGGGTGCCGCCTTTGCCAAATACTTTATTTACTTTAGGAAACCAGAAATCAAGAGCTTTTTGGATATTTGCTTTTTGTTCTGGATCTTTAGCTAATTTGCTTACCCATGTTTCACCATGTTTGACGTGCATCAGCTCTTCTTTTTCAATTTCTGTCATTATGCGAGACCAGGGACCCCAACTGCACTCTGCCGCATCATGTAATTGATGCCCAGCGGCTCTATCCATAAGAAAATTGAACATTACTAAATCTGCCCAAGTTCTAATAGGTTCATAAAATACTTTCATGCGGTTTTTCATTTTGTCTTCAAAAACCAGCTTGTTAACGTTAATGCCTAATTTGGCAAGAAGATCATAAATGGCTTTTGCATGACGGCATTCATCTTTAACAATGTTCGCCATTGCTAATTTCTCAGCAATGGTTGGAGCGCCTTCTATCCAGGGCACATATCCGTAAGCTCCAGCCAATTCTGAGTCTGCTTGCGCAATCATCAAAGTAAGAAGATGTTCTTTATATTCATCAGTTATTTCATCTGCAGATTCAAGCTTAATGCCTGCCTGAATCTTGTCCATCATAGTGTTTTCTGTAGCTGTACTGCCTTTTGGAACCATATCCCTTACCTCGTTTATCTATGTTAAATGAATTCAGTTTTCTGGGATTTTGCCTTATTAACGGCACGCTAGTGCGTATATATCTTAGTCTTAAATATACACGATATCTATTAGCTTAGCCAGTTGCAAGACTACCTATCAACCTTGTTTAGTTTAATTAAAGTCTGTCCGTCATTTGTTTCTAATACCGAGTCAATAAATTCAAATTCAGCTATAGTCCATGGCTGCAATTTACCTAGACGTACCACTTTTAGTTCTATAGTTATGGCACTTAGTCGCGGAAGCAGAGTGAGCATTTTATCCTGAGCAAGCGGTTTGCCATCGGGCATTATTACCTGTCCTGGTTTTTTTGGAGTTAAATACCAGCTTGTTTCTTTGTTTTGACTTGGCAGTAGCGCAAATTTAAACTCGCCACGTACATCGCCCTCTATGGTAGTGGTATTAAACTTGATGGCATTTTCATCAAGGCCGCTTCGCAATCTTAAAGTGTAACTTTTCCAGTATTCAAATGCAGGATTTTTGATAAAGTCTTCAAATTCTTGCCAAGGCATAGTCTTCCCATAAGCTAATGGCAAAGGCAAAAAAACAGGTCTATAACTGTTCTTGTTAAATATAATTGGTACTTTAACCAGACGATCTTCAGGCTGTTCCCATGGTACGCCGTGGCTAGCTTGGGGCGGACTAATTATCACTTTCGTATCTGTTGGTCCAAGGTCAAATGGATGGCCAAGCAAAAAAGCCAAATTAGGTTCTTCATCAGTTTGATAGGCTAAGTATGCTCCCCAACCCTTTTTCTTTGGGCAATGACAAACATTGGTGCCAAAATGTCTCACTATTTTGCTCGAATTTCCAGATTGAATATCTGTTAAAAACGCAATAGCTTCTTTCTGCGGACTGGCCTGCAGAATATTACTGAACCAGCTTTGCAACACAAGCAAAGCTAAAATTAGAAATAAAGTTGGGATAGCATAGCGCACGGTACAATAGACTTTTATTTAAAAACAGGGACACAAATAAAACTAGCTTTACAGGAAAGCGATCATAGAGTTTATTATATATGACTAATCAGTTGCGGCAACTCAGTTCAAAAAAGGCTGCTCAATTTCAAGAATCTGTTATTCGTGAAATGAGTAGATTAGCTATTAAACATAAGGCTGTTAACCTGGGACAAGGCGTGCCTGATTTTCCTTGTCCACCTGAATTGAAAGAAGCAGCCTCTAAAGCTATATTCGATGACATCAATCAATATGCGATCACTTTTGGCGACAAACTTTTACGTGATGCATTGGCTGAGAAATATTCTCCTGCTCTAGGTTTTACTATCGATCCTGAAACCGAAATTACCGTAACTTGTGGCGCCACGGAAGCTTTGATGGCAACTTTAATAGCCGTAGTTGACCCCGGTGAAGAAGTGATTATTTTTGAACCATTTTATGAAAACTATCTTCCTCAATCTATCATAGGTGAAACAACTGTTCGTTACGTCAGCCTCAAAGCACCACGCTGGCAATTTGATCCCCAAGAATTAGAACAAGCCTTTAATAACAAAACAAGAGCAATTATAATTAATACCCCGCATAATCCAACCGGCAGAGTTTTTACAGCTAACGAATTGAAAATCATTGCTGAGCTATGTCAAAAATGGGGTGTCTTTATAATTACTGATGAAATCTATGAGCATATTCTCTATAATGGTGCCCACCATGTTTATCCGGCTAGTTTACCTGATATGCGTGATTTAACTATTACGATTACTGGTCTTTCTAAAACTTATAGTCTAACCGGTTGGCGTATTGGCTGGACAATCGCCAATCCAGAAACTACCACTGCCATTCGCAAAGTGCATGATTTCCTAACTATTGGTGCGCCTGCTCCATTGCAAAGAGCCTCGGTGGCAGGCGTACAATTGCCTGCTCATTTTTATCTTGAATTGGCGCAAGAGTATGCCAAAAAGCGTCAATACATGATGGAGACTTTGGATAAAATCGGCATGCCGTATTTCAAACCGGAAGGCTCTTATTATATTTTTTCAGACGTATCTAAATATAATTATGTGAGTGATATAGAATTTTCACGACACTTATTAACTGACGTAGGAGTAGCTACTGTACCGGGGGCAAGTTTTTTTTCAAGCAAATCGCGGCCAGCCCATTCTTTCATTCGCTTCTGTTTTAGTCGCAAGCAAGAAACACTTGAAGCTGCTCGAGAACGTCTATGGAAAGCTAAGTTTTAGACCTTTCCCTATTTGAACATCGTCACAAGAAGAACTAGTTGTTCTAACACACAAAGAACAAGCATCATTCCAGATGGCATAAATTTTTTGGTTTTTATTAGCCTTGCTATAAAAATGCCTTCCAATACTCCTGCTAATAAAAAAGCTGTTTTTGCACCTTGCTGCGGATGGTTAAGTGTATAACAAAAACATGCAACCAATGCCAGCGCGCTCACTGTGCCAGCTATCAGTGATGCTTTACTCTTAGCTTTTTTAAAGCCTATGAAGCCGCCCAATAACACTAGAAAAGCTAAAACTAAAATACTATTCGTGCCGATCATTATTAAATCCATTGTCTTAAACCCCCTATTTCTTTAAAAGACTATTTGTTTGCCGGTCTATTTTTCGATCTTAAAAGAATCCAAAACTTTTCCATCTTCTGAAATCTGGCTATAAATTAGCTTGTTTTGATTTATATCTAAATATGTCAATGAATGTGTGGAAGAAACAAATTCGTTTGTAAAACCAGCGCGATCCGGATTTTCCATCGAACCATAAAGAGCGGCACCACCGGCGCCAGAAACAACATAGATTATGCCAGTAGGATGAGTATTAGACTTACCATCATATTTTTTGTCAAATATAAAGCTGCCACTGACGGTGCCATCTGCATTTATGACTGGAATTCCATTTTTACTTTGAGGGTGAAAAATTAAAGGATAAGACTTTTGATAATTATGAGCATGCCCAGAAAATACTATATCGACACCGCAATCTTGAAAAATATCGCTCAGTAAACGCATACGTTGTTCAGTGTTGTGTACTTTATCTATGCTAAATCCGGGCTGATGAAAACAAACGAATTTCCAGGTTTTTGATTTGTTGGTTTGTAAGTCTTTGCGCACCCAGTCGCGAAGTTTTGCATTAGTCCAGCTCATATAAGGATTGGCGTCCAATATAAGCCAGTGGCTATTGCCATAATCAAATGAATAATTAGACATGGTTGGATAACGATTACCAGTTGTCTCCAGATATCTACTTATATATTCTTCATTACCCATTAATCTAGGTATATGAAGTTCACTTCTGCTTTTGATAGGACCATTTAAAGGTGCAGACCACAATTCATAAAAAGCCAAAGCATCTCTAAGTTTGTCAAAGTTTATGCCTGCTTTGTTGTCACCATAGGCGATATCATGGTTGCCGATAACAGGTAATGCGACCGTGGATTGTAATAAAGGTGCACCTGTTTGTTCGGAAGCTTTAGCGTTCTCAAATATAGGAAAAAATTTTTGAATATATTCTGATAGGCGTCCATAGGAGTAAACAATGTCACCCAAAATAACAAGAAAATCTGGTTTCTTTAGATATGTTTGGTAAACAATCTTCCTTTCTGATAAAGTATCGGCCCCGGTGTCTCCAAAAAGTACACAGCGAAATGCTTGCCCCTCAGTCTTACGAGCAGTCCCACTTCCGCGAAAAACATCTTTGCCATTTTTGACTAATTTGTATTGAAAAGATTGTCCAGGAACTAGCCCTTCAATTTGATTGTCCCAAAGATATAATTTGTCTGGTACAGAATAAGAAAGAATGACTCTTTGGGGTGTTTTTTGTTGTATCCACTGCGATTTATTATGCTCTTTGATATAGAGCTCAAAATTGTCTTGATTACTATTGCTTATCCACAATAAATCCAAATTTTCTTCAGCTGCCAATGTTGGGTGATTGCCAAGCTGCAAATAAGGTTTGACAATAAATGTTTGTTCGCTGTCAGCTAAACAGTCCAAACTTGGAAAAAGTTCTGCTACTAAGAACATCAACAAAATGATGGATAGATAATGCCAGTACTTTTTCATAGCAAATAAAATGCAAATAATAATATGCCGAGAGACGGAATCGAACCGACGACACAAGGATTTTCAGTCCTCTGCTCTACCGACTGAGCTATCTCGGCATAATGCGCCCGGTAAAGCTTCTATGAGCACCCATAGCTTGCCAAATATATCACATTAGTGTGGTCAAGTAGCAGGCTGCGAAACGGAGCGGAACGAAATGAAATATAGCTTGGCCAAAGCAGCGCTAAAGAATGACAGAAGGAGATATGGCGGAACGAAGGGCGGCTATGCCGTCCGAAGTAAAGCGTCTGTACGCGCGTCTGGGCAAGCGGAGCGCAGACCAGGCAGTGCTAAAAGTTTAGATGGATGAAGTGAAGCGAACGGCGACGGTGAGGCGGCGGAAGCTGAACGAAGTAAAGTACGCGCGTCTGGGCAAGCGGAGCGCAGACCAGGCAGCGCTTAATATATAGACGAGCTTTGTGTGGATATTTGATTGTTTATCCCAACGATGCGCAAACCTGTATCGCCTTTGCGAACTAATAAATTCATTTGAACTTGATTTGCTGCCGGTCTAGCATTTGCTGATTGCATTACCAAAGTTCCATTCAAGCTCACGACGATTGAATGGTCAGGGTTAATTGCCACTGCCCTTATCGAAATTGGTTGGAAAGCGCCTACTGACGCTCCAGAGCATACTTGTTGAGATATTTCGGGTGTCCAAAAAGCTTCATTGAAAGCTTTTAAGGTTTCAGGTGACATCCAATTAGCGGCTGCTTCATGACTTTGAGCAGCAGATTTAGGGGTAAAATCCATTGCTGCTTTCATCCACCATTTAACAAAATCCACTGCCAGAGCAGGATCTAATTGTACTTTTTTTGCATAATCATTTGCTGGCACACTAGCGTCTGTTGACTCAGAATTATTTTTAGAAGGCATACTCTGGCTTTGAGCGAGCTTACTTACAGGTGGTTCATCTTTATTACCGTTGTTGAAGCCGCCAACAAAAAAGCCAAGTAAACAGACAATAAGAAGCCCTAGGAGAATCTTATCGTTAAATATTCTTTGTATCGTTGTCCTGACAATATCCTGAAACATAAAACGGTTCCCAAACACAATTAGCGGCTACCAGTCCATAGATTATGAATTTCCTAAAATAAATATGGACTATTTGCTAATTTAGTGCCCATTTTATCAATTTGCTTAACTTGTCTGGCGATTTATTCTAAAATCTAGCTCTTATAATATCTCTTATGGAAAACTAGTCTTCTGGGAATTCAGAACTTGAGGAAAGCATAAGCTTTAAGGACAGCACTCAATGAGCGAAGAACACGATTTTAATGCCACTTGGGCTACTTCTGATCCCAGCAGCTCAAAAATGGTCTCTATGGACGCGGAGCAGGAAGAGAGTGAACATTCGGATGATAGTACTCAGCTAAGCATTCCGCAAAGATCATTTGTCCAGGATAAATATATAGCTTATACAATTAAACTCCCTGCTTATCAGTTGGCCGCCTTGCAATCTATATGGCTTGAGCTTAAGCGTTTATATGGCGCTCATTCTCCTGATAAAAGTGGCATGATCCAATTAGCCATCGAAGAATGGTTGAAAAGGTGGGATGGTCCTGAAAAACATGAATTGCTAGACAGTCTTTTGCAAATTAGAGCAGACACGCGTCGGCGACAGTATAAAAAACCAGACTAGTCTTTCTTGAAATGGTGGACTAAGTAATAAATAAATCCAGCTCCCAATACTGCCACAATTGCAACGTCAAATTTGTGCCAAATGCTGATAAAGGTTTCTAAATTTTCACCGAACTTAATACCAACCCAAGCAAGAAAATAACACCAAATTAGTGAGCCAATAAAAGTAAACAAGCTAAACATAGCAAAGTGAGCTTTCAATACCCCAGCTGGAAACGAAATAAATGTTCTTACCACTGGCAGCATCCGGCAAACGAAAAAAGCAATGTCACCGTGCTTATCAACCCAGCGATCGGCTATTTCAAGATCTTTATGTCTAAGTAAAAAATATTTTCCGTATTTTTCTAAAAATGGTCTGCCGCCCCATAGTCCCAAAAAATACGAAGGCAGCGATCCAAGCAAGCAACCAAAAGCACCAGCTAATGCAGCAAGATGAAAATTTAACTTGCCCTGTTGAACCAACAAGCCAGCTGTAGGCATGATTGCTTCACTAGGTAGTGGAATATTAGCTGACTCAATAGCCATCATAAGCACAATGCCTGTATAGCCCCAGCTAGCAATCGTGTCTTTAACTATTTGTAGCAAGGGATCAATCAATTGATGTAACAAAATAATATTCCTCCGATTCGGTCCTAATGATTTTAGCTTTTCAAAGTCTCAAAAGCTACTTCATACGCAGGTCTGTCTTCAACATGACAGCGCACTTCAGATCGTTCCTTTACCACTCGTGCCGGTGCGCCTACTAGCACTGAATTTGGTGGCGAAGATTGAGTTACTATTGATCCCCCGGCAATTACAGACGATGCACCAATTCTAACTCGGGGTAATATAAGTGCTTTTGCGCCTACTATAACGCCCTTTTCAAAATAGGGACCTTCTCTACCTTTTTGACAAGGGGGGTGCAAGCTGTCTACCGTACAAGACATTGGATAAAAATGTACATCATCTTCTATCGTTGTATAAGTAGCAATAAAAACATTGTTATGGAAGCGACAATTATTTCCTGCTTTGACATAGCCATCTGATTGGGAGAGCGCTCCAAAGCTGCAATTATTACCAAAGACACTGTATTCGCGAATAAGTGCCCTGTTCCCAGTCTGAAAATTCTCACCTGTCAATGTACTAGCGTAAATGATTGTTCCTGATCTAATTACACTTCCTTTGCCTACAGTCAAAACAGGATTGCTGTAATTATCATTTTTTAAATAGTCTGCTAGTCGTTCGCCAAGAATGCATTGAGCCCCAATAAATGAATTAGCACCAATATGAACATTCTCGTAAATAATTGCGCCAGGCTCTATTTTTACATTTTCTTCTATTACAACACCATCTGCAATAAATACAGACGGTGCTATACGAACATTTTTGGCTATTTGTGCTTTTGGACTAATATGACAATTCGCGTAATCGCTCATTCTATAGTCCTGCGTTTGTATAAACTTGGTTCGCTCCTAAAGGAACTGTCATCATTTCTTGTCCGACTTTTTCTAGCGCTATAGCAACTCGTTTAACCTGTTCATCACTAAGTTCGGGATACATAGGCAAAGATATTACTCTCTCTGCTAATTTCTCTGTAATTGGAAAATCACCTTTTTTATAGCTGTAACGAGCAAAGGCATCTTGTAAATGTATAGGAATTGGGTAATAACACATACTGCCAATGCCATGTTCGGCTAATTTGGACATTACGGTATCACGCATGGTGCTATCACTTGCAGCAACTACTGAAGAGCCTGCTCCTAAATTCTTTTCACCAAAATTGACTGCTACAGTATATTGATGCCACACATGCGAAGTCTTATCATCTTTACTCGCATCTAAATCATCTGTCAAAACAGGCAAAGTTAGCCAATTAATAGACTTGAGTGCTTGATCATAGCTTTTAGCTAATTGTGCTCGTCTTTCATTCCATTGTTCTAAATAAGGCAATTTAGCCAGCAATATTGCGGCTTGCAATTCATCTAAACGACTATTTATACCTAATTCTTCATGGTAGTAACGTTTTTTCATACCATGAGCACGCAATTTGCGCAGGCGTTCGGCTAGCTGTGCATCATTAGTGACAATCATTCCAGCATCCCCACAAGCACCTAGATTTTTAGTTGGATAAAAACTAATACAAGCAGCATTTCCAAATGAACCAGTTGCTTTGCCTTTGTAAAGTGCACCGATAGCTTGAGCATTATCCTCAATTACTTTTAAAGAATATTTGTTTGCTATATCCATAATTGCTTGCATATCGGCAGGCATGCCATACAAATGTACCGGCATGATGGCTTTAGTATTTTTTGTGATTGCAGCTTTTATAAGACTTGGATTTATATTGAAAGTTTTTGGATCAACTTCTACAAAAACTGGCGTGGCGCCCACCAGTGCTATTGCTTCAGCAGTTGCTGCAAAAGTAAAAGATGGTGTTATGACCTCATCCCCAGGTCCTATATCTAAAGCCCAAAGAGTTAGTTCTAATGCATCGGTTCCATTGGCCACACCAATGCCGTATTGGCAACCACATATTTTGGCTACAGCTTCTTCAAGCTGTGCCCCTTTTTCTCCCAATATATAATTGCCGCTGCGCAAAACAGACATTACTGCTTGCTCTAGTTCTGGGGCAAGAGCCAAAAACTGCTCTTTAAGATTGAGTACAGGAACTTTAACGTCTTTCATATGCCAGAAAACTTGTGCCACTGAATTTAAAAAAGAGTCTATCCTTTTCAAGCAGCAGCGTCAAACTTTATCGACATAATTTTAAATAACACTTTGCCCAACAAAATCGCTGTATTAAATGTAATAAATCAAACAAAAAAATAGCGGCAGTGACCAAATGTCATTGCCGCTATTTTTAATAAGGTGATCTACTGCTACTTAGCGCTTTTTACCAGGCATTGCTACTGTTCTTGAAAGAGCGTTTGTGACGAAAAGGTTAAGACTTACGCCTTCTTTTTCTGCTCTGTCTACAAGTGCTTGGTGAAGTGATTTAGGCAAACGTACAGTGAATTTGCCACTGAAGCTTAGATAGTGCTCGTCACCACGTACGGAGGCAGCAGCTCTATTAGCTCTTACTGAGTGCGAGGACTTACGGACCAATTTACGTAGTCCTTTATGGGATACCTTGGCAGGCTTTGCCGAAGCACCTTTTGGCCTAGATAGCTTTCTAGAACTTCTTTTCATGTTATTATCTCTCCTTTGTCAACATACATGTAGAAAGGCATGACAATAGATTCCGTTGTAGCGGAAGTTTGCATGCTTGCTAAAGCTAAAGGCAGTTCAGCAATTAGTTTCCTAAGACATCTGGTATTACAGATGACGCCGGACCAGTTATGCTAAATACCACCACTTGAAGTGGCATATTCATCTTATCAAAAAGTCTATAAATTGGAAGTCATTTATATATCCTTTTTCAATATGTTCGTAAAATTGCCACCACTAAATGATTCGAAAAGCTGCCCCACAGTTGGTGCGGCACCATTTTTAATGGCTGGTATCAAAAATTACAATCGTTAATGAAATTTGCAATATAAGGAGAAAATCGAAGAAAGTGAGTCTGGAAATCCTAATTATCAGACTATCTGCCCTGGGTGATGTGGTGCATACACTACCGGTGGCGGCAGCTATAAAACGTTATTTACCCGACGCAAAAGTAACTTGGGTGGTGCAAGATTTAGCTGCTCCCCTGCTGAAAGACAATCCAGCTGTGGATAATGTCATCATATTCCCAGGAAAAGCTATGCTACCAGGATCGGTGGCTTCACCGCCCGCGGTTAGTTCTATACGTGAGCGCTGCCTCGCCTTCGTGCCTTGGCTCAACGCGCGTAAAGACGCTTGCCAAACTGACGGCTCTTCGCCGCCAGTGGCTCGCTCTATTTCGTCTTTAGCCCTCCTAAACCAGTTCTGGGGGGGATTTAAGTCTAGACGTTATGACATCGCCATTGATGCCCAAGGACTTCTTAAAAGCGCTCTTTTATGTTGGTTATCAGGTGCCAAAACCCGTATAGGCTTTGCCAATACCCGTGAATGGGCAGACAAATTCCTCACCCATCCGGTTGATGTAGGTGATTATTTTGGACCTGATATACATATAGTAGATTTAAATCTTAAGCTTGTTGTTAAATTGTTCGATGTTCTTGGTAATAATGTGCCAGCTAACTGGGTAAATGCTCAATTCTCATTACCGGTGGTGCCTCAGCTTATAAAAGAACGGGTACAATCCTGGCTGCCTAGTTCAAAGCAGCGTCTAGAAAACATCATTCTAATACCAGGCACCACGTGGGACACTAAAATATGGCCGCTAGAAAAATGGGAAGAATTAGGAAAACGGTTATTAGACAACAATTATTACCGCATCATTATATGTGGTGGCAGATCTGATTTAGCTATCAACAAAAAACTGGAAAAACGTCTTTCTAGTTGTGATAATCAAAAGATCATTAATCTCACGGGTCGGACAAACCTTATCGATCTAATAGCCTTATTTGAACAATCTCAACTTGTAATAGGCGCTGATAGTGGACCAATACATTTAGCTAGTGCGGTAAGCAAACCAAAAGTGGTGGCTATTCATGGCGCTACACCGTGGAAACGAAACGGACCTTATGGAAAACTTGGACATGCTATTGCACTCAATCTAGAATGCCAGCCATGTTTTGAAAAACAATGCCCACTTCATACATTAGCCTGCTTGAAAGACCTTAGCGCTGAACAAGCCTTTCACGAAGTAAATGCATTCGTGGAAAAATAAAATGCCTTATAGTTTGGACAACCTATTTTAGCTCTTAGAGCCATCGTTTTTGTTGTTAAAGGCAAGAAAATTCTAAGCATCATTTTCGGCACAGTTGAAAAAAGAGTCTGCCGTAAGATTCAGAATTATCGATGCCCTGTCTTTCTAACTGAATTTGACTTGAAGTTTTTATTCTGAGATTGTTTATTGCGCAAATGTTTGGTTTGTGTTGTTAGGGGATTATGGTTACCATATGAGGTATTACCAAATTCTCCAGGCTTGGAACCTTTATTCAATTTCCCTTGTTGAGATGGCCTTTTTGTTGACATTGTAAGTATCCTCAAATCTGTATTAATGAGATTATACGTCGACTGAACACGCACTGGTATATAATCCATCAGTAACTGCAGCGGAGTACTAATTATTGTTTTTTATTCGTAAACCCAGCAGTCAACGGTTTTAGCCCAACCGTGCAGAAGTTCTTCTGATTTGAAGAATATTTCAATTTCGCGTTTTGCACTGGTTGGACTATCTGAGCGGTGTACAACATTGCGCCCCATATCTACGCATAGATCTGCTCTGATTGTTCCAGGTTGAGCATTAACAGGATTAGTAGCACCAACTGTTTGACTAACAGCAGCAATCGCATTTTTACCTTCAAGTACCATAGCTACAATTGGTCCAGAGGTAATGTGTTTGATCAGTCCGTCGTAAAAGGCTTTGCCTTTGTGTTCGCCGTAATGTGTTTCAGCTAATTCTGGATGGACTACCATTAGTTTGAGACCAACAACTTTAAGTCCGCGTTGTTCGAAACGTTTGATAATTTCGCCTATCAAATTACGCTCTACGCCATCAGGCTTTATGGCTACGAAAGTCCTTTCTACTGTCAAAACGAGTCCTCCTCAAATGCAATTGCGTGAAATAACTAGATTACCAAATACAGTTTGTTCAAGAGAGCTTAGTTAGTTTAGCAAAGCGGGGATCGAGCAAACGCTTGCCAGCGTCCTGAAATTCGATGTTGTAAAGTTCTTTGCCGGGGTCGCCAATTATTTGAGCAACCTTGCCCATACCGAATTTATTGTGCTGAACTAGATCACCAACTTTTAATGATTCATATGCCTCATTGGTAACATTACTTTCATTGCCACCACTGGTAGAGCTTGACATGCGTGGTGCATTGTTGTTTTGACGTGACCCTGAGTAATTACTTGTACTGCTTGAATAAACATTTGGCTTTTCAGTAATTTGACCGTATCGAGCAAAGCGGGGCTTAGAAGTGCCGAAATTTGAATTGTTTGCTGAGCCAAAACCAGGCGAAGCAAAGTTGGGAGAACTGTCTCTTTCAATTGGTTCTCTTTCTTCTTGTGGATAGAAGCCTATCATTAGTGCTGGATCAATTTCTTTGAGAAAACGGCTCGGTATAGTGAAATTGCTTGTGAAGCCACCAGAATTACCAAATCGTCCTCCAGCAAACATTCTTCGTCTAGCTAAAGTCATGTATAAAAGATCGGCTGCGCGCGTGACGCCAACGTACATAAGACGTCTTTCTTCTTCAAGAGCAGGTGGCGAATTTAAAGAGCGACTATGAGGGAAAAGACCTTCTTCCAAGCCCATAAGAAAAACAATCGGAAATTCAAGACCTTTTGCTGAGTGCAGAGTCATCAATGTTATTGACTCCCCTTCTTCTTTAATTGCATCAAGATCGCTCACCAATGAGATTCTAGTTAGAAAAGATTCTAGATTTGTTTCATCAGCAATTGCTTCAAATTCAGCTGCTACTGCTCTAAGTTCTTGCAGGTTTTCTAGTCTGCCGATTACTAATTCGTCTTTGCTAGAACTAGCTTCTTCTTCCAGTTTTTCCACATAAAGACTTTCTTTTAATACTAAAGCAAGAAGCTCAGATACTGGGCCATTAGCTGCTGTAGCTTGCCAACGCTTAACTAGTAAAGCAAAATCTTTAAGAGCTTGGCGGGCTTTATTAGGAATACTATCGCAATTATCTAAATTGAGAGAAGCTTCAACCAGGCTCATGCCATTTTCATCAGCATACTCATATAGTCGTTCTAATGATGTTTTGCCGATACCGCGTCTTGGTACATTTACTACCCGTAAAAACGCCTGACTATCTTTATCGTTATAAATAAGCTTTAAATATGCCAGTACATCTTTGATCTCTTGTCTTTCATAAAATCGTGTGGCGCCAACTAGTTTATACGGAATATGATTGCGTATAAGAATTTCTTCTATGGCTCGGCTTTGAGCATTAGTTCTATAAAGAATTACTGTTTGCGAAAGATTTCTGCCGCGCGCTTGTAAGCGTTTTATTTCTTCAACAACATAATAAGCTTCATCTATTTCATCAGTAGCTTCGTAAGCTTGTACTTTGGACCCTTCGCCACGATTACAGCGTAAGACTTTTTCTAATCTTTCAGTGTTATTAGCAATAATGCTATTAGCAACTTCTAAAATAGTAGAAGTGGAGCGATAATTTTCTTCTAGTTTGACAAGTCTGGAATTTGGAAAATCATTTTGAAAACCAAGAATTATGCGAAAATCTGCTTTGCGCCATGAATAAATTGATTGATCTACGTCTCCAACTACCATCAAACTGCGTTCTTCTTCGTTAAACTGTTGAGTACCTTCGCGGCTTGTACCAGTGGCTAACATGCGAATGAGATCATATTGTGCTTTATTAGTATCTTGAAACTCGTCTACAAGAATATGGCGATAGCGGTCATGTTCTCGAGCTAATACTTCTTGGTTTGAACGCAGTAATTCATTGAAAATCAAAATCAAATCGTCAAAATCCAAAGCATTATTACTAGCTAAAGCACCTTGATAATTTGCATAAATTTGAGCTATGCGACTCTCTCTATGTGTCTTAGCCATATGTGCATAACGTCCGGCTGTAAGCCCATCATTTTTTACTGCCGAAATAGCATGTTTAATTTCTTTGGCTGGATAAACTTTGTCATCCAAATTGAGTTTAGCAATTTCTGACTTAACCACATTTACACTGTCTGTCTCATCATAAATAACGAAATTGGAACCCCAGGACCAGCCCTCGGGCGCTCTATAAAACTCTATTTCGCGACGCAATATACGAGCGCAAATACTGTGAAATGTACCAATAGCTAAACTGCGAACTTTTTGTTCGCCAAGCAAAAACTCTATACGTTGCTTCATTTCGGCAGCTGCTTTATTGGTAAAAGTGACAGCCAAAATAGAATGAGGATCTTGCTTCATTTCAGATAATAAATAAGCAATCCTGCGTGTCAGGACTGTTGTTTTACCGCTGCCAGCACCAGCTATCACAAGAGAAGGACCAAAACCCTGTGTTACTGCCTCTATTTGCTCTTTATTTAGTCGAGCAAGTAAATTTTTTCCTGTTTCTATGCTTGTGTTCATATGCGCTGCCTTGGGCAAAGGTGAAATTCATGTTATTATTCTTTGCAGAAGATAACAGCAATTACTACTGAACAGTATTGCACAAAAGCAGTTTTCAATAGCAATCAAAAGTACAAGTTCTGTTACTTTTAGGAGCATTTTGTCTAAGTAAACTGTAGACTGCTTCTAAAGATAATTAAATCTATATTTAGTGTATAAGCATCGGAAAAGTAAACTAATTAAGTCGGTCAAATATGGCATCTATTGAATCTACCTCAGCTACAATCCCCAGCGTTGATGAATTAGCGCAAGAACTTTTGCTAATTCAACAATCTGGGCCTAGACGAGTTGCGATTATAGGAACGCGTAATTTACCATTAACCCATCAACAATTAGTGGAGATGCTAAGTTATGCCTTGGTGCTATCTGGCAACCAGGTGGTCACTAGTGGTGGTGCAAACGGTACTAATATGGCGGTTATTCGCGGTGCCCAAAGAGCCAATCCTGACAGATTAGAAGTTATTTTGCCCCAGACAATCAGTCAACAGCCAAGTGAAGTCCAGGATCTATTAATTGGTATAAAAAATATTACTGAATATCCTGAACGCCGCACCATGACATTGTCCGACGCAAGCCGTATCTGCAATCACGAAATCATTGATCGCTCTCAGCAAATTATTTGTTTTCTTTACCACACAAGCCATACGCTATTGGAATCTGTCAATTACTCCAAAGATAAGCGCAAAATCGTCACTAGTTTCTATCTAGATTAGCCAATTTGTTTTTTAATCTATCTAACCTCAGTCAAAAACCCGTGCCGTACATGTTGTTGCCTTTGGTTTTTGCTTTTCTTTTAACAGTTATACTTCTACCCCTTTATATAAAATGGCTCAAACGTTTGCAGCTTGGACAATTCATTCGTGAAGAAGGACCCCAAAGCCATGCTGTTAAAGCTAAAACACCAACTGCAGGCGGGGTTATATTTGTTATTGCTATCATGCTCACCTGGTTTGTTTTTAGCGCCCTAAGCAAAACCTGGAATATGGTTTCTCTGATGGTAATATTTTTATCTTCGCTTTGTGCTTTGCTTGGGCTAAGCGATGACACAGCCAAATTTACCAATAAGGCCAATCGCGGTCTTTCGGCTAAAGAAAGGTTGATCTGGGAAAGCATTTTTGGTGTGGGTTTTGCTTTTGTATTATTGACTTTGTTACCACACGTAAGACAAATAATTCTATCCACTCATGTGGCCGCCCATATTGCCGGGCATTACCCTACTTATGTTTTGCCAGCTATAGTCTTTGTATTTTTGAGTGTTTTCTTAGTGGCTGCAACAACAAATGCCATTAACCTTCACGACGGAATGGATGGTTTAGCCTCTGGCACTCTTTTTTCAGTTTTTCTGACTTTGTCTTTTATGCTATTGAAAATTGGTAATCCATCTTTGGCGTTACTGAGCCTTGCCTGCGCTGGCACCCTTGCTGGCTTTTTACTTTTTAATTGTTATCCAGCCAAAATTTTTATGGGAGATGTAGGCAGCCTCTTTTTAGGAGGAATACTGGCTGCAATAGTATTATCAAGTGGATTGATACTTTGGTTTATACCTTTATCCTTGCTCTATATTTTGGAGACTTTGTCTGTAATGCTGCAGGTCTCTTACTTTAAATTGACCAAGCCTTATGTACCAGAAATACCAATGAGCAAGCCTAAACTAGCTATTTATAAGCTCACTCATAGACTGCCAGGCGAGGGGAAGCGTATCTTTAGAATGGCACCTTTGCATCATCATTTCGAGGCTGTTTGGGCTGAAAAGGGCATTGGCGAGTGGCAAGCCGTGTTGGCTTTTTGGCTAGTTCAGCTTGTTATTTGCGCTATTGTAGTAGCAGCATTTTTCAGCTTTTGACAAAATAGTCGTTGAAGGCAATATACTTTCAAGTGGGAAATTTGATTGAGGGTAAAGATCTGTCTGCTCAAATTATCAAACAAATAGCTACTTTAATCCAAGAAAATCACTTTGATGAGGCTCGTGGCGTTATTAGTCGAGTTGCGGCTGTGCAGGCTGCCGATCCAGCAGTTTTGTCTGAAGTGGGGAAATTATCTTTACTCATAGGTGATTTAGATGATGCAGAAAAATATTTGCGTGCTTCTTTGGCGCTTGATGCATCCAAATCTGATACACATTATCAATTAGGTTTGATATTGCTAAAAAAAGGCAAGAATGATTTGGCTATGCCTGAATTTAGAGAGGCATGCGAATTAAAGACCGATTTTGCATTGGGACATTTTTATTGGGGGCTAACTCTTTATGGTATGGGTAACGTACAAGGAGCTTTGGGTCAATTTAAACAAGCGAGCAAAATAGACGGAACTTTATTTGTTGCCATGTATTATTCCGGCTTGGCTTATCAACGTCTCAATCAAGATATAGAAGCTCGCCAATGTTTTGAGCAAGTAGTTAATAAAGAGCCAGATTTTGCTGCTGCTTATAATGCTTTAGGAGTCACTTGCCTAAAACAAAACAAAATAGAAGAAGCGGCTAATTGCTTTGAGAAAGCTTGCAAAATTCGTCCTGATTTTGCCAATGCTCATTTTAATTTGGCAAATTTATTAGCCAAATTGGGAAAATACGAATCTGCCCAACTGCACTATCGCGAAGTACTCGATAGCCCGGATTTCGGAGCAACCGAAAGAGCAATTGCTTACAACAATTTAGCAGTAACCTTTGGTCAGTTGAAAAACTGGGAATTTGCTTCAGAATATTTATTCCAGGGACAAAGTATTGCACCGTATATGGTGGAACTCCAGATAAATCTTGGTTTGGTCCTTATTGCTTTGCATGAATACGATTTGGCCATTAGCACTTTTGAACGCGTACTAATAAATTTCCCAGATCAATTTGAAGCTAATTTTTATGGGGGCATGGCATTGTTATGTTTGGCACACTATGCCCCAGCACAAATATTATTTGATAGAGCTGCGAACTTTATTGCAAGTACAAATCAGCAAGATAGCCTAATGGCTCAACAATTATATTTGTGGCATGGTTATGCTTCTTTGGCAAATAAACAGTACGATTTGGCAAAGATACAGCTCGACAAAATTATTAGCTTAAACAACACTGTGGATAAAAAATTATTGTTCATGGCTTTTGATGGTTTGGGAATTCTAAATGCTCTTTCAGGTGACCAGTCTGGGGCTATAGAATATTTTGGTAAATGCTTGAACATAGATAATAAATTTGCTTTGGCTTATTTGCACCGTGCCCGCAGCTACGAAGCATCTAATCAACCAGATTTAGCTAAAAGTGACTACGCTGAGGCCTTAAGATTAGATCCTAATTTCTTAGATGATGACAAAAGTTATGTCTCTCAATTATTAGACGAAGCACAAATTGAAGAAGCTGTAACACAAGTGATAAAAATGGTTGATATAAGCCCACAAGATCTTGATTCAAAGCTCCTTTTGGCAAAGGCTCTGCAAAAAAAAGGAGATTATTCTCAAGCACAACAATTGCTCAATGATGTTATTAAAGAGATCCCTGATAGTGTAGCGGCCTACACAATGCTTGGACAAATTTATATGTCGCAAGGAAACTTTGCTCAAGCCGACGAAACTTTTCTGCAAGCTAGTAAATTAGAAAATGTTGACTCTGACTTATTTCTTTTCTGGGCAAAGGCTCTTTCTTATCTGGGTTTTCACGAATTAGCCCTGGAAAAATTCAAAGAGGCTGCAGAAATTAATCCTTATGATGGTGATATTTATGAAAATTGGGCACAAGTCCTAAAGTCGATTGGCCGTTTCAATGAGGCAAGTGAAGTATATCGTCTGGCTTCTTCTTATCTGTAAATCTTAGCGGTAAATAGACCAAAGACCTATGAATACTTTTGAGCAGTCACTAAGCGATATTAGCGAACTGGAAATATTGTCTAAAACTAGACAGTTACTCAAGTTTCGCTTGGCTTTTGCTTCAGTTTGCTTGTTATTAGATTTTATATTTGCTGTTTTGATTTTTGCTGATAAAGGTACTATAACCGAATTTGATTTTCCATCAGTGACAGGAGTTATAACTGCTGTCATTGCCTATTCACTTATTGCAGCAGGATTTATTCGACGCAATTTATTACCTGTTCTGGGAGCTGCTTCTTCTGGCAAAAATGAGGTAATCTCTAACGAACGTCAGAACCTCAAAAAGTTTTGGATACTAAATGCGGTACTACTCAATTTGGACATATTGGCGCTCACTATTCTTGTGCATGCCACCAAAGGTATAGAATCTGATCTGTACATTCTCTACCTATTGCCCATTTTATTGTCTAGTTATGTATTTACCAGACTAGGTATATATGCCACGTGTCTGCTCGTTTCTTTGTCTTACATTGGGCTACTTTTGCTTGAGCATCAAAGTTCAATACTGATGCTTATCGAGTCAATTCGCTCGCAAGGACTGGGCAATGGACTTGTACAGGCCTATGTTGAGAATATATGGCGTCGTATTTTATTGCGCAGTTTGATTTTCACTAGTGTTGCATTTATTTGGGGCGGCTTTTGTAGTTATATGGCACGCTTTGCCCAATCTATGACTAATAGGTTACGTTCACAGCTAAAACATAATCAGTTTCTGATGCAAGAAATGAAATCTGTAGAAGCACAGCTGGTTCATCATGAAAAAATGGCATCACTAGGGCGTCTTGTAGCAGGTATAGCGCATGAAATAAATAATCCAATAAATTTTGTCCACGGCAATTTGCCTTATCTTAAAAGATATTGTCAGGATATGAAAAAGCTTATTGCGGCTTGTGATGATCTACCTGAGCAAGAAAGAATTGTAATTCAGGAATTAAAAGCAAAATCGAAATACGATTTTCTTGTCACTGATTTAGATAATATTTTGGCTGACATGGAAGAAGGTGTAGAGCGTATTCGTCAAATCGTGAAAAATCTGCGCAGTTTTGGTCGAGTAGACGAAGCAGAATTGAAAGAAGCTTCAGTCAACGAAGGCATAGAATCAACACTAAAACTTCTTGGTCAGTATTATGGCAAAGACAAAATACCAGTTGAATTGGATTTACAAGAAATTCCATCTGTACTTTGTTATCCGGGACAATTGAATCAAGTATGGATGAATTTACTTTCAAACGCCGCCCAAGCATTGGAACAAGTTAATGAACCCAAAGTACAAATAAAAGCAGAAATTGATGAAGATCGTATTTTGGTGAGCATTTATGACAACGGCCCAGGTATAAAAGAAGATAATCAAAACAAAATTTTTGACCCGTTTTTTACCACAAAACCTGTCGGAAAAGGCACTGGATTGGGTTTATCAATATGTCATTCCATTGTGGAGCGCCATCAAGGCAAAATATGGTTTGAAAGCATTAATGGCAAAGGAACTGTTTTTAAGGTCACTATTCCACTGCAAATGCAGGTAAATAAGGCGTAATGTAGCAAAAAATATTTTTTCCCATAATATAAACTACTTATTTAGTGGATATTACCTTGAGGGGTTTAGATGGGACGGCATAAGATTCTGGTTGTTGATGACGAAGCAGCCAATCTACGCTTATTGAAAAGAGTACTTTCAGATGAGTACGATGTAATCGAGGCTCAAAATGGTGCTGAAGGAATCGAGGTCTTAAAACACCAGGATATTAGCTTGATTGTCACCGATCAGCGCATGCCTGGTATTACGGGTGTACAGCTTTTAGAGCAATCATTAGACTTTCGTCCTCACGCTATAAAAATACTATTGACAGGTTATACAGATGTCCAAGCTTTGATTGATGCTATTAATTCGGGCAAAGTGTATAAATATATTCCTAAGCCATGGGATGCCGACGAATTAAAGCTGACAGTACGCCGTGCCTTAGAAGCATACGAATTGAAAGAGAAAAATGAAGGGTTGCTTATCGAATTACGTAAAACCCTTGCTCAGCTCGAAGAAGTTTCAATGGGTACAATAAGGGCCCTAGCGGATGCGTTAGATGCAAAATGTGACTACACCTCAGGACATAGTTTGAGAGTAAGTCGCTATGCTGTTGGCATAGGCAAAACAATGGGATTACCACCGGATGAACTTAGAGATATTGAATTGGCTGGTATTTTGCATGATATTGGCAAAATTGGTGTCCCAGAAACAATCCTTTGGAAGCCAGATAGACTGAACTCTGATGAACAGTCAATAATGTCCAATCATCCAGTTCGTAGCGCTCAAATTATAGGTGATTTGCAAGGACTTGGTAGAGCAAGAAAATATGTTTTACACCATCATGAATTTATGGATGGCAGTGGTTATCCAGACCATTTAATTGGCGAACAAATTCCCTTAGGTGCCCGCATCATTCTTGTTGCCGATGCTTATGATGCTATGACCACTGATCGTCCTTATAGAAAATCTATTGGTCATGAAAAAGCCGCTTCCGAACTACGCAAACATGCTGGTAAACAGTTTGATCCAAAAGTGGTAGACGCACTTTTGTCTATGGTGGGCGAACAAGGCGAGCTAATAAAAGATAAAATGCCTGAAAGTATTATCGGACTTTCTATCGACGCAATAAACTTAAAGCAGACCGGTAAACAATATCTGGCTGCAAATCAACACTAATTGCTTTCTGCGGCTGATGAATTTTTGTTGATAACGTATCCATACCGCCATGCAGAAATTTAAATTGCGATGCTTTCGGTAACAAATGCGCTGGATGGGTTGGACCAAATAACGCTAAAACAGGCTTATTCAATGCCACGCCTATATGCATGGGTGCTGAGTCCACACAGATCAATAAATCACTTTTGTCTATTAAAGCAGCTAAATCAGCAAGACTCTTAGTTTCTCCGTAGGCTGATAAAAACAAATTTCTATTGACAGAGGACTGGTCATTATTGAGCTTTTTGACTATTTCAAAAACGACTTCCCTATCGTCAGGTCCACCAGCAAGAATCACTTCTACGTCGTCTAAGATCAATTGCTTTATCAAAAATGCCCAATTCTCTGCTGACCAAGTTTTAATAATTCCCTTTTTTATTGCCAGCTTACTAGTGCCTGGATGAATAACTACTCTTACAGGGTGTCCCTGCCGAGCTTTGGTAGAAACACGCTCTAAGAAACTTTGCATATTGGACGCATGTTTTTCCGAAACTTTTATCTTTGGAATCACATTTTTTTGTTTTAGTCCTAGACCTTGGACAAGATCATGGTACATATTGCTTGCGTATTGGTTTTTGTTTAGTTTGATAGCGCGAGTAAGGAGTATGCGACTGAGCGCCCCTGAATCAAAGCCTATTCGTTCCGGTATGCCAGAAGCAAATAACAAACAGGCAACCAAGGGTGTGCTTCCAGAAGAAATAACTGTTTCGTAGTCACCGCTGCGTAAAATTTGCAAAAGCTCCAAATAATCTTTAATAATAAGAGGACGCTTTTTTATATCAAATAGCTTTATCTCATCAGTGAGATTACTAATTTCGCCTATAGACTTCGATCTTGGTTCAAGAAGCAAAGTTATGTGTTTCTCGGGAAAAGCTTCTTTTATACTGGCAAGCACCGGTAAAAAAAGTATTTCGTCCCCAATGCCACCAAAATTTATTGCTAGCAATTTATTCTTCATTATTTAGCCAATATCTCCAGAGTCGACACGATTAATTATAGCGAGCGAGTTGGCGAATTGTATAAAGAGTGAAGGAAAGATGAAGACTGTAGGCAGGTATGACGCATTTCAGAGGGGCAGAGAAACAGTTTGCCTTATTATGCTTGTACTATAATATCTGCAGCAGCTAGAGGAACCCATATTTGTATCAGTCTGATTGGAACCGTGTTTATATCTTGACCGCTTTGGCGGGAATTTTAGCGGGCTACCTAATTGCACTTGTATTTCGTCCTTCGCTTTTGCCACCCATGATACGGTTGGGTGGGTTGCACGAACCTATAACTGTATTGTTCCTAGGATCAGACGTTGTTTATAGCGAACGTGAAGGTATTAAGAAGGCACAAAAAGGGGCTTTTAATGGTCGTTCTGACACCATAATGTTGGCGCGCCTTGATCCTTATCGCAATAGCCTTGATGTACTTTCCATCCCCAGAGACACCCAAGCAAATATTCCCGGCTATGGTGTGCAAAAAATAAATGCAGCCAATGCTCTAGGTGGACCAGATCTCACTATGCGCACAGTCAGTTCTTTATTGGGTTTATCCGTCGACAATTATCTCATTCTCAATGTGCAAGGTCTTGTGAATATGATCAACGAGTTGGGTGGTGTCACAGTTGAGATTCCTAAACCAATGCATTACATGGACTGGACAGCTAAACTGCGTATTGATCTGTCTCCTGGTCCACATACTCTCACAGGCAATCAAGCCATGGGTTTTGTACGTTTTCGGCATGATGCCTTAGGTGATATTGGTCGGGTGCAAAGACAGCAAATATTCATAAAAGCTCTTCTAGATCGAGCTATAAAGCCAGATGCATGGTTGCACATACCTAAATTGATTTTGATTGCCCAAACGTACATAGATACCAATATGAGCATGAGCACAGTACTTAAAGTGGCAAATTTTATGCGAGGAGTTCCAAAAAAAAATCAACACATGGTTATGTTACCTGGGCGCTTTTCTGGCACAGGTGACTGGGCGACTGATCCTGATGATGTGCAAAGAATCGTGGCGAAATTTTTAGGTTCGTCTTTTGTTGGTTCAGAGCGTCAGCGAATCAGGTTAGTTGTTGTTAATGCGAGTTCTACTGCCAATTTAGGCTTTAGTCTTGCCAGATATTTACGTGCCAGAGGGTACAGCTGGGTGGTAGTAAAAAACCCTGAAACCCCACCCATTCAAGGACAGCGCACCAAAATAATCGCTCAACGAGCCAATCCCGAAGATGCTGAACAAGTAAAAAGTGATCTCAATAATACTGGCGAACTTATTTGTGCTTCAGTAGGTGATATTGAAAGTACTGTGACCGTTATTGCCGGTGAGGATATTGTTTCTCTTGTTGCCAGCCAGACAGAGAGTAAACCAAGATCTCGTGGGCGAAAATGATCCGCTAGAACCCTAGCCCCAGCTTTGTAATTATGTTTTGTTTTTATGTTTTGTTTTAGAGATTGCTGATAAAGCTTGCTTTAGACATTTCCCCAGGCTTTATTGCCTCTCCATAACGAAATGTATAGCAATTCTTCAATTTTCCCAAGAATAGTTTGTCTATTTAACCTTAACCGTAGTAGATTTAGGTTGGCATGAGGGAAATATCCCTGGCAAGTTATAGACAGTATAAAGTGAGGGCACTAAAGGATGGCAGGAAATATGATTCATTACGTTTATGCAACTCGCGGTGGTTATTTATACATGGTGGGAAAATATGGCTTTAAACCAACAGCCAGTAAATCAGGTGAATTTGTCGTTTCTGTTCCAGACAAGACCTCTCAAATTTCAATTGATAGTCTTGCCCACAAACGTTTCATGGAACATCTTCGTCGTCCTCGTAAAGTAGTACACGACAGACACCGCTCCAACCAAGAAAAAGAATTGGTCACTGTATAGAAGCAGCATCTAAAATACTGTAAGTTTAGAGAAGTGCCCCTTGACTCGTTCAGGGGGCACTTCTTGTACTCGTTCATTTTCTCGATACATATAAGTGCTATCCTATTTGCACAAAGCCGTCTACTATAACTTTGGTCTTGTTTTATGATGCTTAGGCGTTTCCTTGCTAAAAATACTGGGCTAACAATTATTGAGGCCATTGTAATGGGCATAATTGTGATAATTCTTGCTGCTGTAATCATGCCACGTTTTCTTGATGCCGAAAATCGCCTGCGTCAGTCTACTGTTGAAGAAAACATGAAAATAGTGCAAATGGCTGTACGGGCTTATGCTTTGAACAATAATGACACTTATCCTTTAACGCCTGACGACCATGGGCTTAAAAGTTTTTTCCCAGGTGGAAATTGTAGTAGCCAAAATCCAGTGGGCGGTAATTATCCAGAAAATCCATTCACCCATATCGCCGAAGCCCCAGCAGCGGGAAATGTTGCTGATGTTAAACAAGCAAGAAAGCTATCAGCTATCGACTTAGGTGGTCCACGTATGGCAGGAAAAATCTTTTATAATGCAATAGTTCCGGCAGGACAAAAAGAAGCCATTGGCTATGCTATCGAAGGCGCAGATAGAGAGGGTAAGGCGGTAATTGATCCCCGTTCTGGCACTGTATACATCCTCTCCAATTTATAGTTTAGTCTCCTGCTCAGTGCAACAAAGCCGTTATTCTTCACTAGGAAATAATCATGGCAGAATATTCCATTCGCTTAGCAAATAAACACGACCTTCTTAAGCTCGCCCAAATTGAAAAAGAAGCGGGAAAAAGATTTTCTGGCATGGGACTTGTTGACCATTTACTTGGTCAAACATTGCCTCCAGCCAAACTTATTGAACTAATTGAAAAAAAACAAGTATTAATTGCTTGTGTAAAAAATGTGCCGGTAGGCTTTGCCGCTGTTTCAGTTATAGGCAAAAATGCTTATTTGGAAGAAATAGATGTTTTGCCAGAACACGGTCGGCAAGGACATGGTGCTCGACTAATTCAGTTAATTATAGAATGGGCGACATTGAATGAATTGAACGCGCTTATATTATCCACTTTTCTAGACGTACAATGGAACGCACCCTATTATCAGAAGTTTGGTTTTAGGGTCTTAGATGTGCATGAATGGAATGATGATCTGAAGCAAAAGCGTCGTGAAGAAAAAGAGCATGGCATGCCCATAGATAAACGTGTCTTTATGCAATTGGATTTGCACAAGTCGATTTAAATATATTTTCTGAGCATCAAAAATATATGCCAGATTTTATACACTCTTTGGTGAAGGTTTACAATCTAAAATCGCTATATCGAGGACAATATAATAAAGGAAGCTATTCTGCGTAAAGTCCAAAATAACTACTAGTAAAAAATAGGACAATATTATGAACCCAGTGATATCAAATGGAATTTTGTTATTTTTCTTGGTCTGTGTCCTCGTTTATTTATTTTCTTTATTTAGAACAAGCAAACCTAAATTAGAAAAGTTTGCTATAACGGGCGAAGAATTAAAGGGCTTTCTTATTTCTCTTGCAGTGCTGTGTGCTGTTTATGCTAGCCAAGCATTTTTTGCTACTGAATCTATTTGGCTCAATCTGGGCTTGCTAGCTGCATCTTTTACTTTTCCATTTATATTGAAACGTTTTGCTGTACCAAGCCAGTTAATGCAAGTCATCCTGCTGCTCTTGGTTGTACTTCCAGTCTTATTTGGAACGACAGCTGCTGTTTCAATGACTATTCTATTGGGCTTATTAGCTTACAAATTATTGGACAATCTTGCTTTTAGTCAGAAAAATCGTTTTGATGACATTCTTCCAGCTTGTATTTGGTTGGCAGTATGTCGAAGGGGTAGTTGCATCGGAAGCACCAATTCAAGCACCGCTAGAAATGCTCAAAGCTCAGGCTGTACTTGTTCAAACCCTAATATCTCAAGGGAGACAGGCAGATATAATAGGTGATTCTACTCAGAGTCAATGTTATTTGGGTGCCAGCTTAGTAAATGAGAATATTACCCAAGCTGTAAGGTCAGTTTTTGGTAAGCAACTATATTACAAAAATAAGCCGATCGAAGTTTATTATCATTCAACTTGTGCTGGTGGTACTGGTCATGGTGCTAGATTTTTTAATTTGTCAGGCGGATCATACCCATACCTAAATGGAGTGGTCTGTAAAAATTGTCAAAGCTCCCCATTTTGGAAAACAACATCTAGCCATATCCCGCACTATTTATTTACCCAAAAATTTGGTGATGGGATTCCGAATATTGTAGAGAGCGACGCAACTAACCGACCTCAAACTCTGGAATTGAAGAATGGCAAAAGAATAAGTGCCTATAATTTTTGGATGCTATTTGGCCAAAAATTTGGTTGGGACAAATGCCCAGGCACTCGCTTCAATTTCAGTAAAGATTCAAGCGGGGACTTTGTAATTAAAAGTATAGGTGCAGGGCATGGGGTTGGTCTTTGTCAATGGGGCGCTTGTGGATTGGCTAAACAAGACAAGTCTTATCTGGAAATATTGCAATATTATTTCCCAAATACCTATGTGCGGTAACATGTGCAGTAAAAAGAATGCATTAATATATTGAGAGTATTTCTACGGAGAAGAAAATGGCAGGTATAGATTGGTCTTATCATCGCAATGGTTGTAAAACATGTGGCAAAACTCAAGACTTTATTTTGAAACATAAGCTGGCGCAACCAAAGATAACAGTTGATGCCAGAAAGAATCGAATGAGCAATACGGAAGCTCTTCAATTAGCTCACAGCGTTGATAAGATTTTTGCGACCAAAGGAACCAAAGTATTATCTTTCGATATGAAAAAGGACAAACCGGATGACAAGATCCTGCTCTCTATTCTGATTGGACCAAGTGGTAATCTACGTGCTCCTACCCTAAAGGTGGGCAAGACTTTGCTTGTCGGCTTTGACAAAGAGGTCTATACTCAAACTTTATGTCCCTAAAGTTTAAAAAGAATGGGATCGTGCAGATATTAAAACCTCATCAACTCATAGCTGTTTTTTTAGCCGGCACGGTTGGTACCTTAATTGCTTACTTAATATGTAATATCTATCAGGCTATTTGTTTTGGTATTATTGTTGGTCTATTTGCTTATAGTTTCCTACTTAGCCTGGAAGAAAAACCACCTTCCGACAGAAATTAGCAAACTAGTTTTTATTTAGCATCTTGTTGTGCAGCTGTCCGCAAGCAGCATCAATATCAGTGCCGCGTTCGAGTCTGATTGTTACAGTACGTCCGCTACGTTCTACTATGCTTTTAAATTTCTCCTGAGATTGACGACTTGGCCTTTCATAGATTTGTTTGCCAGTACTATCTTCTATAGGATTGAATGGGATCAGATTTACATTGCAATGTAAATCGCGAACAAGATCACATAGTGCTTTTGCTTGTTCAACAGTGTCTGTGACGCCAGCTAGCATCACGTATTCAATGGTCAATCTGCGCTTCGTTACGCTTTCATAATTGCGCAAAGCCGGTATTAGCTCATGTAAAGGAAATTTTTTGGTTATGGGCACAATTTGTTCGCGTGTTTGTGGATCTGGCGCATGCAAAGATAAAGCCAAAGTAATGGGCAGATGTTCTTTGGCTAGACGGTTGATACCAGGGATAATACCGGAGGTCGAAATGGTAATATGTCTGCCGCCTATTTTGACTGAGTCAATGATTGTATGAACAGATTTGATTACTTCGTCACAGTTAAGCAACGGCTCGCCTTGTCCCATAAAAACTATATTGGCTATTCTGAGCTCTGATTCTCTTTGCATAGACATTATTTGATCAACAATTTCTTGGCTTGTTAGGTTACGCTTGAAACCAAGATAACCGGTGGCGCAAAAAGTACAGCCAACAGCACATCCAACTTGACTCGAAACGCAGGCGCTAATAGTTTTACGATCCGCAAATCGCATCAATACTGATTCTACTAATTGACCATCAGGCAAGGCAAAAAGATATTTGCGAGTGCCATCCTTACTTACTTGTAGGTGTTTGAGTTCGAGCAAAGGGACTTTAGCCTTCTCTTTTAGTAGCTCTCTAGCAGCGGCAGGCAAATCAGTCATTTCGTCGAAGCTGCCGGCATATTTTTCGTAAATCCAACTATGGATTTGGCGTCCCCGAAACGCAGGCATCTCAAGCGAGTGGGCAAAATCTTCGAGTTCAGCTAGATTGAGCCCAGATAAACAGTTTATTTCGTTTTCTTGCTGCCTTTTCATAATCTCCAGGACTCCCGCTATAAGATAATTTACAGATTTTCACCTGCATCTCTTTGCTTGTCATCATATCAAGATCTAGGCTTTGCTTGCGCATAGTATTTTAAAAATGAGCAAAGTATGGATATTTGCCTAGAAGTATGAATGGGCTGATAGAATTGTTTCACAGAGGCACTTAGCAGGATGTCAACATTGCACGTGCTAAAATATTGCTGTTGATCTAAGGCTATTATTCTAGGCAATTAAGCTATTGCCGCAGATGGATATGGAGAACATAATTGGATGACTGAATCGTGGGATGAGAGACTTCGGAACGGACTAAAGGTCCTCTTCGGCGATACAAATGAAAAACGAGTTAAGGCATTAGAGCAATATGTTGTTTCTGCCAATGCGTTCGAGCCCCAAACTCAGGCTTTAAGCGATGAGGAACTGAAAGGAAAAACAGCGGCTTTTAAACAGCTAATTGATAATGCTTTAAGTTCTGTATCGGATATCAAATTAATTCCAGATGATGCTCCTAAAATGCCTGGGCAGTTTAGGACCCAGAAAGACAAAGTGCTGGCAGAAGTATTAGAAGATATTTTGCCAGAGTCTTTTGCTGTGGTAAGAGAAGCCTCAAAGCGCGTTTTGAATATGCGCCATTTTGATGTGCAATTAATGGGCGGAGCAGCCTTGCACTTCAATAAAATTGCCGAAATGCGTACAGGTGAAGGTAAGACTTTAGTTGCCACTTTGCCCGCTTATTTAAATGCTCTTACTGGACGGGGTGTCCATGTTGTTACTGTCAACGATTATTTGGCCCGCCGCGACGCTGAGTGGATGGGGCATATTTATAAATTTTTAGGTCTAAATGTAGGACTTATTTATTCTCAGCAGCCTGATGAAGAAAAATGGGCAGCTTATAGAGCTGATATTGCCTATGGTACTAATCATGAATTTGGTTTTGATTATTTACGAGACAATATGCGCACTGCACTAGATAGACTCGTTCAACGTCCTTATTACTATGCCATTGTTGACGAAGTAGACAATATTCTTATTGACGAAGCCCGTACTCCATTAATTATTTCTGGTTTTCCGTCTGAATCATTTATTGAAATCTATCAAAGAATGGCCCAAATTGCTCCACATTTAGAAAAGGGCAAAGACAAAGACGATGAAGACTGTGACTATTGGGTAGATGAAAAATCACGCAATGTTCTTATGACAGAGCGCGGAATTATAAATGGCGAAAAAATGCTGGGCGTCAAAGAGCTTTTTGATGTTCACTTCAATTTCCATCATCACCTAGTGCAAGCTTTGCGAGCCAAAGAGCTCTATAGAAAAGACACCGACTACATGATTCGTCAAAATGAAGAAGGCAAACCGGAAATTTGCATTGTCGATGAATTTACTGGACGCATGATGGTTGGACGTCGTTGGAGTGATGGTTTACATCAAGCCATAGAAGCCAAAGAAGGCGTACCGATTCAAGAAGAAACTCTAACTTATGCCTCTATTACTTATCAAAATTTATTCAGACTTTATCCAAAATTATCTGGTATGACCGGTACAGCTATGACTGAAGCTGCCGAATTTAACAAGATATATAACTTGGATGTAGTCACTATTCCAACCAATAAAACTAGTGTTCGTCAAGATTCCCCTGACGTTATATACAAAACCGAGCAACAAAAGTTCCATTCAGTGGTTGAAGAAATTGTCGAAATGCATGAATTGGGACGACCAGTTTTGGTTGGTACAACTAGCATTGAAAAATCAGAAGCGATTGCAGATTTATTGAGCAAGCCACAAAAAGTAAACGAATTTTTGATGGTCAAAATCAACAAATGTCTTGACCAAATTAAGAAGCGCAATCTGGCTGGACCATCAATTGACGCGTTGAAAAAGGCTTTTGAAAGACCGGGGCTGATTGAAACTGCTAAATTTGAAGAAATATGTGAGCAGGTAGAAAAAGAATTCGCCAAAGGGCAAGAAGAGTTTTTGGATCGCTGCTACTCCATTCTTAGAACTGTAGGCGTCGTAAATGCTATTCGCAAAGGTATTCCGCATCATGTTTTAAATGCAAAACATCATGAAAAGGAAGCCTTGATTGTCGCCCAGGCTGGACGTAAAGGCGCAGTAACTATTGCTACTAATATGGCTGGTCGTGGTACCGATATTTTATTAGGTGGTAACCCTGAATTTTCAGCAAAAGAAAAATTGATGAAAGAAAAGGACATTGATGAAGCAGAATTTGAAGCCAAACTCAAAGAATTGACTCAAAAAATGAAAGTTGAGACCGATACTGCACATGATGAAGTAGTTAAGCTCGGTGGATTACATATTATTGGTACTGAACGTCACGAATCTCGCCGTATTGATAATCAATTACGTGGACGAGCTGGACGACAAGGCGATCCCGGGACAACTAGATTTTTCCTCTCTTTAGAAGATAGTCTCATGCGTATTTTTGGTGGAGACAAAATCGCCTGGCTAATGGAATTTTTGCGTGCTGACGAGGAAATACCAATTGAACATAACATGGTCAGTAAATCAATTGAAGGCGCACAAAAGAAAGTTGAAGCCCATCACTTCGATACACGTAAACATGTTCTTCAATACGATGATGTTTTAAATACACAAAGAGAAGTCATTTATAGGGAACGTAGACGCATTCTTGAACATGCTGACTTAAAAGAAAATATTCAAAGCATGCTTGAAGAGCATTTAGACATTGCTTTGGCTAATCATATTGATCCTACTTTGCCTCCAGAGGCATGGCAAGAATCTGGCTTACCTGAACTTATTGCTTCCTTAGCTGCTGATGTTCCTATGTTGGCTGAAGTAAAAATAGAAGAGTTATCCGATCTGTCATACGACGATCTGCGTCAGAAGCTGCTAGACGATATCCTGTTGGCTTATAAAGTAAGAGAAGAACATTTAACCGAGCCAGTAATGCGTGAATTAGAGCGTCAAGTTCTTTTGCAAACCATTGATAGCAAATGGGTTGATTACTTGCACAATATAGATATTTTAAGAGAAGGTATCCATTTAAGAAGTTATGGTCAGCGAGATCCGCTGCAAGAATATAAACGCGAAGCCTTCGAAATGTTCAATCAACTCTTGCGCAGTGTGCAACAAGAATCGATTGGTATCATTTTCAGAGCTCAGCCAATGTTTATGCCCCCGCCGGAGCTCGAAGAAAGTGCTACGGGTGCGGCATAAAACTGGGGCCCTCAGTATTAGTCTCTTAAATCCAGAGTCTGCAAACTATGCGTATATTGTCATTTAATTCCAGCACAGCTGACCTACATGTCTGTCTTGCCGAGAATGACCGGATAATAGCCGAACAAATCATCGTATGTAATGCAAACAATGCTTCAGAACTTAAAAGGAACAAAAGCAGACAATTTGCTGCCTCACTGATAATTCCAACAGTAACCAACCTTCTTAGTAACAACAATTGGTCCAAGTCTACTATTGGTGCAATTGCAGTTGGAATAGGTCCAGGCAGCTTTACAGGTATTAGAATTGCCGTTGTCACGGCTCGTACTTTGGCTCAGGCATTATCCCTACCGCTGCTTGGCATCAATGAATTTGAATGCTACGCTTTTGACAAACAACTGAAAAATTCTCCCCAGGCAATAGCTTTAGATGCTGGAAAAAAACAATATTATTGTGCCCACATAGAAAATATAGCAAGTCTGGAAAATCAGCCTCAAATAATGTGGAACATGACTGTTCATCATATATCTGAACAAAATTTGCAATCTCATCTGCAAGGCTTTAAGCATACTAATGTGATACCAGAGAGCTTTTCTACTGATAAAACCTATAATCAGGCTACAATTCAAGCTATTCTTGCTCACCGAAGACTTGAGCAAACTGACAATCTGACTAAAGAATTACATAAAATCTTTCCTTATCACCTTGTGAAACCGCTCTATGTGCGAGATGCTTCAATTACAATCAGTTCTTTAGATAGAACTACTAAATCTTAAATCCCCTCTAATCATGTCAGCGCAGAAAATCCCAACAAAAATTGTAATACGCCCTTTCAGACTCGATGATCTGGAAGCAGTAATGGCTATAGAACCAAGTGCTTTTGGAGAACATCATTGGTCCAGACAATCTTTTGTCTCTGAATTGAATAAACCCGAAGGCGTGTATTTTGTTGCTTGCGAAGGCTCGCACAATAAACTCATTGGTTATTCGGGCTTTTGGATTATTGGCGATGAGGGGCACATAACTACACTAGCTGTGCATCCTGATTACAGAGGACAATATGTTGGCGAAAGACTTCTGGTTAACAATATTACCGAGGCAAAAATTTGCGGTGCCAATTGGCTGACCTTGGAAGTGCGAGCATCTAATGAGCCTGCTCAAAACCTGTATTCAAAATACGGTTTTAAAACAGTAAATATTCGCCCTCATTATTATCAAGACAATTTTGAGGATGCTCTCATTCTTTGGAGTGAAAACATAACCACAGAGGGTTTTGATACGCTCTTTAAAAACAGAATCGCCGAGCTGAAGAGAAAGGAGGAAGAATTTGCCGATTTTTCTCGCTCGTAAAAAAAAATCCAATATCAGTCGGCTGAAGCGTAAATCTATTGTGGCGCAATCGATCTTGATTTTGCTTGGTATGGAAATTTTATTTTTGGCTGGCTTTACTGCTTTCGATTTTCCGACAGCTACTGCCCGTAATTTGCGAATTTACATGACGGCAAAGCCTTATCCCTTATATTCTAGATTGCCGCAAACTATAAGAGATGGGTGGGAAGCGCACGCACCATATTTAGTGCCTGTTGATGAAAAACGTCTGCCTGCCATACGCTATTCATTATACGTTCCACAAGCACCAGCAGCAATTTTTATTGGTTATGTTCTTGGTTGGCCTATGGCTCTAATAGCTGCTGGGTTATATCTGCTTCTTGGACTTCTAGGACCATTGGTTAATTTGTATCCTTTTGCCGCCGGAGCTGGCATAAATTATTATTTGCAGCCCGGATTTGGTTATTTGCTTGGTACAGTAGCAGCCGCGGCTCTGGTTGGCTGGCTTAGTCGTGGTGAACGCAAAAGTACTAGACAATTACTATCACTTTTTGTGGGTTTACTTTTTATACACGGGATTGGACTTACTTATTTATTGGGCATCTGTCTTGTAGGGGCAGTAAATGAAGCGACTGGCGAATTGTTGTCTTGGTCAGGATGGTTATTTGAAGAGGCTCGTAACCTAAGTTGGTACGCTTTGCCTTACGACCTTATTTTTTCTTTCTTTGCTATTGGCATAGCTTTTCCTGCTCGTTGGTTAATAGGCATTCTTACCGCACCTGATATCGGGCTAAATAGCGGGCCTAATGACGAAGAAAAGCTTATTAAATTTAGAGCGAGCAGATAATCTAAGGCACCAAATCTGGTGTTAGATGATATAAGTGACGAACAGTAGCAGCATCGCTGGGTGAAATTACTCCTCGCCCATAGTACAAACTCATTAAATCTTGAGGATCATTGCTGTGTCCTTCAATACCCAGGACATGCCCAAACTCGTGCGCAGCCGCCGCTTTCATTTGTTCAATAGTCCTTGGCTCACCTCTTTGATTTGTAGTGCGCAAAAGTGTAATTACTGGTTTGAATTGAGCTTGAGCGCCAGCTAGTATTTGCTTATACCAAAAACTACGTTTTGCCGTATAACCTCGATAGTCATTAGCAAAAAGACCTAAACCAAGTTTATCCACAAAATGATTTACCCAGAATACATAAATATCTGCATCCCCTGGATCATCGGTAAGTACAAAAGAAAAAATTCCCTCTCTTTCAAAAACTTTCCATTCGTTTATTCCAGCAATAGCTGCTTGATAATATTCGGGGAAATACCCTTGAGCAATGGGTAATTGCGCCAGCTTTTCAGGTTGTTCTAAGAGATTAGCAATGCAATCAGGCCAATTGTCCAGATTGTTGACATTAAATGCCAATTCTCCAGAATTGGGATCGACAATATTTTCTATACTTTGTCCACGAGAGACATACACCTTAAGTGGCATTTGTTCAGGCAGCCAATGTATAACACCATGATTGCTGCGAAATTGGGGATAAACTACTCCGCCGTTACTAGCTGCTGATACATGTCGTTTTGACTGTGCCTGAGCATCTTTATCAAAAAAACAAAAGAATAAACAGTAAGCAAAAATTAGCCAAACAATACATGAAGAATATTGTCGACTTAATTTTTTCAAGATCTTAACCCCATTTTTTATATGAAATAGATCTAGCCATGAGACTCGTTATATAAGACCAAAATAGCAATATACAATTAACTAGTAGGCTATGATAAAAGCTATTATAGAGCTAAATAAATGAGACACTATCTACTATCTTTTATTTGTACATTGATTGCGTTTGAAAGCGCTACTTTGTCCTGCTTAGCGGCAACTGAAGTCACTGGAACAGACAAAACCGAAAGCAGTCAAATAGGTACACATGGGACAATTACTAGAAAGCTCGATCGAATAACTGCTTCGACCAGCCCCTCCAAAGGCAGTCAAGATGTCGATGCGGCGTATCCAGGTACGACCCCCCTGCGCGGCATTAATGGCAACAACGAAAATGTATCGGCAGCCCCAGGCGCTGATGCCATGATGACACAAGATTTGCTTTTAGTTAATCCCAATAAAAGTGGCGGACCGCCTAAACCTTTACAATCTTTTGTCGGTAATAGTTTAACTTTAACTGTAGATAGTAAGAGTATTCCTTTTCACGGATTGCACGGATTGAGAATTACTGTTAGCAATGACACAAGCCGTCCCATATTTATAGATGGTGATAAGGCCAAAGCTATAGTGCAAGGGCAATCTATTACAGCGGTATCTGTCGCCGTTTTACAAAAATGCGTGCTCCCTAAGCACGGTATTATTCCAGATACCGAACGTTTTGTTGTTCAGGTTGCCCCGGCTGCTGCAACGATTGGTGTTACCCCTACAGCAGAAGACTACATTAAAATGAAAAAGCCGGTACGTAAGCGTTATGGCTCAGATTCGCAACGCAGACAAGCTGAAGCCTCACGCTTTGGTACCCGTATTTTATGGCCGCATCAAAAAACAGAAGGCATCCTTTATTTTAAGACTGACAATGCACTCGATGCAGCAAAAATAGAAGTTCCTATACACACACTGTTTGATGTTTCGGACAGCGCACTACTTGCAAGTCCCTAATTGAGCTGTTTGCTGGGGTCAATAAATATTCCAGCTTTGTAGCCGTCAGTGAGTGTATCTACTGAAATCATTCCCATGTCATGCAAAAGTTGTGCTTGAGCGATATTTGAATTTGCAATTGCTTGTGCTTGATTGGTAAGAGCACTTACATAATCACGCTGGGCTTGAATTTCTTCTACTCCAGTACCAACACCTTCTTTCAATCGCACTCTTGATAGTCTCCATGCTTCTCTTGAAGAAGAAACCGCATAGGCAGCGCTATCTATAACAGCCCTAGCATTTAACATCGCCAAATAGTCTCCTCGCACTGTTCGTAAAACTAAACCTACTTCTTGATTGGCTTGCATAAGAGCTTCTCTTGCTAATGTTCTTGCTGTATAAATATTAGCTGCGCTGCCAAGTAACATATTGGGTAAACTCCAACTTAAAGAAAAACCAGCCTGAAAGCTTCTAAATACGCCAGGGAATATACCGGCTGGAGCCTGTAAACTGCCATTCGTATTTGGACTAGTACCTGGTCCGGCGCCACCGCCAAATATTGAAGGCGCAACAGCTCCTGAGCTAACAAGAGATCCTGATTGCACTGTGGCAATGGGATCACCTCCTGAAGCAGCTGGCATTGCTGAAGGTCCTGTATTCGCTCCTTGTGTGGATGTGGAACCACCTGTGGGGCTAAAACTGTATTGTTGTCCCAAAGCATTGTTGGTTACTCGCCCAGCAAAAGTCGAGTTTAAAAACGATGTAATAGTAGAAGTAGCAATACCGCCAACATCTGATGCATTTACGGGCGGAGTGACTTGAGTATCGTTCTGTTGATAAAGTGTGAAAAAAGAAACTTGTGGATAAAAGGCTGAAGCTGCTATTTGGATATTACGTCGAGCAGTAAGCCAGAACATTTCGTATTGATGCAACGAAGGATTGAATTTCAAAGCATCTTTTATAAGCGTGCTTACATTTACATCGTCATGAAAAAGCGGCGCTTCGCTAATAGTTTCTTCTACAGGAACAAGATTGACAGACATAGGGAAATTCATCGATAGATTTAAAGCTAATGCCGCTCTGCGCACCGCAACTTGTTGTTGCAATAGCAATTGCTTATCAGAAGCTAGTAAAGTTTCTGATTGCAACACCGCAAAATTAGTACCTGTCCCAGACTTTAACTGTACTTGCGTTACTTTTAATAATTCATGATCTACTTCAACTGTCTTTGCCGCTATTTGTAGCAAAACACGATTCACTAAAAGATTAGTGTATTTTTGATATACATCTAAAAATACATCGCTTAAAGTTGCTTTGTAAGCATACAGCCAGCCCTTTTCTCTATAACGCTGAGCTAATATGGGATAAACAATGCCACCACCTTGAAAAACAGGATAAGTAACACCAGCTATAAATGTTCTGCCAATTGAGGTGGTGCCTTTATTAAAAACATTAGCTCTAGAAAGGGTATATGAAGTAGAAAATGTCGGTAAGGCGGTAGCTATATTCGATAAAGTTAACCAGTGCTGATAATTCAAACTTTCTCTGGAAATCTTTAATGGCAGACCATGTTTTAAAACATAACTTAGCGCCTCTGGCAAAGTTATAGATTGATCGTAACTAGGCTCTGCTGCAATATCACTAGCAGAAGCGGTTTTTACAATTGTGCTCAAATATAGTGGTTTTAAATCGAGCGTTTTATTAGCAGTATGATTTAGGGTTATTTCTGGAAGATGAGGTGTTTCACTATCGGCGTAAACTTTGCTACTAAATATGGAGCTGCAAATAAATGCAGAGCTTAAGAAACAAGCTAAATAACGCGATTTTACTCTGTTTCGCTTCCAAAACATTTCAGTGGGCACCGCCTTGGTATCCGTGCAGTAACGTTTCAAAAGAAATAACCCCTGTATCATGAAGCAGTTGCGCTTGGGCTAAATTTGAGCCAACAATTGCTTGTGCTTGCGATGTTAAAGCATTTATATAATCACGCTGTGCTTGAATAAGCTCCAAATTTGTACCAACGCCCTGGCGCAAACGTAATTCTGCTAAACGTAATTCTTCAGTAGAAGAATCTACAGCTGTGGCCGCATTATCAATTTGCTCTCTTGCTACTCGCCAGCCTAAGTAACTTGAACGTACTTGTTGAAATATCATTTGTAATTCTTGATTGGCTTGAATTCCTGATTGACGAGCCAGTGATTGAGCGGCAGCAATATTAGCCACGCTAGTTAACCCCATACCATTTAAATTCCATACCAATGCCATGCCTTCTTGATTGGTTTTAAACAAGCCACCGAAGACCCCAGCCCCAGCTGTACCACCACCAGCAGAAACTGTTAGTGGTGAAGTAACAGTATTGGTGTACGAATATTGCGTATAAAATGCCACTGTAGGATAAAGAGGTGCAGCAGCAACCTGGACGTTCCGCCCGGCAGCAAAGCGAAATAATTCATATTCACGCAAATCAGGACGCTGCTTTAATGATAAATTTACTAATTCGTTAACTGTGGCATGGGCGCGAAATAAAGATTGTTCAGTAATTGTTTCTTCTGCTGGTACTAGATTTACGGCCATCGGATAATTCAAAGAAAAATTCAAAGCAAGGGCAGATTGCCTTACCATTACTTGCTGTTGTAAAAGTGCTTGTCTATCATTTGCTAATTGTGTCTCAGATTGCATTACGGCAAAACGTGTACCAGTGCCAGCTTTTTCCAATTGCTGATTTACTTTGAGTTGTTCTTGAGAAACTTCAACGGACTTAGCTCTGATTTGTAATAACACTCGATTTAACAACAAATTATTGTATTTTTGATAAATATCGAGCATGGCGTCATTAATTGAAGCTTGATACGCTTTGTTCCAACCTTTTTCTCTGGCATATTGTCCCAAAATTGAATAAACAACGCTCCCGCCTTGAAAAACAGGATAAGTAACACGCGGCAAAAACACATGAGCTAAAGAAGATACTTTTTCATTTAAAATTCGAGTATGCGTTATGTTGTAAGACATCGAAAAGTTTGGGACTAAATTTGCCAATTGGCTATAAAGTACATAACGCTGATAATTTCTATTTTCTCTTGAAATTTTTATAGGAAGATTATTTTCGATAGCATAATTGAGTGCTTCCTCCAGAGTGATTGGCTGATCATATTGCACTTCAATACGTATTGGCTGAAACGAATAAAGATGCATAGCTGAATGCAAACGCAGTTTTTCTACATTTAGACTTTTATTTATGTCATGCTTGGCATCAGAAACAGGTAAATCAACATTGTCATTTTCTGTAGTAAGAATCGGAGTGGGCGAAATATTTGCAGTTAAAGGATTTGCAGGAACCTCACGTGCCAAAGATTGTGGAACAGCAAGTAGCCAGCAAAAAAGCGTGCACATAACAAACATTTCCTTCAATAATTGAAAGAAAGGTCGACGAAGGCAGCATTCTTTGCGCGGCCGCTTTTTCACTTGGGATGCCTCTTTGAACCAGCAATAATGCCGGAGGTCAATTCGAAATTACACGAAGAATCTTAGTTTAACACTGACAGCAATTGCTTTCATTTAAAGAGACTTTGAATATATTTGAAATCATTAGCACTAGAAGTCTCCAAAAGCTCGAATGTAGCCATTTCTGTGCTGCTAATGATTGCACCGCTATCTAGCATTTTCTTAATGCCAATTTTTTTATTTACATTTTTTCTACTAGAAATTGCATCGGCAATGATATGAGTTTGATAACCTCGAGCTAGTAAGTCATGTACAGTTTGATTCATACAGACATGACTCTCAATACCAGTTGCCAATATTTGCGGGCGTCTCAATTCTTCTAGATGCTTTACAAAACTTTCCGCTTGACAGCAGCTAAAGGCAGTCTTAGCGAAGGTTTTGTGATTCTCCAAAACAAGCAAAAATTCTTTTATCGTTGGACCGAGGCCTTCAGGGTATTGTTCGCTTAAAATGACAGGTAGCCCAAGTCTATTGGCTACCTTTATCAGAATGACAATATTCTTTGTCATTAGTTCGAAGTTTTCGATATGCTCTCGAAATCTTTCCTGTACATCAACTATGAGCAAACAAGCCTTTTGTTGTTCTAAAAGATTTGGGTGACGCATATTGCTTAGAGACATTCGAATACCTTATTAATAAGAAAAGGGGAGATCATCAGTTGCCGCCAATTTTAGCTAACTATTATCTGACCTACAAATGCAATTCACGTTGCACTTATTGTGACATACCTACTAAACCAGAAAATATTCCAATAAGAGAAACAAAGCCTGAACTCATTATTGAAAATCTTGCTGCTTTAAAACGTCTAGGTGTGAAAGTAATAGATTTTACTGGCGGTGAACCTTTAATTTATCCCCATTTGCCTAAAGTTATGCGAGCAGCAAAAGAAATGGGCTTCTTTACTAGTTTAGCCAATACTGGAATTCTGTATCCCCGCATGGCTAAAGAATTGCGTGGACTTGTTGACGATCTTAAGTTCTCTCTTTCGACTACAGATCCCGAATTCTATAATAAAGAACGCGGTATTGATGGTTATCATCGAGCAGTTGAGGGCATCAAATTAGCTCTTAGTTTAGGGGAGCGTCCATCTATTGTTACCACTGCAACCCCAGAATCCATTGGCGAAGCCGAAAAAGTAATAAAGCTCGCTCAAGAATTAGGTGTGGTTGTATTACTAGGACCTGTATTTGATTTTTGTGGCAATGAACTCTTGCACAATGAAGGACTAGAGAAATTCAAGCATTTAGCCGCAATGGATAATGTTTGTGTAAACTGGGCCTTTGTAGAATTCTATAAAAAAGGCGGTAATCAAATTGATAAACCGCGATGCCGCGCCATATCTTCTACTATTGTTGTCTCTCCAGATGACCATATGCTTTTACCTTGTTATCACATGCATGATGAAAGGATTCCTATCAAGCATGAAAATGGCCGATCTAATTTAGACGAAATGTGGCACAGCGGACATGTACAAACAAGACGCAAGGAGGAAGGCGCTTGGAAGTTTTGCCAAGGTTGCACTATTTGGTGTTATTTTGAAACTTCATTCCTATGGCCCCCTGATCGCTATTTCTTCCTCAATGTGAAAAGCAAATTGCGTTGGGGTAAAGAGAAGCTTAAACAGCGCTTCAAAATTGGCTATCCTATAAAACGCCGTCTTCCAGGAGCTTCAGACAAACCTTTAAAAGAAGTTGCAGCTAATCCAATGACGGGTACACCAGTTCCTGAATTGGCAGTTAAATCTTGTGGCTCTTTTTCAGCTGATCCAGAACTTGTGCCGGTTCAAATTACTCGCTCCTTAGAATCTGTAAATTCTCAGGAAATGTCATTTGCGGTCACCACTCTTTCAGCAAGTGAAAATACCTTAGCTTCGGCAGGCGCTGCTTCAGAAGTCAAAAATGATGCAGTATTAACCAAGTAAAATGCTACATAAACATTTGCTATAGAATTACTGAATATGGAATAATTACAGGTATAGTTAAAGTCTAATTAAGGGGCGTTAGCGCAGTTGGTAGCGCGCTTCAATGGCATTGAAGAGGTCACGAGTTCGAATCTCGTACGCTCCACCAATTATGGTGTGTCCGGCCGCTCAATGGAATCCGGATAATTATAGTTATATTGGTTAGGTTTGGGAACAATCATAGCTATCAGCTAAAGATGAAGTTCATAGAACATATTTTCATCGTGTATCCCATCAGTCCAGACCTTATTTACTGTATGCGTAAATAAAAAACCGTGCTTTTGGGCCGCTCTTTTTGAACGTAAGTTTGAGGCACGATGAGAAACGACAATTCTTTCAATGGTCGGGTGCTTCTTAGCCCATGCTATTCGCTCTCGATACATTATTTTAGATAATCCTTTTCCCCTAGCATGTGGCTCTAGCCAGGAGCCCCATAAAATTGCTGTTTTCTTTGTGGGATCGTCCCTATCCACATTGATGCCTGTCATACCCAGGGGTGTTGTATTCTCATAAAGTATAAATATGGCCGCATCCTCAGATTGAAGCCAGTTTTTCCACTCGGACTCAGTCATAGTGGATTCTTTCTGATAATTTGAGCCGAAGACAGCTGGGTCTGATTGAAGCGCCTTGAGTCGCAATGCTCGCAACTCCTGCCAATCATTTTCGTTTAATCGCTTAATTAGTGTGATCATCTTTGGTCCGAGATAAGTTAACCAAGTAATTGAGGACGCCTCACTCTAGGCATTAGCCATCATATAACAAATCAACGCTCTTTCCATAAATTTGATCTACGTTTTCGCAATAGTCCAAACTTGTCGCTAAGCGATAATCGTCGTCTGACAGACATTCTGTGACACGATGAGCCACTTTCGAAGCGTGTAAAAGATAAGCTGTTATTAGAGTATGAGTTTGAATTTTTCCACTTCTTTGCGCGCGACTTATAATGTCGTTGAAGTTTTTTGGGTCAATGCATTTTGACATGTCATAGTCAGAGATTACCCCCCCCAATTTAGCAGCTTGTAGAAGTATGACTAAAGCAAAATTGGAATCGTCTAAATGCCAACCGTGGGTTTTAAGTAAGTAAATCTAGCTTTGATATTACTTCTTTAAGGGCATTAAAAGTTATGTCATTGAAAAATTTAGATAGATGGAGATAACTATCACTTTTAAATTTATCCTGTCCATACAAAATGTATGGATCATAATTTAAATAGTTCGCCCTGCAAAACGGGTGGAAATTAATTGAATAAATGATGGGCCAGAGAGATCTTTTTATAGGAAAATTTTG
>DAIDIP010000018.1 GCA_027451745.1 Candidatus Melainabacteria bacterium
ATCTCTATATGATTTTCCGGAGCCTACCGCCTAATTGCCTGTTTTTAAAAAGCTATTTTGCAGGATGGACTAATTAGTCTGTACTTGGTTAATTGTGCTTTCTGATTTTCTATAGTCTAACAATTGTTCCATTGCTTCAGCGTAGCCTTGATTGATAAATTGACGGGAGCGATTTGGATCTATTTCCAATAAAGTTGTGCCAACTTGGCGATGTGGTTGAAAGACTTTTATAGATATTGTTTTACGTCCTCTAGACTCAACATTGCCTTCAGCAATTAAGCGGTTGTAGAGCTCGGCTGATTGAATTTCTTTTCTAGCAGATGCGTCCAAAACTATGTCTAAACAACGAGCTACTACCTCGAACATATTAGCGGGACAGACGTTAATTTGTTGTGGATGTAGCAATACCATATAGATTTCATCAGCACCATGTTCAAGTGCGGCATGCATAGGTGTATTGCGAACCAATCCACCATCCACCCATAATCCTGCACCGTGTAATTGACGTGGTGGAAAAGCCATAGGTAAAGCACAAGTGGCCATTAATACGTCGACTAATTCACTGCTTGAGATAATGTCATCTGTTGTAATAAAACTTGTTTGCAAGCTGCACAAATCGGTTGTACAAACGCCAAATTTAGTATGGCTTTCTTTTAGCTTATGCAGGGATACTTCTCTGCGTATCAATTCTTCCATAGGATGAGTGTCAAGAATACCAAGATGATGTCCTAAAACCATTTGACCAATATGGTTTGGTGATGGTAAATGATAAATGTCTTTGGCTCTCATGCTGCACCAGAGTTCTTCGAGCTTACCAATATCACCTTGCGCTATCATTGCTGCATTTAAACCGCCAATACTGGTGCCAAATGCATAATCAAAAAATACGCCATGTTCTAATAATGCTTTAGCAACACCTACCTGATAGGCGCCGCGACCACCACCGCCAGGCAGTACCAATGCGCGCACAGGAGTAGTATTGTCTGGAGCCGATTTTTGATTTTTTGTATCCATAATTATGTGAAAGCTTTTGTAGTCTTAATGACCTATACCCAAATAATAAGCCATATTTTCAAATTTGCCCATAATAAGCATACTGCTACAAAGCTTTTGCAGTAGATTATTTTATTTGATTTGCTTTGATTTAATGACTGACTGGAGACAATATCTCGCTTAAGCAAATAGCGACTTGTTTAGGAGTCTTAGCGACTTTAACACCGGCAGAATTTAATGCTTCAATTTTTGATTGAGCCGTACCTTTGCCAGCGGATACTATAGCTCCGGCATGTCCCATTCGTTTGCCTGGTGGTGCGGTTTGACCGGCAATGAATGCTACTACTGGCTTTTTAATGTTTTGTTTTATAAATTCAGCTGCCTCTTCTTCGGCGCTTCCACCAATTTCGCCAATTAAAACAATAGCTTTAGTTTCAGGATCTTTTTCAAACAGAGCTAATACTTCTTGGTAGTCTAAACCTTTAATAGGATCTCCGCCTGTACCTACGCAAGTTGACTGGCCAAGATTAGATTTGGTGAGGGCCAAAGCAATTTCATATGTTAGGGTACCGCTTTTACTGACCATGCCGACCGGACCAGCTTTAAAAAGCGATCCTGGTAATATGCCTATCAAGCATTGTTCTGGGGTGATAATGCCTGGGCAATTGGGGCCTATTAATTGAGCTTTGTGTTCTTTTACTTCTTGCACGAGCTTAGCTGTATCAAGCGGCGGCATGCCTTCAGTAATTAAAACTAAAAGTTTTATACCAGCGGCTAGTGCTTCACTTGCTGCATCGTAAGCAAGGTATGGGGGAACAAAAATTACTGAAGCATCGGCACCAGTTTTTTCGACAGCGGCTTTGACCGTATCATAAATTGGCACTCCATGAACATTCTCCCCGCCCTTGCCAGGTGTGACACCAGCAACTATTTTAGTGCCATAGTTGAGCATTAGCTTAGTGTGTGTGGCGCCCATTTTTCCTGTGGCGCCTTGTACGATTACTTTTGTGTTTTTATTGACTAGGATCATTTTATATACGCTCCGTCGCTTTCAGCCTCTTCAGCTTCTCCGCTTGTCCCCGTTCGCTTCCACCGGCTCCTCGCCGCTGTTCGCTCTCTACTATTTCATTTCTTTCTGTATTCTATTTCACTAGTGTGAACGACTGACTGCTTCTTGCACTGCTTCTTCTAAATCAGAAAATAATTTAATACCACTATTCGATAGGATTTGCTCAGCTAAGTCTTGATTGTTGCCTTGCAGACGAACAACCATTTGTCGCTTGGGATATTTTTTTATAAATTCAGTAAGCGCATGAGCTATTTCATCACAAGCAGTAATGCCGCCCAAAATATTGAGCAAAATTACTTTTACGTCTGGATTATCGTGGACTATTTCTAAAGCTGCCAAAGTTTTATCGCGACTCGCTCCCCCACCAACGTCTAAAAAATTAGCAGGTTCGCCGCCAAAATCTTTTACCATATCCATGGTGCCCATAACCAAGCCTGCACCATTACATATAATGCCGATATTACCTTTGAGTTCTACTAGGTTTAGTCCGGTCAATTTGGATTTCTGTTCTCTTGATGTTAATCCATCTAAATGTTTTTCAAGCCAGCCTTTAAAATAAGGTTGTCTGTCTAAAGCATCGTCATTGACTATTATTTTTCCGTCCAAGGCAACGACTTCACCTGATTTTGTAATAATGAGAGGATTTATTTCGGCCAAATCTAAATCTCTTGAAACAAATAATTGATATAGCTTATTGGCAATGTCAGCTACTTTAACTAGAGCATTTCCTTTTAAATCTAAAGCAAATGCTAAATCTCTTGCTACATAACTATGATAAGGATACGGAATACGGCTTGTGACAACGTTATGCGATGACTCAATCTCGATGCCACCTTCAGCGCTAGCAATAAAAATTGCACAACCTTGATTACGATCAAGAGTGATTGCTAAATACAATTCTTGGGCAATGGCTAATTTAGGCTCTACAAGCAAACTTTGAGTTGGAAGATCATTTATTTTTAACTTTAGCAATTGGTCAGCAATTGCTTCTGCTTCACACATGTCTTTAGCAAACTTAATACCACCTGCTTTACCGCGGCCGCCAGATAATACCTGGCATTTAAGAGTTACAGGAAAATCTAGTTTGGCTTCTTTGATAGCTGCTGATAGCTTTATTTTGATTTCAGCGGCATTACTTATTCTTGTTGATGGTGGTACCGGAATGCCAAAATTAGCAAACATTTCTTTTGCTTCGTATTCGTATAAATTCAAGTTTCTCCTCCTGCTAAATAATAATGAGCAATGCCAAGAGTTGGAAATTGATCATCTCCGTGAAGTTTTAGAACAAAACTTTGCTCTTAAGCCTTCAACATCAAAATATTGATAGTCTGCCAGTATACTAACAAAATTGAAAAGGAGCACTGCGAGTTGCTCTTGGCATGTTGATTGATTGCTTGGCTATATGGAATTAAACCAAATTAGTAAAGCGTTAGTGCCGCAAGGCGCGAGGTGCAGGACGCGCGCGAAGTGACTTAATAGATCAGTTACGGAGCGCTTAATAAGAGGGACATATGCGGATAGGTATTCTGACAGGGGGCGGAGACTGCCCAGGATTAAATGCTGTAATAAGAGCTGTCGTAAGACGGAGTGTCAGTAATTATGGTTCCGAAGTAGTTGGCTTTTTAGAAGGTTGGCGTGGACCAATTGAGAATATGGTTATGCCTCTTACTCTGCAAAGCACAGGGGGCTTAATTCAAAGAGGCGGTACTATACTCAGAACCTCGAGAACAAATCCTTTTAAAATAGAACGTGGTCCAGAACGAATTCTTGAATCGATGAAATCGAATCGCTTAGACGCTCTTGTGGCCATTGGTGGTGAAGATACTTGCGGTGTGGCTCACAAAATGCATCAACAACACAATTTAAATGTGGTTTGTGTTCCTAAGACTATTGATAACGATCTTAATGCCACTGATTTTACTTTTGGTTTTGATACAGCGGTAAATATTGTTATGGAAGCTATAGATCGCTTACATACAACAGCCGAAAGCCATAATCGTGTTCTTGTATGCGAAGTTATGGGTAGGCATGCTGGATGGATTGCTTGTTATGGTGGTATTGCTGGCGGTGCTGATCATATATTAGTGCCTGAGCTACCTGTTGACCTGAAAGAGATTGTTGAAGCAATTAAACAACGACATGCGCGCGGGAAAGATTATTCAATTGTGGTTGTTGCTGAAGGGGCTAAATTGGGAGACCAAGAAGCTCTTAAAGATCAGGAATTGGATTCTTTTGGCCATGTGAGATTAGGTGGTATTGGTGAGACATTAGCTAAGCTAATTGAAAAACATACTGGTTATGAAACACGAGCCATTGTTCTTGGACATATTCAACGCGGTGGTTCCCCTACTGCCTTTGATAGAGTTTTGGCGACAAGATTTGGTGTGGCGGCAGCAGACCTGGTACATGAGAAAAAGTTCGGACGTATGGTTGCTCTTCAAGGCAGTCTAATTAAAGATGTACCTGTCTCGGCTGGTGTGGATAGCCTTAAGACATTAGATATGGATGTTTACGAAGTAGCAAAAGTATTCTTTGGCTAAATCGTCATTTTTCGGACATCTTAGGCTGGCAGCTAGGGTTGTTGTCGGGGACGAGCGGAGCCATTGTTCTCAAGAGATTTGTTTTCTTGTTTACTAAGCAAGAGCTTTTGTTGCTTTAGTGATTCCAGATATTCCACATGAGATTTATGGTTCTTTTGAATTTGAAGAATTATTTGATTATCTTTGCCTAAAAGTGGTTCGCCGTATTTGAGTATTTGTCCTTCCAGGTACAAATAGAAAGAATATCCTGCTATTAATTTACTGAATAGTTTTTCCGGATGTTCAGAGTCGTAAAGATTTCGGACTGAGCTTGTTAAGCTGTTTTTTAAAGCACTTAATGAATCAGTTTGCTTTTCTGTGTTTTGCTTCTCTCTTTCGCCTTTATTAATACCAGGTATATTTTTAGACAGTCGCTCGAATTGTTTTTTGGCTGCGGCTATGTAATTATCTAGCAATACAGATTCGCTATTTCTAGTGTTGATGGTGATAGTATTGGCGTCATGATTTGGTTCGGCAGACAGAGCTTCTGGGGTTGAGGCGCAGAAGACACAGGCGAAAATGACTAAAATGACTTTGGATTTTAAATAATTATTCATACTTTTATTATCTTATACAATTTTTGTCTCGGTTAGGCAGAATAAGACAACGATCGATATAAATTCAGCCATATATAATCTAAAATTAGGACCAATAAGTATATTTAACGGTGCTTTGGTAGTGGTTGCACAAGTTCAAAGTAAGGATAGTGTCGAGAAGCTCAATGTAGACAAAAAAGTCTATATTGAAACTTTCGGCTGTCAAATGAATAAAGCAGATTCGGAGAATATGCTTGGTTTGCTGCACGAAATAGGCTATGAGCAAACTGACAAGCTTAAAGAAGCACAGTTAATGATATTAAATACTTGTGCTATTCGCGAGGGTGCTGAAGACAAAGTTTTCAGCTATCTTGGTCACTGGAACAAAATAAAGCAAGAAATGCCCAGTGCAATGATAGCCGTGGGTGGTTGTGTAGCACAGGACGCTGGACAAGCATTGCTTAAACGTGCTCCTTATGTGGATGTTGTTTTTGGTACACATAACTTGCAAAGACTGCCTGAGCTAGTCTTGCAGGCGCAAAAAACTAAGCAGCCGGCAGTAGAAATTTGGCAAGAATTGCCACCTGAACTACCGGAGTTGCCTGTAATTAGAAATAACGATATTAGTGCGTGGGTGTCAATTATCTATGGGTGTGATTACAATTGCACTTATTGTATTGTTCCTTATGTGCGCGGGCGTGAGAAAAGCCGAACGCCACAGACAATAGTGCGCGAAATAGAAGAATTGGGGCAAGCAGGGTATAAAGAAGTTACTTTACTTGGACAAAATGTCACTGCCTATGGACATGATTTAGATCCTGCTATTCACTTAGGTGATCTTATTAGAATGGTCGATAAAGTGAAGGAAATTAAAAGAATTCGTTTTCTTACCGGACATCCTCGTGACTTGAGAGTAGAGATTATAGATGCAGTTGCTGAGGTGGAAAGTGCATGCGAATACTTCCACGTGCCCATACAAGCTGGTGATGATCGTACTTTGCGTCGTATGGCCCGTGGTTATAATGTGGATTTTTATAGAAAGTTAGTAGATAAAATTCGTACACGTATACCGGAGTCCGCAATTACATCGGATTTAATTGTTGGTTTTCCAGGTGAAACAGAACAAGAATTTATGCGCACAGTTTCTCTTGTTGAAGAAATTGGTTTTGATGCTTGTAACACTGCTGCGTATTCACCACGTCCCCATACTCCTTCGGCTAGTTGGGAAGGGCAAGTGTCAGAGAATGAAAAATATGAACGTTTGCGTTTCTTGAATTCAGTAATAACTGAAGTTGCTCATAAATGTAATAAACAATATTTGGGTAAAATAGTGGAAGTTTTGGTTGAAGGAAAGAGCCAAAGGAATGACGCTCGGCTTTCAGGACGTACAAGAACTAATAAAATAGTAAACTTTGCTGGGACTGAAAGTTTAACAGGACAACTAGTAAATGTTTTGGTCGAGTCGGTAAACCCTTGGGCTATGAGAGGCGTTCTAAACGATCCACGCTATGTCACTAATTCTTGACCGATCAACAATTACTTTAGCTGCTGACCATTTACGAAAAGGAGAATTAGTCGCTTTTCCGACTGAAACTGTTTACGGGCTTGGAGCTGACGCTAACAACGATAAAGCGCTGCAGAAACTTTATGTCTCTAAAGGTCGCCCGACTAATCATCCTGTAATAGTTCATTTAGCAAGTCTTGAACAAATGAACGATTGGTGTATTGAATTACCTGATTATGCACGCATATTAGCCAGACAGTTTTGGCCAGGGCCAATGACTTTGATAGTAAAAAAAGCAAAACATGTTTCCTCAATGGTTACAGGTGGACAGGATACAGTTGGTTTGAGAGTTCCAGCACATCCGCTTGCCCTTGCTTTACTAAATGCATTTGGTGGGGGTATTGCTGCTCCGTCTGCTAATAAGTATGGACGGGTTAGCTCTACTTGTGCTGAGCACGTTGCGGCTGAGTTTGGTGATGAGATTAGCATAGTTATAGATGGGGGTAGCTGCCCAATTGGTATTGAGTCGACTATAGTCGATGTTACTGGTCCTCGACCTCGGATACTGCGTCCTGGCATTATTCCGGAGCAAGATATTATTGAGTATTCTGGTCTAGCACAAAATACTAATATTTCTGTAGGTTCTTCTTTGGCAGACAGGGTGAAAAATATCCGTGTGCCTGGTAGTGATAAAAGTCATTATGCACCCAGTACACCTATGTTGCTTCTGGATAAATCAGCAATGCGAACATTTCTGGCGAACCACAATGCATCTACTAAGTCTGATCAATTGACTTATGCTGTACTGGCTTTAAGTGGTTGTGATCAGTTATTATCTACTGATCAATCTTCGACTCTGGATTCTATTAAAGATAATTTGCCAAAAGTTATTAGAAAATATATCCAAGCAAACATAGATCCTAAAATTTATGCTAGAGAACTATACGCTAATTTGCGCAAGCTGGATCGGTTAGATGCTAATTATATTTTAGTTGAGAAAACACCAGAATCGAGTGATTGGTTGGCGATTTCAGATAGATTGAGACGAGCTGCGACACATTTGCATCAGTGATGTATAAGTATTTAAATTGGTTGTCTATTTTTATTGTTCTATTACTGATGATAGCTTTTGCCGTCTGTCGGTTTGACTTATATCAAAATAGCTCAGCTCGAATGAAGGTGAATATTGAGCAAAGTCGCAATGTGTATGAATCTAAAACGGATGCCAGGGTACTTAATGACCTTTTAACTCGTGATACGTATGGGAGCACAGAAGTGTATCCAATTACCTTACTAGTTATTTTTGGTGTTATGGGTTTTAGCGTTAATTTATTTTTTAGGGTAATATATTTATATTGCGAGTGGAGAGAAGGTAATGATATTAACTGGGGATGGCAAGCCTTTCTAACATTTGTTGTACCTGCGGCTTATATAGTAGCTTTATTGGAAATTGTTGCTTTAGGCTCTTCCTTTAATAGTGGTTCGAATTAACGTTAGCAGCAGGAATTTGTTTGTTTTTATATTGCTAAGTCCAGTGCTGTGATAGCTTGAAAGCAATCATTGCAAAGCTGTGGGTGTTCTTTGTTGGAACCAACGTCTAATGTATATTTCCAACAACGTACACATTTAGTACCGGCAGCCTTTAATACAGCTACTTTTATGTCATTCTCATCTAAGGAAGAAAGTACTTCTTCTTCTTGCTTATGAGAGCCGTTATTATTCTCCACTAGTTCAACTTGAGAGGTAATGAAAAAGGCTGGTAAATCAGATTTGATTGTCTCTGCTTTCTTTGCCATTTTTTCTTCCCCGATAGAAATATGAACTTGAGCTTCTAGCGAGCTACCTATTAGTCTAGCGGCACGAGCCTGTTCAAGTGCTTTAAGCACTACTGTTCTAAGAGCTAGCAAATCAGTCCAGAATTCTTCTTTACTGTCATCAACGAACTCTTTTTTTACTTGAGGAAAATCATTGAGTAAAACACTTTCGTCTAAATTCCAGCTTTGTTTGATTGCCTCAGGTATATGTGACCATATGTCTTCAGCCAAATGTGGCGTAACTGGTGCAAGTAATAGAGCAATTGCTTTGACTAATTCTGCTAGTACTGTTTGTACGGCACGTCTGCTTTCTGATTTAGGAGCAGCTGTATAGAGTCTATCTTTGACAATGTCAAAATAAAAGCTGGATAAATCAACAACACAGAAATTTTGTAAGACTTGATAGTATTTGAAAAATTCATAACGATCAAAATCTACACGCACGTCTTCTATGACCGTTTGTAGTCTATGTAAAATGAATTTATCAAGGTCTTTTAATTGCGTATAGGGTACTTGATCCGTACTTGGGGTATAGTTGTACAAATTACCCAAGAGATAACGAGCGGTATTGCGCAACTTACGATAGATTTCGGCGATTTGAGTTAACAGGTTTTTACCTATGGGCAGATCGTCGGTATAGTTGAGTGAAGCTACCCATAGTCTTAATACGTCAGCACCGTATTGGCTTATTACTGCTTCTGGTTCGACCATATTGCCAGATGACTTGGACATCTTTCTTCCGTGTTCGTCAACAAAGAAACCGTGTGTGAGTACAACTTTATATGGAGCTACACCTTTAGTAGCTACGCTTGTAAGCAATGATGATTGAAACCAGCCTCTATGTTGGTCGCTACCCTCTAAATACATTTCACATGGGGTCCCTCTAAGTTCGGGGCGTTCGTCTAAGACGGCGGCATGGGTAGAACCAGAGTCAAACCATACATCCATAATGTCAGTTTCTTTGCGAAAGTCTTTGCTGTTGCATTTTTTGCATTTTGTATCTTTGGCTAAGAAATAATTAGCTTCTTCTTTCCACCAACTATCAGAACCTTCTTGGGCAAAAATATCAGCTACTCTATTGATACTTTCTAAAGTCATGAGTACATGATTACAAGATTGGCAATAAAAAACAGGTATGGGAACGCCCCAGGCTCGCTGCCTGCTTATACACCAGTCAGAACGGTTTTCTACCATGTTATAAATGCGGTTGCGGCCTGATTCAGGTATCCATTTAACCGTGTCGATCGCTTCTAATGCTTTTTTGCGAAAACCATCAACTGAAGCAAACCATTGTTCTGTGGCGCGAAATATAAGCGGTTTTTTGCAACGCCAACAATGAGGATAGCTATGCTGTACTTTGCCTGCATGAACTAGAGAGCCATTGCTTTGCATAAGCTCAACAATTTGTGGAATTGCTTTGTCATATCTTTGGCCAGCAAATTGTTGAGCTTCGGCTGTGTAAATACCGCGTCCGTCAACTGGAGAAAGAACACCAAGTTTGTATTTTGCGCCTAGTTCAAAGTCTTCTGGACCGTGACCAGGAGCAATATGCACACAGCCTGTACCAGCTTCAGCTGTAACGTGGTCACCTAAAATAATTGGACTTGGTCTATCAAAAAATGGATGCTTAGTTTGGAGGTGTTCGAGATCTTTGCCAGAAAGTTTAGCGATGGTTTGTTTGTAATTTTCTGATAGTTTAGCATTGGTCAAAAAAGCATCTTTAAGTGAACTTGCTACTATGAGTATTTCACCTGATTTTAGTTCTAGCAATTCATATTCGAATTCAGGGTGAACAGCAATGGCTAAGTTAGACGGTAAAGTCCAAACAGTAGTGGTCCAGATGACAAAGAAAACATCTTTTGCTGGATCAAGTTTTTTATTGCTTAAATTGGCTAATTTTTCTTTTGATTCTTTATCTACTGCGAATTTGACATAGACATCTTCCGATGTATGCTCATGATATTCAATTTCTGCCTCAGCTAAAGCTGTTTCACAATTAGGACACCAGCTGACTGATTTAAGTCCTTTATAGAGATAACCTTTAGCAGCCATTTGTCCAAAAACACGCAATTGTGCAGCTTCGAATTTACTATCCAAAGTTATATATGGGTGTGCCCAGTCACCCCAGACGCCTAAACGTTTAAAATTTGTTTCTTGTCCCTGTAAGTTTTTTAGGGCAAATTCGCGGCAACGTATTCTTAATTCAAGAGGAGTTAAAGCATTACGACCACCCTTAACATCTTTTACAACAGCTGTTTCAATTGGTAATCCGTGGCTATCGTATCCAGGCACATAAGGAGCATAGAAGCCATGCATTGCCTTGTATTTGGTAACTATGTCTTTAAGTATTTTGTTGAGTGCATGTCCTAAATGAATTTTACTTGAACTAAGATAAGGGGGACCATCATGGAGAACAAACTTTTCACCATTTTTTCTTTTATCTAGATTGCGCTCGTAAACTTTGCTTGCTTGCCATTTAGATTGAATTTCAACTTCCCGCACTTGGCTATTTGCTTTCATTGGAAAATCAGTTTTGACTGGATTGATGCTATATGCCTTATCTGACATTTATTTTTCCTACGCGTTTATATGCCAGCAAGCTGGCGTCCTTAATTATGTGATAAGAATATCGCTTGTCAGGCAACATAGTCAATTGACGCTTAGTTCTTGGTTTACTAAACTTATTTCAGAGTGGACGCATTGAGGCAGCGCTAAAATAAAGACAGGCGGAGAAGTGGAGCGAACGGCGACGGTGAGGCGGCGGAAGTGGAACGAAGTAAAATACGCGCGTTGAGGCGAGGGACGAAGCCGAGGCAGCGCTAAAAAAGAGGTTATTCGTGGATAAAACTAAAGAAGTGGCGGTGAGAGCTGCACGGGCAGCTGGTCAATTAATGCTGGAGCGTGTAGGTGATATAGGCAAAATTGACTATAAAGGTGCGTTCAATCTGGTAACGGATGTAGATAAAGCAGCTGAGCAAATAATAATCAAGATTTTACGCGAAGAGTTTCCTGATGATGCGATTTTAGCTGAAGAAAGCGGAGCTAGCCAAGGTAATAATAGTAATCGGCGTTGGTTTATTGATCCAATTGATGGGACAACAAATTTTGCTCACAGTTATCCACTATTCTGTGTATCTATTGGACTCGAAGAAGCGGGCAAATTAGTGTTGGGCGTAGTATTTAACCCTGTTGCTAACGAGCTGTTTTGGGCTCAAGATGGAAAAGGGGCATGGTTAAACAATACAGCAATACATGTATCAAAAGTGATTGCACTGGGAGAAAGTCTTTTGGCTACCGGCTTCCATTCTGCAAGCAGGGCTACTGAGCCATCTAACAGAGAATTGTTTATGCACATTACTGATACTACTCATGGTGTGAGACGTGATGGCTCTGCGGCACTTGACCTGTGTTTTGTTGCATGTGGTCGCACGGAAGGGTTTTGGGAAAAACAAATATCTTTATGGGATATTGGAGCTGGTACAGTCATTGTGCGTGAAGCTGGTGGACAAGTAACTGGCCCTAACGGTAAAGAATTTGATTTATCCAATATCAAAGTAGACATTGTAGCTACAAATGGATTGATTCATGATCAGTTAATTGGTGCTTTGACTGGAGCGCCGATTGCAAAAAGATAGATTAGACAATTTGTAAAAGGCAGAAATTTATGACTGAGCAATTATCTGTATGTTTTATGTGGCATATGCATCAGCCATTGTATAAGGATCGTTTGACTGGTAAATATTTGCTGCCTTGGGTACGTCTTCACGCCATTAAAGATTATCTTGATATGGCAAAAGTTTTGGAAGCTTTTCCCAATATTAGACAAACTTTTAATTTGGTCCCTTCTTTAATAGAGCAGATTGAGGATTATGCTCACAATAATGCAGTAGATGAGCAGTTATTGTTGACTATCAAACCATGTGAAAACTATACGAAGGAAGATAAGCTGTATATTTTAGCCGAATCTTTTCACGCTAATTTGGAACGGCAAATTAAAGTACATGCACCATATCTGGTGTTGTATTCAAAAATGCAAAAGTTGTTAAGCAAAAGTGATTTGTACGAAGATATTCTAGATCAATTTACCAATCAGGAATATGCAGACATGGCAACATGGATGAATTTATCTTGGTTCGATCCACTTTGGCAAAATAATATTGATGAGTTAAAACATTTGTTAATCCAAGGAGAGAATTATTCTTTAGAGCAACGTAAAAGAATAATTCAGATACAAAGGGAACTTATAGGACAAATCATTCCATATTATCGTAAGAAGCAAGAAGAAGGACAGATAGAGGTGACAACAACACCCTATTATCATCCGATATTGCCCTTGCTAGTTGATACTAATGCAGCACGTTTAGCTAAACCTAACGTGATTTTGCCAAAGAAACTATTCTTTCATAGAGAAGATGCTGTGCATCAAGTAAAAACGGGCCTTGGTTTATACGAAAAGACTATGGGACAGAAATCCAATGGCATGTGGCCCTCAGAAATGTCTATAAGCCCTTCGGCTTTAGAAATTATTGCTCAGAATGGAGTGAACTGGGTAATTGCTGATGAAGCACTTTTGTGTAAAACAACTGGTGATGTTATTTATAGAGACGAGTTTGGTAATTTGAATAGTGCTGAAACTCTTTGTCAGCCATATGAAGTTTTTGTAGGTGATGAAAAGATTACTGTGTTTTTTAGAGAATTGGTGACTTCAAACGAGCTGAGTTTTTCTTACGGTAGCAGGGCTGCTGAAGAAGCAGCCTCTGCTTTATATATGAGACTAAAACATATTCAAAAACGGCTCTTAAATTGGGAAAGAGAAGGTGTGGTGGTAATTGCTCTTGATGGGGAGAATTGCTGGGAGACCTATGAAAAAGACGGGGCGCCATTTTTGCAAGAACTTTATACGCGATTAGCTAAAGATAGTACGTTGAACGTTTGTACAATGAGCGACTATTTAGCGAGACATCCAGCCACATCTAAATTGGAAAAAATTGAAACAGGTTCATGGATAAATGCTGATTTTCATATTTGGATTGGTGAACCTGAAAAGAATTATGCCTGGGATTTATTATGTACAACAAGGCAGTTTTTGTATGAAGAGCTAAAGAAAAGTAGTTATTCCGAAGAAACTAAAAAGGCGGCTTGGGAAGAAATATATGCAGCTGAAGGGAGCGATTGGTTCTGGTGGTTTGGCGAGCCTAATAATTCAGCCCATGACGCAATGTTTGACCAGCAGTTTAGGTTGAGACTGCAAAATGTCTATAAGATACTAGGAAAAGCCTATCCGAAGGAACTTGACGAAGCTGTGAGTGATGCAGTTCCAAAGCCGCAAGATGACCTGGTGGCTATTTTTGAAGGCAAAAAGTAGGCATTATTAACCCTGGTTAATTTATGGGAAAAATACGTATTTTTCCGCAGACAAAATATGGCTTAAGCAGTAAATTATTAGCAAATCGACAGCAGGAGCAGGTTATGTCGACAGGGTTTACTAATACTATAGACAATAGCATCGTTATTCCAGCCGAACAGGCACCGCTGGGCTATGAGAACGTCAATACTCTTCAAGCAGCCTATACGGATGATTTTTCGACTCCTGAAGGACGGGACGAGATTAGGCGAGCTTTAATTAGTACTTCAGACAAGGCATATGAAGCAGAATCATTGTCTTATCTTCCTAATATAAGTATTGATGATGACATGCGAGAACGTGATGATTTAGAAAATGATATTGAAAAGCTTAATTATGATGAAATGGCTGATACTTCCTTGATCCAATCCTCTGTTTTCGAAAATGTTAAATACAGAGCTCGATTAGCTGAAGAAACGCTAGGCTATGATATTGCTTCTAAGCAAGAATTAGGGCTAAATCGAAACTAGTATTTCTAATTAATCAGGCGTATTTGTAGTTTTGATAATTAGTACAGATGCTTGATCTTCAGCGGCAGTTTTCCAATTGTTGTCTCTTTTTAGTTCTTCAATGAGTCGGCTATTTTTTGGCAATAAAATCCAATTGATTTGGTATTTTTGCAGTAAAGATTGCCAGCCGGGATAGAGTTGAATTATTTTGCCGTAGTTTAAATAAAAATCTTGACCATAAAAATCAGCTCTATCGTCAATGAAGACCGGATAATCAAGCTTGTATCTTATAACCCCGCCCCAATTATCTAAAGAAAAGCCATGATAAGGGTCTAAATGCAATTGTTTGATAGCTGTAAGTGTGGTATCCGGCTTGCTTTCTTTGTCAAAATCCGCTTGTAAATAAGTGCAGCAAAAAGCTTTACCACTATTAATAGCTATTAGAATCAGTGCGGCGGTGGTTATTATAGGAAGCAGGTGGTAAGAGCAGAGTCTTTCCATCTCTGTGAAATCGATATTTAAAATATTAGCTCTATTTATAAAGCCTTGCCATGATGGTTTGAGCGCATTATAAATTGCACCACCATTTGAATCTAATTGAGTACTACTATATAAACGAGCAATAAAAGGCAAGGCTACGATGACGTAAAGAGCCATATTGCGTTGGGCGGATAAGCTTAAATGAGCGAAGACTATATAAACTAAAAGACTAGGAAGATTGATTTTTGTTTTAGTAATAACAAGACCGACGATAGTAAGAGCAAAGAGCAATTCTAAGAATAACGGTTGTATAGCACCGTGAAATATTGGTGAGAGAAATTCGTCGGTGGCGGCGACGATCATATTGGTTTTGAATAAATAATTTGCCACATAGGAATATAAATGATAACCATATGGATTGCACAGGCTTGCCACCACATTTAACACTAAGAGAAAAGATAGAAATTTGATCCGATTTTTATCCTGGTCCGCGGCCTCAGTACTGGCTGGTTTTAAGAAGAAATATTTGCAGATGGATGAAGCTAAATAAATACCGATTAAAACAAAACCGAGTAAAAAAGCAGGATGTGTATTAGCCCAAAGCAACATATATAAACATAAAGCTGTGGCAAGCTTTTTCTTAGTAATAGCATTGTTATGAAAACGTTCAAGTAAAGTACTAAATATATAAACACCAAAAAATGTGAATATATGGGGTCGAGCTAGCCAATGTATGGCTGCAATTGCAGCGCCGATTATTGATAAAAATCCGGCAAAGGCAAAATTACAACCATTTTCGCGACATCGTCCATAAAGCAAAAAAACCAAGAATGCTATTGCACTGGCTACAACAACATTTAACAAATTAAGACCACCAAGTTTTACTAAGACCGCCATTAATACATCAGACAGCCATTCATAAGCTACCCAGGCTTTGTTGGCAAAAGTGTAAGACATAATGTCCGTATGTGGAATATTATGGTGTTGAAGAATGTAATTACCAGTAACTAAATGCCAGCCTGTGGAGCCATCGGCTAAAAGCATATTTTCTTTTATAAACAAAATTAGCCATAAAATGACCAGAAAAATTATATCTGCCAGATCTGGTAAAAAATATTGTTTCTTTTGAGGCGCGTTAGTAAGTTCGGTCATTTATTTGAACTTGATTATTGGAGTATTTGCCTTGTTTAGCATTTAAAGATATTTTTAGTACCTCGGCAAGCATTTTAATCGAATCAATAAATACATTCACTTTTGATCCAAGTACATTGTTCCAATTTATACCCACTTCTTCTATTCGATATTTGTTTATGCGGGCAATATAGAGTATTTCTACATCGAAAGCATATCCGTTAATAGTAGCCAAGGAAAAAATGTTACGGGCTGCATCTTTTTTGAATAATTTAAAACCGCATTGAGTGTCGTAAATGCCCGGCAACAATAAAGACTGTACAACTTGATTGAATGTGTTTCCGATATGGGTTCTATAGGCTAAAGCATTTACAGTACGATTTGGATCTGGCTTTGCTCTAGAGCCAATAGCAATGTCTGCTCCCATTTGTATAGCGGCATTTAGTCGATCGAATTCTGCAATTGGCGAACTGCCATCGGCATCATCAATTAGAATCAAATCGCTATTGGCTGCTAATACACCAGCCCTAACAGTATAGCCCTTTCCTCTATTGATTGGATTGGTAATCGTTCTAATTTGTGGATATCTAGTTGTATATCGTTCAATAAGCGTACTAGTATTATCAGTGCTACCATCATTGACAATAAGAATTTCGAAATCTAAGTTTCTGCCTGCAAAAAAATTACATATAGAATCTAAAGTGGCAGGCAGCCGATGCTCTTCGTTATATGCTGGAATAACTATTGATAAGTAAGACAAGACTAGTTCAAAGTGGCCTTTATTTCTGGTTCTACTATCGGTTTAGGACATTCAATGTTTTCTTGACCAATTGATTCAAGTGTTTCATTGCCGAGCAATTTTTTGAGTCTTATTTTTTGCAATTCGTAGGAACGATTATTTCTTTTGTACACTATGCCGATCCTTTCTAATTGTTTAATCGCATCTAGATGATCGACAGGGACTGCGCTTATAGCTACTGAACCTTGTTCATTTAACCAAGAAATAGTTGGATAAAGAACACCTAGGAGCTTGCGCATGGGTTGTTCTGAAACTGGCATTTAAAAAGATACCTCCGTACCAGGCTTAATTTTAACACTTCTTTTGATGTCAGGCAGTCACTTATATAAGTTAAGGAAAAATCCAAGCTTATGTTTATTACATGTGACTATAAATTACATAAAAGAAATAATTATTCGGTGGTACTGGCGGCGTTTAGCACCGTTTGTGTGATTGGTGGCAATGCAGAAGTCATCGGAACAGCTGTAGTTTTAGCCTCTGCCAATTTGTCCACATGTGCCTTAAGCCAATCGTCTAATGTTTGCAAGATTTCTGTCCTTGGTTCACATTCTTCAAGCAAAGTATGTCCCCGTTTGTTAAACCATTTCACTGTTTGATCTTCTGAATTTAGACTTGAGACCAATTTAATGATCTTGTGAGCATCCAATATTTTGTCTTCCTTACCCTGAAGTATAAGAACGGGGGTTGTTTTATTTATGAGTTTTGCTTGTTTATATACTGGACGAATTCCTTGGAAGCTTTCCCATATAGATTGTCCTTTTATTTGCTTATGAATTAGCGGATCACTCAACATAGCATTAGTAATAGCTGGGTCTTCAGAAGCATATGCCCTCATGTATGGTGCCAGATCTACAACTATGTCAGTCTTAATCAAGCTGACAAGCAAATTCATTCCACCGACTGTCGTTTTTGGCGTTATATTTACGCGTGTTTTTAAAGCTGGGTTCGATAAGATTATCCCGTCCACCACATCTGCCTTGTTCTGGGCTGTGGCTAGAGCGAGATTTGCCCCTAAGCTTTCACCCATGCAAATAATAGGCAAGTTTTTATAGGTGGATTTAATTGAGTCCAGAATATCAGCAAGATTTTCTAGTCCTTTAAAATAAGAAATAGAATCTTTTTGCCAGCGTCTTCCATAGCCAGGCAAGTCAGGAGCTAATACTATGAATCCTTCCTGTGCTAAATGATTAGCTAATTGATCATATACTTTGCCATGCAAAGTTAGTCCATGTATAGCCAAAATGATAGCTTTTGGCTTTGTGTCAGCATCAGACCACTCATATAAGTAGTTGTAATGTTTACCGGCTAAGTCTACTTCATCTACTCTTACGACTTTACTATAAGAAGGCAATTGAGCCAGGAGAGATAAGCCTAAGGTTATAAAAAAAAGCTTGCTAATCGATTTCTTGGCAAGCTTTTGAAAATAGTTTTTGGCGGTAAAAAGAGTCAGCTTAGTGCTGATAGGCTTGGCAAAAGTAACAAAGTGTTTTATAAATCGATGACGCATGCAGAGCCCCTAAACCAGCACTGGTCGGTTTAAGACGACATAGTTAAAAGTAATTCCCTAATTGAACTATCTTTTCTATACCAACTTAGAGAGGGTTTTCAAACGCATTTTGTCATTATTTCTATTTGTAGCGCTGCCTCGCCTGCGTCCCTTGGCTCAACGCGCGTATTCACGCTCTCGCTTTTACGCAGGCATACTTAATGCCGACGCGGCCTCTCTTCTATCGGCGCCCTGCGCTTTGCTATAATCCATTTTGTTCTCAATACGGGCGCTTAGTCGATGTCGAGTTGTCTAATCGCTTCCGCGCCTTGTTGGAGTCTCACCACTGTACGCTGTCTTACGAACCGGGTAACCTTATTTAAAAATGCCAAAGCGAAAAGATATATCGAAAATTTTAGTTCTAGGAGCGGGTCCAATAACTATCGGACAAGCCTGTGAATTTGACTATTCAGGTAGTCAAGCCTGCAAAGCATTGAAGGACGAGGGTTATAAGGTTGTTTTAGTCAATTCCAATCCGGCCACAATAATGACGGATCCCGAACTGGCGGTGGCCACTTATGTGGAACCAGTAACAGCGGATGTTGTTAAAGCGGTAATTGCTAAAGAAAGACCTCAAGCATTATTGCCTACAATGGGTGGGCAAACAGCTTTGAATGTAGCTGTTGAATTAGCTGAATCTGGGGTGCTTGCCCAATATGGTGTTGAACTCATTGGGGCAAAAGTTGAGGCTATTAAATTAGCTGAAGATAGAGAATTGTTCAAAAGAACAATGCTTGAAATTGGATTGGATGTGCCAAATTCTGGTATTGCCCGCAATCTTTCGGAAATAAAAGAAATAGCGATCAAAATAGGTTTTCCTATAATCATTCGTCCAGCTTTTACACTTGGTGGCGCTGGTGGTGGCATAGCTTACAATCAAGAAGAATTAGATAATATAGCTAGTAATGGCTTAAATATGAGTCCAGTGCATGAGATATTGCTTGAAGAAAGTGTTCTAGGCTGGAAAGAAATAGAATTGGAAGTCGTTCGTGATTGTATTGATAACGTTGTTATTATTTGTTCAATCGAAAATTTTGATCCGATGGGTGTACACACTGGAGACTCAATTACTGTTGCCCCTATACAAACTTTAAGCGATAAAGAATATCAACGGTTGCGCGATGCATCTATAAAAATTATTCGTGCCATAGGTGTTGATACTGGCGGTTCTAATATTCAATTTGGTGTAAATCCATTAACTGGACGTATTGTTGTTATTGAAATGAATCCTCGTGTTTCGAGATCATCTGCTTTAGCTAGTAAAGCAACCGGTTATCCAATCGCTAAAATTGCTGCAAAACTGGCTGTAGGTTTCACTCTGGATGAAATAGCTAACGATATTACAAAGACCACACCGGCTTCATTTGAACCAACATTAGACTATGTGGTGACAAAGATTCCGCGCTTCAATTTTGAAAGATTTCGAGGAGCCGACACTACCCTAACCACACAAATGAAATCCGTTGGGGAAGTGATGGCGGTTGGACGAACTTTTCAGGAGTCTACACAAAAAGCATTGCGGGGGCTTGAATTGGGGCTAGCTGGTTTCGTAAGAGTTCCAGCGCGAGCCAAAGCTGATGTTAATGAATGGCGACGTCGTCTTTCAATACCGAGTCATCACAGACTTACCGATATATATGGAGCACTTGCTGCTGGTATTACGCCTAATGAAATACAAGAATTAACTAACATTGATCCTTGGTTTATAGACAATTTGGTTGAATTATATGACAAGAGCGATTGGATTGAAAAAAATATCAAAGATCCAACAAAATTAGAAAAGGATCTACTTTTGCTGCTTAAACGCATGGGTTTTGGTGACAAACAACTAGCTAATCTTATTGGTTGTAGTGAAGACGATATTTTTGCCTTGCGGCAGAAATATAATTTGGCACCATCATATAAGATGATTGATACTTGTGCAGCTGAGTTTGCTGCTAGTACGCCATATTTGTATTCAACATATGAAGAGGAATCCGAAGTACCACCAGCGACTAATCCGCGTGTTTTAATTCTTGGTGGTGGACCTAATCGTATAGGACAAGGTATTGAATTTGATTATTGTTGTGTTCATGCCAGCCTTGCTTTAAGAGAGTTGAACTACGAAGCAGTTATGGTTAACTCTAACCCTGAAACTGTATCAACTGACTATGATGTATCGAGCAGATTATATTTTGAACCACTTACGCTTGAAGATGTCACAAATATAGCCCTTATAGAAAAACCAACAGGCATTATTGTTCAATTAGGTGGACAAACGCCGCTTAAATTAGCACGCGGTCTAGAAACTCGAGGATTTAAGATTCTGGGTACTAGTACGGATTCTATTGATAGAGCTGAAGATAGAGCCCGCTTCAATGAATTAGCCAATCAATTAAATCTTAAACAGCCAGCCGGTGCTATAGCAAGTACTCCGGAAGAAGCTTTTGCTATTGCGCAAAAAGTTGGTTATCCAGTCCTTGTGCGACCAAGTTATGTTTTGGGTGGTCGGGCTATGGAAATAATTTATTCTAAAGAAGAATTACAACGCTGGCTATCCATGGGATTTTCTCAGCAAGAAGGAATGTCTATTTTGATTGACCAATTTTTGGAGAATGCAATAGAAATCGACGTGGATGCAGTGAGTGATGGTACTACTACAATTATTGCCGGCATAATGGAACACGTTGAACAAGCTGGTATCCATTCTGGCGATAGTACTTGTGTATTGCCTACACAAACTATTCCATTGAATATTGTCGAAGAAATTAGAGAAGCTACTCTTGCATTGGCAAAAGAATTAAAAGTAATTGGCTTGATGAATATACAATTTGCTCTGCAGGGTAAAGAGCTTTATATCCTTGAAGTGAATCCACGAGCTAGTCGTACTATTCCATTTGTTTCTAAAGCAACAGGTGTGCCTTGGGCAAAGATAGCCGCTTACGTAATAGTTGGTAAGACTTTGTCTGAGTTGGGTATAACACCGCGTTTGATACCACCGCATGTGGCTGTCAAATCGGTCGTGATTCCTTTTAGCCGATTTAGTGGGGCTGAGATTAGCCTTGGACCAGAGATGCGTTCTACTGGCGAAGTTATGGGTATTGCCTCTCAATTTGGTCTAGCTTTTGCTAAAGCACAATTGGGAGCCGGGCACAAATTACCTGTAAAGGGACGTACGTTTATTTCTGTGTCTGACTGGTATAAGAGCGATATAGTTCCCATAGCACAATCGTTATATCAAATTGGTTTTGAAATAGTTGCTACAAGAGGAACAGCTGCAGCAATAAGATCCGCTGGTATACCAGTTATTGTTGTTAATAAAGTTTCTGAAGGCAGACCAAATTTGGTTGATCGCATAAAGAATGGCGACATAAATTTGGTTATTAATATTCCGTCTAGTCGTACAGCACGCGAAGATGATCAACTTATACGTCGTGCGGCGATAAGTTACGATGTACCAGTGGTAACTACTGTTGCAGGGGCTAAAGCTACTGCCTCAGCAATAGGAGCCTTGCAAAGCGGACCTTTGGCCGTTCACAGTTTGCAGGAATATCACGAAAAAATATCAGTAACTGAAGACACAAGTCGCAAACGTACACAAAATACAGCTGACTTTAACGTACATTTTTAGTTGCTCATATAATTGTCTGGTGAAAAATACTTTTGGATAAGCTAAATGACTGCAAAGAAAGAACGTGGTAAAAGACGCAAGTCAAGTACTGACATTGAAAGTGAAAGCCCAACAGGTTCTGCTTTAAAAGCGGATAAGTCTGCCGACGATAATGAGGCTGGATTTTCTAAGCCTTGGGTATTGGCTTTGGCAAATTATATTGACCATACCTTATTGCAACCAGGAGCGACTACCGATGATATAGTTCGACTTTGTTCGGAAGCCGCTCAGTATAAATTTTTTGCTGTTTGTGTGAATCCTGTCCATGTCAAGCGTGCTGTTAGAGAACTTTCTTCAACGCAGGTTACGGTTGCGACAACCATAGGATTTCCATTGGGAGCCGACCTTACTGATATAAAGATTGCTCAAACACAACGAGCTCTATTCGAAGGAGCAGAAGAATTTGATATGGTCATTAATATCGGTGCTCTTAGAGAACGTGACAGTAATTATGTTTTATCAGAACTTCAGGCTATTGTAAGAGCTGCTAGAGATTGTCCAGTTAAAGTAATAATTGAATGTGACTTACTAACAGAAGAAGAAAAGATATTAGCTACTCAACTTTGTGCAAAAGCTGGAGCGACGATGGTAAAAACTTCTACCGGTTTTGTGAAAGATAGCAAAGGTGCTACTGTTGAGGACATTGTGCTTCTAAAGAAAACTATTGATAACCTTGTTGCCAGTGGTGGAAAAGAACTTAAAATTAAAGCCAGTGGCGGAATTAGAGACTATAATCAAGCGATGGCATTAATTGAAGCAGGTGCGGCAAGACTTGGTACTTCGGCTGGCATCAATATATTAAAAGAAGCTAGACACAAGGGTAGTAAGTCCAAAATTGCAAAAGGTATTCTATCCGAAGTATCTTAGACTGTAGTTTGGTAGTGGTATTAAATACGGTATTGATTCTAAAAGCGGAGGCGTAAATAAGGAAAGTGAATAAACAAATCAGATCGGGAGCATTAATAGCAATTATGTTTCTTTTGGTAACTGTAATTGCTCCAGCACAAAGTGCAGTACAAAGTTCGCAACCAGATCAAGAATTACTCGACAATGCTGCTTTCAAAAAGGGCGAAGAACTATATTCACATCTCAAATTAAAAGAAGCCGTGGAACAATATCGTGAAGCAGCGCGCCAATTGCCTAATAATGCTAAAGTTTATGAAAGACTTGGTGCGGCCTTGGCTGGTATCGAAGATTATGAAGCTGCTATAACTGAAGAGCAAACAGCCCTCAAGCTTGATCCAAAATATTTTTTGCCACACGTTATTCTTGGTCAAATATATTCAAATCAAGATAAAACTGAAATTGCTCTTGATGAATTTAAGCAAGCTGTAGCACTTAAACCGACTAGTTTTCGTGCTCTTTTGGATCTAGGTTATGCCTATACACATTTAGGCAAACTTGATGAAGCAATTGCTACTTATAAAAAGGCTATGGAAATAAAACCAGAAGATCCTACACCTCATTTAAATTTGGGTGTAGTTTATTCGCAAAAACAAGAATATGACATGGCTATAAAAGAAGAAGAAAAGGCTATCGAAATAAATAAAAATATTCCGGAAGCTTATATAAATCTTGGTAATGCTTATGCTGACACGGATAAAACTGATAAAGCTATTGAGCAATACAAAAAGGCTTTGAAATTGGCACCGTCCCATCCAAATGCGATTAGTTCTTTAGGCTGGATGTATGAAAAACAAGATGAATATAAATCGGCGGTAATTGAACAAAGAAAGGCTCTAAAGATTTGTCCTGGTTTTAGCCCTGCTCATAGACGTTTAGCTGCTTCTTTAGAAAAACTTGGTCAAATGTCTGAAGCTAAAACAGAATTTGAAGAGGCTTTAAAGTTAACACCTCAAGACGTTACAGCTATAGTCCAATATGCTGCTTTGCTAGAGAAAACTGGAAAAACGGCAGAAGCTATGGAGCAGTATAAAAAGGCATTGACTATAAATCCTGAAGTGCAAGAAGCTAAGGATGGAATAGCGCGTTTAAGCAAAAAATAGCGAGCTTAGACAGGTTTTAATAAAATAGTGATTAAAGGGGGGAACTACGCAATTAACGGCGAGTTTCCCTCTAAGCTCACATGGTTCTCACAATAAACTCACAATCTTTGTTTAAGCTCTTAGAGTGGCCCAAAGTGTAGCTACAGCGGGATTTTTCACAAAAATGTTCTCATTTAATAAGCTCAAGATAGACAAAAGTGGGTTTTATGTCCGATTCGCCCAAGAATAATCCAGAATCTCCAATTGCTGTATCTGCTGCTTTGGCGAAAATGCAGGCTGATTCGGGCGTGCCTGCTAAATCTACATCGGATTCTGCTTTTAAAAGCTTTCTTAGCACAAGTACAACTTTAACTACTTTTATCGATGGGGTTAATCGTCCATCTATTGAGGGAATGTCTAAAAACTCTAATTCTGGTGCTCTGCAGGATGTTTTTAGCAATAACAATACAAGAAGCGCATCATCTTTTGCTACTCAGCTAGAGGCACAGTTAAGAGATGAAAATCGAGGACAAATTCAAGTTCCTAATGTTTACAACCAGGTGGACAATAGATATCAACCAGTATCAAGAACAGAAATAACAACTGGTACGCCAGCTCAAACATTGTCGGGCAATATTGCAAAGCCAGAAGTTCAGATTGCGAAGGTTGAACACGTTAACCGACCAATTACATTTGCGCCGATCCAAAGACCTAAACCAGTAGACACAAAGCGGACGGACAATAAATCAGAAACTGAAAAAGTTGAGGGTAAGGAGAAAGATAAAGACTCCTCTTCAAAATCCGACTATGAAAAATGGAAAGAAACACATAAAGGTAAATTGACCGAGTTTGAAAGTAAGTTTGCTTATTTGGTGGATGATTTCAGAGCTAATCCAACGAAATATAAAAGCTGGTACGGGGCCGCCAATAAACGTACCAAACCTGTGCGTGACCTCAAACCTTCAGACCGTATGAGCGAGGATGCTAGTATCAATACAAAAAGGATGGCAAGTAGAGGTGTTGGCCATTGGGGTCCGTCTGGAAATGAAATTGCGTCTGTGGGTGCCACAACTCCTGAAGGAGCCTTAAAGCAATTTCTGAATTCGCCAGATCATCGAGAAATAATGGAAGGAAGTAACTTTAGACGGTTTGGTGTTTCTAAAATTGGTAGTCGGCTAACAATGCGCTTTTCGTCGTAAATATCAACAGAGTGGTTAGGATGACTGAAATAAATAAAGACAAACATGATTCTCCAGTAGCAGTATCGCCTGCTGTGGCTGAAGCTCATGGTCTTTTATTGAAAAAAGGTCCTAATAGTGGACGTTTTTCGAGCGCAAAAATGTTTGGTGCTGCTATCTCTACCCTCACAACAGCTTTTGATGGAGCTAATCCTCTCCAAGTAGAAGAGTCTTCGCAAGCAGAAGTTGGATTGAAAAATACAGTCCCGCCCAGCAGCTCTGCAAGCTCAAGCTTTGGTCGAGATGGTAATGGCAGTCCGAGGAGTTCTTCGAGCTTTGCTAGACAGTTAGAAGCTAATTTGCGAAATAATGAAATAGGCATTGCAAATGTCCCTAAACCAATTGAGCGGTCACAAATTGTAACTGAAAAACAATCTGGACAGGTGAAAAATGTTGATCAGTCAAATCAACCGTCTCAACCAGGTAATACTGCTCCGAGGAGAGAAATAACCTTTGCACCAATAGTAAGAGCTCCTGAAAAAGTGCTGGTTAAGCCCAACGATAAAAACTCAAACAAAGACACTAAAGCTCTTGATGTGGAACGAGAAAAAAAGTTACCTGAGATTCGTAAAGTGTCTACAGTAGCCGATATCGAAAAAGCGCGAGAGGAAGCAGCCAGATTGGGTGTTCCTTTAGTGGTTAAATTTGGAGCTAGTTGGTGTGGACCTTGCAACAATTTGAATCGCGATGTTTTTTCTGGACTTGAAAAAAATGATAAATCATCCGCTGTTTTTGCTCATATTGATATAGATAAAACACCTGATGGTGGACGTGCTATTGCTAAAGCTTTGGGTATAGAAAAAGATGGAGGGGTACCTCAAGTAAATGTTTTAGCTATTAATAAAGCTACCAATAAGTTTACTGAGGTGTTCCATAGAAGTGGCTATGGTGGAAATGGCTCGCAATATAAATCAGCTCTTGTGAGCAAATTGAATCTTTTGCCAGCAGAATATGTGGTAGCGCATAGACAAGAAATTCTTGAGGGGCTGAAAGGAAAATCCAGTCCGACTCCTAACGGCAACAATAGACGCAGACGTTAATAATGGTGCATTATGGGTGACATAGACAATCAAAAAGTAAGTGATAAGCATAGTCGACTTAATGATTCGGATCGTGGTGGTAGCGGCAAACCAGATGAGACAAATGCACTTTTAATTGAGGCTAATAGGTTGCGTGATCGTCAACAGCAAGGGCATAAGCCACTGGAACTTGCTTTTAATGAACCTCAGCATCAGCAAGATACAACTGCGAAGACTAAGCCAAGCCAAAGTGATGTACAAGGTAATATGCGTAACGCGGTTGGAGCTTATGTGAAAACCGATGCTTCTGGTAATGTTGAATTTTTGCATCGTAAGGACAATTCACGCATTACCCCACAGTGGGAAATTGATCAACAAGGACAAAAGACGCGGATGCTAGGCTTTGAAGAAACTAGCGCTGGTGGTAAAGCGAGCCGCATGTGGACTCGTGAAGGGGATAAATTTGTTTGTTCTGGGACTGACGGCAAGAAAGAAACATTACAAGGCATGGAATTTGATAAAACAAATAATGGCAATATTAAATATGTCAAGGATGGACAAACTTTTACTGTGAGAGGAAATGGAGAGGTTTTACCAACAGGACCTAATAATCCAACTTATGGTTTTGATGAGCAGGGGCGTATTACAACTGTTACACCTACATTGGATGATTGGAATAAAGGTGCTGCGTCAATGGCTTTTTCGTATGCAGATGCTAAAAGTGAAAAATTGGCTACTGTATCAGAGTTAAGAAAAGGTACAAGAGTTACTAATCATCAAGCAGTTGCTGGAGAAACTATTACTGCTAGGGGTGACTATGAGCGTTCAGCATCAATTAAATTACCGGCCAAGGATAAGGATGGCAATACAAAAATTACTGAATTGAAAGTTACTAGGACTCATTATGCCGGCACTACAGATGACTTTGATAAACAAGTTAGTGAACCTTTTAAAAATAAAGAGGATAAAGAAGTATCTAAAGCTATATTCGATGGCAAAAATAATTTTATTGGTGTGCAAGCACTGGATAGAAATGGCAAAGTATCTAAGGAATATCGCAAAGATGCAAGCGGCAATGTCACTGAGCTTGATTTTGCAAACAAAGATGTAACGCTCTGGAGCAGAGGAGCAAATAATATTTTTACTGGTAAAAAAGTGCAAGAAAATGGTGTGACTGTAGATAAGCCGGTAGGTATGCGAGGGAATTTTGAATTTAATAACGAGGCTACCACTAGTTATATAGACGAAAAAGGCAGAAGGCATGTTGAGTATGCTAGTGGCAAGAAAGAAAGTCTTGAGATATTGCCTGATCCAAGTAAAACTTCAGAAAAAAATAAAACATCTGAATTACCGTCATATGTAATAAAGGATGAAAATGGGCGAATTTTAAAATCTGGCATGATCACAAATAACGGTCCTGATTTAAATAATTATCTTTCTTATAAGTATTCGGACGAAAAGACAGCCGATGGTAAAGCAATTGTGACTGGCGTAGATATGACTTATAAAGGAAAGACCAAAAATGTTTGGTCTTCTGACATAGCAAAAGAAGCAAAAATACTTCCAGATGGACAATTGGAATATAAGGCTAGTGACACGCAAAGAGTGGTTGTTAAGCCTGATTTGAGTATTAGCAAATTTGATAAGGCAACTGACGGTGGTCCTGATTTACTGACCGAAAAAAGTTTTCCAGATGGTTCAGTACGTACGATTAATTACGGAGAGCCACCCAATCGTTGTCACCCGCAGTCTATTTCCAGTAAAACAAGTCTTCCTAATGGTGAATCTATTACAAGAACTTTTAATGCGGAGCCTGTGGATGAAAAATCCCAAACACAATACCCGTTGAAAGCCTGGGCTTTAAGCGAAGAAAAATTTTCAGCGGACGGAACGAAAATAGAAGATGGTAAACCAAAATCCCCAGCCATTTGCTTGGAAGTTTTTGATAATGGGGATTTTGAAGCAACATCCAATACGCCGTCAAATAAAAACAGGTATTTATTCCCCGCACGAGGCATGAATACTTTTCCTGATGGTGTACCGGTTCCTCCGCCTGGTCCAGATGGGCGCTTAGCCAGAGCCATTCAAGCGTTTGATTCCCTCTATTCTGAAAGTCAATTGAAAAAAGATCTTGAAACTTTGCCAGAACAAAGTAGCGTGAACGGTGTTGTGGTAATTAAAAAATATGCAGCAAAATCACCTGAATTGGTTACCGAATTGGGGCAAAAGCATTTGGCAAAACTTTTGCAAGACGAATTAAAAATTACTGCTACCGAACCACCTCCTCCGCAAAATAATTTGGGCCCACAGAAATTGTTTGAGATTGCTGCCGCCATGGCCTATGAGCGCGAATTAGGTGCTGCTTTGCTCGAGGGCAAAAAAGAATTGGATCGACTAAGAGCTGGCAAAAAGTAAGAAGTGAAAGAGTCGGACAAATCATGATACTGCCCATTACGTTGGTTTAACCAATTGTTTTCCAAGCGCCTTCTCTAAACCCGCTCCAAGTATTATCTTGTTTTTCTTGTAAGACTAGCTTTCCATTTTGTCTTATTACTCTAGCAATACTTGTTTGACAGTGAGCACCGCCCATGGTGATATCCAAATCTGCGCCATTAGAAACTGTTTTACCATCGCTCCATACCGCATGAACTTTATCACGGGTTAATCTTTTGATGCCTTTTCCTAAGTTAACAGCGTCAGTACCGCCATAGCTTTTATCTAAATGTTTCAATTTATAAGTGCATCTGAGTGCCGCTGTACCTAGCATATGTGAAGTTCTATCTTGACCTGAAGCGGCATTCATATCGAAATTATCAAAATGGCCACGATATTCTCTAGTTCTTATAAGTTTACTGCCAACACGTGCTAATTCTTGAGGAGCTTTAGTTGCTGTATAAATGAGACCAGCATGTAGGGCACAAGAACCGATTTGTCCTTGATTGAGTTTATGCGTTGGATCGCTAACAGCTTTTATTAACCCAACAAGTCTCGAATTAACCTCGTGTTGATTGTATCCAGATTGTTTGTATGCATCGGGGCTAGCTATTACTTTAGTGTATTGATTTATACAGTCAGCCATATTTTTATCAGAAACATATTGCACTTTTTTATTATGCAACTTTGAATATTCAGCTTTATTATGATTAGCTGTAATCATCATGTTGATATATTTTTCAGCGGTGTGAACATCACCACCATGTGCTTTGAATTTTGTTAAAAAGTCTTCTTTAGCTGTTTGAAGATCTGTACTATAGCCATTAATGCGGTCAATTATTCTGGCAAATTTAATTTCTTTGTCAGAATAGAATTTAATTTCTTTGGGTGCATTTTGCGAAGGGTCGCCGTATTTTGGAATATCGCGGCTGAGTCTTTCAGTATTTTCCATTCCGCCATATTTGGGAATATTTTGATTGAGCAATTTAGCATATAAATTTTCTTTGGATGTATCTCCATAAGGACTAGTCATGGATAGCGATTTAAGTGTTGGGTATGCTGTTTCTAGGGAAGGATTATTGTAAAGAGCAGAAATAGCATCTCCTGGCTGACTTGATCTGGCCAAAGAGGTGCTCGAGTCTTCCCAAGCACCCTTTGTATTATTGTTATTAGGACCAGATAATTCTCCTACTGCTTGTTCTTGAAGTATTTTAGTGCTTGATGATGCGTCAGAGCTATTAGAACGATCATTGCTGTCGTTGCGTTTTATTGGCTTATCTGTAACTCTATCGCTCCCAGGCATTTAACCTTCATCCTCCTTTAAAAGCAGTTGGATACTGTGATACTAGAACGAATGTCTGCCATTAACCAATCTATTTAGAATAGGTTTGATTTTGGCCTGGAGTGCTTGTTCTTCTGCAGCAGATTTTGGTGCAGAGTCATTGGCATTAATGCCAGCAGCTTTCAATTCTTGAGAAATAACGAGATTCTTGATAGCAGTTTGAGCGCCGTTATTGAAGACACTGTTTACATGAGACGATTGAGCATTATCTCCTTGTTGTACTAGTGTATCTAAATTGCTCATTCCTTGAACATTGCTCAAGCTTTTCTTGAAATCAGCCATTCCTGGATCATCTCCAATTCTGCTGTTTAACTCTTCTTGTGCTTTACCATAATTTGGATCGTTTTCCATTTCTTTTTGCATTGCTGCTGCTTCCTCAGCATCTATTTTGCCATCTCCATTTTTATCAGCATTAGCCGCATATCTGGAATAGAGACCTTGCATCATCGAACCTTGCCATACATTGATAGCATAATTAGCAAAGTTGGCGTTATTCATGCCGCCATTATGATCAAGTTGGTTCGCGGTGTAATCATGAGCAGTTATGACTGAAGATTGTTCTTGAGGGTTATTATTGACCTCGGTGTTAGGATCATTGTTTTCACCGCTGTCTCCATTTTCATTTCCTTCTTCTTTTTCATCATCGGCTGGGTCGCCACCGCCACCTCCGCCGCCGCGACCACCACCGCCACAATTAGGTGCATTGTCTTCAGGCTCGTCTCCACTATTCTCAGAAGGATCATCATCTGAATCCGATGCGGAATTAGATTTGGTAGTTAATGCTTTAACCACATCTTCTGATACATTAAAAGTAGCTTTTTTACCAATTTGCGATGGTATTTTGCCTTGTTCTGCTTCTTGTTTGGCTAAACTAAGCTCGTTGCGAATATTATTTGGATCAGCTTTTGCAGCTTCATCAACCCAAACTCTGCATTGACCGTTTTCAATTGCTTTACCGGTCCATTCGTGCTTACCATCTTTATTAATGATCAAATTGGCTTCGCTTTCACTAGAAGCTGAGGTCATTGTCAATTTAGGTATTTCGGCTTGAGCATCACCTTGAAGAGCACTAGTAGCTGCGACTGCTCCTGCATCTCCGCTAGAGAAAGTCAATCCTCCGTCGCTTACGCTGCCGGCAGGAAATCCTCCGCCTACTGGGCTAAAAACTGCTCCACCACTAAATCCTCCACTGCTCCAAACTTGTTGGGCCGCTGCTTGCTCGAAGCCTCCTGTTGAGAAACCTTGACTTGCTCCTGCGTCTCCACCTGCTCTTGCTGCTCCTGGTGCATCTCCGGCCATGATATGTATCTCCTGTTAATTTAATATATTGGTAATTACTTTGAATTTTCTGAGGCTTTTGCTCTCGTTTATAAAAAAGTCTGAATGTTTCTCTGGAACTGACTTGCGACTGTAATATCGTATGAAAACTTTGTGAGATAGTTGTGAGCTTACCTTTAGATATAGAGGTTTGACCATACGGTTTCTCCCATATTTAGATTAAACGCGTCTTTATTAGCCAGTTTTGGACTATGTGGTCATATATATGAGGATTGATGGAAATTTCTAGAAGGTAATGCCTGGGATACTGTTGTTAGAGCCGGTAATGGTTTAGCGTGGGCGGCAATTATATTGATTACACCCCCATCTATTTGTAATTGTCCTGAAAGTGTGACAAAGCTTTCTTCTAGGGATAAGATCGTCTTTATCCCATTGAATAATAGTGCGATCGGGCACAGCTACTGGTTCAAATTGATGCCTTACTGTCAGCTTTAAACATTGAAACGAAAATGGACAACATCACCATCTGCCATTAGATATTCTTTGCCTTCTAAACGCATCAAGCCTTTTTCTTTAGCTGATTTTTCCGAACCAGACGTAATGTAATCATCATAACCAATTACTTCTGCTTTAATAAAGCCGCGTTCAAAATCAGTGTGAATAACACCAGCACATTGTGGCGCAGTATAGCCATTTTGAAACGTCCAAGCACGCACTTCTTTTTCACCAGCGGTAAAGTAAGTTTTTAGTCCTAATAAATCAAATGCACAACGTATTAGATTATTCACGCCTGAATCAGTTACACCCAAGCTTTCTAAATAACTAGCTCTTTCAGCCGGATCAAGAACAGAAAGCTCGGATTCAATCTGAGCAGAAATAACCACAACGGGCCTATCTTCTTCTTGAGCTTTTTTCTTGAGTGCCACCACATATTTGTTTTCATCTGGTTTAGCTAATTGTTCTTCGGTTACATTAGCGACATATACCAATGGCTTGGTAGACAAAAACTGGAGCTGCGGAAGAATCATTTTTTCTTCAGCAGTAAATATAGAAAGATCTACAGCTTGCACTTTGTCCAAGAAAGGCATTACTTTCTCTATAATGGCTACTTCAACAGCTGCACGTTTATCACCTTGCTTTTTTAGCTTTTGCAATCTTTCCAAACGCTTAGCTGCAGATGCTTGATCGGCAAGCGCTAATTCAATATGTATTGTGTCCACATCACGAATAGGATCAATGGCCCCATCTACGTGAGTAATATTTTCATCTTCAAAGCAACGTACAACGTGGACTATGGCATCTACTTCTCGGATATGAGATAAAAATTGATTGCCTAATCCTTCGCCTTTGCTAGCGCCGCGCACTAAGCCAGCAATGTCAACAAACTCAATTGTAGTTGGAATTATTTGTTGTGCTTTGACAATTGAATTTAGCTCATTCAGCCGCTGATCAGGCACTTTGACAATGCCTGAATTAGGCTCAATTGTACAGAATGGATAATTGGCACTTTCAGCTTGATAAGAAGCAGTTAATGCATTGAATAATGTAGATTTACCGACGTTGGGAAGCCCAACAAGACCCACTTTGAGCATAGAGCCTCATAAACTAGGATACCAAACAAACAATTTGTTCAATAAAATCATAGCAGTCCCCTGCCACGAAAGTCATATGGCTATTTAGCACTGTGACATTGCTTTAAAAAAGACATTTAACCTAGTTTTACCTAATAAAGCTTTGCGCTGTGCAACTGTAAGCGGTTTGAATTGTTTACCGGTTGTTTGGTAGCAGATTTATAATCGCGCCCATCAATTTTTGGCATCAAAAAGACTTTGTCGCGGTAACCGCCTTGCAAAGCTTTACCCATCCGTTTTTCACTTTCACCATCATGATAATTCCAACAATTGTCCATAAAATTGATACCGCAATCTATAGCAGTACGAACAATTTGAATATCTTCGGCTTCGTCTGCTATTCCTATATGATAGCCATCAAGACCTATGATAGAAATTTTTCTCCGGTTTTGCCTAATGTTCTATATTGTATATGTCCTGCATTAGCAGCAAATGCATTTGGTAAACGAGAAAAAATTGATCCAGCTATAGCAGATATTATATAGGATACAATAATATAGTCAGTTATCTAAATATATCCGCGCATGATAATTCGAACAAAATATCAAATAATAGCCTCAATTATACTCTCCTTAATATGGCTATTATCTTGTGTGCCCGTTCTATCAATTGGAGAGGTGCAAAAAATTCGCATAGCGCTTTTTCTTGATAAAGGCGCACATGCCAGACCGCAAGTATTTGACGTTCTTTCAAATGATCAATCTGTTCACGCAGAAATTATAAACGGCAACGATATACGTAATGACTGTCTTAAACATTTTGATGCTTTATTCATGCCCGGTGGTTCGGGTAAAAAAGAAGCACTCAGCCTGGAATCGGATGGAAAAGATGCTGTACGTAAATTTGTCAAAGATGGTGGCATTTATGTAGGTGTTTGTGCAGGTTGTTATTTGGCTTCTTGCGCTCGTCCTGAATATTTAGGACTCATTCCAGCAACCACTGTCGACAAAGAGCATTGGAGAAGAGGTAAAGCAAATCTTCCAATTCAGTTTACAGATTTGGGCATGAAAATATTTGGGATGAATGAACCAAATACAAATGTTGTTTATCATAATGGTCCGGTTTTAAAAATATATAGAGATTATCAAAACCAAGTAGTTCCTTTATGCTATTTTCGTGGTGAAGCCGTGGCGAATGGCGGCACTCCTGGCTTAATGATTAATGCACCGGCAGTAGTACTATGCAGATACGGCAGTGGTTTAGTACTTGGTATAAGCCCTCATCCAGAAGGCACTCCAGGTCTCACAACTATAGAACTTAATGCAATACATTGGCTTTTCAATAATCGTGCTCAGTCAACTTTTATTACTAATAGAACAGTTTTGTCTAAAACAATTATTACCGAGCCACCGTATTCTACTGCACACACCTCAGATCATTCAACTGAGCCACAGTCCAAATCCGAGCGATCAGTATCTACACAATCCCTATCCAGCCGATACAATAAAACTTTGTCGCAAGAAATATACAATAAGGCAGAAGACATTTTTGAACATGTTACTAGTTCTCATTACGAGCATCTGCACGATAGAGCAAATGACCAGGTACAACACAATGGAAATGCGTATAGCGCCACTACTGATTGTTCAGGATTTATTAGTTACGTAATAAATTCTGTCGCTCCAAATCATTATGCTCCCATCTATGAAATGTCAGGGCGCACTTATCCCCATGCCAAAACTTATGCTACATTTTTTAGAGAATTACCAAATGATGTCTCAGAAGAAGGTTGGCTAAAAATTTGTAGTTACAAAGACTTACATCGAGGTGACATAATTGCCTGGCAAAGAATAGTCGAACCGAATGAAAATCATTATAGCGGTAGTGGACATGTAATGATCGTCATCGATCCGCCTACAAGCCCTGTTACTGATATATTGCATGGAATCAACGTAAGATATACAGAGGTTTTTGTGTTAGACAGTTCTTCAGTAGAACATTTTCCGCCCCAGCAATTACCACCGTTGACTCATCAAAGCTCTCGAGACGGAATAGGAAGAGGCATTATTCGTCTTATGCTTGATGAACAAGATAATGTTATAGGTTTTTGGGAAGGTACCTTTTCTCACGAAAAAAATAAAGCCATCCAAAATCCAAGTTATACAAATAAAATTGGTTTTGCTAGACTGATTTCGCTAATACATTAAAACACTGAAGTATTTATTGTCTGGCATACACAGTAAATAATTTACTGTGCCCCTTCTTTATACAAAGTAGTCAAATGCAATTTGCGCAGTTTAGGTGCTTTAAAGGCAGTTATCAATACAACAAGCAGGGTCATGCAACCACCAAAAACAACGGAAGGCACAAGTCCCATAATTTTTGCTGTCATACCAGATTCAAATTCACCTATTTCATTAGACGAACCAATAAACATACTGTTTACTGCGGCAACTCTACCTTTCATATGTGGTGGGGTTGCAAGTTGAAAAATAGTGGTTCTAAGCCACACACTTACTCCATCCAATGCACCGCTCAATGCTAGCAATATCAAAGAAAAACAAAGACTTGTACTCAGACCAAAAGAAATCATACATATACCAAATCCTGATACAGCTGCAAGTAATGCGATACCTGCATCTTTGGCTATTGGTCTATGAGTTAGAATCATTGATGTTAAACATGCACCAAGAGGTGGAGCGGCTCTGAGTATTCCCAGTACTTGCGGACCACAATGAAAAACTTCAGAAGTAAAAATCGGCAGTAACGCCACTGCACCACCAAATAGAACAGCGAACAAATCTAAAGCCATAGCACCTAAAACAATCTGGTTAGAGAAAACAAAGTGAAGCCCCTCTTTAATATTTTCGAACACACTTACGCTTTCTCTTGCAGCAAATACTGTTCGAGATTTGATCAAAACAAAGAAAGCAAAAGCTACAACAAGGAAAATAGTAGAAAAAAAATAAGTTTTAGCAGCAGCAAAATAAATGTATAAAAAACCACCTAAACATGGCCCCGCTACAGCAGACGCTTGCCAAATAGTTGTATTCCAAGCGATAGCATTGCCGTAATGTTTGCGTGGCACAATATCAGACATTATGCCAAATACAGCCGGTGCATAAAATCCTCTTGCCAGACCAGAAAGAGCCATTAAACAATAAATTACACCCACCAAAACAGGAATACTCTCAACACTTGCAGATGCAACAGTTAGAAAAATAGAACTGACGATTAAAAGGAATGTTGCATATAAAGCAATTATTCGACGATCAATAATATCGGCAATATGTCCAGCATACAAAGCAATGCCTATAGCCGGAAAAGCTTCAGATAGCCCCACTAAGCCTAAAGACAATGGGTCTTTGGTTAGGGCATAAATCTGCCAGCCGACAGCCACGCCTTGAATTTGCAAAGCAATATTCACTGCCAAGCGTGCTGCAATAAAATAACGAAAATCACTTATTTTAAGAGAACTATAAGCACTGCTTGTCACAAATTACCGAACACTTTAATAAAGGCCTAAGAATCTTGCTAAAATACACATTTTTATAAGTTTACGATATCCTGACAGGACATATCCATTACCAATCATAATTCATTCATTATGCTTAGAATTAACAACTATATTCAAATACCTTTGACCGAAATCGAATTCAGTTATGCACGCAGTGGCGGTCCTGGCGGGCAAAACGTTAATAAGGTCAATAGCAAGGCAGTATTACGATGGCCAGTTTTATCTAGTAACAGCCTGCCTTATGACGTCAAAAACAGATTTTTGACAAAGTTTGCTAATCGTGTAACAACTGATGGCGACTTAATTGTAAGCAGTCAAAAATCTCGCGACCAAATAAGTAATGCTGAAGACTGCTTAGCCAAACTACAAGAAATGGTTTTAAGTGTAGCAAGCCCTCCCGTTCCGCGTCGACCGACCAAACCAACTAAAGCGTCAAAAGTGCGTCGAATAAAAACCAAAAGCGAACACTCACAAAAGAAAAGTCTGCGCCGCAAGCCAACAATCAATGATTAATTGCTAAATTAAGTCTTTGACCTAAATCCGCCAAGTATTTTCATAACAGTTAGATGGAAACTATAGGCACTAGTCATAGATTAGAAAAGTTGCCAAGACAACTTGGGCTAGTCGAAAAGCGCAGACATTGTTTATACAACAAGGTAAGTCAGTCATTGTGATCCTCTACTTGGACTTTGCTAAAATTTAAATATTACGATGCTATTACTATGAGATCAATTTTTATTAGTAAAGATGTTAAAACAAAACAATTCCACCATCAATATACACACCTGGTTGTGCCTGTGTATGTTCCTGTCCGGTTTCAGTGCGCTTATTTATGAGATTAGTTGGCTGAGGCTAATGTCTCTAACTTTAGGCAGTACAGCTTATGCTACAAGTTGCGCATTGGCAATATTCCTGTTGGGCTTGGCCGTAGGAGCATATCTTGGCGGCAAAGAAATAGATATTTTAAAATACCGTCCATTAAAAGCATACGGTCTGGTAGAAGTTTGCATCGGAATTAGCTCTCTTGCAATAAGTCCTTTGTTGATTGCAGCACCAAAATTGATACTTGCTGCTACAGCCAATGCTCCAAGTGCAAACTTGAACTATGTATTGCTCATTGCCCTCTTTAGTTGCCTGATTATGCTTATTCCGACAATTTTTATGGGTGCTACGCTTCCTATTGTGCTAAAGCAAATAGGTGAATACGCTTCACCCAAACGATCCTTTGCTTTTATTTACGGACTGAACACGTTAGGGGCAGTATTCGGTAGTCTTGCAGCCGCCTTCATAGGCTTTAGTTATTTGGGCATTCAGAATACCATTTTAGCGGCAATTATTATCAATCTTTTCATTGGAACAGTAAGCTTTTTGTTTGCTAAACAGTTTACTTTACCTGGATCTAGCCAAAGTAAGACAGATCTACAAGCTTTTCCTCTGCCCGAAGACAATGTTGGCGATCAAACACAAACATTTCCGTTGGCAACAATCTGTTTATTGGCTTTTTCTAGCGGCTATGCTTCCCTCACCTTTGAAGTGGTTTGGGTCCGACTATTACGCTTTTTTGAAAATTCATTGACCTATACATTCACAATAATGATAAGCACATTTCTTCTTGGATTATGCTTAGGCAGTTTTATTTATGAACGATTCATTGAGCATAAAGATAAAACTATAGAAGAGAAATTACTGAGATTTGCTAATCTACAGTATCTGGCAGCAATTGCTAGTAGCGGTTGTTTAATTGGCATTCCAATATGTTTGATGATAAACATGCATATCGGACAAAACCATGGCAGCGTATTTGCAGAGCCATTATTTGCTTTTTCGATGCTCTTTTTAAACGGTGCAGTATGTATACTGCTACCTGCGACACTACTTGGTCTTCTTTTTCCATTATTAGGCAGTATTGCCGCTTCAACAAAACGTACAGAGTTTGCCTCCAAGGTAGGGATAGTATATGCAGCCAATACTATTGGTTGTGTGCTAGGAGCTGTAGTATCAGGTTTGATACTAATTCCACGTTTCGGTTCTTATGATACATTTCAATTAGCTGTTTTATTCTCTGTAGCTTGCGCTGCTTGGGCAATATCCAAAAATCCTCATTTAGACAAAACAAAAAAATTAGCAATAACCATAATACCTGTTTTAATAGCGACAGCCTTCTATCTATTTGTCAAATTGCCGTTCTACCACTTCTTCCACACTGAAGGTAAAGACAAAATTTTGTTCTATGGCGAAGACAATGTCGGCACAATGTTTATTATTTATTTTCCTGGTAATGAACCGGTAGAAAATTTAAGACAAATTGTTGTGAATGGCTCCTGCCTAGCTACAACAGTTATGCCCAGCAGACGATATATGCGCCTACTTGGACATTTGCCAGCTCTTATACATCCAAAACCGAACAAAGCATTGATTGCTTGCTACGGCACAGGAACCACAGCCGGCTCTCTCTCCATATATCCGGATATCAAACAATTAGACATCGTTGAACTATCACCAATGATAATCAAAAATGCCTATTTATTTGCTGACACAAATCATATGGTTCTCGAAAATCCTAAAACTAAAGTTCATATAGAAGACGCGCGCAACTATCTGCTGCGGCATATAGAAAAATATGATCTCATTTCGATGGAACCACCGCCACCAATAGAAGCTGGTATTGTTAATCTCTACACTACAGAATTTTATCAATTAATAAGCCAACGCTTAAACGATGATGGCATTTATGCTCAATGGGTGCCAATGCACGAACCACCAGCTAAACTGTGGAAAATGATGATAAAATCGGCCGTGGAAGTTTTTCCCCATGTGAGCATTTGGTTGCCAACTTCAGGCGAAGCCATATTATTAGCCTCAAAGTCACCAATAACATTTAATATAGAGCAAGCTAGAAAAAAAATAGCCGAATCAAAGATTATACAAGATAGTCTTAAGGACGTTGGCTTTACCGATGCAGAGTCAATTCTGAGCACTTATATAGTTTCAGACAAACAATTACAAAATCTGCTTGGAGAACTACCGCCTGTAACAGATAACAAGCCAGCACTAGAATTTTTTCTGCCATACCTGGGACCGTTTTTGACGGATGATCAACTTATTAAGCAAGGCAGCTCAGACATTACTGAAATAGTACCTGATCGTTCTAACCTTAATAGGCAATCCCTCGAACGTCACCGAAATGCTTTGCTCCTTTCTTTTACTCCCATTAAGCATTTCTCAAACGAAAAGAAAAAAGCTCTTTTTGATCAAATTGACATTCTTGAGCCAAATAATAATATGTATCGCTTTTTACGCTTAGTCAATCTGCAAAAGCGTTAGTGCTCATCAATAGATCATGTTTTCATTTATTACTGCTCAAATTAAGTCTTATCTTTAAAGTTGCCAACAAATTTCACAACGTCTACACTTATATTTGAGAACATAGGAATAGTCAGAAAACCTGCGAGGAAAACCATGCCGAAAGTTTTTATATCTCGGGCCTCTGCATTAGTAATTCTTTTAATGTGCTCCCCTGCAGCAATAGCTAAATGGGGCACATTTAAAATAACAGATGACAGCGGTGATGAAGTTATGGTTCACCATGGTCTTTTTGGCAAAAAAACCGTTGTCAAAGACCGTAACGGTGATGGATTCTCCCACAGTCGCAGTATTTTTGGCTTAACCAAAGATACGCAAGCAGGGGCTTTAGGTAATGACATACATGTGCATAAAGGTCTTTTCGGATTTGGTAAAACCGAAGGGCAAGATATGCTTGGAGATACTGTCAATTCAAAAAGCAACCCCCTGTTCCGCAATACTAATATTGATTTAAGCGGAGCCAATAATATGGTAAGCAAGTTTTTTGGCAAGCATAAACCCGTAGTACCAAATAACTTTAGTCCGCCTGTGCCGCAATCAGAGTCCCTCCCTTCTGCAAGCAGCAATCCTCCTGCTCCGCTAGCGGACCCAAATGCATTTGCTTCGCCAACAAATTCTCCTGTTTTGCACTAGATCACATTTTTTCTTGACGCGATAAAAACTATTTGTACTTTTTCCAAAGTAGCTAACCCTTCAGCAACAGCTTTATTGACTTTACCATCAGCCTTAACAGAAATTTCGTTTCCGGGCTTCAGATCACCAAGCTTCACAGGGCTATCATTCAGAGTAATAATACAGTCAGGCGTCAGTCTTTATTTAAAGGGTTTGCCTGAGTTTGTATCATTGGCGACAGTTATGTTCAGTGACCCATTCGTCAAGTCAACAAGTTTTTACCTTTCGCGTGACAAATACTAATTTGTTTGTCGGTTCAGTGGTTAGTTTACCGGCTGGTGCTTTTGCTATGTTGGACACTTTGCGTATTCAGGTGCAAGGTGAGCTCAATCGCCACAAGCTAATGAAGGCTGGTTTACATCTAAGCTAAATTGTTGCTGCTCGCCTAAAAGAATTGGATGATATGAAAGCCAGATTAAACGCGGTTGGCAGCACTAAGCTGAGATAGTTTACTTTCTTTATCTGACGCAATTGGCAATGTAATAAAAAAGGTACTGCCTTTATTGGGAGAACTTTCTGCTCGCACATTTCCGTTGTGGACTTCCACTATAGCTTTAACTATAGATAAACCTAAACCAGTGCCACCGTCTTTTTTGGACCTTGCCTGATCTACTCTATAAAAACGATCAAAAATTCGAGACAAGCTTTTTATTGGTATGCCGCAACCAGTATCACGAATTGCTATACAAACGCCATTATCATTTCTGAACCCATAAACATATATATGTCCATCTGCACCGGTATAGTGCAATGCATTTTCAATCACATTACTAAAGACTTCAATTAGCGAATCGGGATCAGCAAGTACGGTTACATCCGGCAGATTGTATATTTGTAAATCTACTCCTTGTCCTTGAGCTTTCTGGGAAAAATCGTGAACCACGTCTGTCACCAAATGTGCCAGATTTACAGGAATAAAGTGCATGGATATGCTAGGCTGTTCCATTTTTGCCAACAACAAGAGTCTTTGCGCCAAATTTTTTAGTGTGCTGCTTGCTCTTTGTATTATTCGCAGCACATCGGTTGGTAATTGTTTTTCTTGTAGCTCCGCCTCAATTGTTTGAATACTATTCTCTATTAAGGCTACTGGTGTATTCAACTCATGACCAGCATCATCAATGAACGTACGCAATGTATCCAGAGATTTGACAATAGGAGCCACCGCTCTGCCAGAATAAAACCACCCAAACACTGCCAAAAGCAAGACTAACGGTATGCCACGGATAAGTTGATCTGAGATAAACGCAGATGTGATCTGGTCAATCGACTGGAAGGACAATTGTGTTTGCACAAAGCAACCGGCCGGTAAATTAATATAATGAGAATAGACAGACAAGCGACCATTGTCGTCAACACCATCGATTCTGCCATTCACTAATTTTTTTATTCCGGCTGGACCATAGGACTCAAACATTGTTTTATCAGCACCAAAAAGTTGAATCGTATTTTCGTATGGAATATTTCTTTCAATCGCAACATGCATCCAGTTTGATAGTGTAGGTTTTCCATCTACATAATCAACCGCTGGAGCAATACTTTCACAAATATGTCTAAGATTATTTTCTGTCGAAGAGATAAGACGGTTATTTAACATCCAGTAAGCAGCTGATGCATCCAAAATATAGGCTGCTATAACCAAAAAAATAAACCACAAAGTTAGCCTAATACGAAGGCGATTAATCATGAGAGTGCTGTTACCAAAGATTCAGGAGGATCAAAACGATACCCAAAACCATAGATGCTGGCAATAAAAGAAGGTTTACCAGGTGCGTCTAGTTTACGCCTCAATCTATTAATATGACCACGTACTGTGTCGTGCATAGCTTCGCTCTCAAGTCCCCAAACATAATCTAATAAATCTTTAGAACAGAACACTTGTTTGGGATGTCTTATTAGGAACTCCAATAATTGAAATTCTTTTGGCGCTAGATGTATGGGCTTATTTGACTTAGTTACTCTATGCTCAGCAAAATAAATACAAACATCGTCCATGACATAATATTCATTATTGGTAATTCTGCCACGCCGCAACAATGCATTTATCCGAGCAGATAATTCTTTTAAGTGAAAGGGCTTTGTTAAATAGTCATCCGCGCCAACTCTAAAAGCAATGTCTTTATCATCAATTGAGCCACGCGCTGTTAACATTAATATCGGCGTATCACCAGCTTGTTCACGATATGCCTGACAAATCTCAATGCCACTGCAGCCTGGAAGCATAATATCTAAAATAATGACTTCATGTTGATGCTTATTAACCCTGAGATAAGCCAGCGCTTCATCTCCATCGGTAATAACATCAACACTATGTTCTTGTCTCTTAAGCCAATTGCTCACTAGATGCACCATATCTGGCTCATCTTCAACGAGCAAGACTTTAGCTACGTTACTTTTGCCTAAGTTCATAAATGTATGCCATTCTTTTATCAATTTAAGCGATATCAATACGCTTTTGAGTATAGATCAATTTATTAGCGAAAGAACACCTATTTCAATATGTAAAGGGGGGGTAACCTTATAGCAACTTCATCTACTATATATGAGCTAAATAATAGAATTCCTAAATACGAAAACCAAGCGGTCTGTCTTATGGTACAAATTTAACAGCATTAAAAGGGTAAAAAAATGGGTATTAAAGAACAAATTTCAGCCGATTTAAAGGAAGCCATGAAGGTTAGAGATCAAACTCTTCTCGATACTCTGCGCTCAATTAAATCAGCTATCACCTACAAAGAAGTAGAATCAGGCGATGATTTAAAAGAAGATGAAATTCTAGCTGTAATTCAAAAGCAGGTAAAGCAAAGGAACGATTCTATTGCTGAATACACAAAAGCTAATAGAGCTGAATTAGTTGAAAAGGAACAGAAAGAAAAAGATATTCTAAGTAAATATTTGCCAGCACAAAAATCTGAAGCAGAAGTGCGTGATACCGTTCGTAGTATCATAGCCGGAATATCGCCGACAGATTGCAATCAAGGCAATATTATGAAATTAGTAATGCCACAACTGAAAGGATTGGCTGATGGCAATTTAGTGAGACAAATTGTCAGCGAAGAGATCAAAAATACATAAAGGAAAATTTTATGACTACAATGCGCGCAGCACAAGTTAACAAGCCTGGCGGTCCATTGGAATTAGTAACAAGACCAATACCTAAACCAGAATCAGGAGAAGTATTAGTTAAAGTTGAAGCTTGCGGTGTTTGCCATAGCGATTCATTAACTAAAGAAGGACATTTTCCGGGAATAACTTATCCACGTATCCCCGGACATGAAATTGCTGGCAAAATAGAAGAAGTTGGGCCAAGCGTACTTGGTTGGTGTAAAGGACAACGTGTAGGTATTGGATGGTATGGGGGACACTGCGGCTATTGTTTGCCTTGCAGACACGGAGACTTTATCTTGTGCCAACAGGGCAAAATAACTGGAGTTACACGCGATGGTGGGTATGCTGAATATGTTGTCGCATCAGCTCAAGCTTTAGCCTCAATACCCGATGAATTATCAGCAATAGAAGCAGGCCCATTATTGTGTGCTGGAATTACAACCTTTAATTCTTTGCGTAATAGCGGCGCTCGCTCTGGTGATCTAGTGGCAATTTTGGGCATTGGCGGGCTAGGACATCTGGCTGTACAGTACGCTGCAAAAATGGGCTTCAATACTGTAGCTATTGCCAGAGGCAAAGACAAAGAAGAATTAGCCAAAAAATTAGGCGCTAAATCTTATATTGATAGTTCATCGCAAGATGTGGCAGCGGAACTAAAAAAACAAAATGGCGCCAAAGTAATACTTGCTACAGTAACTAACGCAGACGCTATGTCTCAAGCTATGGGTGGTTTGGGAGTCAACGGAACTTTTGTTATATTGGGTGCAGCAGCCGAGCCAATTAGCGTGTCTGGTCTGCAATTACTCATGAACCGACAATCTGTGCAAGGATGGCCATCTGGTACTGCCGTAGATTCAGAAGAAACCCTAGCTTTTAGCATTCTTGGTGATATTCGTTCAATGAACGAAGAATTTAGCTTAGATAAAGCAGCTGAAGCATATGACAGAATGATGAGCGGCAAAGCTAGATTTAGAGTAGTGCTCAAGGTCTAAAACAATAATTCCAAAAATGAAAAACTAAACACTAGCCTTTAATGGAATAGTATGTTATTTTTTCAAAAAGGTATTTGGCTTGACAATATAATGACTTTCACTCAAACAACACAAAAACAGATTTGGTGGCAACTTGGAACAAATAAGGTCCAAGCTTGTGTCATACAGATAAATTCAGCCTAGATACTATATCAACATATCGTCACTGAAGCCGCAAGCTGTTTCAAATAAGCTTGCGGCTTTTTCTATTCATCTATATGAGGTTAAAATAAAATGTCTACAACTACAGCAAAAGAAGTTATTCTCACCGGCGATCGTCCGACTGGACCGCTCCACCTGGGTCATTATGTAGGATCACTACGTCAGCGAGTAGAATTACAAAATCGATACGAGCAATTTATTATTATTGCCGATGCTCAAGCTCTTACCGATAACGCAAGCAATCCAGAAAAAATTCGTCAAAATATTTTGGAAGTTACTTTGGATTATCTAGCTATTGGCATAGATCCTAAAATTACAACAATATTCATTCAATCACTAGTCCCAGAATTGGCTGAATTAACCATGTACTATCTAAACCTTGTCTCGGTCGCTCGCCTGCAATTAAATCCAACCGTAAAGGATGAAATTAAACAACGCCAATTTGGCGGTGGTGTTCCAGCTGGATTTTTTTGTTATCCTGTCAGCCAGGCAGCTGATATAACTGCCTTCAAAGCTAATTTTATTCCTGTTGGGGCGGACCAAATACCTGTGATTGAGCAGAGCGCTGAAATCGTCCGTAATTTTAATCGCACTTACAATTGTACTGTTCTAGTCGAGCCTAAAGCGCTGCTCTCAAACTTTAGCCGTCTTCCAGGCACAGACGGTAAGGGCAAAATGAGTAAATCATCGGGTAACGCTATCTATTTGTGTGATAATGCCGACACTATTAAAAATAAAGTCAAAAGCATGTACACTGACCCAACACACTTGAAAGTATCCGATCCTGGTCGCATAGAGGGAAATGCTGTTTTTATATACTTAGATGCCTTTGATGACGACAAAAAAGCTTTAAGTGAATTGAAGGAACATTATCAACGTGGAGGACTTGCAGACACCACTGTCAAAAACAGGTTAACTGATGTTCTTATCCACAAATTAAGCCCGATAGCGACTCAACGGAAAGAATATGCTAAAGACCTAGCTCAAATAATGGCGATTTTAAAGAAAGGAACAGAAGAAGCTAAAGAAGTTGCAGCCAAGACTCTGTGCGAGGTGAAAAATGCTATGCAGATAAACTATTTCAGCCACCCAATAAAGATAGACCCTACCTTTAATAGTTGAGCATTGGTATTCGCTGCCATAGTATTTGGGAATAGCAATGACAGACAGATTTAAAAATATAGCTAAGAAATAGCGCATAATACCTTTCTTTGTTATCTAAACGATAGTTTTATCTGGTCTAGAGGCGAATTGTTATTGACAATGGCTTTTTTAGTTATAATTAAAATTAGGAAACTAATTATAGAAACTGTTCTCAAACAGCGATTCTGATCTCAAAAGAGCGAAATCCATGACTGATAGCAAGACTAATAATCGCGTAAAAATATTTGATACGACATTAAGAGACGGACAGCAATGCCCTGGCGCTGGTATGAGCTTTGAACGCAATTTGGAATATGCTCGCCTTGCTTGTGAGCTTCGGGTAGACGTACTAGAGGCCGGTTTTCCTTCTGCTAGCCAGCTTGATTTTGAAATTGTTTATACTATTGCTAAAGAAATTACACATGCTAGCTATAAGCCTGTCATTGCCGCCTTATGTCAAATGCGCGAGCAACAAGTTATACGTACTATCGAATCTCTCGCCCCGCTTACTTCTCTCAAGCTAGCGCGCCTACATGTATATTTGCCTGTTGATCCACAATTGATGCCTGCGTCCTTGGGGGAATTAGCTAACAATAAGTCGCAATTAATTGCAGACTTGCATAAACTTGTAAAACTTGCCGTTGATGCAGGTTGTGAAGTAGAATTTAGCCCCGAAGGCTACTCACGCATGCATGAAAATTTCGATTTTACAACGGACCTTATTCGGGCAGCCGTAGAAGCCGGCGCAACAATTATAAACTGCCCCGATACTATAGGTGGTGCTTGTGAAATTGAGGGTAGTGAGTATTTTGTCGAAAACATGAAAAAACATGCTCAAATTATCAAAAAAGAATTTCCTAAGCACGAGATAACTTGGTCAGTGCATTGTCATAACGATTTTGGTTTAGCAGTCCAGAATACTATTAACGCAGTGTTCAATGGTCCAGCTAGACAAATTGAGGGCTGTATTAATGGTGTTGGTGAGCGAGCTGGTAACGCTGCTCTTGAACAATGCATTATGCTCATCAAACAATTTGGCTCGCAAGCAAATACCAAAGAGCCTTTTTATACGACAATAGCCACGGAGAAATTGCAAGCTATTTCAGATTTTGTCAACAAGTATATGCTGCCTAGACAACCGCATGGACCAGTAACTTGCGATAATGCAGCAAAACATTCTTCTGGAGGACATACCAATGCGATTTTGAAAAATCCTCTAGCTTATCAACCTTTTGATCCTAAAGATGTCGGCAAAGAAGTTACATTTTTGTTTGGCCCTATGAGTGGTAGTAATCATGCAAAGTCAATCATTGAAAGTTTCGACTATCTGTGCACCGAAGACGAAAAGGCAAAAATTGCCCAATACATAAAAGACTACTATTCACAACGTCGCAAAGGAATTACAGATAAAGAGCTATTACATGCTTATTTTGAATACCGAAAACCAATCAAGATAGAAGGCATTGATTACGAGCAAAAGAATAATCAAGGAAAAATCACTTTGCACGGGCAGTTTTTTGAAAACCATGGCACAATTGAACAAGATTTTTTCGAGCCTAATTCTGGTCTTACAGCAGTAAAAAATATGCTAGAAAAAAAACTTGGCGACTTGCAAATTCTTCATCAAGAAAACCGCTCCGAGATTGTCAATGCCTACCCCTCTAATAGTGTACGCATGATAATTATAGATAATGACAAACGCCAATTTGAAGGCACAGGTGAGGATGAGGATATAACAATTGCATCCATTTATGCCTTGATAGATGCAGCTAATCATGCATATATAGAAAGACATTTTTCTGCCCATCAGTTAAATAAAATATAGACGTCCGACCAAGATAGTCCAAACTTTGAGAAATTGTCCCTAATTCGCCGCTGGCGCTATAATATATTCTGACAGTCTAGTGATTTATAAACATGGGCAATACAGATACAAAAAGTATTTTTGAAAAAATTTGGCAGTCGCATGTCGTTAAACAAATAGAAGGGCATCCTGCTGTTTTTGTCATCGATTTAATGCTCATCCATGAAGTTACTTCTGCTCAAGCCTTTAAAACTTTAGAAGAAAAAGGTTTACCTGTTTTTGACTCTAGCAAATTATTAGCAACAATAGACCATAGCATACCTACACGCGCTAATCGTTGGGAAATATTTGACGAAGCAGCCAAGATACAAGTAGAAACGCTTAGACAGAACTGCAAAAAATACAATATTCCTTTTAGAGATTTCAATCAAGGACAAGGCATTGTCCATGTCATTGGTCCTGAACTAGGACTTACACAACCTGGTATGACTATTGTTTGTGGTGATTCACACACTTCAACTCATGGAGCCTTTGGTGCTTTAGCTTTTGGCATTGGTACATCCGAAGTTGGACATGTATTGGCTACTGGCTGCTTATTGCAACAAAAACCTAAATCTATGAAAGTGGAATTCCGCGGACATTTTCGCAAAGGTGTTTTTGCTAAAGATGCCATATTGGCTCTTATTGGCAAAATTGGTATTGGCGGAGCCAACGGTCATGTCATCGAATACACTGGCCAAGCTATTGATGCTATGTCTATGGAAGAGCGCATGACAGTGTGCAATATGAGCATAGAATGCGGAGCAAGAGCTGGACTAATTGCACCTGACAAAACTACTTTTGCTTACCTTAAAGATCGTCCTCATGCACCCAAAGGCGAGCAATGGTCCAAAGCGATCGAATACTGGCAGTCTCTAAAAAGCGATAACAATTGCAAATACGACCGTGAAGTAATCATTGATTTAGATAAATTGCATCCGGTAGTAACCTGGGGTACCAACCCAGGGCAAGCTATACAAATTACAGAATCAGTACCTAAACTCGCTAATTTGCCAGATAGCGAACAAGCAGTAAGCAAAGCTGCTCTTGCCTATACTCATCTTTCTGAAGGCACAAAAATTGAAGGCACTCCTATTGACTGGGCTTTTGTAGGATCATGCACAAATGGCCGCATAGAAGACTTGCGCATAGTAGCAAAAGTATTGGCAGGACATCATATTCATCCTCAAGTAACAATGTACATTGTGCCTGGTTCTGAGGCTGTGCTCGAACAAGTTAAACAAGAACATTTAGACAAAGTTTTTGCTGAAGCAGGAGCACAATTGCGTATGCCGGGATGTTCTATGTGCTTAGGAATGAACGACGATAAAGTTCCCGAAGGCAAAAGATGCGTTAGCTCATCCAATAGAAATTTTCAAGGCAGACAAGGACCTGGCAGTATTACACATTTAGCCTCACCGGCAACCGTTGCAGCAAGTGCCATTGCTGGCAAATTGACTTCACCAGAGCAGTATTTTTAATTCGAGAAATATTTATGGAAAAGTTTAAATCACTAACAGCTAAAGTCATGCCGATACCACTTACAGATATCGACACCGATATGATCATTCCCGCTCAATTCCTTACCAGCGTCAGTAAAGAAGGTTACGGTGAAAATCTTTTTCGTCGTTTGCGCGATAAAGACCCCCAATTTCCGCTCAACCAAACCAAATATAAAGACGCAGCAATAATGCTTACCGATAACAATTTTGGTTGCGGTTCTTCTCGCGAACATGCTGTTTGGGCAATTTTAAGTGCTGGTTTTAAAGTTGTAATCTCTAAATCTTTTGCCGATATATTCTTTAGCAATAGCGCTAAAAATGGCTTGGTTTTGGTAACACTGCCCGAGCAAATTGTGGATGAATTACTCGCCGAGGCGCAAAAGCATGAGCTTACTTTGACCATAGATTTAGAAGCCGAAGAAGTGCGCAAAGTAAATGGCACAGTATATAAATTTAAATATGATCCATTCAGACGTCATTGCATTCTAAATGGACTCGATGACATAGACTATATATTGTCTATGAAAAACGAAATTGCTCAGTTTAGAAAAACTCAAATGACAAAACCAGTGGCGTCCACATTCGCTAACAACTAAAGAGACTATAACAATGAAAAAACATATTGCAGTACTTCCAGGAGACGGAATTGGTCCAGAAGTAATGACTCAGGCTCTCCGTGTGCTGGAGACAATAGCTTATAAATTCAATCACGAATTTATTGTCAATCGAGCTTTAGTTGGCGGAGCTGCATATGATGAATACAAGTCACACTTTCCTGAAGAAACCAAACGAATTTGCGAACATTGTGATGCTATTTTATTTGGCTCTGTTGGCGGACCAGTGTCTGATCAGCATTTAGACAAATGGAAAAACTGTGAAGCTAATTCTATTTTGTCACTGCGCAAACTATTTAAATTTAGCGCCAATCTAAGACCGGTGCGCATACTTCCAGAACTGCAGGGGGTTTCACCACTCAAAGCACAAACAATCAAGACCGGCGTAGACATGATAATAGTGCGTGAATTGCTTGGCGATTCTTATTTTGGCGAACATAAACAATTTACTGACAACAGAAATATGAGAATAGCTTCGGATCTTTCCGTATATTCAGAAGATCAAATTGCAAATGTTGCTCATACGGCCTTTCGTCTTGCTAGAGCCAGACAAAAGAAAGTCACTTCGGTTGATAAAGCAAATGTGCTTAGTACTTCTAAGCTTTGGCGTACTGTTGTAAAAGAAATCGGTCAAGAACATCCAGATATTCAGCTAGAAGAAATGCTCGTTGATAATTGCGCTATGCAATTAGTCATAAATCCTTCGCAATTCGATATTATTCTTACCACTAATATGTTCGGGGACATACTTTCCGATACCGCCGCAGTATTACCAGGCTCATTGGGACTTCTAGCATCAGCAAGCTTGAATGATAAGGGCTTTGGTCTTTTTGAACCCCCAGGCGGTTCAGCCCCAGATATAGCTGGCAAAGGAATTGCAAATCCAATCGCTCAAATAAACAGTTTAGCTATGTTATTACGTTTATCTTTTGACTTGGAAAAAGAAGCAAAATTAATAGAAAATGCTATTGAAGGAGCATTAAAAGATGGCTATCGCACCCAAGACATTTATCATCAATCAGAATCAACCCAAACACAATTAGTAGGCACAAAAGAAATGGCCGATCAAATACTTAAAAGAATAAGCGTATAATGTTTGCCGTCTCCCCAATTAGTTAGTAAGCTTTATGTTTGTCAAGCGAGAAATAAGCCCTTCTATAATCTTCTATTTTTCTTGGCGCACAATCTTATTTTCGGCAGTATTGAGCACAATAGTTTTCGTTCTTTTTGAATACTATAATTGTCGCAGTGTCGCCATACCGTTTTTACCTGTTGCCACAATAGGTACTGCTGTAGCATTTTATGTTGGCTTCAAAAATAATTCTTCTTATGACCGTTTATGGGAAGGAAGAAAAGTTTGGGGCGAAATAGTCAATACAAGTCGTTCTATTACTGCTTATTTATTAGCCATAGTGAGACAAAAGGACGATCCTGTTATCAACGACACTATTAAAAGATTTGTTTACCGACAAATTGCCTATGTCAATATGATTCGCATATATTTGCGCAGACGCAATGTTTGGGATGAAAATCATCTTTATACCCAACTGGCCTCTCGTTGCTTTCCTTGCAAAAGTTTTGAACAAGATGCTCAAGACACTTTGCGCGAATTATGTCCGAATGAAGCCGAAAAATTACTAACGAAAGAAAATATAGCCAAAGAATTAGTCAGCAACCAAATGCAAACATTAACCTGGTTCAAAACCAAAAATGTTATAGACGATTACGAACACTCAGATCTAATGCGTTTATGCAATGATATGTTCAATCATCAAGGGAAAGCTGAACGTCTAAAATCTTTTCCTTTTCCTCGTCAGTATGCTTATTTTAGCGAAGTATTCGTGGCAATTTTTATTTGCTTATTACCATTCGGCATGATTGGTGAATTTGCTAAACTCAATGAAAGTTTAGTATGGCTAACAATTCCTTTTTCGGTTCTCATTTCTTGGATTTTTGACACAATGGAAAAGATTGGCGACACCAGTGAAAACCCTTTTGAAAATGGTATTCACGATGTACCTATGACAGCTATTTGTCGAACCATAGAAATAAATCTACGTGAATTACTCGACGAAGAACACCTACCGGAAGCAGTAGAAGCAATAGACCACGTATTGATGTAAATATTTAACTCTTGACCAAATCATTTGCCCGCCACAAATACCAAGATGCAACTGTGCGATAAGGTCGCCAACGTTCCCCGTAGGCTAATAATTCTTTTGGCTTAGGCAATTCATCATGCCCATAAGTAAGAGCAAACCCTTTACGCACACCATAATCATGAATAGGTAAAACATCCGGCCGTCCCAACCTGAAAATGAGCATCATTTCTACTGTCCAGCTACCAATGCCATGAATAGTAATTAGACGTTCAATAATTTCTTCATTGCTCATTTTATGCAATTCTTTTGCATTCGGCACCAGCCCTTCAATTGCTTTACTGGCTAAATCTTTCATTGAAGCAAGTTTTGATCTGGATAATCCAGCACCACGCAAAGACTCATCTGAAATAGCAAATACTTCGTGCGGACATAGAAATTCTGGTGAATTAAACAAAGCCATCACACGACCAAATATTGTTGCTGCAGCTTTGCCAGTCAATTGTTGATAAGCAATTGATTCAGCCAAAGCATGAAAAGGTCTGTCTATAGGCTCAAGCTCCAAAGTACATGGACCTACCTTTTTAATGAGTTTAGCTAACTTCTTATCCTTCGCTGACAATTCTTTTATAGCCAAAGTTACATCAAAGCTCAGTTTTCTAGCTTTGCCGCTTTTGGGTCGCCTAGTATTTGTTTTTTTAAGAATTACTTTTGGCATTTATAATAAATAAATCCATAAATTGATTTACTGGCAATGCTGACAATTTGTCAGCATTATCGAAAAGACTTATTATCTGTTCTTTTTGCTTTCCGCTAAATTGTGTACCGATATTGTTTTCAAACTTTTCTTTTAAAGCAGGAATCGCTTCTCGGCGACGGTGTCTATGCCCAAGCGGATATTCGACTTCTACTTTATCTGTTTTACTACCATCTTTAAAAAATACTTGCACCGCATTAGCGATTGAGCGTTTATCAGGATCAAGATAATCTTTGCTATATTGTTTGTTTTCAAGGCAATGCATTTTGTCTCTCAGCTTATCGATACGCGGATCTGATGCTACTTCATCTTCGTAATGGTCTGCAGTTAATTTGCCAAAAATTAATCCAATTGCAGTCATATACTGAATGCAATGATCCCTATCAGCTGGATTTTTTAAAGGACCCTTTTTGTCTATAATTCTTAAGGCTGATTCATGGGTTGTAATTTCAATTTTCTCAATATCATTTAGTTTGTCTTTTACCAATGGATGAAGTCTGATTGCACATTCCACAGCAGTTTGGGCATGAAATTCTGCTGGAAAAGCTACTTTGAATAATACATTTTCCATTACATAAGAATCGAAGGCACGACTCAATTTAAGTGACTGTCCTTTAAAGAGAACATCATAAAAACCCCAAGTTTTTGCACTCAATGCACTTGGATAACCCATTTCACCTTTTTTAGCCATAAAAGCCAATTGCACACCCCGAGCGGTAGCGTCTCCTGCTGCCCAAGATTTACGCGAGCCAGTATTTGGTGCATGTCTATAAGTTCGCAATGCTTGACCATCGATCCAAGCATTTGAGATAGCATTTAGCATTTGGTCTTTTTTACAGCCAATCATTTTAGACACAACCGCAGTAGTCGCTACTTTGACCAACAATACATGATCTAAGCCGACTCTATTAAAACTATTCTCTAATGCCAAAACACCTTGAATCTCGTGTGCTTTTATCATACTGGTAAGAATATCTTCAATTAACAATGGCTCTTTGCCTTCTCCAGCAGCAATATTGCTCAGATAATCCGCAACAGCAAGAATGCCTCCTAAATTATCTGAAGGATGTCCCCATTCGGCTGCCAGCCATGTATCGTTAAAGTCCAACCAGCGAATGAGACTGCCGATATTGAAGGCTCCAGTAATTGGGTCCAAGATATAATTGCTTCCTGGTACTCGGCAACCATTTGGCACGATTGTTCCAGGCACAACCGGTCCTAATAATTTTATGCACTCAGTGAAATTATGAGCTAAAATCGCACAGCCAAAGCTATCCATTAAACAATAACGAGCCGTTTGGTAAGCTTCATTTTTATCTAATAGCGAATAGCTATCTACATAGCTTGCTATAGCTTCTATTGGCTCATCAAATCTGCTTAGAGTGCTCATCTTTTTTCAATAGGTAACCATTGTAATGGTTCTGGACCAGTATACTCAGCCGTAGGTCTTATCAGTTTATTGTTACTGCGCTGCTCAATTATATGTGCTGCCCAACCTGCTGTACGAGCAATAACAAAAATTGGCGTGAACATTTTTGTTGGGATACCCAAAAGATTATAGGCAGAAGCACTATAAAAATCTGCGTTCGGGAAAAGTTTTTTCTCATCCCACATTATTCTTTCAATTCTTTCAGATATATCAAACAAGGTCATATCGCCAGCGGTTTCAGATAATGTTTTAGACCAGTTTTTTATAATGGCATTGCGTGGATCACAATTTGTATAAACACGATGGCCAAATCCCATAATTAGTTTTTTCTGGGCGAGCATTTCTTTCAAACCTTTTTCAGCTTCATCTGGACTTTCAAATTTCTCGATGAGCTCCATCGCTGCTTCATTTGCCCCACCATGCAACGGTCCGCGCAAAGTACCAATAGCAGACGTTATGGCTGAATAAAAATCAGATAAAGTAGCCGTCGTCACTCGAGCTGCAAAAGTAGAAGCCGCAAATTCATGTTCTGCATATAAAATCATTGAGGCATCCAAACAACGTGTTTGATCAGGAGATGATTTTTTCCCATGAAGAAGATGTAAAAAATGTCCGGCGATATTCTCGGCGTCGGCCTCAACTTCTATTCGTTTACCAGATTGACTATAGTGATACCAGTACATCAGCATTGAACTGAATGATGCTAGAAGTTTATTGGCGATAAGGATTTGGTCATTTTTAGTATTTTCTGGAAAAATAGACCCTAAAGCTGAACAGCCTGTGCGCAAAACATCCATTGGATGTGCATCTTTTGGCAATTGTTCCAGAATGACTTTTAAAGCCGGAGGCAATCCTCTTAATGTAATCAATTCAGCTTCGTATTTCTTTAGCTCGTTCTTCGTTGGCAGCTTGCCATAAATAAGCAAATAAGCAACTTCTTCAAAAGAAGCTTTTACTGCCAAGTCTTCTATTGAATAACCTCTATAGGTAAGCCCAGCTCCTGCTTTACCAACTGTGCAAATAGCCGTTTGACCAGCCACTACACCGGCTAAACCACCTGTTTTTTTAGTAGCAGTAGTACTTTCTACAGTCATTTTATTTCCTTTTTATTATCCGCTTTCTTTTTTTCTTCCGAGAACAATTTATCTAATTTTTTCTCGTATTCTTCATAGCCTAAAAATTTATACAATTCGGCACGTGTTTGCATAGTATCAAGAATACTTTTTTGACTGCCAGATTTTTTAATTGTTTTGTATACATTCAAAGCCGCTGCATTCATTGCTCTAAATGCTGACAGAGGATATAACACTAAGCTAACACCGGCTGTCTTTAACTCATCAATTGTAAATAATGGCGTTTGTCCAAATTCAGTTATATTCGCCAGTACAGGCACATTCAGCGCTTTAGAAAATTCTTTATACTGATTTATTTCTGTTACTGCTTCAGCAAAAATCATATCTGCCCCAGCAGTTACATATGCTTTTGCTCTTTTTATTGCAGCTGCAATCCCTTCACTGGCTAAAGCGTCTGTACGCGCCATAATAACAAAGTCTGGATCTGTTTTGGCATCGACAGCAACCTTTATACGGTCTACCATTTCTTCTGTGGGCACAATAGCTTTATTTGGTCTATGACCGCAGCGTTTAGCGCTTACTTGATCTTCAATGTGAATTGCTGCTGCCCCAGCTTTGATCATTTCTCTTACAGTACGAGCAATATTGAAAGCGCTACCAAAACCGGTGTCTGCATCCACTAGAACAGGTAATTCTGTAACGCCGGTTATGCGCCTGACATCTTGCAGCACATCATTTAAGGTGGTAATCCCTAAGTCGGGTATGCCAAACGACGCATTAGCGACGCCTGCCCCCGATATATATAAACAACGGAAGCCGATCTTTTGGGCCATTATGGCTGAGTATGCATTAATTGTGCCAACCACTTGTAAGGGTTTTTCTTCTTGCAGAGCTTTTTTTAATTTGGCACCGGCGGACACAGATAGACTCATACTGGCAACAACCCACATCAATCAGCTTATAAGCGAGGTCGAGATTATGATATCACGCTGCTCATTTTGACATAACCTTAAACATTCTGACCTGCTGCATATCCAGATGCCCATGCCCACTGAAAATTGTATCCACCAAGCCAACCAGTAACGTCTATAACTTCTCCAATAAAATAAAGACCAGGTACAGTTTTCACTTCCATTGATTGTGACGATAATGCGTTTGTATCCACACCGCCCTTGGTGACTTCAGCCTTTTTAAAACCAACAGTATTCTCGGGCACTATTTGCCAATCCATCAAAGACTGACAAAGAGTATTAAGCTCTTTTTCTGATACTTCAGAAAGGTTGCCTTTAAATGAATGCAACTGACAAAATTCCTCGGCAAAACGCTTAGGTAAGATTTCGGACAAAACGTTTTTGATAAGAGTCTTTGCTTTTTCCTTACGCTTTGCTGTTAAAAAACTACGAATATCCAAATCAGGAACCAAATTAATATGCAAAGTTTTGCCTTTTTCCCAATACAAGGAAGCTTGCAAACTCGCCGGACCGCTCAATCCAGCATGAGTAAACAAAATATTTTCTCTAAAAGAAATACTATTACAAGACACAATAGTGTCCATTGACACACCGGTCAAATTCTTAAATAGAGAGAGATCGCTCTTGCTAAACGTAAAACCATCAAGGGCAGGTCTAGGAGCAATCACAGACAAACTAAATTGACGAGCAACATCATAGCCATAGCCAGTAGCTCCTATTTGAGGAATAGATAAACCTCCAGTGGCTATAACCAGTGATTCGCACTCTATTGTGTCCTTGCTAGTTTCAATTATAAAATGATCGTTTTTGATTATTCGGCGCGCTTTAACACCAAGACTAAATTGGACATTCGCTTTATTACACTCACCAATCAACATATTTACGATCTCTTTAGCGGAATTATCGCAAAATAATTGACCTAATTTCTTTTCGTGAAATTTGATTTTGTGTTTCTGAACCAGACTTATAAAATCTTGCGGCGTATATCTGGCTAAAGCCGATTTGCAAAAATGCGGATTTTTGGAAACAAAAGATTTTGGCGATGCGTTTATGTTGGTAAAGTTGCAACGTCCCCCGCCTGAAATGAGAATTTTGCGACCGATTGTTTCACTATGGTCTACAAGTATTACTTTTCTGCCGCGTTTACCTGCTTCAATAGCGCACATTAGCCCGGCCGCACCTGCGCCTATAATCAGAACATCACATACTTGCATAATTTAAGACTACAACATCATTTACTATTGTCAGACACAGGAGTTGTGGCTTTTTGCAAAACAACCAAATGAGGCTGCTTAAGTACGCTCGTATAGCCATCTTGGTTAATAGTTCCATTGCGATGCATACTAGCAATAAAATTAGCAGGCAATTCATGCCCAATACCAGACACAGTCATATCAATGATGTCCTGTTTATCAAATTGGATAAGATCACCCAGTAAGCGTCCAGGACAACCAAGACGCTCAAAATGTCCATGAGCCATCGCCGAAGCATTTAATCTGCCGTCATTCATAACCATAAAGATTCTCGTTTTTTCTGCCTGGCTAACTATATGTTTATTGTGCTTTAAGTATGCTCGGGCATCCACATCAGGCTGGGATAAAACAATTTCTTTGTACTTAGGCAACTCAACACCGTTATAGCCTCTTTGATAGCGCCTGACTAAGGCAGTGTCAATAAAAGTACCGCCCATACTATGTCCTATCAATATAGTTTTTGCGATTGGCACATACTTAGCCACTGAATCTAAAAAGCCACAAAAATCATCGTAAGTTTGTTCGGCTAAAGTTTCATTTTCAAGATAATGAGTAAAACCTATTGGCGATACCCAATCATATACAACTACCGGGATTTGCATTTGTGCTGCTAACTTGGCTGCCCTCTCCATAGTTTTTTTGAAAGTAGCACAACACCCATGTATAAATAAAACAGCTTCATCACTTTTGGTTATCCCCCTGTAATTATCAAAGGCATTCACCACCTCAGTAACCGCCAATTCTCTATCTGGTACTTTATACAAATTATCTTTTGGCATCATCAGCTTTTGGCCTTCTGCTAAAGGCTTATCTAAATGGATAGTACGCCATCCCATTTTGTTCATTGCTTCTTTTGTAACAACAACATCACTTGGATAAGGAACAGCTATATTTTTAACGCCGAAAAACAGACCGCGATTATTTTTTTGCTCTATATAATCAATATCTTTAGGATTGGCACCCCGGGCACGATTAGTAGCATAAAAAATAGGCACGACTAACCAGTCGCGTACATCAACATCTGTATCTTTTGCTGGTGCTAATCCCATCAATGTAGAACAAGCGCTCAACAAAAAACAGGTCAATATGGCCAATATACTTGTTGATTTTCTATTCTTCACTTTCAAGTTTTCACTAATTTCAATTTTTCGATTATATAAAAAAGCCAAAACAAAAATACCACCTAGATCAAGTCTACGGTGGTATTTAAGCTACTGTCTGACTGCCCCTTGCGACATGGGCTCAGTATTTTCATATGCTTCAGTCAGTCCTTCACATATGACGGGATTTTGCTACAGTTTCTGGTTAGCGCCAACCTAGTGTTTCCACTTATCCCCTCGGCTCATAGTTCTTAACTGTTTTGTAAGAACTCACCGCTTATGTAATTAGTATAGCAATCCAAATTGATAGTGCTAGTACCCCATAACACATTTAAAGATTATCTATAGCATAAATCTGAAACGCAGCAATCAAGCCATAAGTAAGTGTTCAGTTGCATTAACAAGTGCTGGGACTGCAAAACTTATCGAGCTAATTACAATCAAATATCCAATACATATCGAATGCAGCTGCAAATAAATGCATGGCAGATAGGTTCATCTAAAATTGATTGCTTTAACTGAATATGCCTTTATTGGCTAATATAGAATTTATATCTAAAAAATTATCAAACGATAAGTGATCGATATCTTTTGCGCCACAATATTGAGCTAATTTCTTTTTGGCAAATACAAAGTCAGCCTTATTTGACCAACAGAAATCACTTTTACTATCACCAATAACAATTTTGTATGCGTTCTTATCGGTGATTTTTGAAACTTTGGCTGGCTCCAGCAAAGTGCATTTACACGCAATACTATGAGCTATTTGGCATATGCCTCTTTCTTTATCTTTAGGAAATTCAAGAGCCCAACCATTGTTTGACTCAATCAAATGATATGACCAAATACCATCTACTTGTATATACTCTCTATCTAAAATATATTTCAACACCCTATCGATACCACTGCTTCCTATGTACAAAGGTACGTTATGGCTTCTGCACTGAGCGACAAAATCTTTAAAATAAGGATCGATCTTTATTTGATCTAAAACACCGGTAATTCTTTTCCAATCACCTTGGATAAGAGCAATCTGCTCACTCATACACTGACAGTCATCAATTTCGCCATTTACCCACTGCTCTTCGATAACTTTCCATTGCGGCAATGCAAGTTCTTCTAAAAGAACATCAGTAACATCAGTTGTTGTCACTGTGCCATCAAAATCACAAAATACTATCGGTTGCCTTTTAGGAACCTTAGAGGTTATATCGATTAAATTATCTCGATATATATTTTGAATATCGTCTTTTATTAATGTGTTTTGCATTCGCTTATCAACAAATCTAGGGAATCACAAGCCAGGTCTATTTCTTCATACGAAATCTCTAAAGAAGGTGCCAAGGTAACTGCATTCTTATAATATCCGCCGATGTCAAGCACTAATCCCATTTTCTTGCCGTTGACATTGAGATTGCCTTCTAAACCACGTTGGAACATTTTGTCCGCTAATTCGCGGCTAGGTGTAAATCCATCTTTCTCACACATTTCGACACGCAATGCTAAGCCTAGTCCATTAACATCGCCCATTTCTGGATGACGCTTTTGCAAATCTTTCAGGCGATTTAAGAAATATGCGCCTTTTTCATTCACTGTTTTTTCGTAATTGCCTTCTTCGAATATTTTCATAACCTCTAGGGCAGTCGTAGTGCCTAGACTATTAGATGAAAAAGTTGAATGGGTGGAACCAGGTCCAAATTTATCTGGACTAATTAATTCTTCTTTTGCCCATATACCAGACAAAGGATTCATACCGTTTGTTAAAGCTTTGGCAAAAACCATAATGTCAGGTTTGATATTAAAATTTTCTGCAGCCCACAATTTTCCTGTACGGAATAAGCCCATTTGAATTTCATCATCAATTAGAAGAATTCCACGTTCTTTGCAGAGCTTGGCTAAGCGCTCAAAATATCCTTTGGGAGGTATTACATAACCACCTGTAGCTTGAACAGGCTCTATAACAAAAGCACCAAATTCTGATTTATTTGTTTTTGGGTTCCAAGCCCCTGTATATTCGTGCTCAAATTTTCTTTCAATTTGCTGTACACAATAAAGCTCACAAGATTCCACTTTCTTGCCATAAGGACAACGGAAGCAATAAGGGAACGGCACAAACTCAGCTCTATCGCCAAATTCACCATAATTTTCTCTATATCTATAGGATGAGGTTATTGAACTAACTGCCAATGTACGTCCGTGGTAACCACCTTCAAAAGCATATTGTCTGCTTTTGCCAGTTGTTTTGCGTACTAACTTCAATGCATCTTCTACAGCTTGGGAACCGCCCACATTAAAGTGAACGCGCCCTTTTTCACCAAATGCTCGCTTTGCTGAATTGGCTATTTTTGCAGATAACTCAATTTTTTCTTTGTGCAAATACTGACACGCCAGTTGAGGCAAGGTATCTATTTGCTTCTTCAATGCATTATTTACACGAGTATTGTTATAGCCCAGATTTACAGCCGAATACCACATTTGCAAATCAAGGTAAGGGGTGTCATAAGTGTCATACAAATAACTACCCGAGCAATGAGCAAAGATTTTTGGTCGTTTTGCATAATGAACAGTGTCGCCATAAGAACAAACTTCTGATTCTAAAGCCAGCAACCGTTCTTCTGCCTGAGCAATCGACTCAAAAGTTTTGTCAGCTACAGAATCCACCGATGGTAGCTCAACCACCCCAATATTTGTTTGGGCAGCCAAATCATCTAAACCTTCACTACCATTTCCTGAAATAGGAGTTGATTTAAGGCTAACCACATTTTCGCTGGCAAAAGATTCTTTGCCACTATTTAAAAGTGATTTTTCAACTACCACTATGCTGACCTCTCGATAACAATCATCTACTTACAACAAAAACACCTTACACAAACAAACTTTCAATAAACTTACAAAAGCTTGCGCCAAGCTTACATAGCAAGACCTCATCGCTCAAGACAGCCACAGCTGCCGAAAATACGATAGTCGGAAAATATTTGTACTTACTTTGCGACTACATAAAGCCGCATAAAGAATGCATATTCGGCAGACATAATACCTAAAGGATTTTACTTGCTGATACTTACAGGAAAACGAACATTAGTTATCGTTCCTATTCCATTTTCACCGGTATCTATCCACACCTTGGCATCATGAGCCTGCACAATTTCTTTAACTATGGCTAAGCCCAAACCACTGCCTGGAACATTATTTCCTAAAACTCTATAAAACCTTTCAAATACTTTTTCTCTTTCAGGCAGTGGTATGCCAGGTCCATTATCTTCAACTGATAGATCAACAGCATTGAGAGATTTTGCCTGCTCCTCAGATGCATCAATCACAGCCAATTTGACAGTTACTTTGCCACCAGGCTGGGTATAGCGAATGGCATTATCTACTAAATTAGTTACTAACTCGCGAATACTACTTTTATCGCCTTTAACTATCGCAGCTTCCTCACAACCTTCAAAACCCAGATCAATATCTTTGCTCACTGCAGCAGGAACAAGATCTGAGGTGGCTTCCTTTATAACCGGATTAAGATCAACATCAGTTTGTTTAATAAGCCACGCACTGGCTGGTTCTAACTTAGCTAATGAAAGTAATTGATTCACTAGGCGTGTAACGTTATCAACGCTATTATTTACTTGCTTAAGAATGTTCCCTAAATCGCTTTTGTCTTCAGATCTGATCCCCAATTCAATTTGTGTTTTGAGACCAGCTAACGGCGTACGTAATTGATGAGCCGCATTAGCAACAAAACGGTGTTGAGACTCTATATCTTCATTTAATCGGGTTAGCAAATCATCAATTGCTGATACAAGTGGCTGAATTTCGACAGGAGCTCTCACTTCTTTTACCGGTCGCAAATCCCATGGATTTCGTTTAGCAATTGCTTGTCGAACAGATTCTAAAGGAGCCAAACCCCGAGCAACACCAAACCAAATAGCAAAAGTGGCTAAACTAATAACACATAGTTGGGGAACAACAACTGCCCCTAAAATTTCATTGATCAATGCCTGTCTTTTTAACACTGTCTCAGCTACATATATGGTCGCTTTTCTGTTTGGCTGATCAGGAACAGCCGTTCGCATACATGCAATACGAACATCTGTATGATTTATTCTGCCATCGTAAAAGCGACTGATGCCTCGAAAGGGCTTCGTAAGAAGGCGGCTGACTGATGGGAAAAAATCGGCATCTCCGCCTATAAGTTTGCCCTGATCATCAAAAGCAAGATAGTAAGACTTATCTACCTTGTCCTCTTTAAAGATCTCCAAAGCAGCTGGAGGCAAATCTAAAACAATCTGTCCTTCTTCTATCCGCAAACGATTGGCTAATTCTCGCGCACTTTCTGAAAGCGCAGCATCATAGGCATCAGTTGTAATTTGGATAGCAATAATATAACTAACTATTCCACTAACCAAACACAAGGTAAAAATTGGAATTAGCAACCAACCTAATAGTTGTTTTCTTATTGAACTTGTGTTTTTTTTCTTCACGATGTAACGTCTAATAAATAGCCTAATCCACGAATAGTACGAATACTTACACCAGCTATTTCAAGTTTTTTTCTTAAACGGTGAATATTAACTTCGATTGCATTATGACTAACATCTTCATCCCAGTTATACATATGCTCAATTAATTGCTCTTTGCTAATAACTTTGCCAGAACGCAACATCAAAAATTCTAAAAGAGCTAATTCTTTAGCAAATAACTCTAATGGCACCCCGTTTACAAAAGCACGATGCCCTGCCACATCAAATTTTAATTGTCCCAGCACTAGTTCGTCTTCTTTTACTTGACTAGTGCGTCGCAGCAAAGCTCTCACTCTTGCCTCTAATTCCGGTAAATCAAATGGTTTAGTTATGTAATCATCTGCCCCCAAATCTAAGCCATGCACACGGTCATTGAGTCCATCTCTAGCAGTTACTATTAATATGGGTACAACTTTATTTTGTGTCCGAACACTTTGTAAAACTCTTAGTCCATCAAGCTTGGGCAATCCAAGATCCAATATAAGCAAATCATACTCAGACTTCAAAGCAGCCTGCTGTGCGGTCATACCGTCACCATAAACTTCTACAGCATAGCCACGCTGTTGCAGGGCCTTAGAAATACCATCTGACAAAACTGCATCATCTTCTGCAAGTAAAATGTTCATATTTATATGCGCTGCCTCGCCTTCGCTTCGCTTGTCTCAACGCGTGTATTTACGCTCGCTTTAGATCCTTTCAAAATACAAGTATTCAAGATAATAATCTTGAAAGAAATATAATCGTTGACAGAAAGACAAAAATTGGAAATGATTGCTAACTGTTTGTCCCTCCACAATGGTTAAAAACATATTTATGAGTACAGCTACAGCAACTGTTATTAAGCCACGCATCCGCGGTTTTATTTGTGTCACATCCCATCCAACCGGCTGCGCTGTCCATGTGCAAGAACAAATTGATTATGTTAAAAAACTAGGACCAATAAAAGATGGTCCTAAAAACGTTTTGGTAATTGGGGCATCCACAGGTTATGGGCTAGCCTCCCGTATTTCTCTTGCTTTTGGTTGTCAAGCAAAAACCATCGGTGTGTTTTTTGAAAGAGCAGCTGAAAATGGCAAACCAGGTACAGCTGGTTATTACAATAATCTTGCCTTTGAAAGCAAAGCTCACAAAGAAGGACTTTACGCTAAGAGTATTAATGGTGACGCCTTTAGCGATCAGCTAAAAGCTCAAACTATAGAATTGATCAAAAAAGATTTAGGACAAGTGGACGCAGTAATCTACAGTTTGGCTTCTCCAAGACGCTCCCATCCTAAAACGGGTACTGTCTATAACTCTGCTTTGAAACCAATAGGCAAAACTTTTACTGCCAAAACATTAGACACAGACAAAGACACCGTTAAAGACATAACGATCGAGCCAGCCAATGAGCAAGAAATAAATGATACAACTGCTGTAATGGGTGGTGAAGACTGGCGCATGTGGATGGATGCTCTATTACAAGCCAATGCCTTAGCACCAAATGTAGTGACAGTTGCTTATTCGTACATCGGACCAGAAGTAACCTGGCCCATTTATCGCGATGGCACAATAGGCAAAGCTAAAAAGGATTTAGAAGACACAGTATTTGCTTTAGATGAAAAACTCAAAAAGCTAAACGGAAAAGCTTATGTCTCAATCAATAAGGCATTAGTAACTCAAGCAAGCTCTGCTATTCCTGTTGTCCCCTTATATGTTTCCCTTCTCTATAAAATCATGAAAGAAAAGGGCACACACGAAGGTTGCATAGAACAAATGTATAGACTATTTTCTACACAGCTATACAACAGCAAAAAACCCCACCTCGACGAACATGGGCGTATTCGTGTGGATGATTGGGAAATGAGTGCTGATGTGCAAGCTAAAATCAAAGAGCTTTGGCCACAGGTAAATACAGAAAATATCAAAGAAATCTCTGACATAACAGGCTATCATGCTGAATTTCTAAAATTATTTGGCTTTGGTTTACCTGGAGTTGATTATGAAGCTCCTGTAGAAGTTTAATCAGCAGCCTTGCTTTCACCAAAGAAAGTCACAGAGTAATGATGGACCTTAAAACCTGCTCCCAGCTCAGGTGCTAAGGCTTTGACTTTGTCAGCATCGATATCAAAAACTTTTCCAGTTTTCACATCAATGAAATGATGATGATCATTGATATTGGCGTCATAACGAGCTGGTCCTGATTCCAAATAAACTTCTTTCAAAGCCCCTGCTTGTACCAGTGTATTGAGGGTGTTGTATACAGTTGCACGAGACAAAGCCACCGGTAATTGTTCGGCAACGCCTTGAAAAATTTGGTCTGCTGTCGGATGACTTTTACTATTCACCACAAATTGAGCAATTACCATACGTTGGGGTGTTGGCTTAACATTATGCTTTTGCAAAAACTTTTCCATGTTTTCCATAAACTGAGCCTCTATCAAGACGAAAACTTCTCTGAGCAAGCTAACGTCATATATAGCCAAAATTCCAATATTAGAATAGCTCTAAAATTCGTCTTTGTCAAGCAGGCTAGTGACAGACATTTAAACCGCGTTTTTCAAGATAATGCTGATGATATTCTTCTGCTTTGTAGAATGGGGCAGCCGGCTCGATTGCTGTAACTGCCGTTTTTGCTGTTGTTTTTTCCCACTCCGCTTTAGCAGCCTTTGCTTTTTCTTCTTGCTCAGCGCTTGTATAAAAAATCACCGACCTATATTGATAGCCAATGTCTGGCCCCTGCCTATTCAGTGTGGTCGGGTTGTGATTGGCAAAAAATATTTTCAATAAATCATCATAAGTGATTTTCTTGGGATCATATTCAATTTCTACTACTTCAGCATGCTTTGTGTCACCCATACAAACACGCTCATATGAAGGCTCAGGCACTGTACCACCTGAATAACCAACCGTAGTTGCCAAAACTCCAGGAGTTTTTCTGAGAATTTCTTCTACCCCCCAAAAACAACCAGCACCAAAAATCGCTTTTTCTCTTTTGATTTCTTTTTCCATTTTTGTTCTGCCTTTTTTTCTATCCTTTGTTTGTTTGTTATTGGGTGGCTTCACCTCATGCCTTCGGAAGGGCTGTCCGGGAGGTATCATTTGTCTTATTGTCGTTTGCGTTACCGCTGGCTGAGCAAAGCCCCGACAATCAATGAACAACAGAGTTGCAAAACTAAGAAAATATATTTGGATTCTTTTTTTCATATAGATTTAAATAATAGAATGCAGTAATCATAGCACTATGGGTAATATCACTATTAGCGATTAAATTTGGTACTTCATGTAGTGGCACTAGCTCTAGTTCAATTGTTTCATATCCTTCTTTATCAAAACTTGGCTCGGCAATTTTTTTTGCATCTAAAGCCAAATACACATCACAAACATTGTCTTGCAAAGCAGGGTTAGGATGATGCCGTCCTAAAAAAAATAATTCTTTTGCGCAATAACCAGTTTCTTCAAATAATTCTCTTTCCCCAGCCCCTTTGGAATTAGTCTCATTAGGATCTACAATGCCACCGGGAAATTCTAACGTTACTTGACTTGCACCATGCCGGTATTGCTTGACAAAGACAACATTGCCATCACTAGTTACTGGAATCACAGTTACCCAATTAGAAAGCTTAAGAACATAAAAATCTCGAAGGTCTTCTCTATCAGGAGCTTGGGCAAGATTACAATAAACAGAGAAAACCCGACAATCAGCGACGAGTGTTGACTCTGTATTTTTCCAATGGAGATGTTGCATCAATCGATCCAGATGATTTAAGCCAGAAATTGTTCTCTTGTTTTATTGTATATATCAATGTACCATAATTAAACTTAGAACACCTGTAGCTATTAGAATCCAATGTTTCAATTATCAAAATGCTTTACTGAGCTTCACCTGCACAAGAAATTTCGCTCTGTAGTTATTGCTACTTTGTTAGGTGTCAGTCTTAGCCCAACTATCTTCATGACAGCTTTTGCATTAGATAGTAAATCCAATGAATCTAAATCGACAGATAATTACTTTAGCATTATAAGCAAAACTGGTATTTTACGCTGGGGCACTCAAGCTATGCCACTCAAGATATACATTAAAGATGGCGGTACTACAAATGGTTACCGGCCAAATTTTATCACCATGCTTGAGCAATCATTTTCAGAATGGTCAGAAGCCTCACAAAATCGCATACACTTCCTATTAACAAAAAACCCAAGCAATGCAGATATTATTTGTGATTGGACAAGCGATAAAAGCCAGATGACGCAATTGACAGAAGGAGGTCATGCCCTGGTAATTCCAGAAGGGCATAATATCAAAAGAGTAGAAATAATTATCTTAACTAAAACTGTCAGTGGTGGTAATCTTTCCGATCAATTTTTTAAACGGGTAGCTTTGCACGAGATCGGACATAGCTTGGGACTTACTGAACATAGTCCGAATCCTGACGATATGATGTATGGAGCTCCCCCATCAACAACTTCTCAATGTACTCTCACAGCGCGCGATAAAAATACGCTTATAGCTTTGTATGACCTTGATCAAAAAACTGTGAACAATAGAGCGGTAGACATTAACAGTATGCTTCCGGACAAGGACAATCAAAGCAATTTGGCACGCATTATCCGTCTCAATGCAGAAGCTGCTCAAGCAATGCAAAGTAAAAATTTAGCTCTTGCTGTTGTAAAATTGGAAGAAGCACATAAAATTGACCCACAAAACAATCTAATTAACAGCAATCTTGGTTCAGCCTATGGAAATTGTGCTGTAGTAGCAAGCGTAATTAGAGACCGTCAAAAAGCACAAATGTACTTCAACAAAGCTCTACCTCTACTGGCGAAAGGTCCAAATAAAGACAATTATATTTCGATTCTAAAGTGCTATGAAGGCTTTTTGCGTACCGATGGACGGGTTGCTGAGGCTGACAAAATAAGTACACAGATAAGAGTACTTCAACATTAGGAATGTCTAGTATGCAAGCTATGTTGTTTAAGCAAGCACGCCAACCCCTGCAAGAAGAATCAGTGGGCTTGCCATCTCCTCAATCAAATCAATTGCTTATAAAAGTAACTGTGTGTGGCGTTTGTCGGACTGATTTACATGTTTTTGATGGAGAATTACCCAATCCAAAATTGCCTTTAATTTTAGGGCACGAGATAGTCGGCAAAGTAGAAAAAATTGGCAATAGTGTTACCCAGTTCAAGCCTGGAGACTTTGTTGGAGTGCCTTGGCTGGGATATACATGCGGCAAATGTTTTTATTGTTTAAACAAACAAGAAAATCTATGCAATCAAGCAAAATTTACAGGTTACACAATAGATGGGGGTTATGCTGAATATACTGTAGCTGAAGAAAATTATTGTTTTCATTTGCCCACTAAATATGATCCTATACATCTTGCACCTTTACTTTGTGCCGGATTAATCGGCTGGCGATCTTATAAATTGGCCGGTGATTTTAAAAGAATAGGCATGTATGGTTTTGGTGTTGCAGCCCACATATTAACTCAAATAGCTGCTTATCAAAATAAAGATGTATTTGCTTTTACTAGAGATGGTGATACAAAGGGACAAAAATTCGCCAAACAAATGGGTGCTACCTGGGCAGGTGGATCTGGTGATTCACCAAATATAGAACTCGACGCAGCAATTATTTTTGCTCCTGTTGGTGATTTAGTTTTAACTGCTCTTAAAACAATACGCAAAGGCGGAAGCGTTATATGCGGTGGTATTCATATGACTGACATTCCAACTATTCCTTATAAATATTTATGGGGAGAACGTACAATCCGTTCGGTAGCTAATCTAACTCGTGCTGATGCTTTTGAATTTTTGGATATAGCAAACAAAACTGATCTACAAATAGAAGCACAAGCATATCCATTATCTAAAGCAACTGAAGCTTTGTTAGATTTTAAAGCAGGGAAAACAAAAGGCGCAGCTGTATTAACAATGGAGCAGAAGTGAAACATCGATTAATCATAATAATTACTTCTATATATTTAGTCATTTTTGCTTTTTCTTATACAATCATAAATGTCCAAGCATCTACTACCCGGGTTGATACAACTCAGTTAGATGAAGCAAGTAGACTGATTAGCTCGAAGCATTATTATCGCGGCTATGTCAAATTCAAAAGCATGGCTCAACATGGCTGTCCTTTCTCACAATGCATCTTAGGCATCATGCATCAAAAAGGTTTGGGAGTAAAAAAGAATCCTGCTCAAGCTTTGTATTGGTTTAAAAAGTCAGCTCAGCAAGGATTTGCTGATGCAGAGCATCGTCTTGGTCTAATGTATTATTACGGCGATGGTGTACGGAAAAATTTATCGCTGGCAAAACAATGGCTAAGCAAAGCTGCTGATCATGGCGTAGAAAATGCCAAGCAACTTCTTGTCAAAATTCCTCACGCAAATGAGCTTTCTAATAATTTAGCTCAATTACCCAATAATGCAGCTTTGACAATTGGTAATATCCGCCAGTCCTGGCAAGGCTATTCTCAGCTTACTCAACAAATGGAACAACTTTCCTCAGTCGCTTCTTCAAAATAAAATAAAAGACTATAAAATCACCTTGATACACATGCATGTGTATGTTTTTATAAAAGTATCGTCCTTATTGTCAAAAATATAAAAATATTGACCCCTACCAAAAAACTGCTCCATGCCAAGGAGAAAATTTCTGGCACAATAACTAACCAAGAAGGAGTGTGTTATGAAAAGCGGTCATCTTTCAAAAACCGCTCTGTATCAGACTTTAAGTGGTACTCTCAGTAAGATTCGAACTCACGACCTCCTGGTTCGAAGTCGTAAAATTAATGTATTTCTGTATTTTTCTCTAGTTTTCTGATCGTTCCGAAAGCTAGTATCTATGCGGATCTCACAAACTTTTTGCTTTTTGCAAAATTTCTCTTTTGTGCTAAAGTTTTATCTCCAAGGGGCCACCAGGGGGCCTCCAGAAAAAATCTAAAAGCTATGTTTGGGACAAAGTTGAGGCTCCTGAGCAGAGTTTTTGCTGTGAATTTTATTGGATAAAAACCATATGGCATATCAAAAATACAATCTAACAAAAGGTTTCATAGAGAAACTAACATTACCAAACAAGCGCACCAGTTATTTTGATGCAAAGGTAAGAGGATTATATTTAGACATCACTACTTCCGGAGTCATGGGCTTTTATGTACGAAGAAAAACCAATGGCCGTTCTGACAAACTTTTTATAGGTAGATATCCAGATGTTTCTGTGGAACAAGCTAGAGCAAGAGCTATGTCTTTTCATGCAGATCTAGCAGTTGGACATAATCAAGTTGAGGAAAAACGTGCCTTAAATTGTGAGATGACATTTGGCGGATTATTTGATTTGTACCTAGAACGACACATGCTTAAGTCTCGAAAGACTACAGCTGCAACAAAGAGTAGTTTCAAGGTATGGTTTGCTCACTGGAAAGATAGAAAATTAAGTACTATTTCCAGAGAATCAGTAGAGCTACTACACGCGCAATTTGCAAAACAGCGCGGTAAGTATGTGGCTAACCGCGCGATTCAATTGATCAGTGCCATGTTTAATAAGGCTATATTATGGAAAATTTGGAAACAAGATAATCCTGCGCGCGGCATAACCAAGTTTGCTGAGTTTGCTAGAGAAAGAATTCTAAGAGAAGACGAAATAGGAAAATTCTTTAGCTGTTTAGATCAGGAACCTAGAGATCAGTTCTATGATCTAATAATGATTTTGATTTTGACGGGGCAACGAAAAGGAAATGTTCTTGCTATGCGCTGGCAAGATATTGATTTGGTGGCCAAAACCTGGTCTATTCCAGGTGAGCTAATGAAAAATGGACAGTCGCTAACGATTGCTTTAACAGAGATGGAAGTGGCTATTCTAGAAAGACGCTTAGCGAGAAAAATTAATGGATTTGTGTTCCATTCACCTGGCAAAAGAGGGCACTATATTGAACCTAAGCGCCGATGGAAAGAGTTACTCAAGCGAGCGGAGATAAAAGACTTTCATATTCATGATTTGCGGCGTACTTTGGCTAGCTATATGGCTAATAGCGGGGCAAATGTAGCCATAATTCAAAGCGCGTTAAATCATAAAGACTTGCGGACTACCTTAAAAGTTTATGCCAAAGTGGCTAGAAAAGCTGAGTTGGAAGCCCGTGCAAAAGCTCATGAGTTAATGTTAGGTGGTAGTTTGTATGAAAAAGGCATCAATATTAAAGATTCTGTCATCGCTTGATAAATGTCCTGTTTTGTATTACAATTAATTACGGAGGTTAATGGTGAAGTACACTTATGACGATGAGAATCTTCGCAAGAACCGTGTCTCTCCAGTTGAATTTCAAGAGGTGTTTGCGTCCTATCTGTCTTTTGCTGAGGATCTTGAACCTAGCGAACGGGGTAATAACAGAGTAATGATAATTGGCTGGACATATTCGGGACGCATTTTAGAAATTGGTGTTGAATATTTTGATGCTGAAGATAGAGAGCATGTCTTTCACGCAATGGATGCAGGTAAGAAATATAAAGAAGCCTTTTCGAAGAGGATTGGTTAATGGCAATAAAAGAAAAGAAATTAACAGCTCAAGAACGTTTAGAGAAACTTAGAGTAAATGCTAGAAAAGCAATAAGTGTGGCTGGCACTGTGCAATTTAGGCTTGATGAAGAAACTATGTTGCTATTAATGAAAGCTGCAGATCAGAAAAAGATTCCATTGGGTACTTTAGTTCGAATGTGGACAGTTGAACGACTTAATTCTGAAGGATTTGCAAAGTAATTGGTCTCATATTCGGACAGGAGTTATTTAGCATAGCTATGAAATTGGCGCGTGATTTTAGACAAACTGTTGGGGAGCGGTTGCATTATGATTCTGCTTTTGCCAATGCGCTGTTAGTAGAAACAGGTAATTTATTTCTAAATGGTGAATCACAATCGGCTCGTCTTGTTCTTCGTGATCTTGTAAATGCGACTATTGGATTTGAGGCTTTGGCAGAACAAGTTTCTATTTCCTCTAAAAGTTTGCACCGAATGTTATCTAAGGACGGTAATCCAAGGATGAATAATATCGCTGCTATCTTCAGTGCTATAAGTAAAAATTTTGATGTCCATATTGCAATTAGTATTGCTAAGGCTAATAAAAGAAAAAGAATATTGGCCTAAATTCCGAAGGACCTATCGTTCGATAAAGATATGGCTTGATATTCTTGGAAAAGATAGGGCAGGATAAGGCCGCGCCAGCGAAATCCGGAAATGCTTGCTAGTGCTCGTTCTTAGCGCTGGCATTTTAAATTTGCGTGCCAGTGAATTCCGTAAAGCCTGACCGTGTGGCGTTTTAAGCGCTGGCGAATTGCAAAAAATCAAAAACAGTTATTTAGTCGCTTAGCCTGTTTAAACTGAATCTTTTTGATTTTTGATAAGCTGCTTGTAAACCAGTCAAAGTAATTTAGTAATTAGAAATAAAAAGTTCAGCTCCAATTTTGCTTGCATTTTGAAGATTGCAATTATTCATTCCATATTGAAGCCGCCAGGGCTTAATATTGGCCCAGTCGTAGAGCTCTCTAATTTCTGGACAATCATCATAAGTAATAAGAAACCTGTGTTTGGTTTTTGTTAGTACTTTAGCTAGGTGTTCATGATCGAAGTTATGCAGGCTGCCGCCTCGCCCGTACAATTTACTTGCTGTAAAGTAAGGAGGATCTAAGAAGACAAAGACATCCTTTCCTGGCGCGCAAATAACATCTTCGAAATCTAGGTTTGTGATTTGTGTAGAATCTAGCGCTTTAGGTAAAAGTTCTAGGCGATGAATTGATGATTTTGTAAATCTTTGCAGGCTTGCTGCAGATGAAAAACCACCAGCTCTTGTGGTTCCCGAGAATGTCACCCTATTAAAAAAGAAGAATAGGAAAGCTTGCCTGAACTTACTATTTGAAAGTTCTTCTCTAGCCTTAAGGAAATACTCTTTAATTTCTTCAGACGAAGTAAAGCTAGAGTGTAATTCTAGTAATTCGGTAATAAGCTTCTTGCATAGGCTTGGTTGTTGCACTATTTGCCAGAAGGCTATGAGTTCTTTAAATTTATCGTTAATCCAATATTGTTTAGCAAATTTAATTGATTTTGCAAAGAAATAGACACTACCTCCACCAACAAGAGGTTCTCTATACTCTTTGGCTGAAGCTGGAAACATTCTGGATATCTGATCGATAGCTTTTTGTTTACCACCGGGATACCTAAGAGGCGATCTATAAGCTGGGTTCTTTTTAGGAAGAACATTTATAGCTTCTACAGTCATTGGCTTAAGGACGGTTTTCATAGATATTATGATAGTCGGAACAAGTTATGTTGCAAATACCAATTACTTCAGGAAGTCAAAAAGAACAATAAATGGTTACGCAGACGCAAAGCGGTAAGAGTTATGAATACGCTGTTGCAATGGCGCTTAAAAATGTTCTGGGCGATAAGAACGTGTCTCTTGTAGATAGTCCCAGTTTTAAAAGTGCCGGTGCCGACTTCCAAAGCTTGGAACAAGTTGCACAAGCTTATAATTTGAGCGCAGCGACTGCTGCTGTGGAGTTTTTATTAAATATAGAACCAAACCTTAAAGCTGCAGGTCTGGGAAAGTTGAAAATTTTGGTCTTTCTTCAATCGGATCAAAAGGGAGGAGAGGGTGATGTTCGGGATATAGTCATAGCAAATTCGGATCGTTCTTGGGAAATAGGCATTTCAGCTAAGCATCAACATGAGGCTTTGAAGCATTCCAGGCTTTCTATGAACATTGACTTTGGTAAAAAGTGGTTTGGCTCTCCCTGTTCAGCAGACTATTTTGCTAAATTAGCGCCGATATTTGGCCGTCTGACTGAACTTAAATCAACGAAAGCTCTCTGGCGAGATGTTTTGAATAAGGACATTTCGATCTATTTACCCATTCTAAGTGCTTTTAGAGAGGAGCTTTTGCAGTTAGATAAAAAAGAGGGACAGTCGATTGCACCGCTTTTAGTATCTTATTTAATTGGAAATAAAGATTTTTACAAGATTATCAAATTGAAACACCAAGTGAAAATTCAGATCTTTAATTTCAATAAAACTCTGAATCTTGCTGGAGGCACAGAAGTTGTTATTAAAAAGATTGAGAAACTGAAGTTGCCGACTCGAATTGTAGAATTCGACTTTAAAAGAGAAAATTCAGAAAGCAGTAATACTACTTTAGAAATGATTTGTGATGCGGGTTGGGCATTGTCTTTTAGACTTCATAATGCTAGTTCTAGGGTTGAGACTTCACTTAAGTTCGACATCAATCTGATTGGTCATCCTAATAACTTACAAACATTTTCTGTATTGTACTAGCAAGTTTTGTAATCCTAATTGAGATCGAGTAAAATGAAAATTCAGCAAAACAATTACAAGTTACTTAACCTAGTGGAAGTAAACGTTATTGAAAATTACTCTTAAGCGCGCAGTGTGGGAATTAGACGAGTCCAGACGCCTGGGGAGATCGGGTGGATTTGGTGATGTTTTTTTTGGTTTGTCTAAAAGCGGCGAACCAGTGGCCATTAAAAGACTTAAGTTGAGCGCAAGAGAAGCGGCTCATAGGGAGATGCGCATTGCAGATGAGTTGATCAACTGTAATTTTACTAATGTAATGACTGTTCTTGATGCCGGAGAAGATAAGTCTCTCGAACAGTATTTTTTAGTCATGCCATTGGCGGAGAAAAGTCTTCAAGACGAGATAAATTCACGTGGTAAACTACCTGAGCGCGAAGCCCAAGAAATATTACTGCAAATAGCACATGGCTTAGCAGAAGTTCCGGGAATTGTTCATCGAGATCTTAAACCAGATAATGTGCTCCTGCATAACCAAAACTGGAAAATCGCTGATTTCGGCATTGCTCGATTTATCGAAGAGTCTACATCTTTCGAAACATTGAAAGACTATATGACCGCTCCTTATGCTGCCCCTGAACAATGGGAACAGAAGACAGCTACTAATGCAACGGATGTTTATGCGTTGGGTTGCATAGGATATGCTCTACTTACAGCATCTCCGCCATTTTCGGGACCAAATAGAGAAGATTATCGTCGTCAACATTTGGAGGAGACGCCTTTTCAAATCGAAGGGATATCAAGTTCGCTTCAAATACTATTGCGTTGTATGCTACGAAAAATGCAAGGATCGCGTATAGCGCTTTTTGAATTAGAAAGAAATCTAGCAGGACTTGTAGATAATTTTGGTACTATGCTATCTCCGGCCTTCCAAGCATTGGCAAATGCTGGTGATAGATTGGCACATCTCAGCGCTCTAGATGAATCTCGTCAAGCGTCAATACAGGCTGGGTTGAAAAATCGCAAAGAACTGGCAGTTGAGGGAGGAAAAATTCTATCCGAAATATTCAATCAATTAGCTGATTCTATTCTACATCTAGTACCGCTCGCTAGGAAATTAGACTATCAAATAATTATTGGTACTGAGCAGCTGGATATACAACATCCGAAAGAACTAAAAGACGATGTTTTTTGCAGAAGTAAATGGGATGTTATACAAGATACAGTAATTACGGTTTGCCAGAGAGAGCCTAAATTTATATGGGGCGCATCTCTCATGCACGCAAAGCCTCTTGGAGAAACTAGTTATAGATGGTACGAGGTCATTTTCTGGACTGTTGGTGCACAACGAATAGATGCCTATGCTGCAAATGACCTTGTTCAAATGGACAAAGCATTTGCTTCAGAACCGGGTAAATACGGCATTGCTTTTGGTCCCGAACCAATAGATCAGGATAAAGTCTCGGATTTTTGCGAAAGGTGGATATATATATTTGCGCAGGCTGTAGATAAAAAGTTGGCCGAGCCAAACAGATTGCCCTTGCCGAAGAATTTCTGGAAATAATGATAATACGGGCTGAACAAATATAGCTGTGCCAGCAAAACAATTAAACCGGACACGGCAGCTTTTTGGTGCTTGGCAAATTGAGGAATGCCAAAGCTCGATAATATAACTTCATCTTTTTAGTCGAAATAATGATTTATCATTATTTCGACTAAAGTTCGATTGGTGGTTAGGATGAAATTAAACCTTTTATTTGGTGCTGGATCAACTATTGGAGTAGGGTTACCTACGACTGCGGAGATTACAGCTCATCTGGAGCGAATTGGTATGGAAGCATCCAATAGTTATCTTAAAAACAGAACGTTTTTTTCGCATTTGAAGGACTTACTCATGAGGCGGGGAAATTTTGAGGATGTGCACTTTGAACTAATGCTATATGCAATGGAAGTGATTTTCCCACTTTTACCGCAAAAAGAACATTTCCGAGTACCTGATTATTTTCGGTCAGTGCTTCCTGCATTTGTCGATTTGACAGAGGAAGCTCAAAGGATGGAAGAATTGGGTTCTATAAGTTCTTGGAGAGGAATAGCATTCAGATCTATTTCGACATTGATCAGCGAACGTATAGCGACAAGTTTAGATAAAGAAAGACATTTGGCGGACTTCTTATTTGTACTGAGCAAACAATTCAAACTCAGAGTATTTACTCTCAATTATGACGATCTTGTGGATAGAGTAGATTTATCCTGGCGAGACGGCTTTCTTCCAAATAACTCAAGTTTTTATCAAGTATTTGATGCTAAGCAATTTATTGAAGAAGATAAAAACTCAGAAGCTTTATTAGTGCATCTGCATGGCAGTACGCGTTTCGGATACGCACAAGATGGAATTTTTGAGATTCACAATTACTCAAGCCCAGAAAGAGCAATTCACTTTCTTGATGATAAAGGGTTCTCGCAAAACGTGCATGGAAGACAAATTCTTTCTGGACCAATGATTTCGGGTTTGAGCAAGATTGAACAACTAATGTTTCGTCCTTGCCCCTATGGATACTATTTTAATTCCTTTATGCAAAATCTGATTACCAATAATCGTTTGCTGATTCTTGGTTATGGGGGATGGGATAGACATATAAATGAGTGGATTTTGCAATTTATGCAGGTGCATGGATCTGCGGCAAGGATCGCACATATCGGTCCTTGTCAAAACAAGGATTTGCTAACGGCAATAGCGAATAATTCTTTGCAGCCTGTCAAGCTTACGGATACATTTCATTATTATGGGGACAATGTTGTTTTTGAGCCTGCTGTGTTTCCTTTTGCAGATGCCGAAACTTTAGATACAATTGTTCGTTTTTTAGCTAGCTAAACCAGCTCTAATTCAAGTCAGTTTCACCAAGTTTCGTAATTGTTTTTCAATATTTACAAAAAAGGGGCCACCACAGGGCCACCAGCGAAAATTTAATGTTCAACAAAAAAGCGGTCATCTTTCGAAAGCCGCTCTTTATCACTATTTGAATGGTACGCCCAGTAAGATTCGAACTCACGACCTCTTGGTTCGAAGTCAAAACGCCAGGTAATAATTGAAAATACTTTATTTTCACAGAACCTCATCTATTCTTGGTCTTCATCCATTATAGTATAATTCAAATTCTGCGATTTTAATTCATTTTCACTGAAAATAGTTAGACCAGAGTTAGACCAGAAAAGATGACAACAAAAAATATGGGGTGATAGCATGGCTGGAAAAATCAATTTTACTAAGGCTGAAATCAAGCGAATTGCAGAAAAGGCCATCTCGACCGGTATGCGCTTACGAGTGAGTGATGAGAGAACACGCGGCTTGTTGGTTGACGCTACTCCTAAAGGTAATGTTTCCTTCCATGTTTGCCGCAGGAAAAAGGGCATTTTGGAATGGCAGAGACTGGGCGAATTTGGAGATAAGCCACATCAGCTAACAGTAGACCAAGCAAGAAATATGGCATATGAAGTACTTGGTGAGCTGGAGAAGGGAAAGAGTCCACGACAAATCCGGCTTGCTTGGCGTGGTGAACCTACGTTAAGGGAAATCTTTAATCAATATATTGAAGGACACGCAAAAGAGCGCTGTCGAACCTGGGAAGAAATGGTTCAAAGTTTTGAACGCTATGTTGGACAGCGGGCGCATGAGCGTGGTTTGGAAAACCTTGCTGAACGCAAGGCATCTCAAATTACCTTTGTTGATATCAGGCGATTAAAAGAAAAATTGAAATCGGCATGTGGTTCGCATACTGCTAATAGAACTCTTCAACTTTTGCGCGCTGTCTATAATAAAGCCATTAGTTCAAAAATATATGCAGGTGAAAATCCGGTTACTGGTATTGGGCTATACAAGGAAGAATCGCGGGCTCGCTTTCTATCGGCAAATGAGGTTAAGAACTTTATTTTCGAGTTAAGCAGAGAACCACAGGATGACATCAGAGACCTAATCTGGCTTAGCCTTTTGACCGGCGCAAGAAAGTCTAACGTATTGAGTATGCAATTTAGCGAGATTGATTTTCAAAAAGGCACTTGGACAATACCGGCAAACAAAAGTAAAAATGGTAAATCACAAATCATCGCGCTCACAGGAATTGAAATAAAAATATTGAATGATAGGAAACAGCGGGCTAAGAGTAAGCATAGTCAATCCGATTTTGTTTTTCCTGGGGAGGGAAGGACTGGACATTTAGTTGAAATCAAGCGCTCCTGGAAATCATTAAGAAAGAGAGCAAAGCTGTTAGATATAACAGTTCATGACTTGCGCAGGAATCTTGGCTCGTGGATGGCGGGCCAAAATGTGAATTTAGCGCTGATTAAAGGTGCGCTAAATCACGCCGATATGAAAACCACACTCGCGGTTTATGCCAGAACTGCCAATGATGCCGAAAAGGAAGGACGGTTAAAAGCACACCAAGCAATGCTCATTGCTGCTGGAGATGCGGGAAAACATCTTTTACGTGAAGTAACCAAAGAACTAAATCCAGACAGGAAGGTAGTAAGAATCAATCGTCGGACTAAAAATAGGTGACTCAATTATTTTCTGTCTTCGTTAGCTTTTTCATAGTCTCGCAAAATAATTCCTCTTGCCCTGCACCACTTACGACAGGCGTCGCGCCCACAATATACTTTATCTGACCGACCTTTAAAGTAAGGCTCAGGACAATCAGGTCTGAGGCAACGTCCAATCCCGGACTTTGTGGACAGAATATTCAAGAAAGCTATATGTGCTGCTTGCCAGGGACAGTTTATGCGAAGCGTTTGAACAAATTCTAGAGATTCAGGTGTTGTTTTTCGGGGCCTATATACTTCCCTTAATTCTATGTACGGCTGAATGGTCTTCAATAGCTCATTTAGTATTATGGTGATAATTGTGCGTGCCGCTATTGGTAAATCTTTCTTTCGCTGCACATGAACAGGCATTGAAATTAAGTCAACAAGATTAGTTTCGCTAGAGGACAGAAAAAGTAAAGTATCCACGTGCTTCTGCTTCAATCGTGCGGTATAGAAAGGTGTAGTTGCCTTGCCTCTTTGCTTGAGTTCGGCAAAACTTCTCTCTGAGAGTGTTATGTAATTTTCAAGGACATTTGATTTTAGCGGTCGAAAGTTGCCCCCTGCGCCAAAATCAACTTTGCCTCCCAGAGCAAAGCAATTTTGCCCCGTTG
>DAIDIP010000019.1 GCA_027451745.1 Candidatus Melainabacteria bacterium
TCACGAAAGAATAGCATGTATGCTAGTAAATGGCCATCATGGCAACTGGGTGCTTAGACTTTTGCCAAAGTCCAGTACTAATGATTTGCAAAAGTAATTGTTGATCGAACAGCTCTAGACCAATTTTTGTATTCTGCTTTTCTATCCTTTTCTGGCAAGAAAGTTTTGTCTAACTGTTTTTTTATTAATTCGTCTTTCTTTATTATGCCGCTAGTTAAGCCAGCCAGTGCTGCCACGCCCCAAGCAGTAGCTTCAATTTGATCATTGCGCCTCACTGGAATATCCAATACATCTGCTTGAAATTGCATCAACCAATTATTTCTTGCTGCTCCACCATCGGCTCGCAGCTCCGACATCTTCACACCTGCCAATTCCATTTCATAAGCAATATCTTTAATTTGGTAAGCAATAGCTTCTAGTCCGGACCTTGCTAAATGTCTTTTATCACATTCACGCGACAAGCCAAGTATAGCCCCTCTCACATGTGGATTCCACCATGGAGATCCAAGGCCTACATGCGCAGGTATCAAATATACTCCGTCATTATCTTCAAGAGATTGCGCTAATTGCTCTGATTCTTCACTTGTTTTTATTATGCCAAGCTCATCTCTAAGCCATTGGATAGTAGCACCGCCCATAAAACTTGCGCCTTCTAAAGCGTATACTGCAGGCAAGTTTTTCAACTTCCACGCCACTGTTGTTAAAATTCCATTTACTATAGTTTTCTTTGAACCAATATTTCCAAGCAAAAAACTACCAGTGCCATAGGTACATTTAAACATCCCAGGTTCAAAACAAGCTTGTCCAAACAATGCTGCTTGCTGATCTCCTAGCACCGCAATTAGTGGCGCTCTAAAACCAACCAGATCTTCTCGCGTATGACCAAAACAACTATCAGAGTCAACGATCTCAGGCATCATGCTTTTGGGCACATTCATGGCCACAAGCAATTCATCGTCCCAATGCAGTTTGTTTATATCAAACAACATTGTACGTGAAGCATTACTTGCTTCACTGACATGTCGAGCTTCTTCAGTAAATTTATAAATAAGCCAAGAATCAATTGTTCCAAACGCCAATTTGTTTTGTTGTGCTAATTTACGTGCTCCGCTTATATTGTCTAATATCCAGCGAATTTTTGTCCCGGAAAAATAAGCATCGGGAATAAGACCGGTTTTTTCTCTTATACTTTCGCCAATATTTTTGCCCGACTTTCCTGTAATAGCAACAAGCTCTTCAACAATTTCAGCTGTACGTCTACACTGCCAAACAATAGCTCTGCTTATTGGTTCACCAGTACTTTTATCCCAAACTACTGTCGTTTCTCTTTGATTAGTTAAACCAACACAAGCAATTTCTTTCGCCTCTATACCTGCATTTTTAATTGCTTCTTTTATACAATCAATTTGTTTGTGCAAAATTTCATTAGCATCGTGCTCTACCCATCCTGAATGAGGAAAATGCTGAGTAAATTCTTTTTGTCCAATACCAACAACTTCACCACTAGCAGAAAAAACAATAGCACGACAACTTGTTGTACCTTGATCAATACTTAGTACGTAAGACACCGGCATTTATTTCACCATTTCTTCGCAATAAAACTGTGCCATTATTTTAATAGCTTTGCTCATAGCAATAAGTTGATTTTCCTTATTGTTCGCCAAGTGACTATATTTGCCACCTCTCTTTCGTAAGGTCAATCCGTAAGCTCTTGGCAATGGCAAATGAACAAAGCTCACGCGACTACTTGGCTTTTGCAAATCATTCAACGCTCGAAAATAAGTCTCATTACAAACAAAGGTTCCACAAAAATTTGATATTGCTGCTGGCAACCCTTCTTTATTTAATTTGACCAACACTTCTTCTATGGGTGATTTTGTCTTAACAGCCTGCGGTGCTCCCCGTTCTATTTCTTTGCCAGTGAATATATTGCCATCATTGTCCTTAGCCTGATAATCCAGAATATTCAAGGCAAACCGTTCAATGTTTATTGTTTTTCTGCCGCTAGCCAAACCAAGCAAAATAATTACCCTTTTATCTTGATTTGGCATTTGAGCCACAGCCTCCTTCAATAATTGCCAGGCTTTGGCTCCTTGCGTCGGCAATATAAGACTTGTTACAGGAACGATTACACCCTTCACAGTTAGCTTTTTAGGCATCAAAAGAGCCACAGAAGCACTAGGATTGGCCAAATGTTCGCTAAAAGGATCAAAACCAGTTATAAGACAGCTAAGCCCTGTCGACGATTTACTAGCGTTAAGCTCTTTTCTCTTCTTATCTTGCGACTGGCAGGTTTTCATGCTAAAAATTTAACACATATGCCGAAGTGGCGAAATGGCAGACGCAGTTGACTCAAAATCAACCGAGGTTTACCCCTCATGTCGGTTCAAGTCCGACCTTCGGCATATTTTAACAGCTAACTGACTTAGTTTTTTCGTTCTGGTTTTCGGTGACGAACATTGTTTCAGAAAACCAATGATTACTTCTATAATAGTGAATTAGACTATGCAGGACATCCGTTGGAAACAGCGATTTAACAATTATACTAAGGCTCTGCAAAATTTAAGTGAAGCGAAAGCGCTCTCTGAAACACGCCCACTTTCAAAGTTGGAGCAACAGGGATTAATTCAAAGCTTTGAGTTTACGCATGAGTTAGCGTGGAATGTACTCAAGGATTATTTGGAAGAGAAAGGTATTGTAGGTTTGGTTGGCTCAAAGGATGCTACCCGTGAAGCATTCAAAAATGGCTTACTAGACCAAGGCGAAGACTGGATGAATATGATAACGGCGCGTAATCAAACTTCGCACACCTACAACACCGCTGTGGCTGAGAAAATAGTGCGTGATATTTTGGACAATTTTTATCCGGCATTTGCGAGTATGGCGAAAAAATTTACTGTACTTTATGAGCAACAAGACGACAAATTATGCAGTATGGACTAACTCAAGAAATTATTGAAAAAATCAGCAACGTTTATGCACGTTTTCCTGAAGTAGAAAAAGTTGTATTGTATGGTTCGCGAGCTAAGGGCAATTATAAGAATGGATCCGATATTGACTTTACATTATATGGCACAGCATTGACTCCCGATTTGCGGGCAAATATAGCAATGGCACTGGACGATCTTATGCTGCCTTATACTATTGACCTCTCATTCTTTGATGAACTTGAAAATGCCGAACTACGCGAGCATATAAAACGAGTAGGAAAGGTATTTTATGAAAAGACTAATCAAAATTAGGCAATCTTGATAAAATTACGTTTTGTTCTTCAAAATCAACCGAGGTTTACCCCTCATGTCGGTTCAAGTCCGACCTTCGGCAGATTTTTATAATATAGCTAGCATAAGACTTATCAAATTGACAAGGGCTAATCATTTTGATAAGATTCAACTATGGAAATTGCTGGTATAAGCACAATCGAAAAATTCAAGAAGACACACCCAGCAGCCAGAAACGCCTTGGAAGAATGGATAAGTAAAGTAACACCGGTTTTGTGGAGAACGTCCACTGATATAAAAAGAATGTTCTCGACCACATCATTCGTGAAACAGTTTGTAATTTTCAACATCGGGGACAACAAGTACAAATTGTTAACAGAAGTTCGATATGGGACAGGGCGGATACTAGTCCTAAGGATTGGAACTCATGAAGAGTATGACAGTTGGAAATTATGAAAAGCACTAAGTATTGGGATTTAATCAAACGTTTTCGCCTTCGTCCAATTCGCACAAGAAAGGAATTGGATACTGCCTTGGAGATAATGTCTGAATTAGGAATGAAAAGTAAGCGCACTCGTGAAGAAGATGATTATCTGGATGTGCTTAGCGGATTAATCACACAATATGAAGCCACATTGCCGGAAGTGCAAGCGCTGCCGGTATCAGCTCAAAATCTTTCTCCGCAACAACTACTACGTTCTATACTTAATGAGAATGGAATATCTCAAGCACAGCTTGCCCGCGAGATTGGGTGTCAAGAAGCAAACATCTCGGCATTTTTAAATGGCAGGCGAGAATTGAGTAAAATAACAGCAGTGAAGTTGGCAAAACGATTTGGTGCTTCGATAGATCTATTTATACCAAGATTAAACGAGCGCATGGCAGGATAAAGGAATTTATTTATTGGCACAAAATCAACCAAATTTACACTGCCATAACCCTCATAGTCATACATAAAAACTGAAACACCGCTCCTAAGTAAATTGAAAGTCATCGGCAAGCAATAAAATATATTGCCACCATTACCATGGCTAATCATTGCCACTGATTTATTTCCAGGCAACCTAAATAGCCAGCCGTGAAGCTTAATTTTATCCGGTGTATAAAAGACCAAATCTTTCCAGTGAACACCAAGCAAATTCTTCATACAGACTAATTCTTTGTGCATCATAATTTCTTTTGTCTGGATGAAATAAAACAGCATCGTAAAGCCACATAGAACATACCGGAGACAGCACAATATACATAGCAATGACAAATAATATGACAGCCATAGGACTCAATTTAAGATACACTCTAACCGATTCACTTTTCATCCCAACATCCGCCAAAACATCCATATATCCTTATTTATTCATCATATCTGATTAAAAAGCCAATAGAGGAGTAACAAACAGTTAATAATCTGTCTGTTATGCTAAAACGAATGAGTAAAGCTGAACAAAATTGGATAATTGTCTCTTGTCAGTCCGACAAGAGTGATGAAGACTCATGTTCTTGGATATTCTTTGAAAACAATGCCCTGGGCTTAGAAATTGTAGATATAGACCCAAAAGCTATTGCAATAAGAGCATCTTTTAAGCCGTCCGATATTTCCAAAGAAAAAATAGACGAATTACAATATCAATTTCAGCAAGCTGAATTGAGCAGAGTAGCTCAAACACTTAAAGTTGAAACCCTCGCCAATGAAGACTGGTTGCGTAATTGGAAAATACATTTTGAACCATTCACTGTTGCTAATTTTCTAATTTGTCCACCATGGCATCATAAAAATCTTCCCGCCAAACTAACAAAAGACCACACCATAATAATTATTGACCCCGCTATGGCATTTGGCACAGGCTTACACGCAACAACCAGCTATTGCTTGCAAGTTATTAGCAAAGGATTGCCAGGAAAAAACATTCTTGATATAGGCACCGGCAGTGGTATCTTAGCAATTGCTTGTGCATTATTATTACCCAATGTCAGAATGCTAGCAATAGATATAGACGAAAACGCCATAATAAACGCTCAGCACAATATCGAGCTCAATCATGTTCAAAAAAACATAGAACTGCGCCAAACAAGTCCAGAAGCACTATTGAACAATACTCATAAATTCGACACTATACTATCTAATCTTACTGCCGAAGTTATAATAGAATTTCTTCCTACCTATGCAAAACTGCTCAATAAAAATGGCACCTTAGTTCTTGCCGGCATAATAGAAGAGAGACTTCCACTCATTGAAAAGTCATTGTCCAAATCCCCATTTCAGATCATAAACAAATCGATTAATAAAGGTTGGGTTGGACTAACATTGACTAAAACTTAAACTAAAATGATCTATAAACTCTCTATTTAAAAATCACACAATAGGAATCAAATGCCATACACTAAAGTTAACGACATAAACATGTACTATGAAGAACACGGACAAGGACAGCCAATTATCCTATTGCATGGCGCTACCGGTTGCATAGAGAAATCAGAATTTGGTTGGGGAGGTCTTATAAACCTTTTCGAAAAAAAAATATAGACTTTTCCATATTGAACATCGCGGACATGGCAGAACAGATAATCCTCGTGATTATCTTACCTACGAATTAATAGCCGACGACATTTGCAAATTTATAGAACAAATGAAACTCGGTCCTTCTCACATTGCAGGAATGAGTGATGGTGCCATCATAGGTATTCATATGGGCATGACACGCCCTGATTTAGTCCACACCTTAGTATGTGTAGGAGTAAACTATTACAACGATGATTTAGTAAAAGAAGCCAATAAATTTTTTGACGACACAAAAGAAATAGAACGCAAGCATCCTAAACTTGCTCTAGAATATGCCAAATTTCACGATCGCAACAAACATACCGATTATTGGAAAACTTTGATTGCCCACTTAGCAACAAATTTAGCTAAGAATCCTAATTACACAATAAAAGACTTACAAAAAATTTCAGCGCCCACACTTTTAATAGCGGGCGAAAATGATCTATGGGGAAACAGAAAACAAATGCTTGAGATGAGGCAACACATTCCAATATCTAAAATGCTAATAGTCAACAATGCCGAACATGAAGTTCAACACACTCATGCCCACCTAGTTAATCCTGTAATTATGGACTTTCTAGAAAGACATAAAGAGCTAAAACAAGTCATACGGTTATAGCAAACCAAATCATGGCGCAACCCAAAACCCTTACCTATCAACCACTTCCAGCCTCGACACAACAATCAAAAACATCTTGATACCCCAGATTGTTCTGTTATAATATAGTTGTCAGATTAAATGCGGTCACAGAATATCGAAGCCGTTATCTGCCACGGACTAAAGTCCGTTTTGAACACTGACAATTGAAGAGCTTTCTTTCCACACAATACATGGGGGCGTTTAGATTCGACAGGGTGGTTGTTTGGTGAGTTGCAAGCCGAGGTTGCTTGGAACCGCGATAAAAAACTAAGCATAAAAACATAATTGCCAAAAACAATTTAGTTAAATTCCCAGGAGCAACTCAAGTTGCTCTTGCAGCCTAATATAACTTAGGACAGGAATACTTAGCGAGAGCCTAACTACCCGCACTCGTTAGGTCAAAAATGGTGGTTGCCGACAAGCAAAGTTAGCAGTTCATAGCTTGTCCTAAGACATAACTGCGACCCCGGCTGGTCGTTCAGGCCTCAGACAGCGGACCGCAAGGTAACTGGATAAACACCGAACTAAGCTTGTAGTAATTTGCCTCTCGGTTACTTTGGACGCGAGTGCGATTCTCGCCGCCTCCACCATTTATACCTTTAGAACCGGAAAGCTTTACCAGGACCAGGTCGTTATTTGCCAAGATGCTGTTTGATCGGCTTTGGTGGACGATTTGGTGGACGCCCAGCGCTATTTTTAGAACTATTGATCCTGCACTTTAATGTCATGATATTGTTCAGTAATATAAGATTAGGTTATGAGCACAATTAAAGAACGAATAGCAGATGAATGGATTGGCAAGGCATATAAGAGCCTTGAACTTGTCTTGGCACAAGCCAAAGATAGCCTTGAGGAAGATGAGTCGTTGCCAACCGATATAGCTGTCAGAAATACAAAAGAATTTTTGTCCAAGTGTGCAAGCCATTTAAATCTTGATCAGCCGGAGATACGGTTAACACCAAACGGGGATATCTATCTAACTTGGATCGTTGATGGTTGGCAACACATCATGTCTTTTACTATTGACGGCAAGCCAGATTACTATACTGACTATGAGGCAAATGATTTTTTACCTGAGAAAGTAGTCTTTGCTGGGTTTGTACAATCTAAGGCAGCTTAATGAGTTCAGCTAACTTGGACGCAAATGAACTGGTAACCAGAATAATTTTTCGATTACCAGCAGAATTATCTTTGCCAATTGCTGCTGCTGATTTTGTGCGTAGAAATAAAGTTCGTCCACTGAATGAGCCTGAATCTGGTCTTTCATTATTGCGACCCAAATTACTCAAAACTTTTGATCCTATGTACCAATACGTTGGTGCTTACAAAAAAGCTATGGGCGCTGCCCAGACTACACTAAGCAAATTGACCGATCTTGGTTTTAAGTATGTGGTATCAGATGCGAAACCGGAACATATTTCGCTACGTTGCGCAGATTGCAATATGCAATCAAGAATATGTTCGCCGAACAGTCAAAATATTTGTCCATTGTTTAACAATATAGAAAGGGTTTCCCCTTGCACCCCCCACAGAACCCGCCGGGCGGTTTTCCCGCAACGGGCTCTTCAGAATGTATGGCTTCGTTAGCATGGCTAGAAAGCAATATTTTTCTCCATTGCCGATGTATCAATTGAACTAGTTCCGACTTGATCTGACACCGGTTACAATACCTGCTACAAAATCCCAACTTGGGTAAATAAAATACACCAAAAGCTCAAGCCAAAGCCATTAAATCGTCAAAGACCTTTGATAATCCATTAAACATCTCTTTAGCGCCGTTGATTGCGTCTTCTTGTTCGCTCTTAGAAAATTGTGCGGCATTCATTTTAGCTTTGAAGTCTTGCCAGTATCCAGAAAATTTATCACCATACGGATCAAAATAATTGGGAGAGCCTTTCTCACCGAGTCCATATTTTTCAATTTGTTTACTCATGAGTTTTGCGCCGTGTTTACTGCCAAAAAGTACATATTCGCAACCCAATAAAGCTATGGGGCTATCACGTTTCAAAAGTTCGAAGTATTGTGTAAGAGTTTTGGTTGCTGGCAAAGGCGGCAATTGATCAATAGATACTTGAGCACCTGCTAAGTCGTTTTGCAAATATGCTTGCTGATATTGATGATCTTCAATAATTGAAGCAACAATCGGATTACTAAGTCTCAATTCGCTGAGCGCATCTTCAAGAGCTTTATGTATCAAATACATCTGTCCTAAGTATTGAACAAATTGTTCTTTAGGCAAAGAGCCACCAAACAGAGATTTTTGAAATTCATTGCCTTCTGTTTGGTTATGCTGCGGTCTGGTTTGTTCTTTCAGCAAATCCATAATGTTCTCAACCATGCTTTAAGCCTCTTCAAATATTTGAGTCTGTATTCTTGCGTATATTGTATAACCTATGTGCACTTTCAAACATTGCATTAATTGACGAGCCAACTTGCTAGGACAGCACTTGCCCTCACAAATATCTCATTGAATCTCTTTACAATCTACAATACTGTAAATATTGCTTTGCCTTATTCAAGCCACCAATACCAGGTCCAGAACAAGTTAGTAAAACTGCTGCTGATAAACACACTCCAACAGCTGAAGGAGAGGCTCTGTCTCTGGCTAAAGTGCAAGATAAAGTTCTTGGAGAAATTCATGCGGATTTCCAAGAGCAAGCAACCAAACTAGCCGTAGCCCGTGCTGATTTGTCTGCATCGATTCAATTGTTAGTAGAAAGTGTGGTCAATAATCTGTAAGTGATAAGTTATAGGCACAATGCTGATGACACTTAATACCTCAAAAACCTCTAATGGCTTTATCAGTCAAAAGGCGCGACATCGCAACTTATAAAAGACTTGTCGGATCTGGGTATCTCTATTATTTGTCAAACTGTTCAACAAATGATTGAGAACGATAATTGTGTTAACTTTGCAGCTGGGTGTAAAGTTAATCGCAGCAAAGATTATGTTAGCGAAGAAAAAATGCTAAAGCTCTTGTTAAAAGTTGAGCAAATCAAAGTTCAAGTTAAGCCGGATCAAACAAAATGAAAGTTTCCCTTTTAATAAGAGTAATATTGCTTACAACTATAACTATTGCAGCACCACATCCGACATTAGCTGTTAATTGTGAATTGCAGTATGTTTCTCCAGACAAATTTCTAGGAATCTGGTCAGATCACAAAACAAACGAGGATAAATGTAAATCTATAGCCAAGCGCACATTGGATGCCTACCAATTTGATAATCGCCAAGAATCTTGGACCAATCAAAATATTTTATGGAATCCTCCTCTAAGGATGGAGGTACTTAATTCTATGAAAAAAGACGATTATGGTGTCGCTGTAGGAAAAGGTGTATTTATGATCGCAAACAGTTATTTAGATGATAGTCTGTCAGAAGGCACACTTGCTCATGAGTTAACTCATATTCAAGACCGGCGTCAATTAGATGGCGGCAGTATGTTAGGCTTTCTTTAACTTACTGGTTAAATTATTGACCTATTTATACCAATATGTTAAGTTATATCCAACTTACCGGTTGATGATATGACCAAAATAAATGCCTTCCAATTACGCAAAACTATTCCTTTTGAAGAGTTCGATTATACACTTCTTACAAATGCATTGTCTTCTTATTCCGGCGTAAGACAAAAGATAAATGAATTACTTAAGGCGGGAATAATAACTCGAGTAAAAAAGGGACTATACACTTTTGGTCCAGAATATAATCAAAAGCCAGTATGCAAAGAAGTACTAGCCAATTTAATTTATGGACCTTCTTGCATTTCACTTGAGTATGCTTTGTCTTATCACGGACTCATACCAGAGCGCGTAGATACAATCACTAGTGTCACACCCAAAAGAGATAAAGAATTCCAAACCCCATTAGGGAATTTCACTTATCGCTATTTAGGAGCAGATAAATATCCTCACGGCATCGAACAAGTCTGGATTGACCAAAATCATCCTGTTCTTATGGCATCACAAGAAAAAGCTGTTTGCGACTATATTGTACTCAATAAAATAGAGGATGATACAAACATTCTAGAATTTCTTGAATCAGATCTTCGTATAGACGAACAGAACTGGAAGCAATTCAATCCAAATGTTTTGCGCAAACTAAACAAGTATTATCGCAATAAGAATATTGAAAATATTCTGGAGGCATTGTGAATCCTGCAATTCAATCTATGTTGGCGCATTATAAATGCGTCTCAACGCAAGACTATGAAAACGCACTAAAAGAAATTATGCAAGAAGTAGCTCTTCTTGGTCTTTGGCGAGCAAAGTTTTTTGAACACGCTGCTTTCTACGGTGGAACATCTCTGCGCATCCTTTATCAACTCGATCGTTTTTCTGAAGACTTAGATTTTTCTCTCCTTGCACCACAAAAAAATTTCAGCCTAAGTCCTTATTTAAAAGCAATAGAAGCCGAATTGAATGGTATGGGCTTCAATGTAAGCATTAATGAAAAAAATAAGACCATCCAAACTGCTATAGAATCAGCCTTTCTTAAGGCTGGTACTAAAGAACATCTTTTAAAAATTGCTGTACCAAACAATAAAGTAGGACTCATTCAAAACAATAAGATTATGACTATCAAACTTGAAGTCGATACAGATCCACCCGCAGGATTTGAAACAGAAGTAAAAACATTATTGCAACCAATTCCTTTTGCAGTAAAAACTTATAAAGAACAAGACTTATTTGCAGGCAAAATTCATGCCATCATTCATCGCGGTTGGAAGAACAGGGTCAAAGGACGAGATTATTATGATTTTGTCTGGTTTATTAGCCGCAACATACCTGTTCACTTAGCCCATTTAGAACAAAGACTGAGACAATCAGGCGGCTGGACTGCTAAAAAAAGTATGCAAGCAAATGATTTGCATGAATTGCTAGAGAATAAATTTGCTGAATTAAATATAGGTGCAGCTAAAAAAGATCTATCGCCATTTTTAAAAGATCCAATGGCGATAGAGATCTGGTCAAGAACGTTTTTTCAATCTCTATTATCACAGCTAAGGGCAATATAAATGAGTATATAATTCTCTCAACCCTAGGAGTAAATCATGAATATAAATTTCATACCAGCGATTATTTGCTTTGCCTTATCCTTCATTTTAAACATCATTTGTTTTGCTAAAGATTTACTCTAGAACGTTATTCTTTTATATATTCAGCCCAGAATTCTGTGCGTTCTTGCCAGGCACAATTACCATTAGCACATATCAGCGTAATACGCGATCCACGAGAATCAATTTTGGAATCGCCAAAACCTTCCCATACTGAATCTATGGTTTCAGCATACTTATCACATTTTTGAATAGGATTTTTGCATTCAGGACAAATCATTTTCTTTTGAGCTATTGCATCTTTAATGACTTGAAGTGACATGACTAATACCTTCCTTATTTGCAAACAATTAGCGCTTCTCCAGCACATACTTTCAGATTTAAACATTGCTGCCTGACAAATGCAAGCACCATAAGCAAGTTAGGTCTAATATGAGTATAGGACCTTTTGAAACCTTGTTAAATCTGATATTTTATATGATATACACTTATGCATTAGCCATCTTGAGAACTCACCATTATGTTCATAATTTTTGTTCTTATCTTATGTATGACAGTTCCAGAAATTGAAGCTAACATAGATAGCTTATCTATTGGGGAAGCCGAATATGAGAAAGGTAATTATCAAAAGGCATTATCTTATTTTGACGATTCGTTAAAAAGCCAATCCGGTAATGATATTGCTCTTTACTATAGAGCTAATACTTTAATCAAACTTGGATTACGCACACAAGCATTGCTGGATTATCAACAGGCGTACAAATGCGCTAACTCACAAATGATGCGCAATTATTGCTTAGATGCTATAACATCCCTATCTAACAATACCAGCATTTCGACAAGTACAACTGCTTCTCCAAGTAAAAAATTAACTACAACTGAGCAAGTGCAATTAGGGCGATCCCTTGGCACTATTCAATTACAAAGCGCGATAGACAAAGTACGAATAATTGATACTGGAGAATTAGTAGCTCAAGACTATAATATGAAACAGCGGATCAAATTAGCTGAAATGCAACATGAAACAGAACAAAATATGCAACAAATGAGAGAGGCTGCTTATTATGATCGGTATGGAAATAAAAAATCTGTCTACTCAGCTCTTGATATACAACTCTATCAGGACGAAAGACATGAGCAAGAGCAAGCTCTCATGCAATCAATACAAAAAAGCTCTTTGAGCCAAACTCAATTCGCTCAAAAACAGGCGGAGTCATCACAAGAATCAGCTACTAACCTGGAAAGCCAGCTGACAGGTAATAGCTTGCCAGACGGCGTTAGGTTAAGTCCACTAGGAACTAATTTATATGTTCGCAATTACAATAGTATAGGCAGCACCAAGCCTTTGCCAACGTTACCGGTAGAATTAACCGCTTCAGAAAAAAAACTCAAAACAAAATAATATATAATGGCTTTGGGTTTGCTATATCTGATTATCATCTAGTTCAAATCATTTACTAACTCACTAATTCTAGAAAGTTTTATACATGCATAAACAGCTCCTTTTGTCGGTTGCAGTACTGTTGGGCTTAATCAGTTCATTTTCTGCTGAGGGCAGAGAATTCAAAGCCAAAGTGGTGGGCATTACCGATGGTGACACGATAAAAGTATTGAAAGATGGCACAGAATATAAAATCAGATTGCGTGGCATAGATTGCCCAGAGAAAAGTCAACCTTTTGGCAAACAAGCTAAATTATTCACTTCTGGTCTTGCATTCAATAAAGATGTTTCAGTAGTCGAGAATGGTCAAGACAGATATGGCAGGCTACTTGCCGACATAATATTGCCAGATCACACTTCATTGTCTAAAGATATTATCCGCGCCGGTTATGCCTGGTGGTACAGACAGTACGCGCCAAAGGATCGTAACTTAGCTTACGCCGAAGCCGATGCCAAATTAGATGGCATTGGTATTTGGGGTTCACGGTATACACAAGCCCCTTGGGATTATAGGCATAATCAGCGCGAAGACAACAAACTAAGAGCACATAATTACTTTAATAAAATTTCGCAATCAACTTCGGTGCGCTTGACTCAATAATTTCTTTAAATAAATCGCTCTCATCCTAAGGAACGAAAATTACATTAAAAAATCGTCCTTAGTGTTGATTGTTTAATCCAGGTGAAAGAATATAGTCAAAAGTGTCAATGCTGATTGTCTATGTTACTCCACAAGCTAATGCACATCGATCAATCTTACAAACTGCAAAAACGCAGATTTATTATAGTCATTGCCAAATCCCTACTTATAATCGCAGTAATGGCATCTGTCTGCGTGATGCTTAGCTGGATTACAAGAACGCCCGCATTAATGGGACCAATAGTATTTGGTACCACCCAAAAATTCAACACTGCCTTGTGCATTTTTCTTCTGGCTATCTCCAATCTCTTGCTCACTGACAACAAGCACAGATATGCCAAAACCATTTCATACATACTAGCAACAATATCGTTTTGTTTTGTCTCCCTTACGTTAATCCAATACCTCTTCGGTCTTAATCTCGGTATAGATGAATTATTCGCAAAAGATTATTTAGCTAGCGCTGTTGATCTGCCCCCTGGACGGCCAGGACCTAATACGGCTGCAGTAATCTTACTAGCAGCACTTGGTGCAATGATTACCTCAGATGCCATAGCGGTATTGCTATCCGCATTAGCCGGTTGGCTGTCAATTTTATCCCTGGCTGGATACGCTTACGGCTTTCCATATTTGTATGTGTTAGCTAATTTTACGCAAATGGCTCTCAGTTCAGCCATTTCGCTTTTAGTTTTAAGCACCGGGATAATTTTAGTTCGCTCGTCCACTGGTCCAATCGCAATCATTCATAGTGACGGACCAGGCGGCAAAGTTGCAAGATTCCTTCTACCTCTTGCTGTAGTTTTTCCCTTTGTCGGTTTATTCGGCGACTTCGGACATAGCACAACCAGTGATTTATTAGTTCTCGTAGTCCTGCTTTCAGTAATTTTTCCTCTTATAATTTTATATTTGACCAATAAAATCGAGACAGAATGGCAAAGAAGGTTTGCCTCCTTTAAAGCAACCAAATTACTATCTGAATCTGCAAATCTAGAAGAGGCAGTGCCAAAACTGCTACAAATAGTTTGCGAATCCATCAATTGGTCCGCAGGTGAATTGTGGCTTTTGGATCAAAGCACCCAAAAATTACATTGTGTCAAGACTTGGACCAAACCAGAAAAAGAGCTGACGTCCTTTGCTCATCGAACAAATTATTTCACGTTTAAAATGGGTGAGGGCTTACCAGGACGAATTTGGAAAGAAAAGAAAAGCATATGGATTAATGACGTACTTGCTGACAAAGAGTTCTTAAGAAAATCAATAGCCTGTCAGGCTAGTTTACATTCAGCATTCGGCTTCCCAGTTATTAACCAAGGCGAAATTTTTGGCGTAATGATATTTTTTTCTCACCAGATAATGGGTCCTCAATCAGACATTTTAGACCTGTTTGCCAACACCGGTACACAGTTAGGCCAATTTATCAGAGAGAAGGAAACAACAACCAGCCTACAAGAACAAGCCGAATTACTAAATCTCACACACGATACCATTATGGTGCGCGACTTGGATGGCACCATCCGTTATTGGAATCGTGGGGCAAGAGAAATGTATGGTTATACTTCTGATGAAGCATTAGGAAAAAAATCACACAATGTTCTGCAAACTGAATCTCCTCTTTCGCTTGGCGAAATCGAGAATACCATATTAACTAAAAAACGCTGGGAAGGTGAACTAATACACCGCTCCAAGGATGGTAGACGAATAATAGTCGCAAGCCGTCAAGCTCTAAAGACTAATAAATTTGGCGAGCCAGTTGGCGTACTAGAAATCAACAACGAAATAACTGAATATAAACATGCTCAAGAACGTTTGCTATTACTTACTGAGGAGCTAAAAAAGTCGAATACAGAATTGGCTCAATTTGCTACTGTTGTTTCTCATGATTTACAAGAACCATTGAGAGGTATAGCCGGCTCTTTAGAGCTTATAGAAGAAATGTATAAAGACAAAATAAGCGAGAAGGGCAACATCCTGATTGCGCACGCTGTAGAGAGTGCAAATCACATGCACTCTCTAATAACTGATGTCCTTTCTCTTTCCCGTATTAGTTCCAAAAAGGAGATATCACAATTGACAGATTTGTCAGATACCGTTCAACGAGCAGTAAAAAATTTAGACGCAGCAATTAAAGAAAGTCAGGCCAAAATTACTTGGAATAAATTACCCACGATTTTCGTAGACAGGACTCAATTTCTTCAACTGTTCCAAAATCTAATAAGCAATGCGATTAAATTCCGTAGCAATATGCCGCCAGAAATTCACATAACAGTCAAACAACAAAATAGCGAATGGCTTTTTGAAATTAGAGATAACGGAATAGGTTTCAATCAAGAATATAGCCAAAGAATCTTTTTGCCTTTCAAGCGATTACACTCTCGAGATAAGTTTAAAGGTACCGGCATTGGATTAGCCATTTGCAAACGTATTGTAGAAAAACACAGAGGCAGAATCTGGGTAGAATCTAGTGTAGGATCTGGCTCATCATTTTATTTCACTATTCCAGTACAACCAAATAATCAACAAGAGGAGACAATTTATGCCAGACCGCAAACTTGCGCCCGTTGAAATACTCTTAGTAGAAGATAGCCCTACCGATACAATGTTGATTGAGCAAGCGTTATCGTCTGTTGATTTTGCTCACAATCTAAACATAGTCAGTAACGCCGAAGATGCTCTTTCATTCATCTATCAGCAAAATCATTATCGAGATGCGCCACGTCCGCATCTAATTTTATTAGACATAAATTTGCCAGTTCGCAATGGTTTCGAAGTTCTTTCGGAAATAAAGACTAATCCAACAACTTCGGACATACCAATAATTGTTCTGTCCAGTTCAAATCAGGAGTCCGATATAAATAAAGCGTATTCTTGTTACGCCAATTCGTACATAATAAAGCCCATACAATTCTCGAAATTCAAAGAAATAATAGCCACTCTTAAAGTTTACTGGTTAAATACGGCCAGCCTACCCACTATTTAACTATATCTTACCGAACCATTTATTATCAAAACAATAGGTACTATTATGCTACAAGAAACAACTCACAATCACAACTTGAAGACTATCAATATTTTGCTAGTAGACGATAATTCGACCGACCTGTTGTTAACACAATCGCACATCGAAAAAATTCACAACACCACAATCACTACAGCGGAGTCAATTTCAACCACTGAAACACTGCTAAAGGAACAGGCATTTGACGCAATCTTATTAGATCTGTGCCTTCCTGATGCCATTGGACTTGAAGGTCTAATAAAGTTGCGCCGCCTGGTTCCAGAAATGCCCATCGTTGTGCTAACCGGTGTAAATGATGAAGAGCTCGGTATTATGGCGCTGCAACGAGGGGCGCAAGATTATCTAATTAAAGGTAAAGAGAACGCCCGGATAGCGCAAGCAGTACAATTTGCTATTGAACGCAAACGTGCAAACCCTGTGTTGCAATCTCCAGATCAGCCAAAAACTATAAATGAAAAACCTCTCTACTACACCCCAGACAAAACTTTCTCCGCCCAAAGTTTGCCAGTAGACAATATTCTTACAGAAAGAGAATTACAAGTAATGAAGCTTGTAGGAAAAGGTTATAACAATAAAGAAATCGCCGATGTCCTTGTGGTTTCGATTGCCACTGTCAAAACACATGTGAGCAATATATTACAGAAACTAAGGGTTTCAGACCGCACAAAAGCAGTAGTAGAGGCATTCAAAATAGGCTTGATCTAAATTAGAGATCGCTTCCATCTAGAGAATGAATCTGCATAAATTATCTAGACTTTACTCCCTCCGATGGAGGTTATCTACGTAATATCCTATTACTCTGAAATCAGCATCCATAGATCCCAACCCAAGCTTTAAGGTGGTCACAACCTGCTTAAAAATAGTATCCCTCAAACAATAATTTTATGAACCCTCCCGCTCTGATATCCCCCCTAATCCAGCCAGAGAGAAATATAAAATATGAGAAGCACTGATATATCAATCAACACAACCCTAGAACAAATCGCAGTCAAAGCCCGTTCTTTAGAAGATCGGCGTAGAGAAGAGTCTCTAAAGCCCAGACAGTGTCTAGATTCTGCACCAAATCCATTTATCATTGAGCGTGGATTAGAGCTAATTACAACTGTACAGCGCAAAATTATGTTCACAGTGCTATTGTCCTACACTAGCAAATTACAAAGAACATTATTGTGCTTCGCAAACAATCCGCAAACACCTGCTGAAGTACTGAACTATATGTCAGAAAATTGCGCTAGCGTGGTAGCTAAGGCAATAGCACTAAATAGAAATACAGTTGCCCACACCCTATGTCGCCTAGCAAAACATACTGATCCTGAAGTTAGAGCAGCAGTTTCTGAAAACTCCCATACTCCCCTAACCACAATAGTTGATCTATGCAAGGATGACAACGTTGAGGTTCGGTACTCTATTGCAGAAAATCCTTTATTGCCGAGTCCAATCATTAGTTTACTAATCAATGATGAAAACCCGTACGTTTCTTGCCGTGCATCAAAAACACTTTCCCGACTAGAGCGCGAACAACAATTAATCTCAAATGCTAGGACAAAGTCACTCAAGTCTTAGCAAATATTCTGGTATGCGCAGCCGTAAAAAAGCTCTTTACCAAAACTATTGATAGTATAGACAACAGGTGTCTAAAGATCGTAACTTATATACTAATCATAGTTTTGTGAGGTACAGTCCATGCTTACCCATATCGTTCTATTTCACTTCTATCCAGAAATCAGTGAAAACAAAATCAATGACCTGATGAAAGACATACGCAATATGAAAGGTAAGATTGAATCTATTGTTGATTTAAATTGCGGCAAAAATTTTACTGATAGTGCCGATCAATATAGTCACGCCTTAGTAGTGACATTTAAAGACCGATCCGGCTTGGAAGTCTACAGCCCCCATCCGATTCATCAACCAATCATCAATAAAGTACAAGAGATGGCCGATAGAGTGGAGCGCATCGATTATGAGTTCTAGATCACTGTTTTGGCAAAATGAAATAAAGTTTTAGTTGACAAGCAAGTTCTTTAATGAATAATAGAAACATGAGTATAAGTAAATACACCCAACCATTCATTGTCACTGAGAACAATCTCTCGGTCGATTCTATTTGGTTACGGGCGTAAGTTTACTATCATAGTTAAAACTCAAAGCTATTGAAAAGCTGCCCAACTACAAAGAAGGGCAGCTTTTCAATTAAGTATTTTATCGCTCGTATCCTGTTCACACAACGGAAAAATATCATGGCAATCAAAGTTGAAAACCTAACCAAACAATTCATCCTCAACAAAAGAGACGGCTGGCGCAGTATCAAAACGGAAGTATTGGCTGTAGATTCTATTAACTTCTCAGTTAATTCGGGACAATCTTTAGCTTTAATAGGTCCAAATGGAGCTGGCAAATCAACAACAATAAAAATGCTTACTGGCATTTTGCATCCATCTGCTGGACAAGCAAAAGTCTTAGGATTAACACCCTGGCGTGAACGTACTCGCTTGGCATATCAGATCGGTGCGGTTTTTGGACAAAGATCACAATTATGGTACCACTTGCCGCCAGAAGATACTTTTGAATTATTGTCACGTATCTATAACTTAGATCGTAATCAATATAAAGAACAACGCAACTTGCTTATAGAACGTTTCGACTTAGGTCCGTTCTTAAAGACACCGGTGCGAAAATTGTCTTTAGGACAAAGAATGCGAGCCGAAATAGCGGCCAGTTTATTGCATAAACCACGTCTACTCTTTTTAGATGAACCAACCATAGGCGTAGACATTGTTGCGCGCCAAGAGTTGCGCGATTTAATCAGAGAATGGAATAAGCAAGACGGTGTCACTGTGCTGATTACAAGCCATGACGCAGGCGACATTGAACATGTTGCTGATCGCGTTATAGTTATAAATCATGGGCACATTGTACTTGACGACAATTTGTCTAATATGCGCCAACGTTATTTAAGCAGCAAAATCTTGTCTGCTCGCTTTCATGGCGAACACAAAACAGTTGATTTGCATGGCGCTAAAGTCCTGCAGTCAGCAAACTACTCAATAGAGGTAGAGATAGATACAAGCGTAGTTACCACAGAAAAAGTAATTAAGCACATACTAGAATTAGGCACCATAGCCGATATCAGTATCGAGGATCCGCCTTTAGAGGAAATCATTGCCCACATTTATTCACAACCGGTTACGAATAATGATTCTAGTACTCATACATAAAATCACCCAACCCATATGAAATATTCACACACTATCTTTAGAAAATATTTTGCCCTGGCATTTATATCAGCACGCTCAAACTTTGCCTATTTTGCTGAGGTACTAAGCCGACAATTATTTTTGGCTGTCATTTTGTATATACTTTTGCGTCTCTGGCAGCAAACTTATTCACATTGTGGCTTGCAACAAATGGCCGGTTTATCATTGCCGCAAATGCTTTGGTATTTAACAGCTACAGAAGCCATTATTCTTTCTAGTTCACCCATAAGTACAATAATGGACGAGGAAATAAGAAGTGGTTCTCTTGCTATGCAATTAATTAGACCCACGCCTTACCCTCTCTATAGATTAGCTTTATATCTAGGAGAAAGAGCCCTAAGGCTTCTAGCTAATTTTTTTATTGGCTCGATTATATGCTTTGTTTTAGTCCGAGAAATACCTGTTTCTGTTGTAGGTATTTTGGCCTTGGCTATGGCATTGCCTTTAGCTATAATCTTGGATTTTCTTGGCAATTTCCTGGTAGGGCTAGCTGCTTTTTGGTTAGAGAATACCAGTGGCATCTTATTTATTTATTCCAGACTAACAATGGTATTGGGAGGTATGCTCATCCCGTTAGATTTATTGCCTGCCCCATATTCTAATCTAGCAAAATCATTACCATTTGCCAGCATGGTTTATGGTCCTGCTAGACAATTTGTCCATCCGTGTAATTTTGAATTGCTTCAATTTATAGTCTTACAAATATCCTGGATATTCGTTTTTTCTATAATTGTCTGGCAAGTATACAGTCTGGCTCTTAAACGAGTGGCGAGCAATGGAGGTTAGATAATATGTTTTTCGCCAAAATATTGAACTATATTCGTCTTGCTATTGCTTACGTAAGACTAAACTGGCTTAGTCATATCGAATATAGAAATGCATTCTATATTGAAGCAGCTGGAATGTTTTTGAACAATGTGATCTGGTTGGTTTTTTGGGTCTACTTTTTCAAAGCTTTCCCGACAGTACCAACATGGACTAGTTCTGATGTAATCACTTTGTGGGCGATTTCTGCTGCTGGCTGGGGCATTGCCTTTGTTATATTTGGCAATTGCCGTTTTTTAGCCAATATTATTTCTACCGGACAATTAGATGCCTGGATGCTCTACCCCCGTCATCTCTTATCCCATTTAATCTTAGGCAAAATGAAACCGAGCGCCTTCGGTGATATGGTATTTGGTTTTGCCATGTATCTATTTTTTGTGAGACCAGATTTTCCCCATTTAGCTCTTTTTTGCATCTTGACAGTATCAGTTGCCATTTTATTTACTGGTTTTAGCATAGTTGCCGGGAGCTTATCTTTTTTCCTTGGCAACGCTGAAAGCTTAGCCTTGCATTTGGAATTCGCTATGATCTGCTTTTGCACATACCCCGCCCCAATTTTCGAAGGACGAATAAGATGGTTGCTCTACACAGTGCTACCGGCGCTATTTGTTTCTTATTATCCAATTGAGGCGCTAAGAAATCTTTCTATTGAGCAAGCTCTCTATGCTTTTGCCGGCTCCTTGGCATTTGCATCAATAGCAGTCTATGTTTTTTATTTCGGTCTTAAGCGCTATGAATCGGGTAATCTGACTGTTATGCGCGGCTAGATTAATAACTGCACTAATATTTAATTTGCATTACAATATGGCTGTTGCTTTAGTATGGATTACCCCGTATTCTCCAATTACAAAGCTACCCAGTCTATAAGGGCGCAATAAGCAAGAATGATTACTGTCACCGCCTATGATGCTGAAACAGCCTTTTGTCAGACCATTGAAGATCTGCACGAATTAGATGCAATTTTTGCTAAATGGCCAACTGTCTGGGTTCAAGTAAGAGAGCCAGAAAAACCTGAAGTGCTCAAATTAATCAGTGATGCATTCCGTATACATCACTTGGCGTTAGAAGATGTACTAACTATGCATCAAAGAGCAAAAATTGAACAATATGACGACACCTTTTTTATCATTGTCCACGAATTAGCCGTTGAAGATGACGATATATCAACTAAACAATTATGTCTTTTTCTAGGCAAAAATTATGTAATCACTTTTCAGTTTAAAGAACTAAATAGCCTAAACTATATCAGCGACAGACTGGGCAATAATACTGGCGCAATTCGTACACATGGGGCTGACTATCTTGCTAGTGCTGTTTTAGATTCTGTTATAGATGCTTATTTCCCTGTTTTAGAAACTCTTGGCGAAAAACTAGAAGACCTAGAAGATGAAATTTTAGAAAATCCTTCTCGAGAAGTTATCAGTGAGATTCATCAAGCTAAGCGACAATTATTAACAGCTAGGCGTACTCTTTGGCCGATGCGCGAAGTAATAAATACGCTGCTGCGTGATGCCTCACACAGTTTAAGCAATGAGGTACGTTTACATCTGCGCGATTGCTACGATCATACCGTTGAATTAATTGACTTAATAGAAACTTATCGTGAACTGGGCGCCGATCTTATGGATGTATATCTATCTAGCATTAGTAATCGTATGAATGAAGTAATGAAAGTGCTAACTATTATTGCCACAGTTTTTGCTCCGCCTACACTTATAGCTGCTATTTATGGCATGAACTTCAATAGCGCTATTTCACCATATAATATGCCTGAAACAAATTGGTATTATGGTTATCCATTCATACTCGCGGTTATGCTGCTTGGCAGTATTTCTGTTTTAGCCTTTTTGTGGTGGAAAGGTTGGCTTGGTGTAATGGCTAGAAGATCGCCTAGAGAATAATTTCTAATGACTTAAATTCATTCCTCTAAGTATAATGTTTAAAACCACATAGAAAATTATAATAATCGTAAACCAAAAACCATTCTGCAAGCTACGTGTTGGTTGATTGAGAGAAATTCCCATTGACGTATCAACAGATTTAAAGAATGTTTGTTGATCTTTAATAACTGCTTGAGTTAACAGTGTTGGCGAAGTCGGCTTAATATCGTCTGATTTTTTTACCGCTGTGCCAATAGCCATAAGCTCCAGAATACCGCCTCCAAGATCACTTACATAAGTTTTGATGCCTATAACATCATCAGCACCACATTCGGCCGCTTGTTGGGCAACTTTTTGCAAAGCATTTTCTCGTGCTTCGTAAATAAGTGTGGTCAGCTCGTTGATTTCTCCACGCACAAGTCCTTTTATTGATGCGGATATACCACCAACAATCCCTAATGAAAATACCGAAACACCAAGCATTAGTTTCACCGGACGATAACCCATGCTAATTACATTCCACATCTCTAAGTTAGTAAGATCACTGCTTATCGGTGTTTGCATACATTCTGCGGGCAATAAAGAGTGTTTAGAAGCTGTGCCTATCATTAACATTTCTTGGATTGCACTAATAGGTGAAACAGAAGTTTGAATACCTAGTACAGCATTAGCTCCTGCAGCACGAGCTTCATCCACTATACGCTCTAAAGCCAAATGACGTGTTCGATGAAAAATATCCGAATATTCTTTTACTTCACCACGTCCCAGGCTACGCAAAGATCCAAGAATGCCACCACCAACACCAATTGAATAAGCGACATTGCCAAAAACAAATTTTATTGGTTCAAAACCACAGTCTAGCTGACAGTATAATGCTTGTCCATCAGCAGATGCAGAAAAAATACTGCTTGTCGCAGAATCAATAGAACTCCCATCTGATTTATGTATAGTTGAGCCAATAGAAAGAAATTCGACATTAGTGCCATGAAAAACAAGATCGCTCGATATACCTGTTATACCAACACCACCATGACTTTTTACTTCTTCCATCATCCGGTCATATGATTCTTGTCGACCGTCATGAATAACTTTTGTTACCGCTGTAACTTCTCCGCCCAGCAAAGTATTAAGTCCAGAACCAATGCTTCCCACAAATCCTAGAGCAAAAACACTGTTGCCTATGACTAAATTACCGGCATCGTAACCTTTTTGTTTTAAGCAGTACATCTCATTGGCTGACAAGCCAGTTAGAATAGCCATACGATTAATTCCGTTGCGATACGCTAGTATTCTTTGGTGTAATAGTTTCCTTCTTTGAATCAGGTTCTTTGTTTTGTCTTTGGTTCAAGATTGCCTGCACTAATCCAACAAAAAGTGGGTGTGGATTATCGGGACGTGATTTAAGTTCTGGATGGAATTGACTGCCAACAAAATAAGGATGCTCTTTTATTTCTACCATTTCTACCAGTTTGCCATCTGGAGACAAGCCGCACATAGTCATACCGGCATCTGTAAGAGCTTGTCTGAATTTGTTGTTCACTTCATAACGGTGTCTGTGTCTTTCCCAAATTTCAGTTTGTCCGTAAGCAGCTGCTGCTGTTGTACCAGGCGCTATATTGCATGGATAACGCCCTAACCGCATAGTGCCACCTTTCATAACTACATTATGTTGATCGGGCATTAGATCAATAACCGGATATTTTGTTGCTGAATCAAATTCAGTTGAATTTGCTCCAGGCATATTAGCCACATTTCGAGCAAATTCAATAACTGCTGTTTGCATACCTAAGCAAAGTCCCAAATAAGGTACTCTATGCTCTCGTGCATATCCAATTGCTTGAATTTTGCCTTCTATTCCTCTATCACCAAATCCACCAGGCACAATAATTGCTTCCACACCAGAAAGATATTCATCGACACCTTGTTTTTCGATGTCTTCAGATAATACCCATTTGATAGTTACCGAAGCCCCAAGCTTGGCTCCAGCATGTTTCAAGGATTCAACAACCGATATATAAGCATCAGAAAGCATTACATACTTACCGACAATGGCTACAGTAACATTTGAAGTTGGTCGTTTTATATGCTCAACTAATTCTTTCCATTCTTTTAAATCAGGAACAGTACTTGGCAAATGCAACCGTTCAAGAACGCGGTGGGCAAGACCTTCTTGTTCGAGGAATAATGGCACTTCATATAAATGTTGAACGTCCTTACATTGAATAACAGCATTTACATCAACATCAGTAAAAAGTGAAAGCTTTTCTCTAATAGCTGTTGACAAAACACGTTCTGTACGACAAACAAGCACGTCTGGCTGAATACCGCGACTGCGCAACATATCTACGCTATGTTGAGTAGGTTTCGTTTTTAATTCATTAGTTGCTTTTAGATTAGGAACTATAGTTGCATGTATGTAACATACATGGTCTCTGCCTACTTCTTTGCGCATTTGACGAATAGCTTCTAAGAATATAAGACTTTCAATGTCACCAACTGTGCCACCAACTTCAACAATTACAATATCAGCCCCTGATGTTTGCCCCGCTTGCAAAATGAAATTTTTAATTTCGTTAGTAACGTGAGGAATCATCTGCACAGTGCCACCAAGATAATCTCCACGACGTTCTTTTTCTAAAACACTTGTATAGATTGCCCCGGCCGTCACATTATTCATGCGGCTGAGATCAACATTAATAAATCTCTCGTAGTGACCAAGATCCAAGTCAGTTTCTGCGCCATCCTCGGTTACAAAAACTTCTCCATGCTGGTACGGACTCATTGTGCCTGGATCAACATTTAAATATGGATCTAATTTGACAATAGTTGTTGTAATACCGCGTGCACGCAATAGTCTGCCCAAAGACGCTGCAATAATACCTTTACCTAAAGAGGAGACTACTCCGCCAGTTACAAAAACGAATCTTGGACCCGGAGCAATATTGCCTAATGTACTCATTTCATTCACCTATTTTAGGTACGCGGAAAAATCCACGTTCTGCTTGTGGCGCTACACTTAAAATCTTTTCTTGACTTGGATGCGGCAGAATTTCATCCTCGCGCATTATATTGCTTATCTCCAAAGCGTGAGACATTGGCTCAACGCCTTCGGTATCAACTTCTTTCAGGGCATCCACATGATCGAGAATTTTGCCCAATTGTTCAGTGTATATATCTTCTTCCTGGGCAGACAATTTAAGCCTGGCTAATTTGGCTATATGTCGCACTGTCTCTTTGGTAATCATTTTTAACTCTCCAGGGTTTTAGGCTCTCGACTTGCCTATAATGAACAATCCTTAATAACTTAGATGTCGCTAATCGCTATTTAGAATCAGCTTAGCGAAAAACATGATATAAATCACATATTTATTGATAACTTGTGCCGGTTCGCTTTGCCGGCTCATAGTTCACTAATAATAAGATAGCAATTTCCTTGTCGGCAGGCAATTATTACTTATTGATTTGCTACCGGCGGATAACAAAAATCAAGAATAACTTTAATAGATGCTGCCACAGGAATAGCAATTAACATACCTAGGGCACCTGCCATAACTTCGCCACAAAGCACGGCAAAAATTACCGCTAGAGGGTGCAACTCCACATAATGTCCCATAACCCGCGGGATGATTATATAATCTTCTGCCCACCGAGCCCCTGTGTAACACAAAATAATGAATAAAGCTGAATCAACACCATTTTGGGCTATACCCACAACTGTAGCTATAGTTGTAGCTAAAATAGGTCCTAATACAGGAATAATTTCCAGAAAACCGCTAACAATAGCTATCAACAAGGCATATTTAAGATGAAAAATAAAATGCAAAATCAGATAAGCTACAGCAAACATCAATAGGATCAAAATAGCCTGTCCTTTCAGATATTTTCCTAATATCGCATTCATTTGAGCAGAAATTTCTATGGCCGCTTGACGCTTCTGCAAAGATAGAAAGCGCAGAAAAAACTGACCCACACGTTTACTATCAACAATTAAATAAATAGAAGTAACTATTGTCACAAGTAAGGCCAACATTCCTCTAGAAACAAGTGCCCCTAGGTGGACAATTTCTCCCGGAGTACCAAAATTTTGTTCGATGCTCGATAGAATCTCATTTGTTGACTGTTCGACATCTATTTGCCAATTAAAAGCAGTAGACATTTGACTCAGTAAATTGGTGATAATTTCTCGACGCTGAGCTACCAAAGTTGAAAATTGATCTATAGCTCGTGCACCAAAAAGCCAGAACAAAAGAACAATCAAACCTACAAAGAGCAAATAGATAATAGCCACTGCCCATCTATTATCAATCCGCGCCGAAGCACTCAATTTATTTACCAGTGGCAAGAGTAAATAAGCAATGATACCACCCATGATGAATGGCGGAAATACTTCACGCACAAAGTACAAGAACCACAGTAGTAAAAGAAAGATAAGCCACTTTAACATGCCAAATTTTGCCCTATTTGTTCCTCGCAATGATACATTTTACTAGTTTTTCTTACTGGCAACAGACTGTATAGTCCTGTATCGTAAAAGAAACAATTTGCAGGATATTTTAAAGCTAATATTGATTTAAAACCCCAATATATCCAAACAGATGATTTCTGCGTTATGCTAGCATATTTACCACCCTGAATTTTCACACAAATAAGGCATGGCAACTTCTTTCTTTTCTTCTCTAATTCGTCGCACACCTATAACAAGCGATATCGTCGAACTCGCAGAACATAAACATTTGGGCTGGCTTATGCTAACCGCTTTAGGCATCGGCGCCACTATTGGCGCAGGTATTTTTGCTATGCCAGGCATGATCGCTCGCAAAGCTGGACCCGCAGGCATTTTATCCTTCCTAATAACAGGTCTTGTTATCTTGGCTGTAGCCATTTGTTATGAAAAATTTTCTCGTTTAGTCCCGCGTGGGGTCTCGGCTTATAGCTATGTTTATCATTCTATTGGCGAAGTTTTTGCTTGGATAGTTGCCTTTGGACTTTTTCTAGAATATAGCTTTGGCTCATCGGCAGTGGCAATTGCCTGGTCAGAATATCTTAAAAAAGCACTTGGATTTTCTTTACCTCCCTTTTGGTCAGGACCAATATCCACCGATGGTCATTACGAATTGGGCATAAATATTATTGCCTTCGCTGTTATCGCTGCCGTCACATTTATCCTCATTTTGGGCGGCGTAAAAAAATCAGCCAAACTAAATTTCGTCCTTGTCTGTCTAAAATTAGCCCTTCTGACAATTTTTCTTGTAGTGGGCTTGCACCACATCAACACATCGTATTGGGTGCCTTTCTTTCCTACAGGATTTACAGGAGTGCTACAAGGTGCTGCCTTAGCTGTTTTTCCATATGTCGGATTTGACGCTCTATATACTTTTGCTCGAGAGTCTAAAAGTCCAAAAGATACAAGCTTATCTACTTATGTTTGTGTAGCGGTAGTAGCATTTTTATATGTCACCGTTATGACCGTAGCAACCGGCTTAGCACCAGCCTTTATCAATGGGCAACCCAATGAGGCTTTTGCTGGCACCGAAGCCGCTGCACCACTGGCAGTATTACTTAGCAGAGTAGGCGAAGGCTGGACAGCAAAGTTAATTGCTCTAGGAGCAGTGCTAGGAATTTTCAATGTTTTATTAGTCCTTTGTATGGGAGGACCACGCATCTTTCGCAATATGTCTGAAGATGGCTTACTTCCAGTAATATTTCAAAAATCTGTCAATGGAAATCCTTTGGTAGGCATTTTGATTAATGGACTGGTTATGGGACTAACTGCTGCTTTAGTGCCATTTGGTGAAATAGCTGACATGATGGTATTAGGAACCCTAGTTGCTTTTATTTTTGTCTGCTTGGGCGCTTTAAGACTTAAAATAGTCAATCCATTGATTGCTTGGTTGGGAATTTTGGGCTGCGGTATTTTAGCTTGCAATTTAAATCCATTGGTTTTAAAAGTTTATTCTTTCACTTGCCCACTAGGACTACTCTTTTACTTTATCTATGGTTTTCATAAGAGTAAACTTGCCAAAACCAATACCAATAAAAACCAAAACTTAAACCAAGCTCAAGAAGAAATAGTTCTCTAAGCGCTTGCTCTACGAGAGCAGGAAGTTAACAAATTTCAGAGGTTAGAACTAACTGACCTTATTAAGATTTAGATTGTTATTGATGTCTATCAGATTGGGTTTATCTATTGACTTAAAAGCCATAATTAAAGCATCCAAAAGCTTAGGAAAGCGTACTTCGATGTCTTGTCGACGCAAAGAAGTATAGTGCTCACGTCCGTCAACCCGGGTATTGATTAAACCAGCATCACGCAAAACCTTAAAATGGTGGGTCATGGTGGATTTACCTTTTGTACATGGCAGCTTAAAACCGCCACAAGTTAATTCCTCCCCATTAGCTAATTGCTCGACAATACTAAAACGCAGTGGCTCACTGAGCGCATATAAGATGGCATAAATCGAAATGTCTTCCCGAGATGGATGATTGAGATTTTTCATATCCCCTACTTTAAGAATTGGCAATAAAAACCATAGTTATCATACTATAAAAAGTAGAAAACCGCTCGCTCAAGGCAAAATCAAAATTGAATCTCATTCTAAACCTATAAGGGTGCTAAATATAGCCGGATACACTTACTATTTAGCATCCATCCAGTTTTGACCAATGCCCACATCAACTTTAAGAGGTACTATTAATGGTTGCTCCATTAGCATCACTTTAACCACAAGCTCTTTCACTTGTTCTAATTCGCTCTGCGGCACTTCTAAAACTAATTCATCATGCACTTGCATAATCAGTTTTGTCCTTAAATTGTTAGTTATCAACTCATTCTTTAGACTGATCATTGCTAATTTCATCAAATCGGCTGCGCTACCTTGTAAAGGTGCATTGCAAGCAGCCCTCTCATCAGCTCGTTTCAAGGCCTCATTTCTATCATTTAAAAATCTAAAATAACGTCTACGTTTCCACAAAGTTTCTACGTAACCATACTTGCGTGCATTTTCAATAGTTTTTTCCATAAAAGTTTTCACTTTTGCATATCTTGCAAAATATTTATCAATGAAAGCGCTGGCTTCTTTTGTTGATACTCCCAAATCACGAGCAGTAGCAAATGGACCTTGCTGATAAATAAGAGCAAAATTTAGAGTTTTTCCAACTCTTCTCATGTCGCTTGTAACATCTTCAATTGTTACGTCAAAAATCTCTCCAGCTGTCCGAGCATGCACATCTTGATCTTTTTTGAAAGCATCTATTAGTCTTTCATCTTCTGACATATGAGCTAATAGTCGCAGTTCAATCTGAGAATAGTCGACTGATAATAATGACCATTTTTTATCTGCCGGAATAAATGCCCTGCGTGTGCGCCGCCCTAATTCTGTACGAATAGGAATATTTTGCAAATTAGGGTTCGAGCTAGAAAGTCGCCCTGTACTGGTTGTGACCTGGTTAAACTCGCAGTGCAAGCGTTTATCCACATTTGATACCATCTTTGGCAAAGCATCAACATAAGTAGATTTGAGCTTAATCAATTGCCGATAATCTAATAGCAAAGGGATTATTTCATGCTCAGCTCTAAGCGACTCTAGAACTGAAGCATCAGTAGAATAGCCGGTCTTCGTTTTTGCTTTTGTCTTTAATCCAATTTCTTCAAAAAGTACTTTTTGTAATTGTTGTGTTGAATTGATATTAAAAACATGACCAGCCAAGCCATAGATTTGCTGTTCTAATTTACTTAACTCGGCACTCAATTCATTTGAAAAATCATTCAAGTAAGGCAAATCCAAAGATACGCCACACTGCTCCATTTTTGCCAACACTACAGATAGTGGCAGCTCCATTTTCTCTAGAAGATACTTTTGATCTTCGTTCATATTGTCTGCATAGTATTTTGCTAAGGCAAAGCCTAAATTAGCGTCCTCGACAGCATGTTCCAAAATCTCTCCACCACCTTCTACAATGTCTAAGCTGGCTTTTGTAAGCTTCTTACCAGTACTTTTTACTGCCGTCCGTTCAGTCTCATAATCTAATAATCTCCGTGCTTGATCGTGCAAGCCATGCTTTTCATCTGCCGAATAAATATAGCTGGCTAGCATAGGGTCCATACTCACATTCACTAACTCGATGTTCTGTGAATTAAGCAAATTAAGAATATGTTTCAAATTGAATACGCTTTTTACTATTTTAGGATCTGAAAAAACTTTTTTTAATTTCTCTTGGACCAAATTTATATCCAGCCCCGATCGCCCTAGCGCTAGAGCCATCTGTCGAATTGGAATATAAGCCGATCCTGCTCCCCAGCTAAAAGCATAGCCAAATATTTTGGGCTCACCATAAGTTTTAGCATTAGCCGATAAAGGTTCCCACGGGGAGGCATTTATAAACAGACTAATTAACGCCTTAGAACTAAGACTTTCTATTAGTTCATCAAGTTCAGGCTCTGAACTAACAATTTTTGTTGCCTCAGTTTTAGTCCCAGTATGTACAGCGCTGCTGCTCTCCTCTTCCTGAATTACAGGCCGATCTTTAACCTGCTCCTCCACAATTTTTTGCTTGACTGATTTTTGCTCAATATCAGTAATAGAAAAATTAGCCAAAATTTTTGGCAGTCGAGCACTCAACGCTTTAAACTCTAGACCCAAAAAAAAGTCACTTAAAGCCTGGGCATCTGGGGGTGTTAAATGGCAATGAACAAAATCAAATTCAAGCGGCACATCATAAACAATAGTAGCTAGTCCCTTGCTTTTACGTGCAATTGTTTCTCCTTCAACTAATTTGCTATGCAAAGCTTTTGCCTTAACTTCATTGATATTTTTATAAATGCCATCCATATCACCATAACTACTAAGCAATTGCTGAGCAGTTTTAGGACCAATACCACGAATACCAGGAATATTATCGGAAGTATCACCGCACAGACCTTTATAGTCAGTGATTTGCTCCGGCCAAACACCAAGTTTATCAAATACTTCTTGCTTTCCATAAATTTGCAAACCGCCCTTACCAGGCATAAGCACTTTGATCTTTTGTTCTTCACCATCTATGAGCTGAAAAGCATCTTGGTCACCAGTTAAAACAAGTACGTTAAAACCCTTATTTTCAGCTTCACGGGCGATAGTACCAATCACATCGTCCGCCTCATAACCAGCTAGTTCGTAAACGGGCAAACCAAGTTTGGTAACACCTTCCTTGATTAAAGGCCATTGCTGCGACAAATCATCCGGCATCTCCGCCCGATTAGCCTTATAGTCTTCGAATTCAGTATGCCTAAAAGTAGGTGCAGCCATATCAAAAGCCACAGCCAACATACGCGGCTTATATTTTTCAATCAATTCAAACAAAGAATTGAAAAATCCAAGAATAGCCCAGGTAGGCATTCCTGTTTTTGTGCGCAATCCTGATGTGAACAAAGCAAAAAATGAACGAAAAGCAAGCGAGCTACCATCCACTAAAACTAATGTATTATCTTCTTGCATTTATATTAATTTCGAATACTCTAAACAACTTGCAAGGCTTATTTTCCTGTTTTAACATATTTTGTTTTTCCAGGAGACGTTAATGCTTCATTAAGTACTCGTCCTTCTGAGAAGGGCGGCATCGTGATGGAAAGCACATTTGCAATAGTTGGCGCTATATCATCAGGACTAACAGCGCCAGCATAAGTGCCGCCTTTTATTTGACTACCATAAAGAAGCAATGGCACCTGAGAATCATAACTATATGGTGAACCATCCGCAATACCATCGCTTTCAGAAGTAAAAACATAGCCAGACTTAGGAACAACGTAGAGTTCTCCACTTCGTCCCCAGAAATAACTTCTGCGCACAACATCTACCTGAGGTCCAGTTGGTACTTGATTCATAAAAAACTGAAAAGCCGTATAAATTTCGGCCACACCAGGAATTGAATGGCCCAATTTAGCAGTTAGCTTTTCAACATCCGGTTGACGAAAGTTACTGTGATCAATAGCATTCAAGTTTAGATAAAGATTTGGTGGTATAAAAGCTTCTATCCAATTTGCTTTACCAAGCTTGGAAGATAACGAGCTATTCAGTTGATTGCGGAATGCTTTTGCATCAACTAAGCCACCTTCAAGACCTTGCGCTTGGAGCATTTGTGCCGGTGCTGCAGCCCCATGTCCAGCGGTAAATATTACCAAGCAATTGCTCAAACCAACTTGCTCATCTAAAGATTCAAATAGATCAGCCAGGGATTGATCGAAGCGCAAAACTAAATCATGCGCTTCATTGCTATATGGTCCATAGGTTTTTCCCACCAGTTCAAAGGACGGAAAACTAACAGTTAACATATCAGGTGTATCATGCTGCCCCAATGATTCGTGCTCGACAATGTCTTTGGCAAAATCAACTAACATTTGATTTGCCCAAGGGGTAGCTTGAAAGCGAGTATAAAAACTTTCATCTGCAATTTTAGAATCACTGTTTATCATGTAACCGAAACTATGTTCTGAATCAGATTTTTGTGGTTCATAAGTATCGGCAGATGCAAATACATTTGTGCGTCCGCTTGGCTGCCAGTTTTTACCAAGAAATTGCTCGCTATATCTTTTATCGTTAAAAGATTTAGCCCAGCCTGGAACACTTTTACTTAAACGACTCTGCCCAGTAAATGTGCCTGTACGGCAATCCCACCAAAAAGCTTGGTCTTTTGATTTTCCAGCCAAGAGCAATGCATCATTACGAGCAGTCGACAGACTGACAATATGACTCAAACCATTACTAGCAACCTTTAGCTCGTCACCAACAGTATTTCCTAGTAATAAAGAAGATCCACCGGCGCTTTCTTCAGCGCCAGCGGGACTATTTTCATCTGTAATTACTCTAATAGCCGTCTGTTTACGGCGATCATACCACTCATTGCCAACCACCCCTGTACCGGATGGATAAGCTCCTGTGACAATAGTAGCCAGATTACAAGCTGTCTGATTTGTCGCCCCCAAATAACGACAAGCTGTAAAATTAGCGCCATTGTCAATTAATTGCCTAAGACCATTTGCTTGAAATTTATCAGCACAATGCAAAAAATAATTAGTAGGAAATTGATCAGCAATCAATAAAACAACTAATTTAGTCTTTTGGTTTGAAGCTGATGCAGCCAACACTGGCGTCTCGATAAAATTAAACAGAATAGAAATAGTAAGAAGAACACAAGCGAGCATTGGTCGCTTATTTATTAAATTGCTAGTAATTGTCAATACCTCATTTTGATTTCTTGTTGACATAATTTACACAAACAGTTCTGGACTAAAAGACCTGGAAAGCTTATCGCCAATGCCTTTCTCATTCAAAGCAATCATTTGCAAATTGCTTTCGACTCCAGATTATAACTTGATTTCTTTACCTTTACTGGGCAATAGTAACAAGACACTTTAAAATTACAGTAGGGATTAGCAGCTGGCAACAGCGACCGGGAGAAGAATTATCATGAGTGAAAGAACCAAGCTTTTAAAGAAGGCCGTGTTAACCAGTGTTGGAGCAAGCACTAATGTTGACCGAATTAAATCAGCCTTGAATGAAGCCATGCAAGATTTAGTCAAAGTCGGACATGGCTTATTGGAAGAATTAGAAGAAAAGGGCAAAGTTAAAACTGACCATGTCCAAGAATTTCTAAAAAACTTCCAGGCTGAAGCCGCAAAAAAAACATCTCAAGTCGAAAAGAAAGTTTCAACTGGTATGAAAAAAGCTGTGCGCGAATTGGGATTGATAACCCAAGCTGACTGGGAAGAAATGTGCGAACGCTTAACCGATATTGAAGAAGCTCTAGGCATTGCCGAAACAGAAGGTAATGGCAGCGCTGGTAAAGGCCGCCGTCGCAAAAAACAAGGCAGCTAAAAGCCGTCAGATTTTTTGCAACAGAGACCAAAACTATATTTGCACACACCTTAACGCATGTTGGTCCTCCTATACAGGAGCTGTAACTAATACGCGCTTTGGTCCATGGATTGGATCTTCAATAATAATTGTGTCATCTCGTTCAGGTCCTACGCTGACTATAGCAATAGGCACTTCTAATTTCTGCGAAAGAAATTCGAGATAGCTTTTTGCTTTAGCTGGCAAATCTTTTGCTTGTCTAACTTTGCGAGTCGATTCATTCCAACCTGGCAGATCCTCATAAACTGGCTCTAAATGCTGGAAAGTGCTACCTATACTTGGTAATTCTTTATACACTTTACCAGTAACCGAGTCTTTATAAGCAACACATACTTTTATTCGATCAAATTGATCCAGCACATCTAATTTTGTAATGGCCAAACAATCGAGTCCATTCACTCTTACTGCATACCGACCAAGTACACAATCAAACCAACCACAACGACGAGGACGTCCAGTGGTTGTACCAACTTCAGCCCAAGCTGTCCCTGTTTGTCTAAGACCTTCGCCTGCCTCGCCAAATTGTTCTGTCGGAAACGGTCCTTCCCCAACACGTGTACTATAGGCTTTGGCTACTCCTATAACTCTATCAATCATTGTTGGGCCCACACCAGCGCCAATACAAGCGCCCCCAGCTGAGGGGCTAGAGCTTGTTACATATGGATAACTGCCATGATCGAGATCTAGCAAGGTTCCTTGTGCTCCTTCAAATAAAATATTTTTCTTTTCCTGCACAGCTTGAAATATGACGGCTGCTGTATCTACAACATATTTAGCCAGCTCTTTTCCATAAGCTGCATATTCTTTTAAAATTGCCTGTGCATCTAAAGATGGTAAATTATAGAGTCGCTCTAAAATGACATTTTTTCGTGGCACTAACCATTCGAGCTTCGCTTTTAAAACTTCCTCATCGAGCAGATCTTCTAAACGAATTCCTGAACGAGCACATTTATCAGCATAGGTTGGACCAATACCTCGCTTAGTTGTACCAATTTTTGCTTCGCCACGGCTTGCTTCTTCTGCTTCATCAAGCATTAAATGATATGGCATAGTGACATGAGCATAGGCAGAAACTTTCAATCCTGAATCATCTAATCCCTGACTGCGTATACTCTTAATCTCATTAATTAAAGCTTTTGGATCGATGACCATTCCTGGGCTAAGTACACAAATTGTGCCAGGATAAAGAATTCCTGATGGAATAAGGTGAAATTTGTAAGTTTTACCGCCTACAACTACAGTGTGTCCGGCATTGCAGCCGCCCTGATACCTTACGACCACGTCAGCATTTTTTGCCAATAAGTCTGTGACTTTGGCTTTCCCTTCGTCTCCAAATTGAGCCCCAACTACAATTACATTTGCCAAATTCATTTCTCCCAGATTTTTCCGCTAAAATATATGAAAGTTATTACTTCTAAATCGAGCCCAAGCCAAGCTTGGTCGCGGAATAATTGACACACGAGCAACTGACCAAGTCTATTTCAATGCATAATGTCTGTCAAAAAAGAAACGATTAAGCTAATTCCATGTGCTTAATCAAAGCGCCAATTACAATGTCTATATCAGCGCCATTCAAACAAAATGACTAAATTATTTTCCAAACAACTAAGCAGCCAACAGCCTTTAGCTGCAAAAATTTTCGAAACAGCAATAGCTAACAATAAACTAGCCAAGTCTTATATGTTGGCTGGACATGCAAATGATGATAAATGGCAATTAGTTAGCCAGTTAACTGCTTATCTCAATTGCGCCAATATTAATTCTAAAACTGACTCTTCCTGCCTTATCAGCGAAACAGACATGGAAACTGGCAATTGGTGCACAAATTGCCGCTGGATTCAAACAGACAAACATCCTCAAGCACTTATTAGGCTAAATGGCGAGAATAGCAAAAGCGGCAAAATTGGTGTTGAACAAGCTCGTGCTTTTGCCGAAGAAGTAAGCAAAACTTCGCCTTATTTTCGCGTTATGGTTATAGAAAATGCCCATCAAGAAATTCTCCATCGTCCAGCAGCCAATGCTCTGCTAAAAACAATCGAAGAGCCCAGGTCCAAAATTTTGATGGTTTTCTTTGCCCAGGTGTCCAACGACGTTTTACCCACCATAGTCAGTCGCTGTCAAACAATCAATATTGCCAGTAATCAGTACAAAGAATGTCTTTCGTTGTCCTCTCCCAATACTTCTGATCAACTTTTACTTGCTAAGCACTCAGACACTCCCCAATTAAAAAACCTTACAGCATCTCTTGAAAAGTTCACTAGTCAAGGTAGTAAATTAACTGATGCCATTGATTTAACTGAGTGCATACAATCATCTATCAAAGAAGGCTTTGAGCTTGACGAGATTCTTGACTTCCTTATCACAAAGGATTTACTGTGCCTTGATAATATTTGTGCTAGCGAAAGGGAAGCCCGTTATGCCAAAGAGTTATTTCTCTTAGGTCAGATTGCCAAGGAACAAAGCAGGCATTATGTTTCAGATAAGGCTTTAGTAGAAACTTTTATTTTTGCCTGGCATAAACTGAAACAAACAGGAATAAATCCCTTAAAACTGCAGCGTTAACATGAATCAAATAAATATCAATGATATAAAGATAAATAGATAAGCAAAAAGAATATGAATCCTATAAAAAGCGAGAACGAAGCAACCACTGAACCTGCCAAAATTCCAACAGGCAATACTCTTATTGCCCAAATTTTGTCTCCAGCAACTGGTTTGGCAGTTTTAGGTACAGCTGCTCTTATTTTTTCCTTTTACCGTGCTGGGCAATTGGCAAATTTGGTTGTTTCTAAAGACGAAATTCAGCAAGTCAAAATAAATGCTACTTCTTTTAAAAACAAAGCAAAAATAGACATAAACTCGCAAGATGTAGTCAATGCTGTCGATAATTCTGATGCTGCCATGTTCGTAATTGCTGGCGAATACAAACAAGCAGTAAATGAAGCTATGCGGGATCTCACCGACAATCCGCCTGACAACCTGCCAGCTATTCTTGAGGCTGGCGACATCTTAAGTCAATTTGGCGAAGATAAAGCGCTCGCTTTTGGTCTTTTGGAAAGAGCTGTTAGCATGGCTCCTAACAATCAATATATCGCTCTACGCTACGCCCAAAGATTTATAAGTAACGGCCAAATAGAACAAGCAGAGCCTAAATTGCAGCAATTAGCACAAAAATACCCACAATGGAATGACCCCAAAATCACTCTTGCTAAACTTCATTTTCTCCAAGATCAAATTTCTTTAGCTACTACCGAATTTATAGGACTGACAAATGCTGCTGATTTAACTTCTAGACAAGCCGAACAAGTGTCTTTGATGTTAGCTAAACTTGGACGCACCGCTGATGCTTTTGCTGTTTTTCAAAAGGCAGCTTCAGGTGAACCACAAAAAACTTTCTATGCTAATTATTGCCAAGATTGGCTAGCTAAAAGCCCTGAGTCTTATCAAACTGTTTTAGCAATGGTCAAATCTAATTTAGCCAATAGTTCTGCTGATGGTAACGCAGCCAAGCAATTAAATTTGGAAATCAAACACGCTGCATTATTACTTTTACTCTCACGCCCACAAGATGCTCAGCTAGCGCTTCAACAAGCTATAAATGCCCATCCAAACAACTTCGACTTATATGTTTTGCTTGCTGCAACTTACAATGCTCTTGGACAAACAAGCCGAGCCGAAACTACTTTTAAGAGTGCAGCTAGTTATTATCAGCCAAAACTTTAAACTTTTAAACAATTTTTCAATAAAGCAATGGCTTCGCTTGGATTTTTATTCCAACATTCAAGCTTCCAGCTTTTATTCTCGCAGCTAAGAACACAAAGTTGCCCTGTGCCCACTTTCCATTTTGATTCTCGAATATATTGAGCATAAATATCTGGAATCAATTTGAGAAAGTATTTCAAACGACCATTACTAGTTACAGCAAGGATGATCTTCTTATCCGATTGATCTATAACCTTATCTTGAACAAAAGAATTGATATCGTTATCTAAATCATCTTCTGTGCCCACAAATGATTTTAGCCATTTGCCATATTTATTCCATTGTTCTAATTCGTTCAGTCCAAACTTTTCTGCAATCTCTTCATTGCTCAAACCACTCCATGCACCATAATCAATTTCATTCAAACGCTTATCTACAACAATTTCATTTTGTCTAGATAATTGTTCATCAACAATTTGTGCATATTTAGTTGTGCGCTGCAAACTAGCAGCATAAATAGCCTGAGGCACAATACTCGCCTCTTCAAACGCTCTTGCCACCGCCTGCGCCTGAACGATCCCGCTTTCTACTAACGGTAGATCATTGCGAACTCCCACCCAAACAGATTTTTGTCCGGGTGCAAAAGTATTACCATGCCGAGCGAGCAAAAGATATTGCAATTCTTAACGACTAGTTTTAACTAGCTCTCCTTCTTTTTTTATAATATCTTCCACGATAGCTACATCTTCTGGATGATCTATAGACCAATGTGTTCGTCCTTGATAATGGACCGGTACAACTTTAATAGACAAGCCATGCTCAAGCAATCTCAATTGTTCCAATCCTTCTGCCAATTCTAATGGTGTCGGACTCAACTGCACATATTCTTTCAAAGCATTGAATCGATAAGCATAAAGACCTATGTGTCTGTAAACTGGCACTAATTGATCTTTTTGCGATTTATCATCGCGCAACAATGGAATTATAGAGCGTGAAAAATACAACGCTTTACCATACTTGTCAAAAGCTACCATGGTACCACTGGCAATACCTCTGCTTTTCATCTCCAGTAAGTCGTCATACTGAGCCTTAGTAAGTTGCACACAAGGAGTGGCTACCGAAAATTGCTTCTCTGTATCCTTTGCAAACGCCTCCAGCAATGCATCTATCACAAATGGAGGCGTAAGAACTGCATCCCCCTGCAAATTCACCACTATATCTGGAGATAGCTTCTGTAACTGCACGGCTTCAAGTATACGTTCGCTGCCATTGCGCCACTGATTAGATGTAATTTGTACTTTAGCCCCAAAAGCTACAGCATGCTCAGCAATACGATCATCATCTGTAGCAATAATAACCGTTTCTGCATTTTTTACATCACAAGCCAAATGCCACATTCTCTCAAGCAAACTTTTGCCCAATATATTTGCCATAGGTTTACCAGGAAATCTGGTTGAACCATACCTGGCTGGAATAACTATTGCTGACTGCATCATTCTTTATGCTCCAATTTAGCCAGATCTTGATACAATTTCAACTCTTCTTCTGTTGGTTTTTCAGGAATGACTATCTTCAATTTCACTAATTGGTCACCAGGTTGAGCACTTTTAGTACCTGGTAAACCACGTCCTTTAAGACGCAAAGTTCTGCCAGTTTGTGAGCCAGGCGGAACTTTTACTGTTTTTGGTCCTTCTAGTGTAGTGACTACAGCCTGAGTACCGAGCACTGCTTGGGCTGGGGTTATTTTCAACTCACACAATAGATTACTACCTTCCAGCAAAAAATAAGAATGTGGTTTTGCTTTTACAAGCAAATAAATATCACCACCATTATTTGGATCAGTTTTAGTTAACCCACCTGGTACACGCACCCTAGAACCAGGTCTTACACCAGCTGGAATTTTCACTTCTACTGTTTTTGCCGCTAAAGATGGCGAGCTAATTTGCAAAGTACGTGTAGTACCAGTAGCCATTTCTTCTAGAGACAAATCAATATCTGCTTCATGATGTGCTGGTGCTCTATTTGCTCTGCCCCGGCTAAAGCCCCCACCTCCACCAAATCCACCTGCGCCAGGAGCACCCGCCCCACCAAAAGATTGGCCAAATAACATTTCAAAGAAATCAGAGAAACTTCCTGCTCCTCCCATTCCTCCGCCCATGCCACTTAGATTGCCAAAATCAAAGCTATAGCCACCAAAATCTGGCGGTGGTCTAAACTCAGATCCAGCTTTATAGTTTTGCCCAAGAGTATCGTATCGTTTTCTTTTCTCAGGATCTTTCAATACTTCATAAGCTTCAGATATTTCTTTGAACTTTTCTTCTGCTGCTTTTTCAGCTTCTTTACTGCTCTTATTAGCGTCCGGATGAAATTTTCTTGCCAGCTTACGATAGGCAGATTTTATCTCCTGCTCAGTCGCCTTACGCGACACACCAAGAACCTCATAGTAGTCTCTAAATTTAACCAACGGTGACCACCCTGCTTACTGACAAGTAAAACATAGTTCCTATACTATTCTTCCATGTTTTCTCTTTTTAGTTCATGCAAAGGCAAGCAAGTTTAAAAACAAGAGCAGAATTTAAACCGTCCCTGCAGCTCAAATTTAAACAAGTCAATAAAACTAAGCAGCAGCCTCTTTATGCAAGTCGACTAATTTGGTGAGGTCAAGACGGACACCAGGTCCCATTGTTGAACTCAAATAAATAGACTTTATATAGATACCTTTGACACTAGCTGGTTTGATTTTTTGGATTTGCTCAACAACAGCCGAAAGATTTTTCAAAAGCTTGCTGTCATCGAATGACAATTTGCCAATAGCCATTTGTACTACGCCGCCTTCTTTTTCAGAGCGGAACGATACTTTACCGGCTTTCAATTCCTTCACTACTTTGCCAACATCAGCAGTTACTGTGCCATCTTTTGGATTTGGCATAAGACCTTTAGGTCCTAATACTTTACCCAATTTAGATAGAGCAGCCATTATGTCTGGTGTAGCAACTAATTTATCGAAACCAAGAAAGCCCTCGCTTATTTTGGTAATCAATTCTTCGCTGCCAGCAAAGTCAGCACCAGCATCTTTAGCTTCTTTGACCTTGTCACCTTTAGCTACAACTGCTACTTTAACTTCTTTGCCCGTTCCACCAGGTAAATTCACAGTTGAACGAATTTGTTGATCGTTTACTTTGGCATCAACACCAAGTTGAAAATGCACTTCCACAGTCTCATCGAATTTCACATCGTGATTTTTTTTGAGAAGCTGTATTGCTTCAGATGCTGAAAGTAGTCCGGTTATTTCAGACTTGATTTTGTCTAGTTTCTGTTGTCTTTTACTAAGTTTCGCCATGATCGCCTCTATATTCTCACTATTAGCAAGTTGCTAGTCAGCAACGATAATTCCCATATTACGTGCAGTCCCAGCAATCATTTTTTCTGCTGCTGCTAAACTTGTCGCATTTAAATCAGGCAACTTTGTTTTGGCAATTTCAGTAATTTTTGCCTTAGATATAGTTGCTACTTTGGTTTTATTAGGAGCAGCTGATCCTTTCTCAATATTTGCTGCTTTCTTTAATAACTCAGCGGCTGGTGGAGTTTTTAAAATGAAATCAAAAGAACGATCTTCATAGACAGTGATTTCTACTGGAATGATTGTTCCTGCTTTGTCTTGTGTCTTGGCATTGTATTCTTTGCAAAATGCCATGATATTGACACCATGTTGACCCAAGGCTGGACCAACTGGTGGCGAAGGTACAGCTTTACCAGCTGGAATTTGCAATTTGATTTTGCCAACAACTTTCTTTGCCACGATTAAAATCCTTTATATTCTGCCCCTGATACAGTCCTAACTCAGACCTAAACCTCAATACTTTGTCCTAATCTTTCTCTCATTAAAATCCTTGAAGATTTCTTCGAGCGGTAGGTAGAACAGCTATTTTAGGACAGATTAGCTATTCGACCCATATATTTACACTTTTATAACCTGATTGAATTCAAGTTCAACTGGGGTAGCACGCCCGAAAATGACTACTGAAGCCTTAATACGCTCGCGCTCCATATTAATTTCCGTAACTTCACCAGTAAAGTCAGCGAAAGGTCCACCGGTAATACGAACAAAATCGCCCAACTTTACATCGATCACTGCCGCTTTCTTGCCCTTGAGACCAGAAACTGCAATTTGCCGACGTAATATTTTACGAATTTCACTATCTTGCACAGGAGTTGGTCTTTTGCCCGAACCAACATATTTGGTTACACCAGGGGCTTCTCTCACCACTCGCCATGAATCATCATCAAGAATCATTTCAACGAACACATAGCCTGGGTATTCTCTTTCTTTTTTCTCTATACGCTTACCATCTTTTACTTTGGTAACCAATTTTTCTGGAACGATGACGCCAAAAACTCTGTCTTGAGCATGCATAGTGAGAATACGCTTCTCAATGTGCTCTTTAACTTTGTTTTCATGTCCGGAAGCAGTTTGTACTGCATACCAGCGTCTTAGTCCATCAGTCTTTATAAAAGGCATAGAAATTATCCTTCCCTGGCTATGCGCCACCTATTCCGTACAAATGTCCCCAATGTTCTAGAGGAGCAAATATGAATTTGCCAACTACTAAATCAAAAGACCAAACAAAAAAGGTTATTAGTGCCACAAGAAATAAAACACTCACTGTTTCTCGTATTACTTGTGAACGTTCAGGCCAGCTGATTTTGCGGCTCTCTGCCCGTACTTCCCCCAAAAACCGTCCTGCTTCAGCAAATTGTTGGACAAAAGGTAAACCTTCTATCTTCTTGGCTTCTTTATTATCAGCGCTTTTCATTTTTTGATTCGTTGTCTTTGCCTTGTCTTGCTGGTCCTTGCGGCTAGAAGACATTACTTGGGACTGTGCTGATTTTTCTTTTTTCTTGACTGCCATTTATTTGCTATTTGTCAATTTGATTGACTTACCATAATTCGCGCCCTGAAGGAATCGAACCCTCACTAACGGTTTTGGAGACCGCTGTTCTACCGTTAAACTAAAGGCGCCCTTCAAAGCCCACGGTCACATTACCTTGCATCAATTGCTTACTTTTTAGTTTCCTTGTGCTCTTGATGTTGACGGCAATAACTACAGTATTTATTAATATTTAGTCTTTCTGGATCGTTTTTCTTATTTTTCATCGTTGTGTAATTACGACGCTTACAGTTACCGCAAGCAAGCGTAATAATGATTCGATCATCTTTCTTAGCCACAGGAAATACTCCAATATTGATGACCAGCGCGTAGTCATCGTGCAAAACAAAAACACCTCTTGCGAGGTGTCCAGTAAAGAGTATATCCAGATAGCGCAAAAGCTGTCAAGCCGTCTAGAATTAGTAAGGCTATCAGTATCAATACTTTACCAAATTGCCTATTCTGCCAAATTGCCTATTCTGCCAAATTGCCTATTCTGCCAAATTGCCTATTCTATAGTTATCAAGGAATGCTTAACAAGTCTCGTTTACTTTTACTATTTTTACTAATTGGTTTCGCGATCATCATTGCCAGTCCAGAAGGCTTATTGTCTGGCGCCTTTTCTTTCCCCTTGCAAACACAACAATTAACCAAGCTGTCCGATAAAACAACTAATACGCCTTTTGCTATTTTTGAACCCAATACATTGCGTATGAATCTTGGTTGTGAACCACCAAGTTTAGATTGGACAAGAGCAACAGATGCTGCTTCATTTGATGTTATCGCCAATATCATGGTCGGACTCACTAAATACACGGATAATTTATCCAGCGCCCCATCCTGCGCTCAAAGTTGGGACATCACTGATAATGGCAAATGTTATACATTCCATTTAAGACCTGATATTCATTGGTCCGATGGCAAATTACTAACAGCCCATGATTTTGAATATGCTTGGAAGCGCTTGCTAGATCCACAAACTGCTGCTCCTTATGCCTTTTTTCTATATGATATTAAAAATGCATTTGCTTACAATCAAGGACAAATAAAAGATCCTAATAAATTAGGCTGCCGAGCTATTGATGATCATACTTTTGTTGTTCATTTAAACCGTCCTATTGCTTATTTTCTCTATCTGACTTCTTTTTGCCCCACCTTCCCGCAGCGTCAAGACATAATTGAACGCTATGGTAATAACTGGACAAATCCAGGACATTTAATAAGCAATGGTCCTTTTATTCTAAAAAAATGGCAACACGAATACAAAATTGAATTAGCTGCTAATCCTTCATACTACGGGCAAGCACCGAGTTTGCAAACAGTAAAAATGTTCATGATCCCAGAACAATCCACTGCTTTTGCTCTATATGAAAACAATCAACTTGATTGTATTGATAATCGCAGCTTCCCTACTTCAGAAATTGAAAAATACAGAAAATCAGAAAACCAGCACGGAGAATACCGTGAAATTTCTCTATTGCGCGTTAGTTATATAGGCTTCAATATAGACAAAAAACCTTTTGATGATGTTAAAGTTCGCCAAGCCTTTGCCTTCGGTATTGATCGTGAACGCTTATGCCGAATATTACGTCACGGTGAAAAGCCGCTTGCCAGCCTAATTCCACAGCCTCTTTTAGGATCTGTGCCATTTCAATCTGCACAATCTTATAATCCACAACTTGCAAAAAAATTGCTCTCCCAAGCAGGTTATCCTGATGGAAAAAATTTCCCGCAAACATTTTTACTTTATCCTCATCGGGAAGATACAAGATTGCTAGTTGAAGCCATACAAGATGAATTAAAGCGCAATTTAAATATTCATGTTGATTTGCTCAATCAAGAATGGCAAGTTTATTTGCAAACTTTGCGCAATAATACTCCCCCTATGTATCGATACGCTTGGGGCGCAGATTATCCTGACCCTGATACTTTTATGAATTTATTCACTGCCCATAACGGCAATAACAATACCCATTGGTCAAATAAACAATACGATCTTCTCGTCAATCAAGCTGGCTGTGAAGCCAATCCGCAAAAACGGGCCCAATTATATAAACAAGCCGATAATTTATTATGCAAAGAAGCTGCACCAATTATTCCTATTAATACTGCTGCTCAAAATCTGCTGGTTAAGCCATGGGTACGGGGTATAAGTGCCAATCAACTTGACTTGCAATTTTTCTCAAATGTAAAAGTAGGAAATTGACATGCTCAAATTGATAGTCAAACGAATTTTATTGCTAATACCACTTTTATGGCTCATTGCTACTTTGACATTTTTCTTATTGCGCGTTTTACCAGGTGGACCTTTTGATTCAGAAAAAAATCTGCCACCAGAAATAATGGCTAATTTACAAGCAAAATATCATTTGGATAAGCCCTTACCACAACAATATTGTTATTACATACAAAGATTGTCCAAAGGTGATTTGGGAATTTCGTATAAATATTTAGATCGATCCGTAAATGACATCCTTGCTTCGGCTTTCCCTGTTTCACTTACTTTAGGAATAGCAGCTTTATGTATTGCTATTACTGTAGGCATACCTTTGGGAATATTTGCCGCCATCAATAAAGATAATGCAATAGATGCTGCTTGCATTGGCATTGCTACTCTTGGTGTATCCTTGCCAGGCTTTGTTATTGGTGCACTATTAATCTTTGTTTTTGGCATATGGCTCAAACTTTTGCCAGTAGCCTTGTGGGAATCTGGTTGGCATATAATTCTTCCTGCTCTAACATTAGCTGCTGGGCCAACGGCTTATTTAGCTCGCCTTACCCGCACAAGCATGCTGGATGCCCTCAATAAAGATTGGGTAAGAACAGCAAGACTTAAAGGACAATCTTATTGGCAAACCATTTTAAAACATGTTCTGCGCAATGCTCTGGTTCCGATTATTACCGTCTTAGGACCATTGAGCGCCATTCTAATTACCGGCTCTTTTACTGTTGAATATATTTATGCCGTCCCTGGCATGGGACGCTTTTTTATTACAGCCGTCAGCAATCGTGACTATGATTTAGTTTTAGGCACAACACTTATTTTTTCTGTTTTGCTTGTTATAGCAAATACAATAGTAGACATTCTTTATCATGTTCTTGATCCGCGAATTGAAATTACAGACTAATATGCAGCAAACCAAAATACACCTAGCAAAAATAGCCGCCATTATCATTTTAATAATGTGTGTTGTCGCTATTCTGTCTTCACTGGGATTCTCTTTTACTTCTTATTCATATGATCAAACCAGTGAGTGCATACTTAAACCACCTTCTGCTCACCATCTTTTAGGTACAGATGAATTAGGGCGCGATTTACTCACCAGAATAATTTATGGTTCTCAGCTTTCAATAAGCATTGGCTTTCTTACTGCTATTATAGCATTCCTGGTTGGCACCGCATATGGTTCTATAGCTGGCTTTATTGGTGGGCGAGTTGATACTTTAATGATGCGTGGTATTGATTTGTTTTATGCTCTACCAGACTTACTTATTATGATTTTGATTGGCATAGTAATTGGCCGAGGAACTTTTGGCATATTATTAGCTTTGGGACTGGTCAGCTGGATGGGCACAGCCAGACTTGTACGAGCACAATTTCTTTATCTAAAAAAAGAAGAATTCATAGAAGCAGCCAGGGCTTGCGGTGCTAGTTCTTGGCGGATAATTGTAAAACACTTACTGCCTAATGCCTTTGCTCCTATCGTTGTCTCTTTGACGTTTATAGTTCCTTCGGCCATACTTGCTGAATCAACTCTTAGTTTTATTGGTCTAGGCTTGTCTCCTCCAGCTTGCAGCTGGGGAACTTTAGCTAGTGAAGGCTGGAGGGCTTTGCGCACCGAACCACATCTGATACTATGGCCAAGTCTTGCTATTTTTATTGTTGTTCTTAGTTTCAACTTTCTTGGCGACACTCTTGCAGACAAACTTGATCCAAAAAACAAGCTTATAAATTGATATGAAAACCTTCAATAGAATTTTGGCTTCCATATTTTGTATTCTTTCACTTGCCTGCTCTCAAGCTTTTGCAGCTGGTGATAATGGCTGGGTATTAACCCAACATAGCAAAGCCTTTGGCGATCAATATTTATATATAAGTACGCGCGGCGTAAAATGTTTCAATCCAAAACAAGGCATAGGTTGGATAACACAAGCACCAAATTGGAATATCACTTTTTTCAATGAAAAGACAGCTGTGTTTTATCCACTTTCTTCAGCAACCTGGAAAAAAAAGATGGTTCAAAACGGCTTAATACCATCCAATATCAATTGGTCTAAAGTTAGCAGCGGATCAATTGCCGGACTTAAAGCTACTAAATATCAAATGACCAATAATGTCACTAATCAAGAAACAAATAGTAAAGCTAAATGGCAGTCTGCAATATATTGGCTAGCTGACAATATTAATGTACCCGCTAGCTTGTCTCAGTTAATAAGCATTGCTTCTGGACTGCCTGCTTCTGATTCAGTGCCATTACAGTTAAGCTATCGCAATCAAAACGGACAAAGCGACACCCTGCTAAGTACCTACCACCAACAAAGCTGTACTATCCCCGATTCATATTTTTATCTTCCTCGTAGTTACAAAATAGCTAAAAATGAGGTGGAAGTCTTAATGAGTCAAGAAAACAAGTCTTTGCTCAATGATTTAGCAAATGATTTATCTCATGACAACAGCCCAGTCCGGGGAAATTCACCTGCTTCTATTATTTCAAAACAACACCCAGAATTGTCACTCGATAAAATGCCTAATCAAGTTGCTCTGCCCGGTGGTAAAACAGTGACCAAAGAACAAGTAAGTAATTTTCTCAAACAATTAAAAGAAACCCGATAGGACTTTAGCTATGCTCTCTCTATTTCCATCACAACAAAATAAAATACCCGCCATAAGTTTATTTATAGTGCATGCTATTTTTTTTGCCAGTATTCTTTTCACATATTTGCATAGCAACGCCGAATTAGAAAAACAAGTTAAGACTCAACAAATTATTGCCTCCACAACCACCTTATCTAAACTTTACTACGATGCTGGTTTAGCAATTGGTGCTTATAGCCTTACTAAAAACGAAATGTTTTCAGAGCGTGCCCAAAAACTCATTGAACAAATTCCAGTCGCTTTAAAAAATTTAGAAACCCAAACTGAAGAGCAACCAGTCAAAGAAATAAAATTCACTGACATAAAATCAGCCGCTCAGCAAGGATTAAATGAACTAGAGATTGCCAAAAAAGCCATAAGCAATAGCCCTTCATCTTTGTTGAGTTCTGAACAAATTGAGATACGAGGCGCTTACAAAAAAATCAAAACTATTTCTGACGAATTACAGACTAAATTAGACAAATTATCTGAGGGCGAACAAAAACTTTCCAGAAATTGTCCTGAACATATAAGGTTATTTCAGTTACTATTAATAACTACATTCATATTTTATGTTAGTTTCAATTACACTATTCAGCGCAAACTTACGGACCTCGTTTGTCGCTTAGCACACAACACTTGAGCCGCATTCATTATCGTTTATGATTGCCCAGAGCTCAGGAGACACAATTTAGACCATGACAAAAACACCAAAAATTTCTATTATTGGAGCTGGCAGCTGGGGACTAACTTTAAGCTGGCTTTTTTCTCAAGCAAACAACAATGTTTTTCTTTATTCTCGCAATAAAGAAAAAATAGAAACTTTAACTGCAAGCCATAAATTAGCAAAGCCTGTTAAAGTCATCTTCGATCCTAAAACTATAACTTTCACAAATGATTTAGCAGAAGCAATTGTTGATACACAAATAATTCTTTTTTGTTGTACGTCTCAATCTTTGCGCGAAGCAACACGCACTTTAGCTAAACATTTATTGCACAATCCAAATCCGCAGCGCAAGCCCATTTTGGTTAGTGCCGTCAAAGGGCTCGAGCTAGATTCATTAAAACGCATGTCTGAAATTATTGAGAAAGAAATCCCTCAGCATCAAATTTGTGTTCTTTCTGGTCCTAATTTAGCCAAAGAGATTCTACAAGGTTTACCTACAGCAACTGTTATTGCCAGTACAAATATTGATTCTGCTGCTAAAGTACAACAAATTCTTTCTGTATCCAAATTCAGACTTTATACAAATACAGATGTCATAGGCGTCGAATTAGGTGGCACACTGAAAAATGTTATCGCCATTGCTGCTGGCTGCGTAGATGGATTAAATCTTGGCGCTAATGCTAAAGCCGCATTAATCACTCGTGGCTTAGCTGAAATGAGCAGACTGGCTGTTTATTTAGGCGCAAAACAAAGTACTTTAAGTGGACTAGCAGGGATGGGTGATTTGCTCGCCACGTGCACAAGTCCTTTGTCTCGCAACTACCATTTGGGCATGGAAATGGCTAAAGGTAAATCATTGCAAAGCGTATTAAAAGAGACAGGGGCGATTATTGAGGGCATCAACACCACTGAGGCAGTTTGTAAGTTAAGTAAAAAACTGAATATTGAGCTGCCTATTGCTAAACTAGTACAAGCATTTATAGATGGCTCGCTTTCTCCAACTGAAGCCATTATGACTTTGATGAATAGACCGCTTGTAAGTGAATGATTTAATGAGCACCAATAATAGACTTTTGATGTTGTCATGGGAATACCCTCCCCGGGTTATTGGTGGTTTAGCACGCGTAGTTGCCTCCCTATCCAAAGAATTATCTTTAACCGGTTGGGATGTTCATGTTATAACAGCTGATCATCCAGACACCTCTGAATATGAATTAGACGGGCAAGTCAAAGTCCACAGGATAAAAAATCAAACTGACACTACTCCTGATTTTCTTAGCTGGGTTAGCCGTTTAAATATTGGCATGCTGCAATATGCAATCCAATTGCACCAGCAAAATCCATTCTCTATTATCCATGCCCATGACTGGATGGTCACTGATGCTGCTTGGACAATGAAAATTGGCTTTGGTGTACCGCTTGTAGCTACTATGCATGCCACAGAAGCCGGACGTATGCATGGCATTCATACTGATCTGCAACGTTATATTCACCAAGTCGAATGGCGTCTTACTTACGAATCTTGGCGAGTAATAATAAACAGTCATCATATGCAGGCTGAATTAAAAAATCTTTTCTCCTTGCCAGATAACAAAACAATAGTTATCCCTAACGGTACAGATCCAAAAAGTTTTGCAATTAATTTTGATTGTCAGCATTTAAGAAATTCAATTGCTGCTCCCAATCAACGTATCGTTCTTTATGTCGGTCGCCTAGTGCGAGAAAAGGGCGTGCAAGTAATGTTAGATGCAGCATCTAACATTTTATCTGCTTGTCCAGAGACAAAGTTTTTAATTGTTGGCACCGGTTATTTTATGGACGAACTCAAACAACAAGCTCATCACCTTGGCATTAATGATCAAGTAAATTTTCTTGGCTATGTGGATGACGATGAACTAAAAAGACTATACAATATTGCCGATGTAGTTTGCATTCCAAGCTTATATGAGCCTTTTGGAATTGTAGCCTTAGAAGCAATGGCAGCCAAAGTGCCTGTCGTAACTTCAGATACAGGTGGCTTACGCGACTTTGTTGAACATATGGTGACCGGCATAACTACATACACTGGAGACTCTGGCAGCCTTGCCTGGGGTATTTTAGAAATACTAAGAAATCCCGAACTGGGCAAATACATTAGCCATGAAGCCTATGATCGCGTATTAAAGATCTACAACTGGCAAGTCATAGCTAAACAAACAAGCAAAATCTATACTGAAGTAATTGATGAAGCCAAACGCACATTCGACACTTCAGCGACAAACAAAAACACAATATCACCAAGGTTAGCCCCTAGTTCTGTTCAAAACAAGTGACAAAGTAGAGGTGTTTTTATGAAAGCAGTCATTATGGCCGGAGGATCTGGAACAAGATTAAGGCCATTGACTAGCACTTTGCCAAAGCCTATGGTTCCAGTCGCTAACAAACCAATGGCTGAGCATATTGTAAATCTTCTCAAAGATCAGGGCTTTAACGACGTTATTTTCACTCTGCATTATTTGCCAGATATTATACGCAATTATTTTGCTGATGGTTCTGACTGCGGCATCAAAATTGGTTACTCAGTTGAAGAAGGCAGCCCTCTTGGTACAGCTGGTTGCGTTAAAGTCATTCAAGATAAACTTGATTCAACTTTTCTTGTTATTTCAGGTGACTGTCTAACAGACATAGATTTGAAAGCAGCTGTAAAATATCACAAAGAAAAGAAAAGCAAAGCTACTATTATATTGAAGCGGGTAGAGAATCCGGTTGAATACGGTGTAGTTATCACTGACTCTGAATCTCGCATACAAAGATTTGTCGAAAAACCCAGTGCTAGTGAAATCTTTTCTGACACGGTTAACACCGGCATTTATATTCTTGAACCAGAAGTTTTACTCTATGTAGTAATGGGACGCGAACAAGATTTTGCCAACGATCTTTTTCCACTCCTTTTGCTTCGCAATGAGCCAATTTATGGTTATGTAGCAGATGGTTATTGGTGTGATATAGGCAATCTTCAAGTTTATAGACAAGCCCATCGCGATATTTTAGATGGAAAAGTTAAAGTAAGCATAGATGCTCCACAAATTAAGCCAGGCATATGGGTTGGTGAAGGCACACAAATAGATTCTAGTGTGAGCCTGGAAGCACCAACTCTAATTGGTCGCAATTGTCGCATCGGCAGAGGAACAGCTGTCGAGCCATATACAACTATTGGCGATAATGTCCTTATTCAAGAAAAAGTAGTTCTAAGGCGTCCTATTATTTGGTCCAACAATTATATTGGTAATCAAAGCTCACTTAAAGCTTGTGTGATTTGTCACAATGCCACTATTCACAATCAGGCAGAAATTTTAGAAGGTGCAATTATTGGCTCCAACTCTTCAGTTGGGCAAGAAGCACTTATTAATCCTGATGTTCGTTTATGGCCAGATAAAGTTGTCGAATCTGGCGCTAAAGTTATTGAATCACTTATATGGGGCACTCGTGCTCCAAGATCATTATTTGGTACACACGGTGTTCAAGGCTTAGCGAACATAGATATCACCGCTGAATTTGCCGTTAAATTGGCAGCTGCATATGGTGCTACTCTGAAGTCTGGACCAGTTCTTGTAAGCCGGGATTACTGGCAAGTAAGTCAAATGCTCTCTAGAGCTATTACTGCTGGCCTTACATCGGTTGGCATTGAAGTACAAAACCTGGAGTCAATGCCTATTCCTATTTCTCGCTATTATGTAAAAATTCAAAGAGCAAGTGGTTTAGTACATGTCCGTGTTTCTCAACATGTTCCAGACAAAGTGACCATTGAATTTTTTGATAATGAGGGACTGGCGATTAGCAAAGCCATGGAAAGAAAAATAGAAACTACATTCTTCAAAGAAGATTCTCCTCGTTGTTTACCAGCTGATGTCGGTAATTTAAATTATCCAAGCCGTGTCCGTGAATATTATATGGATGAATTCCTTAAACATATAAAAGGACAAGTATTTGAAGAAGACAAAGTAGCTTTTTGTATTGTGCCTGGTTCTAATTACATGCGTAAAACTAAAAGTGGAGAAATTTCCACCCAAGCACCACGGGTGGTGATAGACTATGCTATGGCTGAAACAGGAGCTATTTTGCCAGAACTACTTGGGCAAGTAGGCATAGAAACAGTTGTTTTAAACTCATCCATTCGCAACACACCGCCTCGTCATGAAGAAAGAATGGCAATGCGTAAACAATTAGCAGATGTTGTTAAAGCATTGAACGCCGAACTAGGCGCTCAAATTGGCCGTAATGGTGAACAAATAACACTCGTTGACGAAACAGGAAAAATCATAAGAGGCGAATTACTTTTAGCAGTCATTGCCGATATTATTTTGCGTGATAAGCCAAGGAGAAGTATCGTCGTACCTGTTAATTCGAGCTCTTCCATAGATAGAATTGCTGCTCGCTATGGTTGCAGGGTTGTCCGCTGCAAAGCTTCTGAAACAGAAATAGGCATTACTACAGCCAAATTGGATGATGCAGTCCTTGGCGGTAGCGCCAACGGCTGTTTTATTTTTCCTGAATTCCAACGTGGTTATGACGGTATGTTTGCGCTTGGACAAGTACTTGAACATTTGACTTTCCAAGGACGCACTTTGCATGAAGCAGTAGCCGATTTGCCGCCCTTGGTTTATCAAGTTGATTCAGTTCACTGTCCTTGGGAAAGGAAAGGTCGCTTAATGCGATTACTAGTTGAAAAACATCACAATCGCCCCATGGAATTATTAGATGGCGTCAAAATTCAAACTCGTCCTGAACACTGGGTCTTAGTGCTACCTGACGCTGTTGAGCCCTTTGTACATATCTACGCCGATGGACTAGATTCGCAACATACTTCCTCGGACCTTAAGGAATACACTCAGTTAGTGCGTCATTTACAAACTGTTTAAATGACCCTCAAACAAGCGCTTGAGCCAGCTGCAAGCAAACCTTAATCTGAAACGATAGAATTTACCCTGATATTTAGTTATGATTAAAACATATACTAGTTTCAGATTTACAAGTTAAAAATCAGGGCATATTAAATGGTGATTGAGTAAGGCGTGGAGGGCTAAAATGGCCGATTCAAGAAAATCCTTGGGTAAAGGCATACCGGGACTAAAACTTCCTGGCGGCTTACACGCGGATCAAAGCAAAAAAAACAAAGACAAAAATGTCAATGGCGCTGATTCTTGGCGTATGGGCTTAACCCCACAAATTCTGGCAAACAGTACTTTAAGTGAAGCAAATACTGAACAAGCTTGGCTCGATGAATTAAAAAAAGATTCAGTCGACTTTCTAGAGAATCAGGTCGGCAGCCGTCATCAAAAAATGCGGCAAGACGAAATAAATAGACAAGGAATTGAGGTCATAATTGACAGACTATTTTCTTGCTTGCAAGGCTATATGTATGAATTTAATAAAGTAGCCGTAGGTACAGATTTACATGTATCTGGAACAATTTCTGGCGAAGTAACCGAAATTACCCGCTATAACAAATTTAGAGAAGCAGAAGCAACTGCTACATATTTTAGAGCGCGCCTTTCCACTCGCATATATAGTTTAGTTATACGTGGTCAAGGTAATAAAATTGACTTTTTCCTTCTGCCAGTAAATAGAGCCATGGCTTTAAGTACTATAGAAAACGAATACCCCTCCTTGGCAACAATCGAAATTAAAGTAGGCAATGATGGAATCATGTGGCGACCTGTGTCTGTAGACCCAAGCTGTGATTCACTTGAAAGCCTTTGTGGTACGTTATTTAAGCAATTAGTCAGAGAAACCAAATTGGCAGTTTCTAGTCAATAATGAAGGTAACCTCTAAACTAAGGGTAACAATTTAATTCGGCCAATGATTCTTATCTGACCTAAATTGCTATATAGGCAAATAATTTGCTTAAATTTAGGAAGATGCGTAGGAGTAAAATATGCCAACAATCAATGTAGAAGTATTGAAACAGCTTCTGCAAGAATTTTCGGAAAAAGAGGCTTTAACTACCGAAGAGATAGGCGTTATTGAGCAAGAAGTCGCCAATCTCGAAAAACGTATTGAGCAATGTCGGGCCAAGCTGCAAAATTTAGGTGAAGACAAAGAAAAACTAGCCGCTATTCGTGAACGTTACACTAGCGGCGCTGTTATGCCTCGCATAGGGATTAAAGAATCAACAATTCCACCACTGCCTAAAACTGCAACAACTAAGCCAGCTTCTGAAGTAGCAAGCAAAGCTGTTGCAACAAAAGCAACTGAGGAAGAGCCAGCTATTACCGAAATTGAAGCTCCTGCCAAAGAATCTGAGCTAGATATAAAACCTGCTAAAACAAAACCAGCAAAAACTCCTGCTCCAGAACCAGCTGGGGAAAGCGAAGAAAATATTTCTGAGGAAGCTTCATCAAAAGAAAGTGGCGATACAATTAAGAGCATCAATGATGCCTTGAAAGGCTTATTTCGTAAATAGATAATTCAGACAGGTAGACAATATAAATGAAGCAGATAAAAGCACAGATGGCTGGTATTGTTGTTCAATTACTAGTAAAGCCTGGCGATGCCGTAAACGAAGGTATGGAAGTACTTATTTTAGAATCAATGAAAATGCAAATTCCGGTTCCTTCTGATAATTCTGGCAAAGTCTCTAAAATACATGTATCCAAAGACGACTTTATAAACGAAGGCGATACCATTCTCACCTTAGAATAGTCAGTTCACTTATACCTCAGCTATAAGGAGTAAAACCATTTTTTCATCTCTCCCTAAAGCTGTAAAAATTGTCGAGGTTGGCCCTCGTGACGGCTTGCAAAACGAGAGCAAGATTCTCTCTACTGAAGACAAAGCAAAACTTATTTATGCTTTAGCAGAATCAGGAATTAAAAATATAGAGATAACCTCTTTTGTTAGTCCAAAGTGGATACCTCAACTAGCTGATGCAGATCAACTTTGCCAAATGCTGCATCTACCACCAGATATAAATACATCTGCTCTAGTGCCAAATGCCAAAGGTTATGAAAGAGCAAGATCAACAAATCTTTCTACTATAGCTGTTTTTATGTCAGCTACAGAAACCCACAACAAAAAAAATATCAATAGAACAATAAAAGAATCAATTTCTGTTATTGCCGAATTAGTGCCATTAGCAAAAACTGACGGAAAAAAAGTGCGCGCTTATTTGTCTGTTGTATTCAGTTGTCCCTATGAAGGAGTCGTGGATCAAAAAAGTGTTGTCCAGTTATGCAAAGAGCTTATAGAACTTGGTGTTGACGAACTTTCTTTAGGTGATACCATTGGTGCTGCCACACCAAACATGGTGCTCTCTCTAATTGACAAAATGAAAACCATAGACACGCTGAACAAATTTGCCTTGCACTTTCACGACACAAGGGGAATGGCTCTTGCTAATACTATGGCTGGATTAGAAGCAGGCATTGCAACTTTCGACTCTAGTATTGGCGGTATGGGCGGTTGCCCATATGCTCCAGGCGCTGCCGGTAATTTAGCCACTGAAGACTTAGTGTATTTACTGCAATCTCTTGACATACAAACCAGTATCAATTTAGAGAAATTAATCCATTGTGGACAATTAGCTCAGCAATTGTTAGGCAAAGAATTACCTGGTAGATTTTTAAAAGCCAGTTTGGCCCAACAAAACAAACAAAAGCCTGCATGCTAAGCACAATGGGAGAATTTAAAGTTGACAAGCACGAACCTACTTATTACAAAAGAACCTCCCTTAGCCTGGTTTAAACTCAATAGACCAGAATTAGCCAATGCTCTTAATAGCGAATTGCTGCAGGCAATTCTAAAAGCTTGCAATGAAATAGCCTTGGATAAAAATATCCACGTGGTGGCAATTATTGGCTCTGGTCTTAAAGTTTTTTGCGCTGGCGCTGATCTGAGCGAACGAAAAAATATGACTGAGGCACAAGTAATTGATTATCATTTACTCATTCAAAGGACTATGCAGGCAATTGAGTCTTTACCACAACCGGTAATTGCTGCTATAAATGGTTCTGCCTATGGTGGCGGGGTAGAATTAGCATTAGCTTGTGATTTAAGAGTAATGATTAAGGACGCTACCCTAAGACTTCCCGAAGTTAAACTTGGTATTATTCCCGGTGCAGGCGGCACACAAAGATTACCCAGACTTATAGGAAAATCCAAGGCTAAAGAAATGATTCTTACCGGCTCACCACTGACAGCAGAAGAAGGTTTTCAATATGGTCTTATCAACAAGATCGTCAGCGACTCAGCTGAAGCAAATGATACTTTTCACAAGCCATTAGAAAAATTTGTCAGTGCTTGGGCTGCAGAAATTGCTCAAGCGGCGCCGTTATCTCTTCAACAAGCAAAATTAGCCATAGACTCTGGTTTTGATAAAAACTTGAGTGATGGCCTTGCTCTTGAAACAAAAGCGTATTTAAAACTAATCAATACAAAAGATCGTCTAGAAGCATTGGCAGCTTTTGCCGAAAAACGTAAGCCCAATTTTACTGGTGAATAGTATGACTCCAAAGTCAAGCACCCTTACCAAAATAGAAGTATCACAGCTCAATACCCCACCATGGCCAATGACGGCTCTGGTGCTTTGTGGTGGCAAGAGCACACGCATGGGCAGACCAAAAGCTTTTCTGCCTTATCGCGGCACAACAATGATTACTCATATTACTGAATTAACTAAACGATTATTCTCTGAAGTTCTTCTAGTCACTAACGAACCAGAAGCTTTTGATGGTTTAGAAATCGACACTGTCAAAGATATTCTTCCTCATCGAGGTCCTTTAGGAGGCATATTGTCTGGCTTATTGATTGCTAGTCATCAACAATGCTTTGTCATAGCATGCGATATGCCTTTTATTGATGAAAAGCTCATTAGCGAAATGGTTAAAAAAAAACACACCGGCGACATGCTTGTTTTGATGCATGAAAAAGGAATTGAACCATTGATTGGCATTTATTCAAAAAGTTGCATACGCGCCCTCGAAGAATCATTGTTTGCCGGACAAACTAGTCTGAATGATTTTGCCTCAGGGCTTAATGCAAAAGTTTTCTTTTATTCAGAACCTGCTTCAAAAAACAACAAAGGTTTCTTGCCGCCATATTTTGATGTAGATACTCCACAAGACTATACTGCCGCGATTATGTGCAAATAGCAGCATCAAATCTTTTAAATACCTGAGCCAATATTTTGTTTAAAATGGCTTTTGAAAAATTGCTACAAACCCGCCAATAGCAAGAGCTGGTCCAAATGGAAATGGCTTAGATATTTTGGACCCGGCAATAATTACACCAAGCAAAACTCCAGCTAAAGCTGCTACTGGCAATATATACAAATATGGCATATTTAAAAATGTTTGATTCAAAGATGCGGCAAGCATCCAGAGCATGCACGCAGCCAAAAAACACAGTATGAACACACAGCTAATGACCGGCACAATCAATGCCTTTAGCATTCTTTCTTTTACCAATTCAATCAAAATATAGATTGCTCCCATTAAAGAACCAACTAAAAAGCCGGTAACAAGAGCAAAAATAAGCTTCTGCCATCCTAACCAAGCTGCTATTAAAGCTGACAAAACAGCATCCCCGCCACCAATTATTTCCAATTCTTCAATTGGCATGCCTTTGCAATATAGTCTTGATGTCACACTTTCTTTTTGACCACGCGAAAAACGCAAAGACAAGTTCTCTGCACTCAACCAGGACGCAACTCTTTGTGATTTGCGCACAACAGGCACTTGTTTATCCATCGAAACAAATTGCTGGCTAGGTGCCAACGTCGGTTTATTTACCCATATATAAATTTGCAAGCCATAGAAAGCAAGAAAATCAAACAATATATAGCTTATCCCTATACCAGTTAAAGCCCCTAAAACACTGGCATTAGTAAGGCTGGTAAAAATAATACCGGCAATAATCGACGGATAAGTTATTTCATGAGGAATAATTTTGGTTCGGAAATCAGTAACACACACAGCAAGCAAAATGGTGACATAAAACATCATTCCATAGGTATAGAATCTCAGACCAAATTCTTTTACTAACAAAACAAAAGCTATAGCTAAAACAATTTCAGCTAAAAGATATTGCCACTTCACTCTTCGTTGACAATATTTGCAATCATGACTGACTAAAACAAAAGGCAAAAAAGGAATTGAATCAAATAATTTTCCTTTGTGTCCACAAGATTTGCCTGTAGACGGATACGAAATCAAACCTTCACTATGTAAAAGCAAATTTGCTAAGTAGCTTGATAAACCACCCAGAAAAAGACCAGCAAATACAACCATACACATTAAGGATACGTCTGGTACTTGCTCAGGCAACATTGCTATCCCTATTTTGATCTTTGCTTTTAGCTAACGTCTTTTCGCCCAGAATTGCGCTTACTTTGAGTAATAATCTTATATAGTTCAGCTGTTGCCGCTCTCAGCCTTCTTGAAACCTGCATTTGTGAAATACCTAAACGCTTAGCGACTTCAGTTTGACTCAAGTCTTCATAAAAGGTTAGTTGTACAACTTCTCGCAAGCCATCCTTCAATTGCTTAATAGCTTCTGCTAGCATCAAACGTTCTTCTTTTGCCATCTGATTGCTTTGGTAACGTCCATCAACCAAAGTATCAATCAAAGACTGTTCCGATCCTGCATCATTAGATAATGCTTGATCAAGAGAGATCAAAGTACGTCTGCGGTCAACTTCATATGCTTCGTTTACACGACTAACAGAAACTTGCAATTCATGAGCGATTTCGGTATCTGATGGCTCACGGCCCAATCTTGCCGTAAGATTTTGCACTAGACGATTGATACGGAAAGATAATTCTTGCAGCTCACGCGGGGCCCGAATCATTGCTGTTTTATCGCGCAAATAATGCCTAATCTCACCAGTAATTAAATGGGTAGCGTAAGTTTGAAATTTTGCCCCCGCATCGGGCTTAAATTGATCAACTGCCTTGATTAGCCCAATAGACCCAACTTGAATCAAATCCTCGACAGGGTCAGTAGATCGTCGTGCTAAGCCATAGGCGATTCGCTTAACTAACGGCAAAGATGCCTGAATAATTACATCCCGTAATGCTGGCTCGTGTGACTCAGCATATTCAGCTAACCACTGATGAATCTGATCTTGACCTTTATTCACTTCTGTCTTCTTATTTGCGACCACTGTGCCACTTTCCACCTGCATGCTCCCAACCGATATTCTTCAACCAATGCACCACTTACCCTATATTCTATTATCCATCAGCCAATTTAGCAAAGAAAAACTTAGCCAAATGGCTCTTGAAATGCAAACATTTGCCCTTAATCCTTTTCTTCAGCCACTTATTCAAGCCAAATAACCAAATGTTGTCCATGGGTTCCAGGCACAATCGAAAGCCTGCATTGAAAAATTTTACCCCCGTGACGAACAGTCAATAGCCCATCTACCGGCAAATCCGTGCCAGCAGCATCTCTAGCTGCCATAGTTTTGAACCTTTGTACCAAATCAGGCAAAATAGCCTTTGGTAATTTTCTGGCCGAAAACAAAATGCCTTCCTTTCTATAATGGACTAAGACTTGGCGCCCGCCTGGCTCAATATGTATATTGGTGCATCCTTTGGTAATAGCATTGGCAAGTATATGCTGACTCAGAAGCATAATTGCCCTTCCCTCGTCAACACTTGAGTCTAGTACCGAAGTATCTGGCTCGGACAAATTACTTAGGTCAATAAAATCCGCCTCACTATCTGAAGTCAATGTGCTTTGCACCGGTTGTTCTTCGATAAATGGATATGCGCGGCTCATAAAATCGACAAAACCATCATCACTGCAAACTACCACCTTTAATTGCCAGTTCTTCAAATATTGCGACACTTTTGCTAATGCCTCTTCGTCTGTTGGCATAACCATAGCTAGTGTCAACCGATTAGCAATCATTTGCACCGGCACCGCGCAACAATCCCAGGCTATTTCTTCAGGTACTAAGTCCACAATATTTGGATCTGGTACTGCTTTCTTCAAGTCCAAATAGCTAACACCATAATGCAATTCCAGTATAGTCTTTAGGTTTTCCTCATTGACTAAACCTAGACGCATCAATACTCTTCCCACAGGCTGAGCAGACATATTGGCTTCTTGAACAGCCCTATCTAGCTCTTCAGCAGTTATTTGTCCGTTTTCTACTAGTAATTCACCAATGTCTTGCTTCAACAGACATTACTCCCCAGACATATCAATAACTACCTTATCAACCACCACATAATACTAGGAGTATTTTATCTTGAACTGCCTTTATAATGACCAGTATGATGAAAATTACCAGGCTAAAAATTGATAGATTGTGCTGAAGTCCTTAATACTAGTTCTATTACTGGCAAGTGGCCTTCGCTTTACAGCTTTAACATTTGACAGCTTATGGCTTGATGAAAGCTATCAAACAGTTGTGGAGTCTTATGGCAATCCTTTACCGGATTTATTTAATCCAACCCTTCAAACTTTTATTTATACCCCAGAAAAGCCAGCTAGTATAAAAACCGTACTTTCAAATTTTCGCAAAGTCGATCCTTTATGCCCACCGCTCTACGCTATTCTGATGAATCGTTGGCTCACTATATTTGGTGGCAATGATTTTTCGCTAAGAGCATTTTCTGCTTTGTGCTCTGTTCTTTCAATTGCCGCAACTTATATTTTTGGCGCTTCACTTCTTGGAAAACGTGCCGGACTTTTTGCTGCTTTACTACAAGCAATTTCTCCATTTGATATTGCTTATGCCCAAGAAGCCCGAATGTACAGCTTATCTACATTGCTTGCCACATTATCTGGCGGCAGTTTTCTTTCTTTATGCTTAAAGCCCAGATCTTCTGCCAGTTTTCTTCTGTCCATCATTTATATTCTTGCCACTTGTGCCCTGGTTAATACTCACTATACTCAAATATTTTTCTGGGCTTTTACCATTCTTTCTGGCTTTGCCATAGCCATCTTTCGCAAAGACCTTTATTTGTTTTCTTTAGTCCTAGCGTCCAACATTTGTATAGGCATACTTTTTATACCTTGGCTATCTTTATTTATGCAAGCAGCCTCAGTGAGAACAGCCTCTTTCTATGTGGCTCGCCAACCATCTTTCTTCTGGCCAATCTGGGCATTTTTCATTCGTATACCCTTTAATTGGCTAGTATTTTTAGCTGGCAAAAAAGTAATGCTCTGGGCAAGTCCAGCTTATATAACCGCTCTTGCTATCATTGCCTATGCCGCCAAACCACTAATAGACAATTTCAAAGAACTAAAAGCCAACAAAGCAAATCGCGATAACACTACCCTAAATCAAACCGATTCAAATTTAAATTTACTACCTGTGCTTATGATCTTTGCTTGGGCAATACTGCCAGCCGCTATGGTCTGGACCATGGACATTATTGAATCACACCGCGTTATAGAAATTTCTCGCTATGTAATCGGTACAGCTCCAGCTATTTTTTTACTGGGTGGCTATTCTCTTTCGTTGCTCTTTACTAAAAAGATATTTTTCCCTCTCCTTATCTCTCATAGTATTTTCTGCCTATCTAATAATGCCTATCTGCACATTATTCACCAAAAAGAAAACTGGCGCGAAATCGCCAATCAAATTGAGCAAAACATAAAACCAAATGAGATCTTGTATGTCAGCAATTACTACAATATCCTTTGTTTAGATCGTTATTTGCATCAGCCTCTGCCACAAATAGGCATAAGCCCAGCTCTTGGAACAGCAGGTGTACAAAAGATCTTCCATGACACCGCAAATAAATCTATTTCTAACACTTTCTGGGTATTGTCTGCTCAAGAAGGCGACGCCATTTTTAGCCTCATCCCACAAGAATATACAATTATTGAACAGCGTGATTTTGGTCATGCTCTACATTTAAAACACTACAAAAAACCTCAACTATAAACTGCGCTGTCTTCGCTTAAGCGTAACAACCGGACTTTGCTAGTTAAATCCAATAGCTGCCGCCCGCTATGCCTTAAACAGCGGATCTATTGAGATCTTATATTTAGCAAGCAAATACTTTCCTAGAGTGGCAAGACAAGCCAGACCATATTTTGTACTATTTATAAAATTGATCGAAGATGCCTCTGGAAAATATCTTGTTTCTACAGGAATTTCTGCAATGCGAAAATTAAAATAAACTGCCTGACAAAGAATTTCCCCATCAAAAACAAATGCCAGCGAATTGCGCAAAAATGGCACTGTCTCTAAAAACTTTCGACTATAAGCACGATACCCTGTATGAAACTCAGATAAATGTGTACCTAGCACAAGATTTTGACAGGTAGTAAGAAATCTATTGGCAATATACTTATACATAGGCATCCCACCTTTTAAAGCACCACCGCCTAAAAAGCGTGAGCCCAAAACAATATCTGCTTTGCCTTCCAAAATTGGCGCTACCATTTCTGGAATCTTTTTAGGATCATATTGATAATCTGGATGCAGCATAATCACAATATCTGCTCCATCTCGCAAAGCTTCTAAATAGCATGTTTTTTGATTGCCACCATAACCGACATTATGAGGATGGCGGATCACTTTAAAATCTAAAGCGCTGCCCACAGCAGCCGTATCATCAGCAGAACAATCATCTACTAAAATAATTTCTGAGACTAAACCTTTGGGAATGTCCTCAAAAGTCTGAAGTAAGGTCTTGGCAGCGTTGTAAGCCGGCATTGTAACAACTATTTTTGCTGCCGCCGACACTGTAATGTTCTCCATTTTTGTTTCCTTGCCAATTGAAAATTAATAGTACCAGCTGGCATACTGAATAAACTCTCCAGAAAGCATGTTAAGAGGCAATTCAAAACAAATGTCAATTCGCTGCAATTTCTCTCATCAAGCCTTTACCTTACTGGGTCGTTCTTCCTTTACTTTTGCTGCCCTATTGATCATTCTTAATAGTAACTCTTTATGGTTTACATATAATGCTGCCAACTTTGGTGTTTGGGCAATTTTGTTGAGCATTGTCATTACTCACTATTTTCTTTTGGCTCTTGAAAGCGAAGGTGCCTGCCGCTTACTTTCATTTTTCTACAAAGGAAAGCCAGCTGTTATATATAGAAATTGGCTAACAATACAAGAAAATACTATCGCCTTTGGTTTATATCATCTTCTTTGGAGTGCCATAGATAACGTCTCTATAAGCCCTTTAGGCAATCTAATATTCAAGTCAAGAGCACTTTCTGGTCCTGTCGCTACAAATAAAAAAGCTGGTCCTGCCCTCACAGTACTAAAAATTCCCTTTGCAGCCATCGATCTATCTGAACAGCAAAAATTCATTGCTTTACTGAAAGAAAAAGCTCCTCAAGCTAGATTAAGCAAATCTCTCAATGCGATAGTTGACAAGCGAAGCCTTCAATCAACAAAATATATTCATATATTCACTGTCATAATTTTCCTGGCTGTACTTATTGACGTTGGCCAAGCTACTTTTAGCTTCGTTGAATTAGCCAAACGTTATTACCTCAGCCAAAAACTAGCTATGGATGGTTACCTGCCTGCTGCTCAACAACAATATAATTCAGCAGAATATTTACGCACCCACCCACTGCCATTTTCTATAATCTCTCCTAAACTTTTAAATAACAACAGCACTGCTGCTGGGCTACAAGAATCGCGCTCAAAATCTCTTTGGTATTTAGACAAAAAAGACGAAGCTATTGCAACACAAGCTGAAGCGGCAAAACTTGCTCCTCAATCATTCAAAATAAATTTGCGCCTAGCAAGACTATATGCCACCCTCGGAAAAACAGATCAAGCCCAAAGCACAGTTGATAATTTCATCAACAAACACAAAGATGCTCTTTTACCACGGCTATACACAGCTACCATTTTTCTAAAATCAAATCAAAAGGAAAAAGCTATATCATCGCTGCAAGAATATCTTTCTTCACTGCATAAAGATTATTTCTCCCCGTCTCCTGTTTGGCCACCCGCCGGAGAAGAAGGTTTGCATGAACTCTTTTATGAGCAAGACTTACAATTTTTGCTCCCTTCCAATAATCAAACAAACAAAAAACCTTACACTCAAATACAATAGAGTCATAACTGTCTAAAGGAAAGCGTTGCAGCAAGTACACCCTTGAAAAGAATGCACGGGCGCGCGAGGATTGGCTAATCGCGGTTGATTAAGTTGGCTGCGATTGATTTTGCTTAAGAGCTAGCCAGCGGTCAGGAAGGAAGTCGTCGATTTGAGAAGTTTTGGCAGAAGGGAATCTGGTCAGCACGTCTTTCATATATTCAAAAGGATTAATGCGCAGACGTTTGCAAGTTTCGATGATGCTCATGATTGTAG
>DAIDIP010000020.1 GCA_027451745.1 Candidatus Melainabacteria bacterium
GATTACCCAATACATCATCCTTGGCAACGGGGCAAAATAATTATTGCTCCAAGGGGCTATTTTCACCGGTTTACACATTTCGGTTAGCAGAGTGGGCTCGTCTCAGTAGAGCCGGATGCCTTTGGATGGTTTCTATCATGCTGTGGTTTTTAGTTAATAAGCTCGGCTTTATCTCACCTTCCTCGCGTAGCAGAGATATGAACTCCACCTCGCTCTGTCGCAAAGGAAAGAGCGGCAGTAACAGACTTTTACACTCAGCAACTAGATTAGCAGCAAAAGCATCATCGTCTTTTTTGGCAGGCAGACTCTTTGTTCGCAATACAGGAATCAGTTTCTGTTTGAGTTCCTTAACACTTGCCGATAGATTGTCTGGCGTCACCTGCCGCCAATCAGCGCGTGGATTCATAGCACCATAGAGGACGTATACAAGCCTTAGTTGTTCGTCAGTGGGATCAACTAACTTCAGCAGGTTTGTTGTGTCAAACAGATCGCGGCTGGCGTTTCTGGTCAGCAGCGCTGAGAGCTTACCTCCAGCTAGCTCCTTGGTGTCAAGGACAGGTATCTGCAAAGCCTGGTAAGAGCCAAGTTTTTTTGAATCGAGTCGGATCACTGGATGAAAGTTAAGCCGGTACATAAAGTTGAGATCCAGTTCCAGGCTAGCCATCCCACCTAATGCATTTTGGTAGGCTAGTCTCCATTTGCCACCAGCATGATCTTCGGATGGAATTTCATTAGGCGTCAATCCGGCACGCTGACAAATCCCAAGAATTTCCTCTTCGAGTTTTGGCCTTTCAGCTTCCATTTCCGCTAATTCAACGGCACCAATATAATTCAGGTCAATATCTACAGATAACCTTGGAATGTCGAAAACAAATAGATTCAGTGCTGTTCCACCTTTTAGCGCGAGGCGAGATGTGAGGTACGGATTTTCATTTATCTGATTGAGCAGGTCCAAGAGCCGGATTACTTTCTCAAGTGTATCCGGTCTAAACCCTGTATCAGCTGCTACCTCAGCGAGCCTTGCCTGCGAAATTTTCAATGTGGCTCCTCCCAAGTTCGTTCCAATACATCATTTGGAACAATCAAGTTCCAGTCACGGACTAGCTTTCCTTTACGCTCCATGCGGAACATATATGATTTGTGTGCCGGCCTACGGCTGCACAAAAATTCTAGATCCTTTTGCTCAACGTGGAAACGCTGCTGGTTCATCTCAAGGAAAAAACCTACTTTCGCAGTAGTAACCGCATTATTGAGCAGCACCACATATTGTAAGATTTGCGATATACGCAGGTAAGGCACCAGCTCCAATGAACGCCAGACTTCCTCGATGCCACCCGAAATATCCAAGCGATCAAAGCAGTCAACCAGGGTTCTTTCAAGCGAAGTCACTCGAATATCCAAGCCGCTATGCTCCACGAGGTCTACAGCGTCAAGCTCCCGTCCTTGTTTCATAAGTGCTTTCGGCTGGGTAACACCAACGTATTCGCTGTTCTGGAAAGTAAACTTGCTTGCTTCCTTCTGCTTGGTCAAATATGTGAACAAGTTGAAGTCCGAGTACGCGTAACCATGAAAGGACAGCGCCGAATGATAAGCGACAACTGCGTCACTGGTGGCCTTGGCTGTCACGAGATATGGATTGACCATGTATGATTGCGGTTCTGCTCCATCTGGTACAACAGCATAGATCCCGCGGCGTATGTTGAGCACACGCCCACTGCGCCGGTTGTAGGCAAGCAGCGCGTATTTAGACTCACGCTTGGTCAGCTTATTGAAGGCAGCAAACTCATCCATGGTAAAGACAGGATGACGGGCAAAAAACCAGCGATTGGTTGATGTTGACCGGCTAAGCATATAATAATCCTATAGGTTTCTCCGGTTAATGTCAACTTATTTAAGTATTGGTTGACGTTGACCGGTTAAGTATATAATAAACTCATGGGTTTAGCCGGTCAGATATACCTTTCAGATTTCTCACGATTTGCAAATTTGTCTCTCATTTCTTCTTCGCCGGCCGAGATGCTTTTACGGTCATTAGATCAAAGAGCCTCTCGCCCACTTTTTCCATTGGGCTAAGCATGTCGTTTACGCTCACAATAAGATAACCTTTCGTGACATCATCAGACCCACGAGTTTTGTGATTGGCAAGCTTCTTCAGCGTCTCTAAATCATGGCCCATTAAAAAGCCCTGGGTCAGATAGGTTCGCCTGAGATCATGCAGCCCAAACTTAACGCCACTTCCAGCGGTGACAAGGTTGAAATGATGTCCGCGAAGATCGAAGCGCCCAGTTTTGCCAGATCCTGAAAATACATATGGATTGTCTTTGTTGGCTATTTGATCATAGCGGCGCTTAAGAATATCTTTCAGGCGACGCGTTAGTGGTAAAGCAAATTCTCTTTTGTTCTTAGTATTCATAATTTCGAGATAGCCATCATTGCTATGAACATCACGCCATTTCAAATGCGCCGCTTCGCTTTTTCGCAGACCGGTTAGCAATACAAATAGAAAGTAATCGGCCATAACTTTGTCATCAAGCTGGTTGATAGCCGCATACCACTTTGGTAAATCAGCATGAGACAATACGGTCTGGCGCCGTCTAAGCTTATTCCATGAGTCAAGTTGGTTTAATCGTCGCACCGGATTTTGGGGAACAAGAGGGGAACCATCAGGCAACTCATACATATCATGCGCAAAAGAAAAAAGTGCCCTGAGCACGCGCATCGTGTTGTTAGCAGCACCAGGTCCCCCTTTGCCATTACGAATCTCTCTGCGAGATATCTGCCGAAATCTTTCCTCAATTTCATCCTTCGTTATTTCAGCCAGCGGACGCTGCATCCAATCGAATAAATAAGCGTTGGCTACTATGCGATAATTCTCGATTGTTCCAGGCTTAAGAGATTTTCGCTGAAGGTAATCGGTAAGAACCAATTCCAATGTGTGTTTCTTCAATCTCTGGTGCATTGCCCATTGGACTTGCTGTTTTTTCTCTTGGATTTTCCTTTCTAAACGCGGATCAACTCCCTGCCTCAATAGCGATAGCAAGCGAGTTGCTTCCTTGCGAGCTTCTTTAGCAGAAATGGCCGGATAGCGCCCCATAGTCAGAGTTATCGATTTGCGCGTGCCATGCAAGAGATTTTCAACAAACCAAACTTTATTGCCAACAGGACTCACTTTAAAACGAAAACCTGGCAATTTGGAATCTCGCCATTCACCGGCGATTGTTGTGTTTTCAGCAAATGCATCTGTTAAAGGGACAAGTTTGCTGCCGAAATCACTTGAATACGCCATAGCCGATCACCTACATCTTTTATTAACCGATCAATAACCGATCAAATTTGGTTTCCATGATATCATGAAATTTGACGCCAGATTCACTATATGCTTCTCCAGTTGTCTGTTTTGATAAAATCAGATAAAAGCTCGGAAAAGCCCAAAAATGATTATTACCTAGACTTAGGATCTAGTGGAGCAATCCTTGAAGGTTCAAGTCCTTTCTCGCCCACCATCTATGTTTCAGTGGATCACAAAATTTCTCTTCAAAGATGCCAAGCACTCCATTGTGACGCCCTTGTGACACAAAAAGAGAAGAAAATTGACTGCCAAAAGTATGACAAAAACAAGCTACATTTAGCATTTTAGTCGTGATTTTCAGCCAGAATAATATTTTCAATTTGTGTCAAAGGTATTGGTTTGAAATCCCAGACGTCCACACTAACATTGATTTGTTTTCCTTTTATTTTCTATCCGTTATGTACATGCCCGTGCAGTAACCATCCACCATCATCTTGTGGTCGATGATCAAAATAACGTTGATCTGGATCATGAGGATTTCGATACGGAAAATGATGCAGGCGCACTGATTGGTTAGCTATCTCTATTTGCTGCTCTTTATCTAGAGATTCAAAACCTGCATCAGTATAAAATGATTTCCATCTATCTGAATTGCCTTTGAAACAACGATCATGATTGCCCATTATCAAATATTTCCTGCCGTGTAAGCGCGGCAATATTTTAGGCACCAAAAATGATTTCATAGCAAAATCGCCAAGATAATAAACTTCGTCCTCTAGCAATACTGTTTCATTCCATGCGAGAATCATCAATTCATCCATTTGCTGAACCGAGCTAAATGGGCGATTACAATATTTAATAACATTGTAGTGCCCAAAATGATGATCAGAAGTAAAAAATATGGACATTGTCTTATCCTACTGGAAAACAAACGGATTCTTCGTTTATACAGGCACAGCACTCTTGAGCACGCTTTGCAGTTTTATCATGCAACAAATAAATGCTTATGTGACTGAGGATAATTATATTGCGCTAAATCTATAATGGTGTGTCAATAGCGCCGTTTAGGTGAATGAATAGGAACTTCCGTCAAAGATATGACTGGATCATTGCAATTTTGATAACCGTAGCAACAAGAAGATCTTGCAATCAAAAATCTAAATCCGAGAAACTAAGGCAATGCATGAGTGTCAACTATGTTCTTAAGAGTCACGGCTTAAAACTCGTCCTGTTCGTCATGCCACTCGGCAGCTTTGAACAACTCTTCTGGTAAATCTTTGAGTTCCGGTAACATTCCTCTGTAGATTCTCTGACCTTTAGTAGAAAGTTCTTTTCCCTCCGCCGATATCGGCACAATGGCAACAATAACTGTTATTGATATCCCTTAATGCATGATCTTCTGCTTTTTCAAACGGCATTCCGCAAGAACCACATGAATCACATTTTGTTTCCATATCACTTCTCCTCTATTTTTTTATTAGTGATAAATAGTGCCGAAGCAGTTCGTTGCCTTTTTCGGCTATTACAGATTTGTTAGGTGCAAATAAATCTTTGTTTGCTAGATAATAATGAATAAGACTTATCCATGTATTGAAAAGTAAATGGCGCTTGATATTGCGAATTTGTCCCTGCTTTATTTCGCGCATAGCCGCTGTAAAAATTTCATGCGAGATACCAGATTGCAGTGTAAACAAAGTGCCCCTTACTTTAAGTGGCAATAATGGAGACTCAATAACAAGCCGAGCATAGAAGTCTTCAAACTCTTGCAAAATTTGGAGGTGTGCTTTAAGTACGTGGCTTAACCCTCGATTATTATTAAATGCATCTTTAAATTCAATAGACAAACGCTTGCCAAATTCATCAATTACAGCGTTAACCAAATCATCTCTAGTGGGAAAGTGAAGAAATACACTGCCGTGTGACATTTTTATTGCTTTAGCTAGATCAGCGGTAGTAGTAGCCATAATGCCCTGTTCGGCAAATAATTCTGTAGCAGCTTCTATTAATCGCTGTCTTGTTATCTCTTTTTGCTCAGCTCTTGTAATTGTAGTTTTCATATGCTAAGTTATAACTCACTGAGTGAGCACTTAGTATATGGTTGTATAAAGCCCGTGTCAAGCATTGGATTTGTTGGTTAAACAGAACTAAGACCGATACAAGTAGAATTGCCAGGTGAAATTGAATTAGGCTCATCAAAATTTAGCAGGAGTCATCAGTTTGAAACATGCCACAGATAGCGCTTTAGATAAATTAGAAGATCTATTACAAGAGATCCGAAGATTGGGTATTCTCAAAGAAAATAAACGCGGAGTTTTTTATTTAAAATCAACTGCTTTTCTGCATTTTCATGAAGATCCTGCTGGATTGTTTGCGGATCTTAGAATAGGTAAAGATTTTCAGCGCTTCTCGGTCAGCAGTTTAAGCCAACAAAAAGCCTTTCTGCGGAAAGTTAAAGATACAGGAAAGCAATTTATCAATGATAAGGAGTTGGGTTTGTGAAAATTAGGACAGTATATTTTAAAGTCAATGAGATGGCCAAAGTAGTTAAGTTCTGGACAGACTTTCTGCAAATGGCACCAGTAAAAACATTTGACACATATCATGAATGGCGCATTGGAAGTCTAAACTTTGGTCTAGCATTGAACGACATTGATGACAAATGGACTGGCTCCAATTGTGTGCCGGTATTTGAGTTTGATGACTTAGAAGTATTATCTTGGGTTGAAAGAGCCAAATCATTAGGCGCCACAGTTATTTTGGATGCATTGGAAAACCCGGCAATTTTAAGCGTTGTTATGGCTGATCCCTGGGGTAATGAATTTGAAGTTAGCAAATTTCATTAGACCTTCTAAAAGTTGTTTTGAGTTTTGTTGTTTGTTGGTTCTAATATCTCTTGTCCACCAAGATACGGCCTTAGCGCAGTCGGGATGATCACAGAACCATCTGTATTTTGGTGATTTTCTAAAATAGCAATCAATATTCTTGGTGTTGCAATGGCAGTATTATTTAACGTATGTATAACTGGACTTTGGCAAAAGTCTAAGCACCCAGTTGCCATGATGGCCATTTACTAGCATACATGCTATTCTTTCGTGATCTTTTTCATGGAGAAGGCTTGTGCTGCCAATTTCAGAAATACCCGTGTGCCTTCGAGAATTCGCTGCCCAGTTTAGGAAGGTGTTCAATCACCCAGCGCAGCAAGCACATTTTGAAGAACTTCTTATTGGGTTGATTGCTTCCGAGAATCGAACTTTGGCGGGGATTCAACAGAAGTTGCTTAGCGACACGGATTATGACAGTCTTTATCATTTCATGGCTAATAGCCCCTGGGCGCATGATGAGCTTAGAAAGCAACGGTTGGAATGGATTAGCAAGAATCTGCCGACAGACCAAAATAGCCCCAGGGTAATTGCAATCGATTCGACGCTTGTTCATCATTCTGGCGATCAGATTCATGGCGTTTTCTGGTACTGGGATTACGTAAATCATCATTTTTGTTTGGGACAGAAGATAGTGGTTTCTACATTTGTCTCATCGGCAAGAACAGTTCCTTTGGGGATGGAGCTTTATTATCGAGGATTTCTGCCGGAGCAAAAGCTATATCTAGAAGAGACCAAGCCAGCGCCCGATGCAGTTGCCGAGGTCTGGGATGAGTACAATGCCCTGGTCAAAAAGTACGAAGAAAACAAAGAAGAACACAAGACGCAATTGGATCTTGCCGGAGATTTGGTGGACGAATGTGAGCGAAACAAAATTCCCAAAGATGCATATGTTTTAGATGGAGGTTTTCTGGATATCGAGCTGATGGACAAGATTGAAGGCTATGGTCAGGCATGGATTTGCCGGTTAGCGAAGAATCGTTTGGTACAGCTGCCGTCGGGTAGATTTGACACAGCTGAAGCATTTGCAAAATCTTTGTCCACAGAAGATTTCAAACCAATAGAAGTAGAAACAAGACTTGGTGTTAAGCGGACCTATTGGGTTTTTGCGAAAAACGTCAAGATCAAGTTTTGGAAAAAGCTTCGCATGGTGATTAGCTATGACAACCCTGAACTAGAAGGAGAACCAAAATATTTTCTATCCAACAAACTGAATTGGGTTCAAGCACAAAAAATTCTACAACTCTACATGCTACGTGACCCTATCGAGCATTTATTTCGGGACGAGAAGCAAGAGCTTGGTCTAGAAGACTGTCAGCAACGGAAGAAACAAGCAGTTCTCAAATTTTGGGAGCTGTCCTTTGTAGCGCACACTTTTTTAGAGATGGGGCTTAAAGTTGATTATCCAGAAGGAATGCCAGTGCCTAAAAATGAAACAATCGGACAGAAAACCCGATTTATGGAGATGAAGTTGCTGCAGTCATTCACCAATCTTATTAAGGCATTGGTTCTCGAAAAACAGGATCCAGAGGAGCTTTTAACAATAATTACACGCAAGCGACTCAACCGGCTCGCCTGCTGATACTAAAAATCAATCTCTAACAACCGCCGGACCGGTCGGCTATGCTTAATGCTGCCTCATCAATTCCCAGTTGTTGAGCCAACTCCGTTTAAGCCGCGTTTTTTCTATCTCTTCATCTGCCAAAGTCCAGTAAAATATATTCTTTTAGAATGGCTACAATGTACTCTGGATTGGGTCTTGGTTTGTTGCTTGCAGGACAGTTATATAATAAATGGCAACCAGCGCTTGTGATGCCATGGGCAGCAAGTGTCTATCTTGTAATGGATATCTTTGGTATACTTCGCTTTTATAAAAGCAAATCGGTGTCTAAATAGGCAGTACTTTCATACTAGAAAACGATAAACTTTCAAAATGACTACGTCTCCGTCAGATTTAGCTAATAAAAATCAACCTGAAAGTAAACTATGCACTTTGCAGCGCCAGCTTGTTATTGCTGTTCTGACGATGCTTGCTTGCATAATAATTTTTCAAGTTTGTTCTTATTTTGCTGATATATTGCGGGTTCTGGGCATCTCTATTCTTTTCTCTTATCTGTTTGTCGCTGTTGTGGATTGGCTAAACAAATACATCAAAATCCGACTTGTAGCTGTTGCCATCGTTTATATTGTGGTTTTGATTGGTATCACACTTAGTGCTATCACTTTGGTGCCCACCGTAATTAGTCAGATTTCTCAACTTGTAAATAGTATTTATGAACAATTGCCGCATTTTGTTCAAAATATGTCCAGGATTATATTGCCTATAGAGTCACATTTACGTTCGACTCATATAGAAATAAAAACAGCTGATTTAGTCAATGAGATGTTGTCCTTTTTGACCAAAATAGATTCAGGACAAATTTTTAATCGCGTTGGAGATGTGGCAGTTTCCACTATGACCTGGACTGTTTATGGTCTTAGTATTTTGCTTCTATCTTTTTACTTTCTTTTAGATGGGCACAAAATGCAAAAGTCCATAGTGCAACTCTTCCCAAACGAGCATCAAGATGGACTATATGCTATAGCAGCAGAGATTGATCAAAGCTTACAAGCATTCTTTAAAGGGCAAGTTGTCTTAGCTCTTAGCTTCGGCATTTTGATGACGATTATTTATTACGCCTTAGGAGTTCACTATGCTTTGCTGCTTGGAATGATTCTTGCTATTTTTGAAATCATTCCTGTAATTGGTCCAACAATTGGTTTTGTACCAACTGTTTTTTCAGTGGTCTTTGATGGAATTGATAATATGCCCGGCAATAGATTTACTGAGTTATTAATTGTCTTTGCTATTTTTTGTGGGCTGCAATGGGCCAAAGATAATCTCATTGCTCCTAAATATATGGGAAATGTCATAGGACTACACCCAGTTGTAATTTTCTTGAGCATAATGATTGGTGCCAAAATTGATGGCTGGTTAGGCATTATTTTTGCCTTGCCAGTGGCATGCGCTATTCAAGTTTTGGCAAAACATATCTATGCCCATTACGCAGATTCTAATCATCTGTCTGAAAACATTCAGCCAGATGGTCCTTAAAATTCTTGCATCCCAGAACTATTAGCTAGATCAAAAACATGCCAAAACAAAAATACCACCTAGAATAAATCTACAGTGGTATTAGTGCTACTGCCTAACTGCCCCTTGCGAAGTGGGCTCAGTATTTTATTACACTTCAGTCAGTCCTTCATGTAATACGGGCTCGCTTGCTACTGTTTCTAGTTAGCGCCAACTTGAAGTTTCCGCAAGGCCCCTCGGCTCATAGAACTCAACTTTTGTGTGAGTGCTCACCGAATATGTTTATATAATAGCGCCTTCTATCCAGAAGAGAAGTACCCCAAATTGCATTTTATCTTTCCAACAGAAAAATTAAAAACCCGCCCACCAAGCCAATTTTTTTGCAAAAAAACATTATAAAGCGCTGGGACACCCTACTCTATAAGCAAAAGCTTTGCTTTATATCTAGCATATATAAGCAAAGCTGAATAGCATTCTCTTGCTCTGTATATAGAATTATTATTCAAGAGTTTTTTCGATTGTTTCAAAATGCTCTTCTATTTCTTTGAATGGCACAGGATGTTTGGGATCTGGTGGATTTATATCTTTCAATTGACTGCCAAGCAAGTCATTTATGATTTCCTGAGCCTTAGTGCACTTTTTATTTCCAGTACCATTTAAAAGCGCTCTAATTGCTTTAAGAAATCCATGAGTATCCTGATATTCCAAATAACCATCTTTGCCAGGTTGTGCCGCTTGTAGCACAACAATTTCACCGGTCTCCACTGCTTCTTTGTATTCTGACTCAGCTTGAGCCAGTGTCAATAATGCTACTTTGGCTTTGAATTCTGGCTTGTTGTACGCTTCACCACCAACAAGTCTGCGTGTCTTTTCTACTAGTGCAAGCAGATCAGCATACCCTTTGACAAAGTCTTTATCAGAGTTCTTGCTTGATCCGGCTAATTGACTGAACTTTTCCAGACCATCTTTAAGCTTATCTAACATGCCAACTTTTTGTAGGGCTGATTGCACCATTAAAGACATTGGCGTTTTGTCTTCAAACAATTCATGTACCGGATGATAAGAATGTTTTTTCGCTCTAGCTAGATCAACTGTAGCCATTGGATTATTTTTTATGAGCGAATCATTGTGCAAATCAAATGCAGCCTGCACATGACCTTCTAAAATTGTTAGAGCGGCAATAATCTTTTGCATGTCGTCATCTTGCATATTGGTTTTACCAGGCACAACTGTTACTTGGGCAACAAGCGAGCTTCCTTCGGGGCTAATAGCATATTTGCCGGGCACACCAGTTATTTGCACCACCACTTCACTGTTTTTTGCAATGAATGCTTCTTTATTCATCAAACCATGGGCTTCAATTTCTAGCGGCTTATCGCTTTTGTTTTCAAGCTCGATATATTCACCACGCGTAATAGTAATTTGAGCTGGATCAATATCGCTTGCTTCAAATGAAATCTTTCTACTGCCAGTGTGATTTACCGATTGTTCTGCAGTACTTTTAGCTGAAGCAACTTCTATATAAATCTCGGTACCAATACCAATAACAAGCCCAAGTGTTAATGCTGTCATAGCTTCTACTGTACTTAGAGCTGTAAAGCGAAGACGCAACAATTCGCGAGTTACATATATAAGAGAACCAACGGCCAATGACAAAATGAATAATTCAAAATTCGTATTTACAAAAGTACCGCCTAAAGCTGCACCCAGTGCAGTTGGTCCTCCAGCGATAAAACCTAGAGTAATTAATTTGGACCACGGCACATTGGCTCCTGTTAATGGTGCAGCAATACCAAACCCTTCAGTGGCATTGTGCAAAGCAAAACCAAGGACCAAAATTAGACCAAAACTTGCGTTTCCACTTGAGTATGACTGTCCTATCGCCAATCCTTCAGCAAAATTATGAAGACCAATGCCGATTGCGATCATATTAGCGATTTCAAGCGGTGTGGCGCCAACGCTCTTGGCTTGATGGCGATTTTCTTCAATTGCTCCTAAGCCAATCAGTCCAAGAACAAGGCCTATAGTCAAAATGCCGCCTTGCAATAAAGCCATATTCATATCGCCGCTTTTAGCGGTCATTTCTAAAGTTTCTATGGCATGATAACCAACTTCAATAATAAGGAATAAAAGTACACCAGCCGAACCTAACGCCAATTTTCCCCTGAGTGATTCGGAGGCACCCTTCAAGCGTGCAACCGGTAAGCCCAAAAATATTGTCATCCCTGCCAAGAGACCTAAGGTTATATTTGTTGGCGCTAATTCACACACTTCAGTTTCTCCTTTGACAGCTGTTCTCGATTTGCTATGTCCAGCTTATATATATGCAAAGATTCTCAGTTATGTACCATATCAGTTTTTGGGAAGAGTTTGCACAATTCTAAAGTCATTGAAGACAAAATTTTGCTTTGTCTAAAATTTGCTGTCATCATCAACTAAGTAGGATTTGGGTCTTTACTGTATAAATTTAAAATGTATACATGGGATAGGGTTAATGACTGGTAGGCAACAAAGTTTAAGTAGAACATTTAGTTTAGTTGCCCTACTAAGCATATTTTCTAAGGTAATTGGTCTAATACGAGATGTTGTAGTAGCTGCTGCCTACGGAACATCTGTACTGGCCGATGCCTATAATTATGCCTATCTCTTTACTGGCAACGTACTTATTTTATTTGGTGGTTTGGGTGGTCCATTTCATTCCGCAACTGTAACAACATTAGCACCCAAGCGCTCCTCTCCTGAAGCGGGAAATTTGATTGCTCAAATTTCTTTCTTCACCACAATTGCCCTTTCGCTTGTTGGCATTCTCATATTTTTCTTTGCCCCACAGATTATGCATATCGTTGCTGGCAATTACGGCGACACTGATGATAATCGACTTAAATTTTTTGGTGAAACTATTATGCAGCTGAGGGTGATGTCGCCCCTCATTCTTTTATCTGGATTAATTGGTATTACCTATGGTGTGCTGAATGTATACAATCTCGTTTTTTGGCCTTCCTTATCCCCTGCCATTGCCAGCATTGCCATTATTGGTGCTATTTTAGTAGGCAATAATCGTGAGTCATCACTTCCTGTAGCTATAGGTACTTTGATAGGTGCCTTTGGTCAATTATTGGCCCAAATGCCAGGAATGTTTTCTGTCGGTTTGCATTACCGTTTTCAATTTAAATTGGTTGAAGGTATCTCTAGCTATACTAAGGTTCTTTGTCCAGCTCTTATAAGTACCTCAATTGGCCAGCTCATTATTTATGTGGATAGTTTCTTTTGTTCTAATATAGGAGAAGGTGCTTGGACAGCTATTTCCAATGCTAATCGCTTAATTCAATTACCTTTAGGTGTTTTGATTACAGCTATGCTTGTACCCATACTGCCTCGCTTTACGGAGATGGCTGCTGAAAAAAGAAACGATGATTTAAAGTATGAGTTTAGACGTGCCTTGAGTTTTTTATGGTTTTTAGCTTTGCCTTTGTCAGCAATTCTGCTTGCTTTGCCTGAGCCAATAATTCGACTGCTCTTTCAGCGTGGGGCTTTCAATGCTCAATCTACTTATCTGGTTGCCACAGCTCTTATATATTTAGTACCTTCAATTATTTTTTATATGGCACGGGATCTTATTACACGCGTCTATTTTGCTTTTCACGATAGCAAAACACCATTTTATGTGGCTATGGCTGCCATTTTCATTAAGGCTTTTCTCGACTGGCTTTTCGTTATAAAAATTCCATTGGGAGTAGCTGGTATTTCACTTGCTACATCCTTAATTACCGTCTTTAATCTTGTCCTGCTAGCTTATCTGTTACGTCCTAAAATTGGGCTGCTGGGCTTTTCTAAGCTAATTAGACCTACTTCCATAATGTTAGTGGCCACTCTAGCTGCTTACCTTTTAGCCAAAATAGGCTTTGAGATAATGCAAGTTTATTTTGCCAGCATGTCTCTAATTCCTTTAGCAATTAAAATATTTATTGCTGCCACTGTCAGTGGTATCATATACTTTGCTGTAACTTATTTGCTAGAAATTGATGAAGCCAAGCTTCTTACACAAAGATTGAAACTAACAAAATAAATGAACTATAATTGCTCAGTAAATCTGCAACAGGAGTGTAGTGGTATGCAAAACTCTGGATATACTAATAAAATAGACTTCTTGTCATCGCTGGCAATCATGTTTCTTCTAAGCAGTTTCTTTTATAGTTCTGCTTGTCCATCCATTTATGCCGCAAGCAAAGAGGTGAATATGTCTACAGCAACTCTAACATTAGCAAGCCCAGCTTTTACAGAAGGTCAAACAATTCCCAAGCAGTACACAGCTGACGGGGCTAATGTTTCACCACCCTTATCATGGGGAAAAGCACCAGGTGACACACAAAGCTTCGCTCTTATTTGTGAAGATCCAGATGCTCCAGCAGGTACATGGATACATTGGATTGTTTATGACATACCGGCAAATAAAACTAGCTTGTCTGAAGGCGTTTCGACCAAACCAACATTACCTGATGGCAGCAAACAAGGTGTAACGTCTTTCCATCGTGTCGGCTACGGCGGACCTTCACCACCACCTGGAAAACCACATCGTTATTATTTTAAATTGTACGCATTAAACACTGTATCAGGACTTGAACCTGGTATTGATTTGGCCCAATTCCGTAATCTAATTGCGCATCATAAAATTTCTCAAACGGAAATTATGGGCACTTACGGCCGCTAATTATAGAGTCAAAATACAGGAAACATTGTGCCTAAGTCAGAAGAAAAAAGCAGTAAAGTGAGTGAGAAACTCAAAAACATAAAGCAAGGTGGCACTGCTAAATATCATGCAAAAGCAAAAGAAGAAGGCAAACTTTTTGCCCGGGATCGTTTGCAACTATTGCTCGATAAAAATACACAATTTATAGAAGATGCTGCTTTTGCTAATTGTCTGGATCCGGATTTGCCAGCTGATGGTGTAATTACTGGAATTGGTCAAATTGATGGCAAAACAGTTTGTTTAATGGCCAATGATTCCACTGTTAAAGCAGGCTCATGGGGAAAACGCACAGTTGAAAAAATAATTCGTATTCAAGAAACTGCTATAAAAATGCAGGTGCCAATAATTTATTTGGTTGATTCAGCTGGTGCTCGTATTACTGATCAAGTAGAAATGTTTCCTGGTCGTCGCGGCGCAGGAAGGATTTTTTATAACCAAATCCAAATGTCCGGAATGGTTCCTCAAGTGTGTTTATTGTTTGGGCATTCTGCAGCTGGTGGCGCCTATATTCCAGCCTTTTGCGATATTGTCATAATGAATGATGGCAATGCATCAATGTACCTTGGTTCTCCACGAATGGCTGAAATGGTCATTGGTGAAAAGGTTACTCTTGAAGAAATGGGCGGTGCAAAAATGCATTGCACCGTATCTGGTTGCGGTGATATTCTTGTCAAATCTGAACATGAAGCAATAGAAATAGCAAAACAGTACCTCTCTTATATGCCTTCCAATTATGCCGCTTTTGACAATAATAGCCATGAACCATCAAGTGTTAAACATGCAGCAAAAACTAAAACAAAAGCTGCTAAAAGCCTGGCAGAAATTATTCCTGAACAAGAAAATTTACCTTTTGACATCTACGAAGCCATTGATGCTCTAGCAGATAAAGATTCATTCTTTGAAATAAAACGTCTTTTTGCTGCAGAAATTGTTACTGGACTAGCACGTTTAGATGGCAAAGTAATTGGCATAATTGCTAATCAACCAAAAGTAAAAGGCGGTGTGCTCTTTGTTGATTCTGCAGACAAAGCAACGCGATTTATTTGGCTTTGTGATGCTTTCAATATCCCTCTTTTATTTTTGGCCGATGTACCAGGCTTTATGATTGGTACTAAAGTGGAAAGAGCAGGCATTATACGCTCCGGCGCTAAAATGATTTCAGCTGTAGCTACAGCAAGCGTGCCTAAAGTCTCTGTGGTATTGAGAAAAGCATACGGTGCTGGATTATATGCAATGTGTGGACCAGCCTTTGAGCCAGAAGCGTGCATAGCCTTACCCACCGCTTGGATTGCTGTTATGGGACCAGAAGCAGCTGTAAATGCTGTTTACTACAATAAAATTATGGAATTGCCAGAAGCAGATAGACCCGCCTTTGTCGCCGAAAAGCGAGCGGAGTACAAAGAAGATGTCGACATTTACAAGCTTGGTTCTGAAATGGTTATTGACAGTATTATTGAACCAGATAATCTGCGCGATGAATTGATTGCCAGATTTAACAGCTATCAAACAAAAATTCCCGCTCTTTGGCCAAAAAAATGCCCAGTACTGCCAGTCTGATGGAAGACAGAAAAAGTTTTAGTCCTCAGTTTAAGCAATCTTTAATTGAAAAGTTATGGATAGTGGCTGCTTTAGTCTTAGGCGCAGCTGAACCGATCATTGTCAAATATGGCTACAGAGGTGGACTGGGACCATATCAGTTTTTTATTATTAGAAATATTGCTGGAGCTATTACTCTTGCTCCTGTGTTCTTCTATTTTTGTACTAAGCGTCCTGATCAAGAAAAAGTATTCAAACCAATCATACCGATTGCTTTATTGCTCATGACCACAAGTTTGTGTACTATTCTAGCTCTCAAAAATCTCACTGCCGTTACTGTATTAACTGTAGTAACTACAACACCGGCACTGGTAGCCGTTATTAATGAAAAACTGGGGCGTGACATTTTAGGACCAAAATTCTGGCTGGGTTTTTGGCTTTGTTTTGCCGGTATAATTTTAAGTATGCCTCTGGATAATTATTCAGGCGATTGGCTTGGCACTATTGCTGTATTAATAGCCGTATTTAGCTCTGGGTTCTATCGTGTAAAAATGGATCAAATTACAAGCGATCACAATGCTATTTATGTTTCTGCTGCTTGTTTTGTAATTTTAGGTATAGCTTCTCTATTCTTCTTGCCTATTTTGGGAAATATATCGGCTTATGATATTGGCTATGGCATTATTGTTGGCATTTGTGCAGCTTTGGCTAATGTTGCTTTTATCAAATCATTAAGCCTAGTTGGTGCTACTCGCATATCAGTTATTACTATGATCCAGCGACCAGCTTTTATTCTTATTGCGGCATTGATTCTTCGCGAAGTTCCTACATGGCTGCAATTATTTGGCATCGTTTTAGTAGTAGCTGGCGTAAACTTTGCTAAAGTCAAACGAGCTGTAATTAATTCAGAACATTAATCTAAAAACTGTCTTCGGCTTTATGAAGATCAGGCAATAAACCCGTGACAGCATTATTATATGAGAGTAAGCTTTATTCTGGATTGAATTCTTCAGGTAGAGAAAATATCCAATGTCATTAAACGAAAAATTTGGACGTGGTGGAGGGGATGTTCGTAAACTGAACATTCCAGATACTCCAGACACACATATGCTGCAAAAATTACTTAGTGATCTAAGTACCGCTACTACTTTAGCTAAATGTGATATTAGTTGGCAGTCTGGAGAAAATTCATTTACTCTTACTTTAAATCATTCGCGTCAGGCTGCCAGGGCTGGTTGGAAGCTTTATAAGGGTAAGGGCCTGCAATCAAGTTTAGTATGGGACTATGCCACAAATGATGTAGCTTTCGTGCATAAATTAATTTTGGATTCGCTCAAACAAATCAGTGCTAGTCAAAGCCAGATACGTATTCCGGCAGTGCAAAATCCAGCCGATATTCTCGAAGAAAGAAGGGCTGTCAATATAAATAGCAATCTCAGCGGTAAATTGAGAAAGCTTTTTATAGGCACTCAAGAAGACTTAATTGCGGAAAATCGACCGCCTATTTCGCCTATTGCAAAATCTAAAGTCTCGACCAAATTTAAGGTCGAGTACATAGATTTAAGTCCTGGCAGACAGTTGTTAGAGCATCTCTTCGTTGGTCAATTTGGCATATTTTCTTATCCGACATTTTTATTCTTTTTAGAACGAGAATATTTTGAAGCAATAGAAAATAAAAACCACCTTGCGTTGATAGTATTCAAAGCAATTGAAAATAATGCAAGCTCCCTTAATATAGCCCAAGCATTATCTCCTGTGATTTTGCAAGAAATTGCTAAACGGATAAACCAAACCCAGCGTAAAACCGATATTCTTGCTGAGTACGATCAAAATACTTTTGCAGTATTGTTGCCTGATACAAGCACCATTGGTGGCAAAACATTTATACGTCGAGTTGAAAAAGCGTTGTTTAAATCTGCACTTGATTCCGAAGTAGCAGAAAGCTCGATTAAATTTGCTTTTGGACTGGCTACATTAGGTGAGCATTGTAATACATTGCCTTCTCTTTTATTATTCGCCAGAAAAGCTTTGGAAAAAGCGCAGAAGCTTGGTACTGATATAGTTTGCGATCAAGATATTATTGCTGAGCCAGACTTCAAGCAACATGAATATTTAGGCAAACCGATAGACCTAACTCCTACTAAACAGCTAGTAAGCGAATTAGTATCTGCCGGCATTTTTACTTATGCAGCTTTTCTCGCTTTCCTTGAACATGAATATTATCGCAGTATTCGAAAAAAACGTGATCTGTTAATTATGCTTCTGAAAATACGTACCTATGAGGAAAGTTTTGACGAAGCAATTAATTTATTACCGCCGCCAGCTTTCTATGAAGTCATAAGACGAGTGAGCCTTTTATTAGGTAAACGCGATATATTTGCCCATTATGGACATGGAAATTTCATAATTATGCGCTCCAATACATCAGTAGTTCAAATGCAAAATTTTGCCAAGCGTATAGAACAATCCATCATGAAAGAAAAATGGTTAACACCGGAATGTCCTATCTCCGCTGTGCGCATACGCAGCGAAGTTTATACTGTGAAAGCGCAAGAAGATACACCAAATATGTTTGGCCTATTTCCAGCCAAATAAATCAATTAGCCAAATATTCTACGCTTCAGCCAATGGTCTTTCAAATTGTGCTTTGACTAAGCGTGCATAAGCTGTATCTTGACTGATTAATTCATTATGAGTGCCTGATTCGACTATGCGGCCTTTATCTAATACATGAATTTCATCAGCATGACGAACGGTAGATAATCTGTGAGCAATAACAATGACCGTGCGATCTTTCATAAGATTATCTAGCGCGGCTTGCACCATTGCTTCTGATTCATTATCTAGCGAGCTTGTAGCTTCGTCAAGTATAAGTATTGGAGCGTCTTTCAGAATGGCTCTTGCTATAGCAATGCGTTGCTGTTGTCCGCCAGACAACTTGACTCCACGTTCACCAATTTTAGTTTTATAGCCATTGTTTAAATTCAAAATAAAATCGTGACAATAGGCAGCTTTAGCTGCTTCTATTATGTCGCTCTCACTAGCACTTAAATTGCCGAGTCTAATATTTTCTTCAATAGACATATTGAAGAGAAAATTATCTTGAGTAACCAGGGCGATTTGTTGTCTGATAGATGTGAGGGAATATTGTACTAGCGGCAATTCGTCTAGCATAATTACCCCAGAAGTCGGATCAAAAAATCTAGGCACTAAATTGACTAAAGTAGTTTTGCCTGAGCCAGACAGCCCAACCAGCGCAATCATTCTACCTGGTGGAACATTGATATTTATATCTTTCAATACTAATTCATCATGTCCAGGATAATGATAATTGACATTGATAAATTGCAAATGATGAGAATGTCCAGTTAGCTCAATAGGATGTTTTGCTTCTTCTAAAGTAGGTTCTAGATCTAATAAATCAAACACCCGTTTAGCAGCTGCTAGTGCTGGTTGTAATATGCCATTAATACGACCAATATTTTTAATTGGCGAATATAGTAAAAGCAAAGCAATCACAAAAGAAGTTAACGAACCTAATGTCATTTTGTGATGCATAACCTGATAGCCAGCTACCCACATAACACAAGCTATACCAATAGCTCCAATTACAGCCAAAATTGGCGAAAGCATTGCCTCGGCTCTTACTGCTCTTATGGTGTTTGCAAAAAAAGCAAAGTTAGTTTGTTTAAAGCGTTGGTTTTGATATCTTTGCAAATTGAAAGCCTGGACAATTTTAGCGCCTTGAATTGACTCTGATAAAACTGAAACTAGATCGCCAATCGCTTCTTGTCCCCCGCGAGATGATTTGCGGATTTTTCTACCGAGTATGGAGACGGGCAAAACTATACAAGACAGAATACTCAAAGCAATAATGCTCAATGACCAACTCTGTACAATTAGAACAACTGCTAACGAGATTACCGTTATTGTACGACTAATTAAAGACTGAAAAGTTTGGGCAATAGCCGTTTCAACAATGCTTATGTCATTAACCATTCGCCCAATTAGTACACCAGAAGATTGACTCTGAAAAAACAAAAGAGGTTGTTTTTCTAGATGGGCAAAAAGCTCATTTCGCAGATCTCTTATAGATGAACCGCCCACATAACGTATGCAATAAGTTTCGAAAAATCTAAATATGCCCTGAGAGCTAGCTATTATAAGCACTGCTAATGGTACAAAATAAACAAGCTTCTGATTGCCTTCAACAAAGATACGTTGTAATCCTTGTCCGGCTAAATAAGCTATAGCACCATCCATGGCGCCATATGGAATAGCTGCCAATGATCCCAGCAAAAACATTATCCAATATGGGCGAATATAATGCAATAAACGCAAATAGAGCTTGTTTTGCTCCATCATGTCAGAGAATTTTATTGCGCGGCGTATTGTTTGTAGATGCATTTGTTTGCGATTCTTAGTTCGATAGTACTTGGGCTAATTGTGAAGCACAGCTTTGAGCGTAATCTCCTTCGCCTAATTTGGTCTTCAAAGATAGCAATTCTTGGCTAATCTCTTTACTCAGGGCTGGTACATCTAATATGTCTTTGCTGTATTGTACGAGCTTTTCGGGTGTACAATCCAATTGCATTAATTCAGGAACAAGTTCTTTGCCGGCTAAAAGGTTCGGCCAGCCTGCTCTTTGGGTTCTTTTAACGATTAGAAATATCAAGTAAGTTAGCCAGTCTGCTCGGTAAAAAATTAGCATTGGTTTAGCAAACAAGGTCAATTCTAGCGTTGTTGTGCCAGATTTTGCCCAGGCAAAATCACAAATTGACATAAGACTATAAGTGTCTTCCGGCTGGATAAGGCGGACAATTTTGTTGATTAAGGGATCATTATTTATTGTTTGCTCAATTACTTTGCCTAATTCTTTGGTAGTTTGAGAAATCGCAAACCGAATTTCTGGGCGTTCTTTATTCAGCTTTTTTGCTGCAGTCAGCGTTACAGGCAATAAATTTTTTATTTCAGTTTTTCGACTGCCCGGAAAAATACTAATGATAGTCTTATTTGAGTCTAGATTATATTTATTTGCAAATCGTTGACGATCAAGCAATGTGCTGCGATCAGGCAAATTTTTTGTTAACGGGTGCCCGACAAAGGATACCGGTATGTTTTTCTGAGCATATAAATTCTCTTCAAAAGGAAAAATGACAAGCATTTTAGTTATGGTTTTGGCAATTGTATTTACACGCCAGGGGCGTGAAGCCCAGACTTGCGGCGAAATAAAATAGTAAATAGGCAGATCTTTATACCGAGCCCTAATTGTGCGGGCTAAAACAAGATTGAAGCCACTATAATCAACCAGTAAAATTGCTTTTGGCTGACGTTTTTCTATTTCCATCAATAAAATCTGACGGATCTTGACTAATACCGGAAGAAGCCTTATTGCTTCAGCTAATCCTATAGTTGAGAATTCCTGACAGTCATATAAAATTTCTGCGCCTGCTTCGCGCATTTTGGTACTGCCCAGTCCCCAAACACTCAAATCGGGTTGCATTGCTTTTAATTGACTGACAAGCTTACTAGTATGTTTATCAGCAGAAAGATCGCCCATTGATACCATCAGCGATACTGCGGATGATTGGCTTAACGACTTCTCTTCTTTAGCACTCAAACTATTCATTCTTTATACCCAAGCTTTGGTTTGTTTTATGGTTTTGCCCCTATGTGTAAGGCTACTGATTCCATTGCTAAGGGAAGATATTGAACACTTCTTAGTCCGGCTTCTTGAAATAGTTTACTTATGCCTACCGGAGCAGGATAGGTATCCAGGGAGCGCGGTAAATAGGTATACGCTTTCACATCCTTTTGTAGTAATTGGCCAATGATGGGGACGATGTGACGAAAATAAAAATAATAAATAGGAGTAAAAAATACATTCGTTGGCCGCCCGAGATCAAGATTTACTATATTGCCACCAGATTTTACTACGCGTACCATTTCAGAGAGCCCCTTATCTAAATCGGTCAAATTACGCAGTCCAAAAGATATGATTGCTCCATCAAAATAATTGTCTGAGAAAGGCAAGCTTTGTGCATCTCCTTCAACAAAACTAACCGATGGCATAAATTCGGGATAAAGTAAGCGGCTTTTCTCTTTATCGAATCGTACTTTAGCTATCTCTAGCATATTAGGAGAGAAGTCCAACCCCACCACAGTACCGTTGCTAGATAAATAATCAGATATTATGTCATTACTAGACGGACTATTGGTAGCAGAATCTTGTGTGGATTTGACCAGTGTTGGCACAATGCCACTTGTTCTAGTTTTAAATATCTTTTTAGCAATACGCAGGGTTAAGTCCCCTGTACCGCAACAAACATCCAAATATTTTCCGCCGGGCTTTACATCCAAAGCTATGATTGCTTTTTCTTTCCAAAGGCGATGCATGCCAAGGCTAATTGTGTCATTAGCTAAATCGTAGCGCTTGGCTATACGATTGAACTGATTGAGGACATAATCTGCCTTTTCTTCAGTTGTTGGCAGGCGAAATGACATCAGCGAATTAAATTAGCGGACAAAACCAAAGCCCAAGACGACACAAATAACTAGAAATAAGCCAACTATAGTCCAAGTAGTGCGGTCTATACCGGCTTCAGCGCCACGCTTACCCGAAAATAACATAGCTGTACTACCAATTCCGCCCATACCTTCGCCTTTTGGCGCGTGTAGAAGAACAAGTACAACCATCATTATGCCAAGCAACGCTTGGACGACAACCAATGCTTTATAAGCCAAGCTCATATTAGACCCTTAAAAATCACTATAACAAAGCCTAATCTAGCAGATGAGGTTGCAAAGTAATCACAGTACAACGTAATTTTAATAAATGCATAGTAAAACTTTATAGCTAGTTTACTATTGTGGACTATTACAAATTTATCGGCCGGACAAGTCGGCTGTTCCCCGGAGCAATTTTTGCTAATGACAAATCCAAGGCCATTCTGGAAACGGATAGCCATTTACCATTTATCGCTTTTATTTATTCTGGGAAGTCTGACATTTTTTCCCAAGACTTGTTCGGCTGCAGATTTTAGCACTGAATATAGTGTCATTACAAAAGAAATATTACTTTCTTCAATCGAGCTAGAGCGTTCCAGCCTGCACTATAGAAGAGAATGTTTAAAGCCACCCAAGTTTAGACAAATACATTAGAAAAAACGATTTTAGCTTTGCATTAACTAAATATCTTTAGCACAACGAAAGCCAACATGACACGAGCTGCTGTCCGGCTCCCCTTTTCCTCTTGCGCCAACTAAAAAGCGGGCACAATATTGATCACTGCATAAAAAAGATCCACCACGTTGCACCCGTTTAGCAACCTTAGGCTCTTTAGGATCAAAACTATTGTCTGGTCCTTGGGGGCTATTTGTAATTTTGTTCTGTGCCAAAGTTTTATAATAATCACTACTATACCAATCGGAACACCATTGCCAGACATTACCTGCCATATCATATAAACCAAAACCATTAGCTGGAAATGATCCAACAGGGGCAGTCGATACATAACCATCTGCTTTAGTATTGTTCGTAGGAAATTCTCCTTGCCAAATATTTGCTTGCCATTTATCGTTTGGCTTTAATTTGTTTCCCCAACAATAAACTTTGTTTTTTAGACCACCACGCGCTGCATATTCAAATTCTGCTTCGGTGGGTAAGCGCTTACCAGCCCATTGAGCATAAGCAAGTGCATCTTGCCAGGCAATATGGACAACCGGATGATTCATGCGGTTGTTAATGTCACTATTAGGACCTTCTGGCTGACGCCAATTTGCGCCAGCGACATACTGCCACCACTGATAGTGATTGTTTAAATTTACTTTATGCTTTGGTGCTACGAAAACTAAGGAGCCAGAGACTAAGTTTTCTGGTGGTGCATCTGGAAAATCTTCTTGTTTTGGTTTTTTCTCAGCTATTGTCACATAGCCAGTAGCATTAACAAATTGAGCAAATTGCTCATTAGTAATATCAGTTTTATCTAACCAAAAACTAGATATATGCACTTTGTGAATTGGCTGAGCATCAGGAAAAGAAGGATCGTCACAGCCCATAAAAAAACTGCCACCTGGTATTCGAACCATGCTTTTTTCTTCTCGTGTACGATGATCAGCACTGGCACAAGCTCTCCAGTTAAATAGTTGCCCAACGATTAAGCAAACAATGATTGAGTTGTTTGAAAACTTGCTGTGCCTTTGAATCATCAGTTAATTATATAAGGCTTTGCTTATGAGATTGCCTTAATTGGCAAGATTCAAAGACATATATTAAAGATTCAAAGAATGTATAGTTCAATATTGAAATTTGTAGGAGTGTCTCGTGAATTATCAACAAAAACTATCTCTACTTGTAGTAGCAGTTTTGTCCTTTCTCACACCCCCTTTTGCAATAGCAGCTGATCAATCAAAACCAAATATTGTTTTCATTATGGGTGACGATATAGGTTGGTTCAATATTGGAGCCTATCATCGCGGCATTATGTCCGGCAAAACACCCAATTTAGATAGATTGGCAAGCGAAGGTATGATGTTCACCGACTATTATGCCGAAGCAAGTTGTACTGCCGGACGCGCTAATTTCATTACTGGCGAATTACCAATTCGTACAGGACTTACTACTGTAGGACAAGCCGGTGCAGCTGTAGGTATGCCTGATCAAGCCCCCACCATTGCTACTGCTTTAAAAAGTCTTGGTTATGCTACTGGCCAATTTGGCAAAAATCATCTGGGAGATTTAAATAGATATCTCCCCACACTACATGGTTTTGATGAATTTTACGGTTATCTCTATCACCTTGATGCTATGGAAGATCCAGATTGGTTTTCCTATCCTAAAGATGCAGCCTTTAGAGCTAAATTTGGGCCACGTAATATGGTTCATTCGTGGGCAGTTAGTATTGATGATCCAACAGTAGAAGCACGCTGGGGACAAGTAGGCAAGCAAAAAATAGAAGATGCTGGCGCACTGGATCCAAAGCGTATGGAAACAGTAGATGATGAAATCTTAGACCATACATTGAATTTTATTGATAAGGCAAAAAGTGATGGTAAACCATTCTTTGTTTGGCTCAATCCGACTCGCATGCATATCTATACGCATTTATCGCCAAAATATAATGCTTTGAGAAACTCTACGACTGGTTATGGTTTGCAAGAAGCCGGCATGGCACAGCTTGATGATATCGTCGGTAGTGTCATGAAAAAGCTAGATGATTTAGGTGTTTCTAAAAACACTATTGTAGTTTTTACAACTGATAATGGTGCTGAATGCTTCACCTGGCCTGATGGTGGCACAACACCATTTAAAGGTGAAAAGGGTATGGTCGCCGAAGGTGGCTTCCGCGTACCAGCCATAATTCGTTGGCCTGGTAAAATCCCAGCCAGCAAAGTGGAGAATGGACTTTTCTCTGGATTGGACTGGTTCCCAACTTTAGTTGCTGCCGCTGGCAATGACAATGTTATTGATGAACTCAAACAAGGCAAGCAATTGGGCGATAAGACTTATAAAGTGCATCTTGATGGTTACAATCAACTTGATTTGCTCACCGCCAAGGGTCCATCTAAACGACATGAAATTTGGTATTTTGCCGAAGCCAATCTAGGCGCAGTGCGTTTAGATGACTATAAATTTGTTTTTCTTGATCAGCCACAAGGATGGGTGGGTGCCAAAGTCAAATTGAATATGCCTGGTATGTATAATTTGAGACTGGATCCATTTGAAAGACAAGGTATGAATAATGCGCCACCAGAATTGTATGATTGGTATGCTCACGAATTCTGGCGCTTTGTTTTTGTGCAAGACAAAGTTGGTGAACTCGCTAAAACTGCAGTTCAATTTCCGCCTATGCAAAGACCAGCTAGCTTTAACCTTGAAGCAGTGAAAGATAAAGTAAGAGCTGCTGTTGAATCACATGTGAGTCAATAAACCGTAACTAACCTAAGCTAATGCAGCCGCTAGTGGCGCTGGTGGTGCTACTTTGCGACGTTCCATTTCTGTGACTGCTTCAGCTTCAATTGCCCATACATACAGGCAAGTGTAAAAAGCTGAACGGATGTACATGAATGCTGCTGTGGTAAAAACAACAGCGCAGAACCATAAGAACATGGCACCTATAAAAGCAATAGATGCTAATAAGCCTGAAACATAAGCATAACCAAAAATTCCTATTCCTACTGCACCCATTAGGAACATAACAAATTGAGCTACTTTATCAATACCAACTTCACCAAAACCTATTGTCAGCAAATTACCTGTGGCAATTTTGTCTGCTCTTTTTAAGGCCGCAAAGAAACCGCAACCTTCTATTACTATGGCGGGCAATAAAAGATGTCCAGCTAATGTCCAAAATATCTGTACCATCCCAGCTAGAAATCCTAGACCAAATCCCATGCCGGTATTTTGTTTGCCTTTTAACCATTTAGCAAAGGTGTTGGCCAAAAATGTAGCAATGCCTAAGCATATTAATGCTGGTGCGCTATCCAAAACGGCTTTAGCTGCCAGTTTAAACTTACCACTTCCTGGACCTTCAGTAAGATGGCTATAGACCATGGCCGTTGTGACACCTTCCAAAAACCTGTTCACCAACCACCAAACAGCTACTAAAAATGCTGCTGACCAACACAAAGGACCATCTACGTTACTTGCCATGGCACTAAGACCACTTTGTTCCATAAAACCATTAATTCCACCACCATTACTTAAATGCATGAGCTGATTAGGGTCCATATGTCGAATTAAATGCCGAGTGCTGCTAGCAATATGTTGTCCAGCTTGGCTGCCGCTAGTCATTAATTTAGATCCATCAGCATAAAGCAACAAGCCAAAGAAGAAATTGACAAAAACGGTCATTATTGATGGTAGTAAAAGACGCTTATCTTCAAAGCCCATGCGAATGCTGGCTTTAATCATTTTCCAGCCGCGCCCTAACGATTCGAACATTTAAAAAGCCCCTATTTGAGCCATATTGCTCATTTTAATCTTTGTCATAAATAAGTCTAGTAAAAAGTGGACAAAGTGTTTTCTGAACGACATTATTTTAGCAGTTGCCAAGCGAAAGTAAAGTACTTTTAGACCGAAAAGCCGTAATTTTGCTTAAATTAGTTACTTTGTCGTTAATTTCTGGGTGCTGCCATTCTCTATTTCGATATCTTCTGGAGGGTAGAAGCCATCCAAAACTTGCTTGTATTTCTCAATAATCGTCTTTCTTTTCACTTTTAATGTTGGTGTTAACTCGTTATTTTCTATGGTGAAGTCTTCAGGCAAAATAGTGAATTTTTTGATTCTTTCAAAATTGGCTAAAATACTATTCTTTTCGTCAACGGTTCGAGAAATTCTTTCGCCAATAAGCCTGTTTCTAGATAACTCTGCATAGTCGGTATAGGAAATACCATTGGCCTTCGCAAAAGAAACAGCATGGTCTTTATTTAAGGTTATTAGAGCACTAATAAATTTGCGTCTGTCGCCATAAATAAGCACATGACCAATTAATGGATCACCTTTAAATAAATTTTCTAAGAACTGAGGAGCTATATGTTTGCCACCAGCGGTGATGATAATATCCTTTTTCCTGTCTTTAATTTTTAGAAAACCTTGCGAGTCTATTTCCCCAATATCGCCTGTGCAAAACCATCCGTCCCTAAAAGCTTCTTGGGTTGCTTCTTCGTTTTTATAATATCCTGCAAAAATAGTGGGACCTTTAAGCATAATCTCGCCATCCTCGGCTAGTTTTACTTGCACACCAGGTAATGCTGTGCCAACTGTACCAAAGTGATTATCTCCAGGTTTATTGCAAAACGCAGGAGCAGCTGTTTCTGTTAGTCCATAACCCTCTACAATCGGCAAACCTATGATTTCGAAGAAAGCCTGAACTTCGTCCGACAATGGAGCAGCGCCAGAGACCATGCATCTTAAGCGTCCGCCAAAACGTCGGCGGATTTTAGAAAACACCAAACGATCGGCAACTCGCAATTCAGTATCGTAAATATGATTAACTATTGAGTTATTACCATTGAAAGTTCTACGATATTTAAAAGCCCTTTTCCCTAAAGATAATGCCCAACGAATTAGATATTGCTGAGCTTTAGGCAAATGCCTGATCTCCAATTGAATTCTTTGATATGCCTTTTCAAAAAATCTTGGCACACCTATCATAACTGTTGGTTTTACTTCAACCATATTTTGTGGCACATGATCAATTGATTCAGCATAAGCTACAGTTATGCCTCTATAAATTGGATAAAAATGTCCGCTTATGCGTTCAAAAACATGGGATAAAGGTAAAAATGACAGCATTAAGTCATTGTCTAAAAAAGGACCAGTTTCATCGATAGCTTTGCATACAGCATAAAGGTTTGAATGTAATAACATTGCTCCTTTTGGTATGCCTGTCGTTCCGGAAGTATAAACAATAGTAGCTATTTGCTTTGGATCTAATTCTTCAATGCGTTTAGGCAGGACTTCTGGATGTGCTTTTAAATAAACTTCTCCATCAGCAAGAATGTCGGCAAAACTAAGTAAACGCAATTTATCATGTGTACGATCCAACTCCCCCTCTATAAGAGTGATAAAGCGTAGCTTAGGCGGCAGGGTTGGGGCTGACAATACTTTTACTAATTGGGCCTGATTTTCAACAATAATGCCCACAGCATCACTATGATTCAATAAATAATTTACTTCTGCCTGCGCTAAAGTTGGATATATAGGAACTGTAATGGCGCCACAAGAGAGAATAGCTATATCTTCCCATCCCCACTCGACTCGAGTTTGAGACATTATGGCCACAGTTTCACCACTTGAAACACCGAGATTTAATAAACCGCCAGCGATTAATTCCACTATACGACCATGCTCGCGCCAAATAACTTGTCTGTACGCTTCGTCGACTTTACGCATAATGGCCGGTGCTTCAGGTTGATTCTTTACCCGTTGCCAAAAAATATCTATTAGTGTTTCCTTGGACAAATCTTTCCCCCAGATATTACTACTTTTAATTATACGCGCTGATTATCTATTCAAGTTTTACCAAGACTATCACTTAGCCAATCAAGATAAGGACCGTGTCCTCTTTCAATGTCAAAGGCGATAATCTCTGGCACTTCATAAGGATGTAATGCTTTGATTCGTTTTTCTAGATTATCCCAATTTTGGTAAGTACTTTTAATAAAAAGCAAGCATTCTTCTTCCTGACATAATTCATCTTCCCATATATATAATGATTTTGCTTTGCCAACAATTGAAACACAAGCAGCAAGTTTTTCTTCAACTATCGGCTTTGCTATTGACTCAGCGACAGGTTCTGGACAGCTGACAAGGACAAGAATTTTCTCTGCCATCTAGTTCTTGCTCCGCAATAATTGCTCGCTAATACTATGCATAAATTGAGTAATAGCATTAATTATAAGAGAAAAGTACACCGGTTGCAGACGTGGCATACGGTAACGTTTGTGCATTTTTAATACTAAAGTTGGCACATTTAATTCATCACTGATGAATTGTGGCAAGGTGCCTAGTCTTGAATCGAATTGATTGGCTGAGGCTTGTTCAATATTCAACAATTGCAGTTTAAGACGATTAGCATATTCTTCTTCAGCTTTTTCATCTTTAAATTGAATCTGTAGTCCAGGCGATTCATTCCATTGTGCTCCTAAAAGTATAAATACAAATCTGATTTGTCCAGCCTTAATTACATCCGCTAAGGCGCGGCAAAAGGGCGTTTCTAAATAGGACAATGGATCTGCAACACAACAATAATTAGTAAGTAATGCATGACTGGATGACATGCGTCCAAGTAGAGCGGCCATACTGCCGGTAAATGCATCTGCTTCCTGAAACTCGCCATCACAGAAAAATGCAGTGGCATGGGGGGCAATAATTAAAGCTGGAATTTCGCCGCCAATAAATTTATAGTCTGGTTCACCCGCTTTGGGCAATTCTTCATAGCGTTCGGCTAAAAGTGATTCATATTGTAATGCCCATAGCAAGGGTTCCGATTGTGATTGCTTTCCTATAATATATTCCAACGCATGTTCAATATCAGCAAAGCGTGCTTGCGAGTGAGAAAGCACCCATGGACTAAACGGTGACTGTCCGACTACTGTGACCATTTTGTGATGACGATAAGCATAAAAAAGTTCCATGGCCGTTCCATAATTAGGTTTGTTCAGATTAGCCAACAGACCATCACATTGGTCAATTAGATCAAGAGAACGCTGAACGCGTTCATCGATATTTTCTTTTAAATCCAAGATATCTAGAGGTTGGTCTGAATTGCCAAATTCTGTCCAAGCAAATTCAAGCGGATTTATAACTTTAAGTCCATAATGTTGCAATTTTGTCATGGCAAATGAGCGCCAATCAGCATAAGGAGCTGTTACAGCATCTGCATACGGATTAGGGTAAGGCTCAGTACTCCCGCCTGTTAAATAAATGGAAGACAGCATCTTTGGCTCTTTTACCTCCTATTACTTGCCCACTATATACCACGTCTTTGCTACTGCCAAGACTAAATCACCATTACAGGCTATAATTTAGCTTTCTTTCTGCCTGAAAATCATATGACAAACGAAAATCGTTTAATGCAGTCTTTTTTGATGTTCTGTCTTTTATGCTTGCTATTTGCAGGTAATTTAGCTTGTGGACAGAACGCAAACTTTGAAAGATTCAGCCAAAATACTGCCGCTGTAAATTTGGATGATAGTCAGGCTATTGCAGCTCAGACTAATCAGGCAATAGGACAAGAAATAACCGTGGTGGCAAGAGTAAAAAAGCTGTTGGAAGAAGATACGGTTGGTTTGCCTCATCAACGTTTTTTGATCGTCCTTTCAAATGGTACAACCATACTCATTGCCCATGACTTAAAAATGGCCCCTCCAGTACCCATTAAGGCCGGCGACATTTTGACTATACATGGTGAATATATTTGGAATAAACGCGGCGGTTTAATTCACTGGACACATCACAGCAACACACCCAAGCATGAGAGTGGTTGGATAGACTTTAACGGCTCTAGGTACCAGTAGAGTTACTTAACTGAACAAAGAATCTTAGGTGTCAAAAACCACTTTAAAACGCCTGGACTAGTTGGTGGTATATCGACAATATCTATGCGACAAATGCCCGCTTTTTTAAAAGGCATATAAAGTTCTGGTCCAGCCCACAGCAAAATCCCCGCTAGACGTCCCATGTCTGGTTCATGACCCACTAAAAAAATATTTTCACTTTGATTGAATGGCTTGAGAAATTTATAGAGTTGAGAAGAATTGGTACCAGGAGCAAGAGCTTCGGTAGTCTGTATTTCGCCATCTTTTGACAGTGTCTCTAATATTATTTGTGCTGTTTGTTTTGCCCTAATCAGCGGGCTGCTCACGACAAGATCTGCCTTAACACCTATACTCTTAAGTCCAACAGCCACTTGTTTAGTTTCTTCCTGCCCTTCTTTTGTTAACGGACGTTGCCAGTCCGAGGTTATATTGCCACCTAAATGGTCAACCGCAATACCGTGACGCAGCAAATATAGTTTCATAGTGGATTATTCCATCGTCCTCTAGTAATCTTTCTAAGAAGAGCCATAATTATAACTAGGTTGACATAAGTTAATTGGCATTTTTAGGAAAACTGAGAAAATAGACTGGCATATTCTTGATTGATAGGAACAATAAATATCTAAATTGATGAATACAAAGCAACGCATACTTGGCTTAGATGTTGGCGACAGAAGAATAGGCGTTGCCGTTTCTGATCCACTTGGCATTACTGCTGGTGGCTTAGAAACAATACAGCGAGTCAATATGGAGCAAGATGTGAATAAAGTTGCACAAATTGCCGAAAAACTTGGCGTCGTACAAATAGTTCTTGGTCTGCCTTTAAATATGGATGGATCATCAGGGAGTCAGGCTGAAAAAGTAAAGTCTTTTGGCCGTAAATTAGCACGTGCCACAGGACTAACCGTTATATATGAGGATGAACGCCTAACAACAATATCGGCAATTCGTACTCTAACTATACAAGGAGTCAAAACAGGGGATAAAAGAGATTTAGTTGATCGCCAAGCAGCTGCGATTATTTTGCAAAAATTTCTTGATCGCAGTGTCCCACCCTCGTCAGCCTAAAGTTACAAACTAGTCCAATCAACCAAAGCGCATTAAGAGCAAGATGCAAAGAAGATAATACACCTTTATTAACTGACAGCGGCATTCTATACTAAGCTAGTTGTTGGCACTCAGAAAAACTTGGAAGAAAAAATGACAGACTCTAAAATGTCGTGGCCGCCCGTGGTTCGTAAGTTTGAAACATTGGTATTTGCTGCCATGCTAATTATTATTCCATTTTTTGCTTTTCGTATTGTAGATGCAGCAGGTACGGCATTGATGGTACAAAACACCGCTTCTGATCTAGTGAAAGATTTGATTAAAGCAAAAGAAATAGCCCGTGATTTTCATCTTAACGTAACGGTGACTGCTGCTCCTCCAACTTCAAATGAGCCAAGCTCTTATTTGATTCAAAGCGATTCAAAAACTATTGAACAAGTAGTGTTGCCAAATGGAGTGAGTATCGCCGGTGCTGTTAGTTTTAGTGATGGTGGTTTGCCACAAATACCGTCTACTTTTATTATTGCTAAGAGCGGCAGAACAGCTCAGGTTCAAATAGACCAAGAAGGACACACCTCGGTTCAGTAAACTCATACAGCTGCATTACCAATAGATATACAGGACGAAATTAAAATGCGATTATTATTCTTAAGCCTCGCTCTATTATTTGCTGTGAGTAGCGTATCGGCTGCAACCCCAGACACAATTCGCCAGGATAGAGACCTCGATCATTACTCGATTAGTAACGATACTGTCAGTAGTGGTAATACAAGAGGCTACGCTATGGATGAATTTGGTGCACAAGAGCTAAATGGTCGTTCATCTAAAATGCTTTTATTAGAAGCACAACAAGCCTTACACAGCGGTGATCTGGAAAATGCCATGCATAAAATCAAACGTTCTATGGAATTAGATGATGACGATATGGATGCGCACTGCATATACGCTGACATCTTGGACGAACAATTACGACGTCAAACAGAAAAAGACCCCACTTTATACAACAAATGTGTTGAAGAATGGCTAAATATTATGCGTAATCGTTATGGTGAAGAAAAAGGCATGCGTGTACGGGGTATAAGCCCAATTGGCGATTTATATCATGACGAAGAACGATCCATTGTTGCCAAAAGAGCGCTTGTTAAATTAACAGGATATTCTCCGAAGACTCTAGAAACTGACAAACACTATTTAAAACGTGTATTACTTCCTACTACTGAAAAAGTTTCTGGAGCTGTCGTAAGCAGCAAGGCTAAAATCGAAGCACAATAACATTGTACGAGTGACATCGCCAATCCTTGGACCACGGCTATATGCAGCTTTTTAATATTTTGTCAGATTAGGATCGACTGTATCAGCCCAAGAAAGAATGCCGCCGGTTAAATTAAATACTTTTTTGAAACCCTGAGATTGCAAAAATTCAGTGCAGCGAGCACTGCGCCCACCTGAGCGACAATAAACAACCAGATCTCTATCTTTATAGTCTTTGAGTTCAGATAATTTATCAGCTAATTCTTTCATACTTATATGTAAGCTCTTAGGCGCATTGATTGAAGCAATGACCAATTCGTGCGGCTCGCGTACATCCAAGAGGGTCACATCCGCTCCAGAATCAATCTGGGCTTTCAATGCCACTGGTGAAATCTCACCGGCTTTATTTTCTATTGTCATGTGGTAGATCCTTATTATGGTTAGTTCTAATATAGTCTCAAATTAATTCACTAGGAGGAAGTAGCGTGACTGTTAAAACTTTGTCCGATGCTCTAAAAGAATGTTTTCAGGATAAACATAAAGTCTCATTCTATGAAGCTAAAGTGATTCGTGAACTTATACTTGCTGATGGGCAAGTCTCCCCTCAAGAACGCTTATTATTAGAAGAAGCTTTACATGAAGACAAATTTGATGAGAAAGCAGTTGCTTTGTTATCAAATTTGATTTTAAGAGCAGACTGTCAAACTATGGAAGACAATAAAGAAAAATCCAACAAAGGACATTGCTGCGACCACGAGCACTAATGATCATTTGTATTCTCAACAGTATTTCGACAGACGTCTATAATAAGCTGCCGTGAAGGAAAAAACTGGCTACAGTGAAATAAAGTATCAAGCCAGTTATATCGACTATTGTAGCGACAAATGGAGCAGATGCGCTCGCTGGGTCCCAGCCAACCTTTTTTAAAACAAAAGGTAAAAAGGAGCCTACTAAGGCTCCCCATAGAACGACCCCAGCTACACTGGCAGCTACCGTCATTGCAAGAAGCAAGAAATAATCACCATAAACTTTGAATGCCATTTGCCAGAAAATTACACGGAGCAAACCAATAATTGCTAAGACTCCGCCTAAAGCAAGTCCTGTAATGAACTCTCTTTTGATTACGCGAAAACAATCGCGCACACGCACTTCTCCTAATGCCATAGCACGAATTACTAGCGTTGAAGCTTGGGAGCCAGCATTGCCTCCACTGCTAATAATCAATGGCAAAAATAATGCCAGGACTACGGCTTTTTCAATTTGAATTTCATAAAACTGCATTGTGGTTGCAGTTACCATTTCGCCTAAAAATAAGATTGTCAGCCAACCGACTCGCTTTTTTACCATTTCGCCAACAGTAATTTGTAAATATGGAGCATCTAGCACTTCGCTTCCGCCCATCTTTTGAATATCTTCAGTTGCTTCTTCCTGAACTACATCTACAATGTCATTTACTGTGACGACACCTTTCATGTGTCCGTCCACATCCACAACCGGTAAAGCGAGCAAGCCACTTTCTTGCATTAGCTTGCCAATTTCTTCTTGATCAACATTTTCTAAAATAGTAGTTGGTTGGGTGCGCATAACTTCTTCCACCCTTTGGTCGGGAGAAGCTAATAGCAATTCACGCATAGATATAGTGCCAACGAGGCGCTGCTCGTGATCGAGGACATAAATGTAATAGATAGTTTCTTCTTGTGTGCGTGCTTGTTTTCTAAAATAAGTTATTGCTTCATTTACGGTCATATCTGGACGAACATGAACATAGCGAGGATTCATGACGCCGCCAGCCACATCCTCTGCATAAGCTAATAAAGCTATCACCTCACTACGAGTGAGAGGGTCCAGCATACTTAGCAAAGCTTGGCGTTCTTCTTCTTCTGTTTCTTGGATAACGTCCGCCGCATCATCAGGATCTAGCGCCCTTAGCCATAGCCGTCGCTCTTTGATAGGCAGAGTCAGAATGATTCGGGCTTGATCGCGAGCTTCTAAATCAGCAAAAAAACGTGCCGCATCTAAGGCCGATAGTTTTTTAAAACTATTAATTTGTTCTTCAGTAGATAACTCTGACCAGACTTCTTTGATCTGGGCTCTTGTGAGAGTTTGAGATTGTTCTTCTATAGTTACCATATAATTCACAGTCCTATCGGACAATTGCTTAGAAAAGCTTCCCCTATAATAGCGTAGTTCACAAGATATAGTCTCATGTCCTCTTCACCAGTATTACATAAAGGAATTTTGCACCGCATGCGGTGAAAACAGCATGGGCCCTGGATGTGCTACTATAGTAGGCGTATGAAATTGCTTTGAAATTATGTTGAAAAATTCTAAAAAATCAAAACAAAAACCTAGTTCTAGCAATAAACCCTCTAAGAAAGATACAGCAGGGACCCTTCTTTATAGAAAACGAAAAGACAAGCTAGAAGTTTTGCTAGTTCATCCAGCTGGCAACTATAATCGCAAAGCTGCTTGGAGCATTCCTAAAGGACAGCCTGAAAAACTAGAATCTTTTGAGGAAACAGCTCGTAGAGAAACAATGGAAGAAACAGGGGTTATACCAGCGGCTCTTAAACCACTTGGTTACATAGATTACAGCAGCCACCGTAAAAGAGTACACTGTTTTTATGGACAGGCGCCTGCCGATGCGGTTCCTCACAATGCTTCTTGGGAAGTTGATAAAGCCGAATTTATGCCCTTAGAACGAGCAATAAAGGCTATACATAATGACCAGGTGGAGCTCCTGGAACGCTTACAGTTTATTTTGAGTCCCCACTAATTTATTGTGGAAATAAACGATAAGTCTTTTAGTTTGCGGGCTCTTGATTGGCTGAACTTTTTCTTGTCCGTCATGAGAGGCGGTATGGGACCCTATATGGTTATTTATTTTAGCCATATAGGATTTAGTGCATCTGAAATTGGTTCCATTATTGCTGTACTTGCCATCAGCAATGCTCTTTCTCATATCCCCGCCGGTCAACTTGTTGATAAAAGTGAATATAGAAGAGAACTAATGGCCATTGCCATGTTATTAATTGCTTTATCTATATTAGCGATAATGTATGTGCATGATTTTGAATTTGTATTGGGCATTCAAATACCAATAGGTATTGCCTCAGCCCTAATTCCTCCCACTTTGGGTGCGATAAGTCTCGGTTTAGTGGGGCACAATGGCATAGCAAAAAGAGCTGGGCGAAACGATTCCTTTAATCATGCCGGTAATTTAACTGTAGCTGGCATCATTGGCATAAGCGGTATGTTTTTGCCAATGGCTAGCATGATGTGGTTATTCATTATCCTTTGCATGATAAGTATTCTTGTTGTTCTTTTTATAAAATATACTGATATAGATTCAGCCTGGGCCAAAGGTATACATACTTCCGGCAAACAAGAAAATGTAAAACCGATTGCACTAAAAGTATTATTGACTAATCGTGATTTTATAGTTTTTGTAATTGCTATTTTGTTATTTCATTTGACTAATTCAGCTCTTTTGCCAGTAGTCATTCAGAAAATTATAAAAGTCTGTCCTGAAGTAACTCCCAAAACAATTTCGCTTTGGTCCACAAGTTGTATTGTTATGGCTGAGCTTGTGATGATTTTTTCCGCAAATTTAGCTGGACGTTTGGCAAGTAAAGGACGCAAAAATTTATTTCTTTCCAGCTATTTATTAGTTGCTTTACGTGCTTTCATATTTGCATTAGTGATACAGCCTGTACTGCTTGTATCATCGCAATTTCTTGATGGCTTATCGGCAGGAATTTTTGGGGTTGTTAGCCTAACTATATTAAGTGATCTTGCTTATGGCAGCGGACGTTTTAACTTAAGTCAAGGCATTTTTAATGCTTTCACTGCTATAGGGATTGCAGCCAGCAATTATATTGCTGGTGTGCTTATAGACACATTAGGCTTTTCACCGACGTGTTTCATTGCCACGGCTGTAACTTTGGTAACATTTGTACTCCTGGCAAAATTAATGCCTGAAACAAAAGATCGATTACCGCTAGCATCGCTTACTTAGTAAAGGTCAAGTAGCGCACAGCAAGTACTAAAAGTAAAACACCAAATGCTCGTTTAATAAATAAATCAGGCAGTGTCAATGTAATTTTGGCCCCAAAAAAAGTGCCAATAAAAAGACCAATTAGAAGAAAAATTGCAGCAGCAACATTTATTTGTCCTTGTCGATAGTACTCAATTGCTCCAAGCAGCCCGACGGGCAATAGTAAAGCAGCTAAAGAAGTCCCAGCCGCCATTTTTATTGAAAAACCAACAATTAGCATTAGTGCCGGTACAATGATGACCCCACCACCCAGTCCAAACATACCTGCCAAAATCCCAGCGATTAGTCCTATTATTAATACGGTAATGAGTTGAAATATATTCATATCACTTTATCTTGTAGGCGCTTGGACATAATTTGTCAACTGGGCAAAGATGACAGGCAGGTTTTTTTGCAAAACAAGTACGGCGACCATGGAAAATCAAAGTAATAGATAATTTTGACCAGTCTTCGTGAGGGAATAACTTTTCCAAATCCTTTTCAATTTTCACAGGATCCTTTTCTTTAGTAAATCCCAACCGTTTCGATAAACGTTGTACATGTGTATCCACCGCCCAACCTCTGACGCCGTAAATCACACCAAGTACAACGTTGGCGGTTTTTCTACCAACCCCGCGCAATGTTACAAGTTCTTCCTGTGTTTTAGGTACTTGCCCGTCGAACTGATCAACTAATTGCTGCGCGCAAGCCTGAATATTGGCAGCCTTAGCATTGTAGTATCCGGTCGGTTTTACGAGTTCTCTTAGGTGCTTTATATCAGCACTGGCCAAAGTTTTTGCATCAGGATATTCTTTGAATAAAGGACCGGTTGCCTTATTTACTGAAGCATCTGTGGTCTGTGCCGAAAGAATAGTAGCAATTAAAAGCTGAAAGGGACTTTTATAGCTCAGTTCACATTCTGCTTCTGGATATTTTTTTATCAGAAGAGACATTATTTTATGAGCTAGGGCCGATTTAACTAATTTATTCCTCGTTCCAACAGATGTTTTAGAATTGGCGGCTTTTTCTTCAGAGGACCGCTTTTGTTTTGGGGGCACTTCTTTTATCGGCGCTTTTTTGATCATTGTTAAAACAACCCTGCCTGACTTGTTAAAACTTGAGCACCATGACTAAAACATTTTGTTAGCCAAATATCTAATTCTACCTTTTCTTTTGTCTCAACTATATTGCCATTCCTGTGTTCCGTTTTTAGAATGGGTTCTTTAAACGCTTTATCGATAACTTTTTTTGCCTCTTTTTCATTTTTTGCTAGAGCATATATTGTGGGACCACTCCCAGTTAAATGAGTCTCTATACAATACGCATTAAGGAGGCGCTCTTTTATTTGTGCTAATAGGGAGAACTCTTCAAAAATTGCTGGCTCAAATGCATTCCAAAAAACATTCTCATCCAAACCTTTTATGGAGTCAGGTGATTTTTTTGAAAATAATCGCCATGTATCTTTCGTCTTGATCTTAAATTTTTTATTTTCTGCAATTATATCAAGAGCGTGTTTTGTACGTTGTTCAGACAACCCCCTGTCGCCAGCAAGACTGTTTTCTGATAAAGATATAAATTGATCATATTTATTATAGGCCCAGGGAGTAGGAATAGATAAATCTCTTGGCTTAACGATGATTACAGCCATATCTAAATCTAGACCTGTTTTTTCTAACAATTCTCCACGTCCTCGTCCGAGCGCTAATCCACCGATAAGACAAAACGCCACGTCTGATCCTATTTGGCTAGCTAAATTGATCAACTCATTTTCATTAAAGTGATTATCAAAATAAGTATTGAGAGCAATAAGCGCCGCTGCTGCGTCTGTGCTCCCACCAGCTAATCCGGCCCCAATAGGAATACCTTTGGTAATAAATACTTCTATATCGATAGCAGGTTTTTCCGGTAAACGAGAAAGAAATAAGTCTATTGCTTTTATAATTGAGTTTTCTTTGTTTAGAGGAAAAAGTTTTGCGTCTACTGAAGGATCAATCTTACGTAAAGCTATTTTTGTGTCGCCAGGCTTATCCTTTGAGAACGAAAAATAAAATGAGAGGATGTCCCAGAGATCTATTGCTTGATAAAGAGTGACTACATCGTGATATCCGTCATCGCGGCGTCCTACTATATCAAAACTAAGATTTATTTTTGCAGGAGCGAGCACTGTTACATTAGGCTTTAACATGGGCTTTATTTGCATGTTATTTCTTTCTCCAACGCATCAGTCAATTTAGCAAATAAGTCTAAGCTTAAAGATTCAGCCCGTACTTGCGGATCAAAGTTTAGCTGTCTGAAAATCTTAGTTAGAATATCTTCTTGGACATGCAAGGATCGCAGATTGTTTTTTAACATCTTGCGCCTGCTGGCAAAACTTGTTTGAATAACCTTGCGCAAAAGGATATGATTTTTGCATTCGACTCTGATTTTTTCATGAGGAGTGAATTTTATGACCACTGAATGAACTTTTGGTGGCGGAGAAAAACTTTCTGGAGGTATTTTAAACAGCATTTCTGTTGAGCCATAATAATTCATAAGCAAAGTAATTTGGCTGTAATCTTTGTTCCCAGGTTTTGCTACTAACCTAACCGCTAATTCTCGCTGTACAGTCAGTACTATCGATCGAATTTGTTTTAGCCAGGGTGCAGGCTCACCTATTTCTCCAATAAGCTTGCTGATTATAGGCGTGGTTATATTGTAAGGGATGTTGCCTACAACTTTAGTCGGAGCATTCAGTATCGAATTTAAATCAGTTCGCAAAAAATCTGATTCTATAATGGTAAGATTTGGCAAAGAAAGTTTAGCTAGCTCGTTGACACAATACGGATCCAATTCAATAGCGGTGACTAAAGCTCCTTTGGCAACTAATAGTTCGGTAAGAAATCCAAGCCCAGGACCTATTTCTACAGTTTTTTCGCCAGGCTCTAAGGCTACTTCTTCGACAATTCTCTCCAGTGCTTCTTTGTTTACCAAAAAATTTTGACCCAATTGCTTACGCGTACTAAAGCCGTACGCTCTTTGAAGCAGATCTCTATCTTGTTCGAGAAATTCAATCGGCAATTTATCTGAATGTCTTTTCATTAATAACTAATATACTAGCAAATTATACTGGACCGGCTGTTTCTGAAGATGTTGAAGCCGAGCCCTTTGATTTTTTGCTTCCATTTTTACCATTGCTACTTTTGCCATTCGCATTTTTATTGTCAGAGGATTTATCAGAAGAACTGCCGCCCTCTATCTTTTCTTCTACCTTGATAAGACGCAATTTGATAATACGATGTCTATCTGATTCAACAATACGCAGAATATAGCCATCTTGCACTACTTCTTCACCAGGTTTTGGTTCTCGTCCAAGCAAACCAAAAACATGTCCACCAAGAGTATTGAATTCTTCGTTCTTTATATTGAGTCCTAACTTTTCATTGGCTTCTTCAAGGGTGAGCTTGGCATCAACCAGAAAAGATCCATCTGGTTCGACTTTGATCATTTCTTGTACAACGTCGTATTCATCAGCAATTTCACCAACTAATTCTTCAACCAAATCTTCTAGAGTAACCATGCCGATAGTGGTTCCATACTCATTAACAACGATTGCCATATGAGTTTTACTTTTTTGAAATTCTGGTAACAAATCGGAAAGATTTTTATTTTCTGGCACAATCAAAACATTCCGAGCAAACTCACGAATAGGTGAATCTTGCTTGTGGTCTAAAATAGCTCGCACACCGTCTCGAATATGCACTAATCCGAAAATATTATCTTTACTGTCTTCAAAAATCGGAATTCTAGAAAAGCCGTGCTTCAGTGCTGTTTCTACAAAATCTTTTACAGATGTATCCGCTTTGGCTGTGATCATATCAGCCCGAGGAGTCATAATTTCACCAGAGGTGGTATCAGCAAATTCAAAAACGCTATGAATCATCTCTTCTTCTTCAGATTCAAGCACCCCCTCTTCTTGACTAGCCGAGACCAGCATTTTAAGCTCTTCTTCTGAATGAACAAAGTTGCGAGGCTTTTCTACATCAATTTTGAATGCCCGCAATATTATGGTGGTGGTACTTTCCAACAATTTGATAAATGGCGCTGTAATCTGGCACCATCCTTCCATCGGATAAATAGTAGCCATAATTACAGTTTCAGCATATTGAAATGTACAAATTTTTGGCACTAATTCGCCAAAAACTGTTTGTAAAAAGGCTGTGAACGCAAAAGCGGCCAAATAACTAAAGGCACGCGCTGATGAAACAATAGGAACAGTAAAAGAATATTGATTAGCTAAATTTACTGTCCAATCAGCAAGATCGTTTGCAAGTACTGCTTCACCAGTAGCGCCTAGCCCAAGCGTAGCAAAAGTAATTCCCAGTTGACAGGCCGAAATAAACCGGCGCGGGTCGTTTAGCGCCTTTTGAACCAAAAGTGCTGTCGTGCTGCCTTCAGCAGCTAATTCGTCGATACGTGTACGCCGCACACGTGCCAATGCCATTTCCACCGCTACAAAGAAGGCGTTCATCAATATTAAAACAGGAATTAATGCTATCTGAAATATAGCGAATAGGCCTCCGTTATATAAATATCGGTTCAGTACAAACTAAGCATTTGTATTGAGCTATATGAAGTAAATAAAACCGAGAATCTGGAATACAGATAGCCTGAGGAGGTTCATCCGTATCAATCAGTTTCCCTGCTTGGTTTTCTGCTTTAGTAATTGGGCTAGCTTGACTACTCATTTTCATCTTTAAATACTAACTCTATCGTGGCTAACGATAGTTTACCGCAGGGTCAACCAGGAAAAATAGCATAATAATATAATAGCTTACCCAGGCAAAGATAAAGATTGCTTATCCTAAATTTTGCCTGCCTATAATTTAAATTATCTTTCTCTTGTGACATATACTGATAATTAATTCTAGGGATGAAGTGCTTAGAGGAATAAAGGGCAAAATTAATGCTGGATGGTTGTAACGACGTTAATGAGGACTTGAAAGCAACAATTATAAGAGCTGCTGAAGACGCCTATCGTTTTGGCAGTTCTCGTATTGGCACTGAACACTTGCTGCTCAGCCTGGCTAGTGAGCAAAATACTATTGCTTCTGCTGCTCTGGATTCAATGAAAATTGACGCCCTCAGCGTGCAACAAGAAATAGAAAAGCTTGGAAAGCAGAAAGAGTATATTAATTCTGAATTACCGCACAACGAAGTCCCTGGCAACATCGCATTAACCCGCCTTTGCTTTAAAAATCGATTGAGCAAGCATCTACCATTCAGCGATCAAGCTATTAGATCTTTAGCTAAATCGGATGATTTTTCTCATTATTTGGGACAAGAAGAAATTGGCGGAGCTCATCTTTTGCTGGCTTTGCTTGAGAATAAAGAAACTTGCGCTGCCCGCATTCTAGAAGAATTGAGTATTAATATTGTTTTTCTAAAAGGTAAAATTCTTCATTCGATAGCTGCTGCTTGCCTGAAAATGGGCAAAACTGCATCTTTGCGAACGGTGTTAGCAACCGGTCTAAAACAATTGGTCGAAAAGCATAATTCCGCACTATATATGGTGTATGACCTAGAGCAAAAAAGTAAGATGAAAATTATCGATTCACCAAAGAAAGAAGATATTTTGCATTCTGTTTGTATTGCCTATCTAGCCGAATGTTTATATAACCAAGTGGCCCTTCAACGTTATTTACTAGAAGAATCGCTGAATGCTCTATGTCTGACTGTAGGCAACCTGAGTGAAGAAATTGCCAGCCAAATAGTATCTATGACCGCCCAGCATCTTAGAAAGCACACACGCCAAGGAATTGAATATATCTGGACCGATGAGTATAGATCTATTCAACACATGCTGAGCGACGCCGAACATGACCTTATTGGTAGCGTTGTTGAAGACCTGTGGTGGGCATATAGCGAAGATGTGGCGCTTGATAAGTCTTTTACTTCAGCTCTGGCCGATCATCGGAAAACTCATTTACTTGAATTGCAAGAAAGACGTGTTGAGCTTTCGCAGCGTTTGCGCAGAATTAGATCAAGGCTGGAAGACACAATCCGCCAGTGCTTTAAAAATCGCATTACTAAAGTCTAAATTACAAAATGAATGGGCAACGCGTGCAATGTGCCTTTGGTAATTTTATCGGTTGTCCATCTATATCGAAACCATGTTGAACGTTCGATTTGAGGCTTTCCCCGCACATGGGGCAATGCAAGTCCTTATTGCCCGACAAAATAGCTCGTTCTAAATCTGACTTTATATTACTAGTCACCGAGCTATGGTTAATAAGATTTTCAGCGCTATAACGCGCTTCTACTTCTTGAAGCAAAGCCGGTTCGATGCTTAACGATTTGGCTAATAGTTGACGATCTGTGGAAGAGAGCCAAGTTTCTAAACCTGTTTCAATCTCTTCTATACGCTTGATACCAAATTTGGTGCTCTTGGCTAAATCACGTATTGTTAGATTACGCAGTTCTCTTAGCTGACTTACTCTTTGGGCAAGTGTTTCAGCTAAAATCAATGTTTTTGGGAGGGGCCCTACTTGTTTCATATTCTCTAACAACTCTTTAATTACTTTTAAAAACGAGCATAATCTCTGTGCCCTGATTTACATCAAATATTGTAATCTGTTTGAGTGCATTTCAACAAATAACGCACACCCAGCGTAAATATTTTGGTGTAAAACATGCTTGACTTATATAAATTGATGCCTCAAATTGAGGCGCTCGGCAAAGAAAGCTTGGCTCAGCAAGACAAGGCAGCTCTGGTAGCTCAGTCGGCGCAAAAACTTTTCCATAAACTAAAAGAAAAAGATGACCAAACATTAGCCCGACTTAAATCTAATCAGGGATTACCACTTTGGCCCATAGCGTTACCCATCGAACCTTTTGCTAGCCAGCATAAACTAACAACGAGCAACAAAGAAATCACAGTAATAGGCGTAGACGGTTCCCAGATTATGCCTAGTCAACATGAAATTTTCTATTGCTATTTGCTTAATATAGGCATCGTTCAGATTGACTATACCGGTCATACTAAACCAATTTTAACTAATATCCCATATTTGTTTCACAAAACAGAAGAACTTTATCCGCTTCTTGATAGAAGGCGATTGCATGTAGACGAGCTTTATGTTGCCCTTGAGCGCAATCTTATGGAATTAGATACGTTATCTAAACAAGCTATTCAAGCTAGAAGCGAAGGGATGAAAGTATTAGCTCTAGTTGATGGTTCTCTCTTGCCTTGGTCTTTAGAACGAATGCCGTTAACTTACCAAACTCAATATTCTCAAAGAATGACGGCTATATTCGACAATATTAAAGCTAATGGTGTGTCGCTTTTTGGCTACATTAGCAATAGTAGAAGCGCAGAGGTTGTTAACAGTATGCGGATTCTCATTTGTCCTTATGATGAAAGTAATTGTAAGGACAATTGTCGCGATCTTAACGAGGATAACTTTCCTTGTTCTGCTATATCCCCATTATCTGATCGACAATTATTTTCAATCGAATTACCAAATTCATCCAGGTCTGCTGTTTTTCTTTCGAGTAGCAAAATGAGCAAAGCTTTGCCCACTGAGCTGCAAATGTGTTTTTTTTATTGCAATTTTGCTGGTGACATATCACGTATCGAATGTCCGCGATGGTTATTAGAAGATAAAGACAATTTTGATTTATCTTTGGCCGCTTTGTTCGCTCAATTGCATCGTGGCGGAGGATATCCGGTGGTTTTAGCGGAAGCCCACCACCAGGCGGTAATAAAAAATGCTGATCGAGAGCAGTTTTTTGACTTGCTGGCTAAGCACTTTGTTTCTGCTGGCAATAAACAGCTTAGCCAAAGTGTCAAAGCTCTCAAAAAGCGCATTTCGGCAGTCTAATTTATATCCTTTGCATCTTTATTGAAAGAATTATAATTTTGCGTTACTGTATGCATTGTGGTCTTCTCTCCATGACAATAGTGTTTATTTAATGAAGCAATTCGCACTCTGGCAAGCGCCATTTTATTCTTTCTGGTCCAAATCTTTTTATGTTGATGTGGCAAAAAATTGGCGTGGTGTTGCCTATTCTTATTTGTTTTTGCTTATCTGTTTCACTTGGGTTTTTATGGCCATTAAAAAGCAGATGGATTTATCCTATTATGTCGAGCATAGTATTAACCCAATCGTTCAGCAAATGCCTGTAGTCACTATCGACAAGGGTATTCTCAGCATTGATTGTCCATCACCTTGTACATTGAAAGACAGTCTTGGTTTACCGGCTGTGACTTTTGATACTCGAGAAAAACCAATGGGCATTGATGAAATGCCGGGCAATTTTCTCATTACTAAAGATTCTGTTTATGCCAAAGGTCAGCCCAGCGACCAAAAAATTGATTTATCGACTATGAAAGATCATACTGTGATTGATAAGAAAGTAGCCAAGCAATTTCTGGCTGATTTTTGTAAATCTGTTGGCTTAATTGTTTTTATGATTGCAGTTCCGTTATGTTTTATTTTTTGTATCCTTCAGTCGCTCCTATACGCTCTAATGGGCATTTTAATTACTCGCTTAAATAAAGTTGAATTATCTTATCCTGCGTTGATAAGACTGTCTGTTATGGCAATGACACCTGTGCTTTTCATTGACTCGATTATCAAAGTACGTGGCCTGGACTACGCAATCTGGCTGGTTTGGCCTCTTGTAGCTTTTCTCATTACTTGTGGATATCTAATATTTGGTATTAGCGTCCAAATTGTAAGCGAAAACAACAAACCGGAGTCCGTATAATTCTCGATTGTTATAAGAGTGATAAAATCCTATTTTGTTGCAAAATATAGTAGGTATCGGTAATGACAGCAGTTTTAGCTAAAAACTCACCTCAATCCAATGAGCAGGCCTTTGCTGCAGCTAATAGGGCAAGCTTAGAAAAATATCTAAAAAGCAATCATCCTCTTTCTTCTCTAGCAAAAAAAATCTGCAATCAAGAGCGTTTAGATCGCCAAGATGCTCTAACTCTTTATGCTAGCGATGATTTGCCGGCTTTAGCGGCCTTGGGTGACTTTGTCCGCAAACGCAAAGCCGGTCCCGAGAAAGCTAATTATGTTTACTATATTCATAACATGCATCTCAATCCTACTAATTTTTGTGTTGAGACCTGTCGTTTTTGTTCATACGCTAATCCCCAAGAAAGAGAAAAAGCATACACTTGGACTATAGATCAAGTTTTAGAACAAATAGGTCATGGGGTAAGCCTTGGCATAAATGAAGTGCACATGGTCGGTGGACTTAATCCTGCTTGCGATATTAACTATTACGAAGAAATTCTTCAGGCTGTAAAAAACAAATTTCCTAATATTCACATGAAAGGCATGACCGCCGTAGAAATAGAATACCTGGCTAATCTAGAAGGCATTTCTTACGAAGAAACTCTCAAGCGTCTTATCAAAGCTGGACTTGATTCAATGCCAGGTGGGGGAGCAGAAATATTTGATGAAAATGTTCGCTCTAATATGGCGGTAAAAAAAGCGCCTGCTGCTACATGGTTGGAAATTCATGGTATTGCTCACCAGCTGGGGCTGAAAACAAATGCCACAATGCTTACTGGTATTGGTGAAAATACTGAAAACAAAATTGATCATATGTTGCTATTGCGCGAACAACAAGACAAAACCGATGGCTTTATGTGTTTTATTCCTTTGAAATGTTATTACGAAGGAACTGACATTGCGCCTGAAGTAGAAGAACCAGCTCCAACTACATTATTGAAAGATATTGCTGTCTCACGCCTGTTGCTCGACAATTTTCCCCATATCAAGGCTTATTGGATTCAACTTGGCGAGAAATTAGCCCAATTAGCATTATCTTTCGGCGCTGATGATCTCGATGGCACTATTGGTGAAGAAAAAATCACTCATGCTGCTGGGGCCAAAACACCTCTTCAATTGGCCAAAGAAAAAATGGAAGCATTAATAGCAGAAGCTGGACAGAAACCCGTAGAGCGGGACACCGTATATAATATCAAGCGTGTGTGTGACCATGAACCACAAGTATTAGCGCCCATAGAAGAAAGATTGCAAACTTTGTCGGCTTAAGACTTCACTACAAATTTTTCTTTCCACGATTTAGCTTTGCTTTCTAGGGCTATACCTAATAACCATGCTAAAAGTGCTGGCATTAGAACTACATTAGCGTAAAACATACCAATTACGCTATAGGCATAGGCTGCATACGATAAATACAATCCGCTCAGCACGGCTATATAGCCAAATGCTTGTACAAGACGACTGTATCTTTCCCTGGTCGCAAAAATCATCATAGCCGCGCATATACTGTACAACCCATTTGCTAAAAATCCTGTGAGTATAATCGCCAAACGATTAGCAGTTAAAAATAACTCGTTATTGATTAGTGATATATCTGCTTGCTCAGCCATAATTTTTCGGGCCAGTTCAGGCAATATACTCATTTCAATCACTTCTGCTGCTAAATCTAAAGCAAAGCCGGCTATAGCAATAAAAAACGCATAACGTAAAAGCGTGGTTGCTGGTCCGGTATCTTTTTTATGGGCATCAGAAAAACAAAAGTAGAAGAACAAAATCGAAAAATCAGCTGCTGTCCATAGCAGCCAACCAAAAGACCATAGCCTATTGTTGTTCGTCAAAAAAGATAAACGCTGAGCAAACTCAACTGTATCTAAACCATTCCGTAGAACAACGAGCATATATAATCCCGCAATTAAATGAATTACCAGCGCGAAGATTGCAGCCACACGTAATCTATGCCAGGTAACCGGCGAATCTTCTCTAACTTTATTTTGTTTGTCTATCATTTTATCTAAAAAAGGATCTGTCCCATTTGGTCGCCACGTTTAACTAGCAATTGAAACTTTTGTCCGTATGGTTTGCTTTGTAGCATCTCCTCAAGCTGGCTTTCTTTCTTTATACTACGCCCATCAATGACTTGAATAATGTCACCTGGGCGTAGCCCCGCTTCTGCGGCCCGTGAGCCTGTGAGTAAGGCTTCAATAAGCACACCTTCTTTACCAGACTTTACTCGTAAACCGCAAAAAGCTAGATAACTTTGTTTTGATTTGTTCTTGTTGTTTTTTTCTTTATCGTTACTGTGATTGGATAATTGCGTTTGTTTTTTTGCATCATCCGCTTCTTTAATGCTGAGCTTCAGTTTTTGCAAAGATTCATCATACTGTTTATTGTCCGGCTCCAATTTATGCGCGGCTTTATAGTATGTCAGAGCTTCATCTGCTTTTTTTTGAATAAGATAAATAGTGCCAATATTATATTTAGCAAAAGCTAGATGTGGATCTTGTTTCTCTAATTCTAAATATAACGATAATGATTGATCATACTGTCCTTGTTTAAAAGCCTCGGCTGCTTGTTTAGCCAATAACTCTTTTTTTGATTTTTCAAATTGAGCAATATTTTGCTCGTCGAGCTTCTTTTTGGCGCTAGTGGCTGCTTTTTCGTATTCACTGTTTTGTGGCTCTAATTTGTGAGCAATCTGATAATGATCTGCTGCTCCAGCTAGGTCTTTGCTAGCTTCAAGTGCTATACCTAAACTAAAATGTGCCGCTGCATTATCTGGAGCTAGACGAATGACTTGATTAAACAAATCAATGGCTTCGGGCAATTGTTTTTCTTTATAAAGGCTTATAGCCTGATCCAATAAAGAATTGATTTGACTATCTCTGGCAGCCTTAGCTCTTAGTTTTTGTTCTTGGTCATCTTCATCACTTTGGTAAGTGTTTTGACAGATAAGATTTGCATATTCTTTAGTTTCATTTTGAACTAAAGAATATGCTGCCCAGGACGGAAAAATGCAAACAAAAAGGCTAATGAGAGGTAAACTAACCATCAAGTTCTTTTTTTCTATATTTAACATTGACACTTTTTCTATTTCTCTTGGATTGCAAGCTAATATATTAAAACAAAGATAATAACGTAAGGATAATGTCCAACGAAGAATTTAGCAATGTAGACAAAAGCGAGTTGGCCTATTGGCTAGCGTTTAATTCATTATCTGGAACCGGTCTAGGCTTTCGGAAAATCAAATTACTTTACGATCATTATGGCAGCCTTAAAGAAGCCTGGGATGCGCCGGCAAAAGAACTTAGCCGACTATCATGGCTAAATCAATCCACTATTGAACGATTATTAGAACAAAAGAAAACAATTGAACCCGATAATCTTCTAGAGAAGCTGGATAAAAGTGGAGTAGAAGCTCTTTATTATTTTCATCCCGATTATCCTTCGATACTGCGTCAAATTAACGATCCCCCTTTAGTGTTATATACAAAGGGAAAATTTCGTGCGTGCAATTTCAACTGTGCTGTGGGTATTGTTGGTACTCGCAAACCAAGCGCTTACGGAGAAAGACTAGCAAAAAGTTTAGCCAAGGATTTAGCCCAAGATGGCGTATTAATAGTCAGTGGTATGGCTTACGGTGTCGACTCATTGGCTCATTGGGGGGCAGTAGAAAGTGGCGGCATGACCGTAGCTGTGTTAGGTTGCGGAGTTGATTTATGTTATCCCTCATCCAATAAACCTCTCTACAATGCTATTCTTGAAAAAGAATGCGGTGCCATAGTGTCTGAATATTTTCCGGGCAGTCAACCTCAAAAATGGCATTTTCCGGCTCGCAATCGAATTATTAGTGGACTTTCTCAGGCTGTGGCCGTGATTGAAGCAGGAGAAAGCTCCGGTGCTCTTATTACTGCCCATCTTGCTTTTGAGCAAAGTAGAGAAGTATTTGCTATCCCAGGACGAGTGGATAGCTCAACTTCTATTGGCACGAATAGTCTAATAGCCAAAAACATTGCCCACTTGCTTAGAGACCATAACGACATTCTCAAAGAAATGGGCTGGGCAAGCAAAAATACTGAAAATGGTGTTGCAACGGCAGTCGCTTTGCAAGGTCGTGAACTAGATGTTTACGATTTAATCTCTAATGAACCCAGCCACTTTGACTATTTAATCGAAAAAACGGGAATGAATACTGGTGAGCTATCAGCTATTTTAACAATGCTTGAATTAGCTGGTGTAATTTCAAAACTTCCTGGCGATTGGTATGTAAGGGAAAAACAAGCATTTAAGGTGTGAATTGAGGGCGTACTGCAAATTTAAAGAGCAAAAATTGGGCAGTGCTGTTATTCTTGACTTTAGGATGTCGGCAGCAAGATTGTTTATGGTATAGGTCTGCACTGACTTTGCCATAATTCGATGAGGATGGGGGCATAGACTTTTTTATATGAAGTTGTGTTTGCGTTGCAATCAATACTTTGAAGAGACGGCCGACAAATGCCCAAGCGATGGAGCTATTCTTGAAAATGTTGGCAAAGACCCTCTCATTGGCGCTTTAATTAACAATCGTTACTTGGTTGATTCGGTTATTGGTAAGGGCTCAAGCGGTATTGTCTATAAAGCTAGACGCCTAGGGCGAGGCGAAATGGTTGTGGCAATCAAAGTATTGCACAGCTATATAGGAGCCGCAGGATCATCTTTGGACCGATTCTTGCGCGAGGCTCAAGCTGCAAGTCGTTTGCGTAACCCTCATATTATTACTATCTGGGAATCAGGTGTTACGGAAGACGGACAGCCTTATTTTGTTATGGATTATCTTGAGGGGACGACTCTTGGACGCCTTATAAAAGACAAAGGCAACATAGAACCAAAACGCGTTTTGTCTCTATTGCACCAAATATGTGAAGCGTTAGCAGAAGCTCATAGACAGGATATAGTACATCGTGATTTAAAGCCAGAAAATGTGGTTTTGCAAGAAAGCGATCATGGTCACGACTATATTAAATTGTTAGATTTTGGTATAGCCGATTCTCCGCAACATGCTCAATCGAGTTTTAAGTTAGAAAAGCCAAGAACCGTATCGGGAAGCCCTGCTTATATGAGCCCCGAACAATGTCAGGGTTTGGAGCTTGATGGACGCAGTGATATTTATTCCCTAGCCATAGTTGTTTTTGAGATGTTAACGGGTAAACGTCCTTTTTCTCAAAAAGACAATGTCAACGTTATGATTCTGCACGTTAACGAGTCTCCAATGACAATGTCCGAAGTTCGCCCAGATTTGAAAATCCCTCAATCGGTAGAAAATGTTATTGCTCGAGCCTTATCTAAACGTCCTGAAGATCGTCAGGCAACTGTACAAGATTTCTTATTAGAATTTGAATTAGCATGGCAAGATAGTGACAATCCACTTAGTGTGCTTTCTGCTGCAGCAGCTCAACCTTCTACTAGTTTGACAAATTTGGCTAAACGAATCGAAGTACCTAAGCACGAGAGCGAGATAACCTCTGACGACTTAAGCTTTCAAGGTAGCGATGGCTCACTGGCAGCTTGGGGCAATGTATCAATTCAATCTTCCAGTAAAACAGAAGTAGCTTTGGAGCCCAATTCTGTCTTTGCTAGAGCCCAAGTTGCAGAAGGCGCTTCAATGTGTCACGAAAAAAAATCATTAATGGATATTTGGACTTCTGCTCCTGAGGACTCACCGTCTCAGACTATTCGCAACAACTTATCAGAAGCAGAAATAAATATGGCTCCAGATTTAGGCGAAGGTCGATCAGTAGCTACATCCGAAATGCCAAAAACTCAAGTTCTTGAAGAAAAAGATCCTTCTTTAGCTGTTCAACCAAATCCTCCTCAACCAAGTGAAGTGTCGCAGCCAACAGCCCTGTCCGACAATAAAGCTGATCAATCGTTGACTGGCAGAAATAGAACAATTGAACGTTTGATGGAAGCTGCTAAAAGGGGACAGGGACAAACTGGAGCACATTCAATACTTCCGACCAAACCAATAATTTCTCCGAAAGAAGCCCCATCCATGCAGCCCATTCCACTTGCACAGATGCCGCAGTCACCTCAATTGAATGCTATGCCTTCCTCAGCACCATTGATGCAATCGATCTCTAATATAAATCCTCTCAAAACTTTTGATAAAGCGGTCAACAATATAGAGCATATAAGCACGAAGAAGGCAGTTTCACCTACAGCCTCTGGCTGGTTTTCAATTTGTGATGAGAGCACTGCTCCTGCGACAAATGCAAATGTGCCGCCAGCCAGTACCTCGTTAAGTATCCCAACAGATTTGCCGTCAAATTCTGTACAAGGAATGTCTGCAAGTGCTCTATCTCAAAATATATTGTTTCAACGCGACTTGTCCCAACCACCCTTGCCATCGAACGCCTCTCTACAATCTTTGCCTCCGCTAGCTGAATCTACTCGTAGGCATACGCAACCTGACGCCGATCAACCACAAATTCTCTCATCCTTAATCCGATCAGGTCCACAGTCAAATCTTCAAGAAGTTAAGCCGCAGCACACTGCTGTCCCTCCTAGTAACGATGTGGATGAACAAGGGATTTATGTAAAACAGAGATATCGAAATACTATTTCACGCATTACCAGTTCGCGTCTATCTGAACGACCAAAAGTAAATAGATTTGATAATTCACTGGTGACCACTAGAGCCAGAGCAGCAGCTCTAAAATCTGACAGTACAAGACCACCGATAAATCTTTGGCGAATAGCAATTATCATTGTCGCCTCAGCTTGTTTATTAGCCTCCGCTTACATTGTTTATTCTACTTTATCAGTTCCCATACCACCGGTATCATCAATTGATACACTGATTGCCTCAGGCAATCATCAACAAGTAGTAGATATTCTCGAAGGTAAGAGTTTATCTGCTGCTCTCACTCAGGAAGAAAAAGATCAATTGAATTATAGTTATCTTGCTCTGGCTAAAATAGCACTGAGTAAGAATAAGTCAGATCAATCATTGGAATACTTATCCAAAATAGATCGGACGTCTCCATCGGCTGTCCAGGCTAATCAAATTCGCAATTCAATATTGCAAACAAAGAAAGACATGCAGGAAAAATCACTGCCAAATTAGTTGGCCAACTATCAAACAAATAATTTCTGCGGGGCTGATAAGCTGCATTGATTTAAGTGCTATATTTTTTTATTTGGTGTTTGTGTTTGCTGGTGCACCAATTGTAGTGGCATTACTTTGATTGCCTTTCCCAAACAATTTATTTTTTCTTGCTTCACGTCTTTTAATTCTAGGTCTCATGCTTCTGATTTTTTTGCGCAGACTTCTTAAAGGACCAGTTGCTGATTGTTGATTACTGGTTGAAGTTTGATTAGGAGCTGTAGTTGTGTTTTGAGCTGTGATGGCTAAGGGTATAGACAAAGAAAGCAGTGCCAACAAAAAGGTTTTAGTAATTGTGCGTTTAGTCATAAGTTATACCTCTGCAAACTAAATATTGAGTTCCTCACAGGACAAAGTCTAAAAATGTTAGCGCTTAATTGTCTGAACTACCTTATTAAATACTAAGCAAGATTTAAAAATTAACCGGTTGACAAGTCCTGCGATTTTTCCTGCTAATTGTTAGGCAGTCCAAATAATCGCTGGGCATTCTTACTACATAAATTAGCTATATGCTCTATAGTTTGCTGTCTCAGTTGCGCCAGTTTTTCTGCCGTATACCAGACATAAGCCGGCTCGTTACGTTTGCCGCGCACCGGATGTGGTGCCAGAAACGGGCAATCAGTTTCTACAAGTAATTTGTTATCATCTACAATCTTTGCTGCTTCTTGAATATCTTGAGATTTTGGAAAAGTGAGAATACCAGAAAAAGAAACATAGAAATCTATTTCTGGGACAAGAGTTTTAAATCGACTGACAATTTCTGTATTACCAGTAAAACAATGCAAAACCCCTTTCAAAGGTTTTGGGCCTTTAGCTAAGATGTCAAACAAATCGTCCCAAGCGTCTCGGCAATGAATAATTACTGGTTTATTGAATTGATGCGCTAATTTAATTTGTTCTTTCAGCACGGAAACTTGTATTTCTTTAGGGCTATTGTTGTAATAAAAATCTAGACCACACTCACCAATCGCCACAACTTTAGGGTGGAGGATCTGTTTTTCAATAATTTGCCAGCTTGTGTCATCCCATTCATTTGCTTGATGAGGATGTAAGCCAAGTCCCACATATATGTTTTTGTACCTGTCCGCGAGGTCCAAGAGCTCTGGTATGGACTTTAAGTCAACCCCAGGATTAACTATTTGCTTAACATTTGCTGCTTCCATATTAGTGATAACAGATTGCTGATCTTCGGCAAAGAACTCTTTAACCAAATGGGCGTGGCTGTCGATGATTCCGGCGCCTATGCCTTGAAATCTCGTCATATCTGTGTCACGCATTAACTTGCCGTCCGTTATCTCTCTAGTTACAATACAGATTATTATCTCTATCTTTAAATTCATTGTCACGTGATTAAAAGCAATATATCTGCTAACAAGAATAATAAAGTGCCGCTATATCCTTTAATAGGTGGAATAGTCAAGGTTTCGATATTAATGGCATTCACCTTGACTTTACTTCCTTGCTCTTCATTAGCGCAGGAAGGTGGCACGGTACTAAAAGGTGGCGTTAATGAGGCTAAATATTTAGGTGGCGGCAAAAACCCCAGTTTAAATTTGCGTGATCTTACAAAGGGCAAAGATGCTTTTGGCAGCAGTGGCACATCTGGTTTACCGTCCGTTGGCGAAAGTTTTGAACCTCCGTCTGAAGCATTCAATTTAAATGCCCAACAATCTGGTAATGCAGTAGCTAATGCCACTCCTCCAGGACTTATCCAGAACCCTGACTTTACTAATGAACAAACTGTGCCTGGTTTACAAAATAACCAACCTTTTAATATGTCAGCTGAGCAGAATCAATTGCAGCAAAGTGTTCAAAATGATCCAGACAACTCACCAGAAATGCAATTAGCTTGGGATGCTTGGCATAGACGTGTGGCTGCGGCAATATATGAGAAATTCAATGCCATGGCTCAATTTGCTTTTCGTTATAGTCATCCTTTAGCCTGCTATGTAACTTATACAGTAACAAAAGAAGGACAAGTAATTAACGTTCAATTACCGCAAAAAAGTCCAAATGTGGCCTTCAATGCTATGGTAATGCTAGTAATTAATTCTATGTCTGGACAAACTGATATTCTTGCTTTTCCACCAGGATCGCGACGTACAGCAGTGAATAAAGCTGGTATGTTTACTCAAAATTATGGTGTGCAAGGTTTTAAATATACAACCGGCGATAGAGAAATTATTCCAGGGCGTTAGCCAAAATTCAAACTGTTGAGAACACTTATATTTTGAATAAACGAAATTACAATTACCAAAAAATTGCTCTTGAACTCGCTGAGATTGTTGGTAGTAATAATGTTTTATCCCAAGCTATCGATTTAGCAGTTTATGGATGTGATGCTGAAACGCTAGACAGTGCAATACCTGATTTAGTAGTGCTACCAGGTAATACCCAAGAAGTACAAGCAGTGGTGAAAATAGCCAACAAACATTCTTTGCCATATACAGCTAGAGGTGCTGGCACCGGACTGTCAGGTGGGGCAACCACTGTATGTGGTGGCATAAGTCTTGTGCTAACGAGGATGACAAAAATTATTGAAATAGATCCTCAGCAGCAAATAGCTGTAGTAGAATCGGGCGTTACTAATAGTTCCGTTTCACAAGCAGTAGCAAAATACCGGCTCTGCTTTGCTCCCGATCCATCTAGCCAGTTAGCTTCAACGATTGGTGGAAATATAGCAGAAAACGCTGGTGGTCCGCATACGCTTAAATATGGGACAACAGTAGATCATGTTTTGGCAATGACGGTTGTTTTGCCAGATGGCAATATTGCTAAATTTGGTAGCTTGGCTCAAAGAGATTTTGGCTTTGACTGGACCAGTTTGTTTACAGGATCTGAAGGTACTTTAGGCATAGTTACTGAAGCGACACTACGATTAATACCATTGTCTGAATTCACACAAACAGCCATAGTTTATTTTCCCACTTTGGAGTCAGGGGGGGGAGCTGTGACAAAAATAATAGCTTCAGGTGTAATTCCCTGTGCTATGGAAATGATGGATCAACTTACACTCAATGCTGTTGAAGACGCTTTCCAGCTCGGTCTAAATCGAACAGCCGCAGCTTTGTTAATTGTAGAAATTGACGGTAATAAAGAAAGTGTTGAAAACGAAAGAACGCAAATTGAACAAATACTTAAAGAACAAGGTGTTTCGGACTATAGCTGGGCTCAGTCAGACAAAGAGCGAGCCCAAATGTGGAAAGCGCGAAAAGCTGCTTTTGGCGCGCTTGGACGTATTGCTCCCCATGCTTATGTATTAGACGGCGTGGTCCCGCGTTCACAACTCGCCGCTGCAATTAGAAGCATAGAAGAGATTGGCAAAAAATATGCTCTAACAATCGCTAATATTTTTCATGCTGGCGACGGTAATTTGCATCCGGCATTACTTTACGATCAAAATGATTTAGAAGAAACAGAAAAAGTTTTAAAGGCATCCTATGAAATTTTAAAATTGTGTGTTAACTTAGGTGGCGTTCTCTCAGGAGAACATGGCATTGGTATTGAAAAAGCGCAGGCAATGCCTTATTTGTTTGGTGACTCAGACATGAATATTATGGAATGCGTGAAAAATGCCTTTGATCCAAAACTACTATGTAATCCTGGCAAAATATTACCTACTCCCAATATTTGTGGAGAATCGGGTATGCGCCCTCTTGCTAGACACAAATTATCTCTAGGTTGCTGAGTGCAGCAGGAACATATTCCTAATATTAAATGTTGGTCTATATTATCTCAATAGGTGTATGATTATTTTTAATGGTACAAAGCTATTTTACTAGCCAGAATAACCTCGATGCCGCCAAATCAATTAACAATGGCTGCGTCGGTGGAGATAATTTTGCTGGCTTCAATTGTTTGCAGGAGGTAAGCCGCAGTTGACAGGTACTCTAGATTTAATCAAGGCTAAAGGACTGAAAAAATCTGAGATTAATCAATTGAATCGCTTATTACAAAAGCGGCTTCCGCCCGACAGGATTATTACTATAGATTTAGCCGAAGCGGTAGCAGAGATATCTCATCGCCTTGGACAACCCATATCTCTAGTTGCAAATCGCCGTGGGCAAATAGTTAATGTAACTCTTGGACAGCCGTGGCAAATTAATACGCCTGAGCTTAGGCAAGTACGTGTAGGGCCAGGCAGATTGTGCGGACATAGAGTTATATATACTCGGCTGACTGAAAAAGACAAGCATTCAAATAAGAATGGCGACTTTAGTGTTAACAAAGACAATCTTATGTCTTTAGCTAAAAACAGACTTGATTTATTGGCTCAAGTGAATGTTGATTCAAGAGGCACTTTTAGCAGGACTCATGGTGAACAAAGTCGTTTAGCTGATTCGGTTGAAATTATTCACCTTTTGCCAGATAGAGATACCGATGGCAAATTATGGAAACAAATGCCTGCTTGCACGGTACGTTTGGCGCAGGAAGAAGATTTTAGTGTCCTTATCCAAGCTTTAGAAGAAGAATTTCGCAAACAAGTTCCAGGCTTGCCAGTGCGGGCTGGAGAAGAGCGAGCCATCCTTGTAGGAGTAATTACTGGCGGTGTTGACCCTTGGCAAATGGAAGATGACCTGGATGAATTAGCTCAATTAACGCGCACAGCAGGAGCTACTGTATCCAGAAGATTTACTCAGACTAGACGAGAACCAGATCCGCGCTTTTTCCTTGGTGCTGGTAAAGCACAAGAATTGGCTTTACTTGTTCAAGAAACAGGAGCTAACGTTGTAATTTTGGATCACGAGTTAACTGCCTTACAACACACATCATTGCAAAAAGCAGTTGGTGTAAAAGTGCTGGATCGCACAGAGCTTATTTTAGATATTTTTGCTCAACGAGCCAGAACTGCAGAAGGTAAATTACAAGTAGAATTAGCACAACTGAAATATCTTTTACCCCGCCTAATCGGTAAAGGTACTGCCATGAGCCGACTTGGGGGTGGTATTGGTACAAGAGGTCCTGGTGAAACTAAATTAGAAATAGATCGTCGACGTATTCGTCAACGTATAAATCATTTAGAAAATGACATTATAAGAATCAAAAATTATCGTGATACGCAACGGCGTATGCGCAATGAAAATCATTTACCAGTAATCGCTATTACTGGATATACCAATTCAGGCAAGTCTACTTTGCTTAATGCAATAACCAAAGCAAATGTTTTTGTCGAAGACAAATTATTTGCCACTCTTGACCCAACAACACGCAAAACAACTTTGCCCGATCATAGTTCTGTGCTGTTATGTGATACAGTCGGATTTATCAAGAAGCTACCTACACCACTAGTTGCCGCTTTTAGAGCCACTTTGGAAGAAGTTTCAGTGGCAGATATTTTACTCCATGTAGTAGATGCTTCTCATCCACATGCTATTGATCAAGTTAATAGTGTCTATGATGTTCTAAGCGAATTGGGTGCTATTGATAAGCCAATTATCACTGTATTGAATAAATCAGAAATGGTTCGCAAAGAAGATTTGGTTTGGCTTGTTTCGCAAGTGCCAAATCCAGTAGTTATATCAGCAGCGAAAAGACTTGGTTTTCCACATCTAATGAAAAAAATTCAAGACATGGTTTACGAGGTTTTCCCGCAGCAAATAAAAGTTATTGCTTAACTCATTCGAGCGTAATCATTTTTTGCTAGGCGAGTCATATGACTTTCTATTAATGCCATTCGACTTCTAACTAGTTCGTCCTGCAAAACAGGGCAATTTTTTTTGAATAAATGATGGGACAAAGAGAACTTTTTATTGGAAAATTTTGTTGTTAAA
>DAIDIP010000021.1 GCA_027451745.1 Candidatus Melainabacteria bacterium
CAAAACCAAGCTAGAAGCGGTATTCTTGTCTTGTGGAACATGGTATTGGCAGTAATTGAAATTTGATGTCTACAAGACGCGCACTCAATTGCTCGTTTTTTATTTAACCGATAACCGCTTCTAAAATTGCATTTTGTACACCTAAAGCCTTCCGGCCAGCGCATTTTCATTATCGCGTTTAGACAATCAGTCTCGCTTTTGTATTTATTCTGAAAGTCAAACAAAGACGCCGATTTTTTCTTCATGAGAATACCTCCATACGTATATATGCATGGCGTGCCACTAAATCAAAATTTTAAATCATTCCCTGCTTAGACGCGATATGCATAGAATCCCCCTAGCGCAGCTCCGCCAGACTTGATATATAGAATTAATATATTAACTTGAGATTATCCTTGCTTAAACTCCTTAAGCGAAGCGCAAGGAGCACAACTAGTCTGACCTGCCGCACTTGATCATTCCTCTTGCAAACAGTTATACATATACTGTTATCTCTGATGCCTTCGGAACCTAACCCCCTATTCAAACTGCTCATACAAGTTTATTCGTTCACAATGCATCGAGTTGCATTGATAGAACAATAATTTGTATGGTCTTGGAGGCTGGAGTCCAGATAAAATCTGAAACAGTATGCTATCGAGCGGGCATATTTTGCTTCTCAGCAAATTGCCAGAGCTCACTAAGGATGTTCCAGGGCGCTTACTAAAGTTGCTCACTCCCCCTATCGCCTGGTTTGGCTTTAGGAAGCCGTCGCTATTGAATTTTCAGCACAATAGAACATTCGCGAAAGAGGGGATCCCAAATGCAAGAGAACCAGATTGTCACCTCAATGAATTTCAGCCTGCCTAAATGGATTCAGGAGGAGCTGGCCTGCTGGCCGACGCATCTTCCCAGTACAAACGAGCAGATGCGATTGGCGATCGCATTGTCCCGCAAGAATGTCGAACACAAAACCGGTGGTCCTTTCGGCGCGATCGTCATTGACGAGAGCACCGGACTGGTTCTTTCGGTTGGCGTCAACCGTGTGGAGCATACTAACTGCTCCTTGCTCCACGCAGAGGCTGTCGCCCTCATGTTGGCACAGCAACGGATCAACAGCTTCGACCTCGGCGGACCTGGCATGCCTCGTCGCAAGCTGGTCACCAGCGCCCAACCCTGCGTCCAATGCTTCGGTAATATCCACTGGTCCGGCATTTGGGCGATGGCAATCGGTGCCACTAAAGGGGACGTCGAGACTCTGACGGGCTTTGACGAAGGTCCCCTCCATCCGAACTGGCGCGAGGAGCTCCGGGCACAAGGGTTGTCTCTCGAGGAGGAGGTAATGAGAAGGGAGGCCAGTGCTGTCTTGCGGTACTATCGCGAGTCTGGAGGCTTCATTTACCAGGGCAGACGATCGAAGCCCCTGGGGTAGTTCGTTGACTGAGGGAGTGTCAAATTTCAAACAACTTTTAGGGAGGGAAACGTTATGCCTAACGACTTGGATCTCAGAGTCCGACCAAACACAGGGTCCCCCGGAGCACTTCGTTCAACCAAGCATCGTCCTCTCATGCGGGGAGGACTTTGTCTAGCTCATGCGCGCCTGTAGCGATGCAGAACTATTTCCGGAAGCGGACGAGATGCAGATGCATGAGTTCAGGTGCTATCGCTTCGTCCGCTTCCGAGCTTTTGGTGCCATTCCCGCCCCCTCGGCATTATCGCCGTTACAAGTTAGCTGAGATGCTAAAATCGGTCGGGCCTCGTTTTTTCCCGAAACTCAGAGGAGGAGCTATCTCGTGCAATTCACCATGCCTGCCTTCGAACCCGTTGAACCCCAAATTGTCGCCTGGAAAGAGCTGCTTCCCGATGAGCAGTCACTTGTCATGGCGGCTGTCAGAGCCTCAGACGACGCCTACTGTCCCTATTCGAACTTTTCTGTTGGCGCGGCCATCTGTGCTCGTAACAAGAATTCCGGGCAAACCAAGATCTTCACCGGAGCGAACGTTGAGAGCGCTGCCTACCCGTTGGGTCGTTGTGCTGAGGGCAATGCAATTGGCAAGGCCGTCAACGATCACCATCGTATTTTTCTCGCCGCTGCGGTCTACTGCAAGAAAGCCCCCGGACGCAACGGCACACCCTGCGGCGAATGTCGCGGCAACCTCCTCGAATTCAAGATCGAGGACTACCCTGTTCTCGTTGTTTACGAGACCGATGCAAACGGATTCCCTCTGATGGTGGCCCGTTACACAATCGAGCAGCTCATGCCCGACGGCTTCTGTCCGGCCTCGCTCGGCATGCTCGTGGGCAGTTGACCGAATTCTTTGCTCAATAAGATAAACACCTGGAAGCGCCGTAAGAGCGGACGACTTTCAGGTGTTTTTTCTATTCAACGATGATTTTTTCGCCATCAAAATCTTTGATTGAGGCTAAACAAACAACAGGAATATCGACTGTTCCTAAGGCTTCACGACCGCCTGAATATATTTTTTCAATCACAGCGCCTATGCCCACCAAGGTAGCTCCACTCTGCTCAACTAAACGCATCAATGTCTTTGTAGTTTTAGTACTCGCTAAAAAATCGTCAATAATTAATACTCTGTCTTTTGAATTCAAGCAGTCGGTTGAAACGATAAGATCTGTATTACCACCATGCGTAGGCGAAACCGTAGCCTCACTAAATGTTTTTTCGTTGAGTGTAAGCGGTTTATGCTTGCGAGCATAAACCACAGGTATTTTAAGACACATACCTGTTGCTAGTGCAGGTGGTATGCCACTTGTTTCTGCAGTCAAGATTTTGGTGGGCTGTGTATGTTCTAAAAGTTTTGCAAATTCTTCGCCAATCTTTTGCATAAGGACAGAGTCTATTTGATGATTCAGAAATGAATCGACTTTTAGCATCCCACTGCCAATGTGTTTGCCATTACGCCGAATGCATTCTTTAAGAATTTGCACAACGTGGTACCTCTTATTGCGAGTATTTGTCCCTGGAATGAACGAAAATTTTATCACGCCACTTAAGTATGGATTGGAGTAGAAGTGATAACGAAATCGCGTCAAAATACAATCCTTTTTTACTTTACTCATGATCGGAATCCTCTCAGCAGGCTGGGGTCATAGAATTGACGTGGCAATGTTCGACCCTATGAGCAGCGTACAGCAATGCGCGAGCTATTATCCCGTACCGAACGTTGCATTGACTATACAATTCTTTTAGCTGGCACAATTGCGCTAGCACTTGAAAACAAGCTTTTCTCAATATGGCCAAATGGCGATATTAAGCCAATTGCAAAAAAACAGAAGAACCAACGCAATCAACAAAACAATAGCTGACCACTGCAAAAAAGTTAGTTCTTCTGGATCTAAAAAAATTTTGAATGGCATAACTTATACCTATTTTGTGTTTTTTATTTTGTGACTCAAAACAACCTTTTGTCCTTTATAGTCTAAGGTCAAACAATAGTGTCGCCATGTAGGATTACCTAATATTGCTACCGAACCATTGCCAATCATTCCTAATGATTTGGTTTTCTCAAAAGCAACAAGAAAATTAGGATGATAAATTGACTCACTGCCAAGCTTCAGAGCATAAAATTTGCCATCAGCAACTTTTACGGGCTTGCCATCTAAGCCATGGACAACATTTTCACCTAGAGTAGATTTGTCTCCGATCTGTTTTGCTAATTCATAAGGAATGACACTATAAGCCGCTCCTGTGTCAATTAAACAATCAAGCTTTTTGCCATCCAGCCGTCCTTCTACCATAAGCCCTGCTCCGCCTAAAGATGGCTTAGCAGGTAATGTAGTAACAACATAATATCCATCTAGCTTGCTGTCTGGGTTGGCAAAAGTAATTAGTTTATTGGGAAAATCAAAGGTGGTAAGAAATTGCCGCATTATATTTGCGCCTAACATCCCGGCTACATTTTTATTTGGAGCAGCCTTTTTGAGTGGTGAAAGATCTGCTACTGCTGCGGGGATCTCATTGAAAGTTAGGACACCTACACCAAGGCTTTTAAGCCTCATATAGCTCATAGGCACACTGCCAGCACCTGTAGTAATAGACAAATCAGACTGTTTTGTAATGCCCAATTGTGGGGCAACAGAAGTGTCAATTAGCGTTTGTGTGGCGCCAGTATCGACAACAAAAACATAGCCAGGCTTGCCATTTATTGATACATCAATAAAAATCTCACCAGACAGAAGCTCAAAAGGTATAGTTACTGATCGATCTTTGGCTAGTAAAGGCGCATTTGCTTTTGGCACCTGAAAAAGAGAATCAGACAATAACTCTTCTTTGATCGAACCCAATGATGTTTCAGAAGCTTTTTTATCCCCGCAATATTCGCTCATTTTAAAGGGAATCATAGTCCCAGAAAAAGAACGATAATCACTATATCTAAATGACTTGGTCATAGGCAGTCCTTGTTCTTCATCTATGCCTACAAATTCTGTTTTAGCAATTAGATGAGTTTTTTTATCTGCATACAGATAGGTAGAGATACCTTCAGGAGTTGTTACTTTAAGCAGGTCGTAAATAGTACTTTTATCTGATCCTATATATTCAAGACCAGTATTTTTATCGCACAGCTTTAACAAAACCTGCAAACCGTGCTCAATTTCTTGTCTTGTTTGATCTTGTCCAGCAGGATTATCTTCAATGACTTCACCATACTGTTTGAGCCAAGAATGCTTGCCATCAAAGCCGCCCACCAAAGGCTCACCTAAAACGCTCATTTCTTCGCGTATTTTGTCTCCTTTGTTGAAAATCTCAATATTGAAAGTGTTTGCAGCTCCAGACAAAGCTGAGATTTGAGTATATTTGCCAAGGCCATGACAGCCTTTCTCATACACTTGTTTAAATTTATCCTCCCCGCCATAAGCAGCAAGAATATCTTTTGCTAAAATTTTTGCTTTGTCTGAGTTCTTTGCTTTGATTATATTTGGTCTGCTGCTTTCCGCTATTTCGGACAAATTAGCTGCTACTGAGCCTGTAGCAGTACTGATTAAAAGAAAGACATTGGCTAGTAAAGGGAAAGTGTCTCGGCGATGAGAAGCTTTCCAAGAAGGTTTTTTTGATAATTTGGAAAACTTTCGCGATATATACATCTTTCTCTTGCCTAAAGATAGCGTCTCAGTGTAATAATACTAACTCTTAACAAGGAACAAAAGCTCAACTAGCAACAATAGCTTTAGAATTCCTTTCAAAGCCTTCTTGCATCGGGGTTTTCTAATTATGCCAATAAATTGTACCGACAGTAAAATGCTTGTTTTCAAAAACGCACAGGATTTTCAGCGGTGGCACAAAGAGCAAAAAGAGTCATTGGCTCTTGTACCAACAATGGGTGCATTACATGAAGGACATTTGTCTCTTGTACGCAAAGCAAAAGAGCTTGCTGACAAAGTTGTGCTCTATATTTTTGTCAATCCCATGCAATTCGGTCCCAAAGAAGATTTTGGTACATATCCCCGCACCCCTGAGGCGGATCTAGAAGCGTGCAAGCAAGCTGGTGTAAATGCGGTATTTATGCCAGAAATGGCTGATATTTATCCAGAAGGCAAAGAGAATTGTACAAAAGTTCTACCACCGGCGGAATTAGGTGACATTTTAGAAGGACATTTTCGTCCAGGATTCTTTACTGGCGTAGCTACAGTGTTGGTCAAGTTTTTCAATATTGTTCAGCCCAATGTGGTGGTGTTTGGACAGAAAGACTATCAACAATTGCTTGTCGTAAAACGATTTGTTCATGATCTCAATTTGCCTGTAACCGTATATGGTGCATCAATAGTTCGCGAGCCTGATGGCTTGGCAATGAGTTCACGTAATGCTTATTTAAACAAGGATCAGCGCGCCCTTGCCCCCCGTATTCATGCTCTTTTGCAAGAAGCGTCCAGCAAAATAAAAGATCAAAATGACAATACAGCTATAGAAAAAAACCTTGATATCATACGGCAAAAGTTTAAAGACGCAAGTTTTGAGCTCCACTATCTGGAAGTAAGAGATGCTGATACTCTGCAGCCAATAAGTAACAACACCAAAACACGCATTTTGCTTGTTGCTGCAAAAATAGAAAATATTCGTTTAATCGACAATTTGTTAGTCAATTGAGCTGAAGAACTATAGCTAAGCTGCGACAGATTTAATATGAGTAGCTCAAAAATCAAGCGATTTAGCTAATTCTTTTTCTACAGCTGCTAATTTTGAGTTTTTTTCTTTTGCCATAAAATCTTGCAATGGTTTAAGTCCATTTTTTGCCTCGGCCAAATATTCTTTGGCAAATTTGCCTGATTCAATATCTGCTAATGCTTCTGTCATTTTGGCCTTCACATGAGAATTTATAAGCTTATTGCCAGTTTTTGCCCCGCCATATCTGGCTGTAGTTGAAATAGATTGTCGCATGCCGTTCAAGCCAATTTCAAATAACAAATCGCCAATCAGTTTTACTTCTTTCAAGCAAAAGATATAAGCTATCTCAGGTTGATAGCCAGCTTCTACTAATGTATTGAAACTAGCACTAATAAGATGTGGCACTCCACCACATAAAACTGCCTGTTCAGAAAATAAATTAGTAACTGCTTCTTCGGTAAAACTAGTAAGCAATGCCCCAGCTTTAGTACACCCTATTGCTTTAGCATAGGCTAAGCAGCGTGGAAAGGCATGTCCTGATGCATCTTGTTCTACACCAATTAACCCAGGCACACCTTTGCCTGCTTTAAAAAATTTGCGCATTACCCGCCCAGGGCTTGTTGGTGCAACCAAAAGCACATCACTTTTAGCTGGTAACGAAATTAATTTTTCGTGCACAACAAAACCACTAGCAAAAACCAAAGATATAGGATGATCTATGTTTGGAGAAATATCGTTCTTAAATATGTCCGCTGTAATTTCGTCAGGCAAAAGAATTGAAAGCAGATCTGCAGTTGCAGCCGCCTCTTTGATACTTAATGGTTCAAAACCATCTTTAATAGCTTGTGCATAACCTTTGCCTTCTTTTCTTGCGCCAACAATAACATTGACGCCACTATCTCTCATATTTAGGGCGTGGGCACGCCCTTGATTACCGTAGCCAATAACAGCAGCGATAATACCGCTAAGTTCGTTTAAGTCTGCGTCTTTATCGTAAAAAATTTTTGCCATAAACAATCATTTTAGACACTTTGCAAAGGGACCAGCAAAAGAAAAAATAAAAAAGAAACAGTCCGACAATCAATGCAACACTCTTGAGGTGAGTAAAGCATTGGTCGGACCGTCTCTTTCTTTTGGGCGCTGAATCGGCGTCACGGGCTTACCGGACGGAAGACAATTTCATAACGCCGGTCAACAGTCCGTGATCGGTGAGGCTCTTGCCGATCTTTTTGTCTTTCCAAAACTTCTCTCCCATCACTACTTGCAGGTTCACAACATCGACGCCGCAGGACATCATTCCATCCAGTGTCCCGCCCATACGATGTGTTGGTTGTTGCTTCCTAAGAGGATTGAGCCTCAAACCGATATTTTCCAGAGGCTCGGTTTCGGGATGTTCGCCCTCCAGGTGACAATTGAAGTCGCCAATCACGATTTTGGCAGCAGGCCAGCCTTCATCTTGAAGATGTTTGGCCAGCAATTTATTTTGTTGGGTTCGAATAGGGCGAGTCTCAAGCTCGCCTCGCCGAAGACCCTTCTGCTTGGTGACGCCAGCACCATTTTTGGAGTTGCGTGACTGCATGGATTTCTTGTGGACCACGACCACAAGGACTTCTTGTCCTTCTGGCAAGCGCACCACAACCGCCAGATCTGGGCGCAGTTGATCAATCCCGGCAATTTTGGCAGTGTCGAGCAGCTCCTCGTGCCTGACAATCGTGCAGTTGGGAGCCACCAAAAGCCCGAGCCCTTGCCCACGCTCATTGACTTTTCCATTAACGTGTTTGTACCCGCTTTCCTTTGCCAGGGATTCCACGAATTGGCGATCGACCTCTTCCAGCCCCAACAGCGTGTGCTCTTGCACGATCTCTTTGTAGACCGAAGCAAGTCGCGCTGCCTTGCTTGCATTGCCGAATTCGGCATTGAGACAGCCGATGCGGGCGCTTCCGTCCGTGGGCGACAGTGTTTGCAGTTCGTCTTGAATCGCATCAAGAAGGTACTGTTGTTGCGAAGTGGATTGCTGTCCAGTCTGGGCGCGCTGAGTCTTTGTGTCCTTGAAATTGCGCGACTTCGACTGCGTGGTGGACTGTGCTCGACCGGCCTTCGACCCGCGGGTCTGCGGCGACTGTCCGTGTCCAATTTGCGGAAGCACCAACAACAAGACGACGAGAGCCAGGCGAACTATCTTGACACAGCTCATAATGCACCCCTTCTTCGGTCCAATTTCAGCTCATGTCAACGAATGACACTGAACTTTGCTGAAAACGGAATTGAAGTAGCTTGGTTAGAGGGTTGGCTTGATGTGGAAATACGACATCTTAGCTTTGCACTTTCGCAAAGCTAATTCCAAATCGAGCATAAAAATCACTACAATAAAATCCGGCGCCACCGCCCATTTCAGAAAATGCCTCAAACATCAAACAAAATTTATTACTCTTTGAACAGTCATCTGAAGAAAACAAGAGATTATTGCAGTCGGTACTACACATAGCTATGCTAATAGTAAAGTCAACATGCAAGTTCACAAGCGAAAAAATAAATGTCTAGCACAATTGAGCTAATGTGCACGCAGCAAATTAATTTGAGCATCACCATTATGCTTGCTTAAAGCACCAATTTTTTAGCTGTAGCTGCCGACTATCGACAACAACACTACTTGATTGTTAGCGCACAAATGCATAAAGATAAACTGTCATCTTATAGCTAAAATCTTTTACCTATACAAGCATAAATCAATACAAGGTCTTTCTTCCTATTTAGGCGTCAATCAGCGCTTAGGTAGAGAAGGTACTGTATTGATCTATTGTTCATATGACAAGGTTCCCATCTCAACACGGAGGCGCAACGATGATCAAGTCGGTTTTCTGGCTGGTCTTGCGCGCCTTGCTGGCGCTGGCAAAAATGGCGGCAGTTCTATCTGGGGCTGCTCTGCTGCTCCTCGTCATCCTCTTCAAGCCGCTTGCCCCGGTCTGGCAAGCACACGAATTTTCCAAAGAAGTGACGAAGGTGGAAAAGACCACCAAGCTCACGCCACCTGAGCAAATGGATTTGCTCGACAAGAAGATGCAACCAATTATCGAGGCGCACAAGAAGAACCCGACTGCCCCTGCGCTCAGTGGATTCGCCCTGCCCGAAGGAGTGGGACAGGAGGCGATCGAGGACTTCATCGCCAAGCACCGTTGGTCCTACGAGATCGACAAAAAACGCACCCTGGATGGGAGGAAATATCTCATCGTTATCCCGCAGTGAAAGATTCGCGATGACGCACATTGATGCAGGTCTCCCTAGTATGCAGTCTAACCAGACTCGACTCGGGAGACCTCTTTCTTTTTTTATTTGTGTTTTAAATTCTGATTGTGAATATTGAAATACTGCAAAGCAGTAACTAGTCAAACCAGATCGTACTAAATAAGTATCTTCTTGTCTGCCGATACCCGCTCTGTAAGCCAAAAGTTGTCAAATGTAGTGCATCTGCGCTAATCATAAAGGGCGTTTTGTGCAAGCCGTTCTCACTATATTGGTAGAACCACCCCAGGTGGCACCCATACCATTGTTTTTGGAGCCCAAAATGTTGCTAATTTCAAAAAGCAGTGCCAAGCTAGCGAGGCCGCGCTAAGTGCTATGCGTCAGTAAAGATTACTTTATTTTCGCGGTCCTTATATGTGATCTATATAGACAAGGATTTATATAGTTCGACAATTTTGTCACTGCGTGGGGCTATTGGGATTTGACTGCTTTTCAAAAGAAAAACACATTGCTACGCTGCAAAGATTGCATTGCCTGGATAAAAAATGACACTGTTAATTGTTCACTCATATCCCTCTGCAGAACAAGAACACATCGCAACAAACAAGCGGCAAAACCACAAAAGACTTGGACGATAAGGACGTCTAAGATCATGCCGCGCTAAGGGAGTGGGTGAATGAGAATGGTCGACAATGGGTTGACCATCGCAGACCATGCATCAAGTTTAGTGGAGACTTGAAGATGAACATCAGCATCCCGCCGGTCGCTCAGTTGCTGGACTTCCTGTCTATCGTGTTCTGGAGGGCCGCGAGCCACCCCACCGAAGCCATTGCATGGGCCTTGGGCAGCATTGCCCTCGTCAAGACCGTTCATGTCGCCGGCGTGAAGATCTTCGGACGCAATGTCGCCCGGCTCACCGCCGAACTCAACCGCACTGTGAACGCCCTCTCCGGAGAGGCGCTCACCGCCATCGGTACGACCATCCCGGAGGACAACGAAGACCGTGAACTCGTTGAACTTCACGAAGCCCTGCTCCCTGGCTACCGCGGCAGCCGGAGCACTCTAGCGAAGTTCGGCAACCTGCTCTTTGCGGCCATCCCCGGCGGACGCAATCGCAATCAGCGTCGCCAGTTCGACGCCGAACTGCTCGAGCTGCTCGATCAGTTCAGTAGCACCCCGTCTTCCTCGAAGGCGGAGTTGGCCCGAAATGTCGTCGAAGCGGTTGTCGGCAACATCAACGATTACATCAATGAAGGAGCCAGCCCGATTCAGATCATCAGCGCCGCCAAGAAGCGCTACGTGGCGGCTGGTCGCAAGCGACGCTCAACCAAACGCGTCGCCAATGCTATGCACGTCATCGCCGACCGGGCCGTTGCTCTGGCGGCGGAGGCCCGCGGACGCATGGGCAATCTCCACCAAGCCCTCACGGTCGTGGGCGATCCCGATCGGCTCAATAGACTCGTCGAACTCCTCAATCGCAGTGAGTCACTCGTGGCGTTGTCGGACGACGCGGACTGCGTTCTCAAGCTGGTCGAGGAGCTCGGCGGCAGGTCCGGCAGCTCTTCGCGTCCCGATGGTCGTCAACTGAACGGTGGACTCGCCGCGACGAGGACCGGCAACAGCGGCAACGGCAAGTCCGTCGCCAAGGTGGGTTGAATAGTAAGTTCGAGCGGAGGAGGAGGAGTCGAGCACGCAGAACACAGGGAGCCTTGCGCTCGTGCTCCCCCGCTCTTCAGGGGACTGAGTTCAGTCCCCTCATGACAAACTGCCACTATGACGAGAAGCTGGAGCGGGGAGCGCCCTCGTCCCAACTAATCAGGAGAAACTCAACTGTAGAAAACTGGTTGTAAAAACAAGGTTACCGATCCCAGAGAAGGGGATCGGTAACCTTTGCTTTTTACTCAATCTTTTTGACCCTTTTATATTTGTATAAATCTATCTTTGGCACATAAGAGCAAAACAACAGAAAATAAACTAAGATGAGCCAACAATTAAATCTCGCAACGACTCAATATAAGGTAAAGGACTTGCCGCGCTTTGTTATTCTTGAACACGATTACCCTCTAAGACATTGGGATTTCATGCTAGAAAACGGCGATCATCTGCGCGCTTGGAAACTTTTAGATAATCCAGAAGACCTACTCAAGCAATCAAAGCAAGGTTTTTCAATTAGAGCCAATACTGCCCAAAATCATCGTCTTATATATCTTGATTATGAAGGACCTGTTTCTAGCAATCGTGGTTTTGTCACTCAATTCGACAAAGGTACTTTTGATTGGGTTGAGAACAATAATGAACAAGTAAAGATTCACTTAAACGGGCAACGGCTAAAAGGAATTGCCGAACTTACAAAAGACAATATTTTAGATGACTGGCATTTAGCCTTTATTGCGGCTGGCATTATAGATTAATCGCACACCATTAATAGTTAAATGCGGATCTAAATGATCTACTATTTTTCCCATCTTAGTGTCCAAAAGTCTATTAGCATTGCCACCAGTAGCAACTGACACAACATTGCCCATTTTTTCTTGGGTCAATTTTAACCACTGCTCCACAATACCAATTTGGGCCAAAGCAGTGCCATTCATTATTTGATCGTTTGTGGTGTAACCATAATCAAGGTCAAATTTTTTGTAGTCTACATCTTCTACTGTAGAAGTAAGCTGAGCTGCTATTTTAAGCCCATTGATCATTGAATGATAACCTAATGTTATAAAGCCACCACCGACAATGCCCTGTGCCGATACTGTTGTCAAGACGGTGCATGTGCCCAAAGCAAATACAGCCAAATTCTTATTCTTTGCATACAATTCACGAGCTGCTACAGCATCACAAACACGATCTGCACCATAAGATGGATGAAAATCTTGAATAAAGTTTTGTCCTTCAGGCGTAACTTTAAAAACTGATCTGCCAAAAGCTTTTTCTAAATCTGCTGTTGCTTGTGGCGCAACAGATGACAAAGCTATTTCATCTTTGCTTACACGCTTAACAAGATCACCACCAATGCCGGCACTATCTTTGGTTCTATAGTGCCAGGTTTCTTCTAGTTCGTTATCGATAAAACGACCGCATTTAATGAGTGTAGTACCTATATCTATTGCCACCAAACTCATTAATTGTCTCCTTAAAATTTGCTTGCACCACTTGAAATTTAATGATATTAAATATGCTACCGCGTATGATTACATAAGCTCAATTAATATTCTAGAAGGAGCAATCATGAAAAGGACACCTCTAAGAGGAATCAGAAATACATCAATAAGCATGGCGGCTATTATTACAATGGTAGGCGCTCAAAGTTTACCAACTATGGCAGATTCATATACTGGAGCTCAGCAACATTTGCAAGGACGGGTAACCTATGCCCCAGTTGGCACCACACTCGATGCTTCACTTACCAGTCCAATTGACAGCGCTTTGGCTAAACCAGGCGACTTATTTAGTGCCAGATTAAATGCGCCTTTATACTTAGGAAGCGATTTAGTATTGCCAGGTGGTACTAATCTAGAGGGACAAGTGGTTTCTGCAGACAAAGCAGGATTGGCTGGCAGCAATGGCAAAATGGGCTTACGCCTAATTGGAGCTGTTACTCCAGATGGTATTCGTTATCCATTGTCAGCCATAGTGACAACAACTAACCAAGAAAAAACCATCCACGAAGATACACAAGGTAATCTAAAAGGCCGCACCACATCTTCAAGCATTAAAAGCGGTGTAGTTCGAACAGGCTTGTGGACAGCTGGCGGTACGTTATTGGGCATTTGTTTTGCTCCAATAGTTGGTGGTGCAGTTGGAGCTGGTGCAATTGCTGGTGTAGCAACGGGTGGAGCTGTTGGACTAGGAAGCAATTTATGGCGTAAAGGCAAAGATGTAAAAATCCCAAGCGGCACGCGCATACAATTTGCTCTTGATCAACCAATGTCTTTAATGGCAGCAGCTGGACAACAAGGCTAATCGCAAATAAAAACTTGAACAAGGACGCTGCCGTACTGGCGGCGTCTTTGTTTGTTATCAAGCGATAGTTGGAATTCTGCTAACCCATAGCTTTGTCCAAAGCGAGCAAACTGTTCTTTTCTATTTTGGATGAAACATTTGAAATAGCTTGTCGTATGAAAAAGCTAATTGAATTGGCCTTCCATGTGGGCATGTTTCATTGCGCGGCGTATTATGCCACTGACTCAACAAATCAACAATTTGATCATAGGCCAAATGCATGCCATTTTTAATTGCACTTTGACAGGCAAGAGATTTTACTATTTCAAGTTTTGGATTTGTTTGTGTACTTTCGGCCAATTCCTGCAACATGGTTTGGATAATGCCAGCATAGTCTTTGTGTGCTAATTCTACAGGTACTTGTGTGCAGGCAATTTCTTGTTTGCTTACTTCAAATTCAAAGCCTTGTTCACTCAGTTCTTTTTTATTTTCTTCCAAAGCGATTTTTTGTTCGGCAGTCAATTGTAGAGGCAAAGAAATAACTATATTCTGACCCTCAACCTGCTTTTCGCTAGCCAATAATTTTTCATACAGCGTTCGCTCATGGGCTATATGCTGTTCAACAATTGATAATCCGTCTTTTGTTTCTAACAGAATATAAGTATGAGCAAGATAACCAACAATTTTCCAATCTACTGGTAATTGAACCAGTACTGATTTGGTTTGATCTAACGTAGGTGCTTTTGACTGTGTCCTTAAATCGAACATTAGAGTACTGCCAAATGACCTGTCAGCAAAAGCGCTATCTATAGCAACGGAAGATGGTGTGTAGAGCATTTCACCAGTTTCTTGTAATGGCAATTGCTGACTTCGTTCAACTTCGTAGTAGGAGAAGCTGGAGCTGCCAAAGTTTATGCTCTTGTTGAGCCTGCTTTCTGGTAAAGGCTCAAAATCCATAACCTCAGATGAACGCTCAACAGTTGAATCTGTACTTAATGCTTGGGCAATTGCTAATGAACGTCCATTATCGGCAATTCTTAGAGTGTGCATAATTTGTCTTTGCAAAAACAAATAAACATCATTACCGCGAGAATAACGAATTTCTTTTTTTGTTGGATGTATGTTTATATCTAATTCGATGGGATTCACCTTAAGATGAACAACTGCTAGAGGATACCTGCCTTTGGGAATTAGATCGGCATAAGCATAATCCAATGCTTTAAGCGCAAGTGAGCACCGCACTGGGCGGTTGTTTACTATAGTAAGGATGCCTTTGCGATCCCCACGAAAATTTTTGGGACTGATTAATCTGCCTTCTATTTCTAAACCCAAAACCCCATCTTTTGCTTTAACAGTAAGAAAAGAGGAAGACTCTGTTGTAAAGCCACTCTCATTTATAGCTTGATCTAATAGTCCTGAACCAAGCGTTTTTAATTTTTTTGTGCCATCTAAGCTTAGTTCAAAAGAAATTTTTGGATAAGTAATAGCCAAACTTTGCATGATCTCATAAATATGAGCAAATTCAGTTGTAGGCTTTTTTAAGAATTTAAGCCGTGCTGGCACATTATAAAAAAGGTCTTCAACTTCTATTATTGTTCCTTTGGCACAACCAGTTTCTGAAACAGTCATACCGCCATCAGTAGAAGTTACTTTAGTACCAATATCTTTTTTATCTGTGCGTGTAAAACAAATAAGCTTGCTTACCGAGGCAATACTAGGCAAAGCCTCACCCCGAAAACCAAGTGAATTTAAATTCCATAAATCATCAGCGCTTTTTAATTTTGAAGTAGCGTGTCTTTGAAAAGCCAGCGAAGCATCGTCGGTCTCCATGCCGCAGCCATTGTCGGACACCCGAATTTTTCTACAGCCTTCGCTTATATCGACAACAATTTTGCCCGCCCCAGCATCAATTGAATTTTCAACTAATTCTTTAACTACTGAAGCTGGACGCTCAACTACTTCGCCAGCTGCAATTTGGCTGGCTATATGTTCTGGCAAAACAAAAATTTGTGGCATGACTGATGATACCTGCCTAAGCACTGTTATCTACTGATATAAACTTGTCACAATTCGCAGATTATAGAGATTAGCACGACAAGAGTTAGCGCTGGCTAGCGCGAACATCCAGAACAAATTAATGAGCGTTTTAACATTAAATTTATTGAGCTTTTTGCCGGATAAGCCGGATGATATCAAGAAAACTGCTGGATGCAAAGCGCCGCCCGCTAAATTTTCTGATTATTGTTTGAATTAATGGCGAACCGATCTTTATTAGATTGCCATCATTTTGTGACTTGCATACTGTCTCTTATTTCGGTTAGTTAAACGGTGTTCCCTATCATTTCTCTTTTACAAAGGAGTACCTATCGAAGTACCTGGCAATCCCCATTCACGCCAAACCAGAAAGCAAATCGCTTTATCGCCCTAGCCAGGCCTGCCAGCAGAATCTTGATTCGCGCCATGGAAGTCCAAAGCTGAATGGAACGTTGTGGTGTTTCGCAACGCGGTGCTCCAAAAAGCACTGGCAGCTAAGGACAGGCAACCAGCATACATTGGAGGAACAACCATGCTGGTACTTTCGAGGAAGATCGATGAATCCATCATCATTGGTGACAACATCCGTATCACCGTGATAAGGATCAATTCCAATCAGGTCCGCATTGGCATCGAGGCGCCTCCAAAGGTCGAGATCTACCGCGAGGAGATCGCGCCCATCAAGAATCCCGGCGCTTCGGCCGCTCGTGCTAAGACCCAGGACGTCTCGCCCCCGCCTGCGGCGGACAAGGCGGGTTCTCCCAGTGGGGGCAGTCAGTCCTGAATAGGCAAAAAAACCAAGCGGCGGCGGCTAGACAACCGATGATCCAAGGTCGCAGTTGGGCCGCTGGCCAGTTACCCGGCGGGGCTTGAGCTTTACAGCTTGGGCCCCGCCGGCACATTTTTTCTTTTCTTTGACTTTTTGAGACTTTTTTGGTGCTTTGGTATTTATATTGGCTTGCCATATTGCAAACTTCGCGCGAGTCGCGCTAACTCTAAGGTTCATAATTAAGAAAGGGGGACTTTAATGTGTCGCCTGAAATACCGACAAGCTAGCAATATCCCCGTAATATGTCCTAAGTCATGGCATTTCGGCAGGTCTTTTAGATGAAATTGCCTCTTCATACTTAGCGCCAAAGGAGCGTTTTCTTGCCGAATGGACAGATTTTTTGATGCTTCCACTCATAAGAACCAGCCCTCTTTAGAAATAGACAATTCTTTATCGGACAAATTTGCTTTCCAAGAAAAGATATTTTTAGATGCTTATGGGCTGAATGGATTTTATATAGACGCCTTTCGACAAATCGAACAAAGACTTTTATTTGAAATCATATTTTTAGACGCGCTTTATAGATATTATTGCGACTTTAACTATCCTTACTTTACTCCGCGCAACTCCAAACCACGGCCCAGTACTTCTAACAATAAAAGCCATCTATATAGATGGGTTGAGAGTGATGCACAAAAGTTTTTAAATCTCCAAGGGAAGAGTTTGGCTGCCATTGCCCAGCATAATTTAGGTAAGCCAGTTTGGGCTTTTACTAAATTCGCCCCATATTGTGAAAGAGGCAATTTAGGCTGTGCTGCGACAGTCAGTGAATTATTGCAAGCAGCCAATGTTCCTATAGCTGGCTCAGTCAGCGTAGTTGGACTAGTTGGCCAATTAAACAAACTGGGATGGCATAAGATAAAAATCTCCCACAAGAGACAATATCGCTCTAGTGACATTGTCTTTGGCTTAAATGGCAGCCATGCGCATATAGGCATTATTAGTCAAACAGACAAAAACAAAATTTTGGTTTGTGACAACAGTTCTAGTGCTGGTGTTTTAAAAGAAAGAACTCTTGAACAAGGAGGCTCATTCACCCCGAATGGGCGTTTTGCTGGACACCTGTATGTTATGCGAAAAGACTAAAACGTGTACCAGTGCCCAGTTGTTCAAGCCCACTCTTGAAAAGGGGCGAAATAGTATATACTATTAATCTATATGGAGATTGTTATGAAAACAGCAAAAATATTTCGCAATGGACAAAGTCAGGCTGTCCGATTACCAAAAGAATTTCGTTTAGAAGGCGAAGAAGTCTTTATTAAACATATGGGAAATGCTGTGATACTTATCCCCAAAAAAAACAGTTGGGATTCTTTAATCAATAGCCTGCCGTTATTTTCTAGCGATTTTATGCAAGAGCGCGATCAGCCTAAAGAGCAACAACAAAGACCAAATATTTTCGAATGAAATATCTTCTAGATACTAATATTTGCATATACATGATGAATCGTAAATCCAATAGGCTCATCAAAAAGCTCACGAACTGTCAACTTGGGGATGTGGCAGTATCATCAATCACCGTTGCTGAACTAAGATCCGTGGCCGCTAAAAGCCAGTCCGTTGAACGTAACAACTCGGCTTTGGATGAATTTTTAACCCCGCTAGAAATTATAAATTTCAATAATCGTGCCGCAAATGTTTATGGATGCGTGCGGGCCGGTTTAGAAAAAATAGGGAAACCAATCGGTCCGCTCGATATGCTCATCGCCGCTCAAGCTATGGCAGAACAACTAGTTTTGATAACGAACAATAGTGGTGAATTTAGTAGAGTGAAAGGCTTAGCGATAGAAAACTGGATATGAATATCGTTAAGCCTCAAATAAAAAATCATTGAATTGAAAGTGTCTTAATTTCTAGATTTTCTTTTTCTGGATGATAGGCTGCATAGCCGGCAAAACCATCTGCTACTAAACCATCTATTTGTTTACGCATATCTTTTTTACGCGGCAAAAGAGAAACATGTCTATCTGCTTTGCGTAATGCATTAGCTTTTAAAAAGACTTCGGTTACCGGATCGCGATCTTGATCATAAATAACGGCAATTTTTTCTATGTCAGAATGAGTCTTTATTTCTTTCTCTAGCAATATGGATATAATGCGCTCAAAGCCAATAGAGAAGCCACAAGCAGGCACATCTCTACCAGAAAGTTTGCCCACCATTTTGTCATAACGTCCACCGCCAGCAATAGAATGAGCTGCACCAGGGGTAACTATTTCAAAAATCAAACCGGTGTAATAGCCCATGCCTCTCACCAAAGTAGGATCAAAGCTAATGCTATAGCGATCTTTAGACACGGTTTTTATAGACTTCATCACATTTTGAAGTCCAGTAATTATTTCTGGTTCGCAAATTGGCGCCCACACAGATTGGAGTGCATCAGCAGAACTAGTTTTTGTAGCGCTTTCTAATTGGCTAATTATTTTATTGACTGCTTCTTGATCAAAACTATGATTTAACAGCTCTTTTTTTACGCCGTCTAAGCCTATTTTGTCTAGCTTATCTATTTGAATAAAAACAGTGTCAAATTGCTCCGGTTTAAAACCACAAAAACGTACTAAAGCCGTTAAAATGCGACGGTCATTTATTCGCACAGTAAATTTTTCAAAACCGAGATCGAGCAATGCTTCTGCTGTAGCCTGAATAAGCTCCATTTCAGCTATTTCAGACTTAACACCAAAAGTATCTATATCGCATTGAGTAAATTGACGGTATCTTCCGGCTTGGGGACTTTCAGCCCGCCAAACAGAGCCTATTTGAATAGATTTAAAAGGATAAGGAAGTTGCGCCTGATTATGAGCAAAAAAACGCACTAATGGCACTGTTAAATCAAAGCGCAAACCTAAGTCACTTAATTCCTTTATCAGCTTTGTAGTGTCAGTACTATGTTCAGCAAAAGCCTTTTCCAGCTTATCACCCCGTTTTAAAATCTCAAAAATCAAATTGAGATTTTCACCACCTTCAGATCCGCGCAATTGCGTAATATTTTCTACCGCGGGTGTTTCAATTCGGGTAAAACCGAACTTTTCATATGTTTTGACTAAACGACCAATTGCCCAATCGCGCAGCGCTGTTTCTTTAGGGAGCATGTCGCGCATACCTCGCGCAGGTGAAGTACTAATGCTAGTGCTTGTACTCATTGTTTCTCCTGGAATGACTCGATAAGAGAAGTTAGCATAACTGCGCTAATAGCAATATGTCTAATTAATGTGTAAAAACAAGCTCATAAAATATAAACTTTGAGCGAAATCAAAGCCGCAATGGCTCAATCTCTTGACTTTGCAATGTAATTTACGACTGCATTGGGAAAACCACCATGATTGACTTTGGTACCCCAGTTTTGTCAGTTTCAAAGTATCTCTTTGACCTATTCTTTGGATGTTTCGATTATTTAGGAGCTTTTGCTAGTTTGATATTTTCAGCTCGCATCGGCGAGGTGATGTCGACTAGCTTTTCCTAAAACCCTGACCAAGGACCTCTGACTGTGCGCCAGCCCCTTCTCGCCCTCGCGATTCTTGCAAGCCTCACGCAGGGCACCCAAGCCCAGGTCAGTCCGGGTGTTCGTAGCGGTGGCAAGTCCGTTGTCGCTGTGTTCTATTCCGACCCCGCTTCGAAGACCCAGTCCGATTTGCGCACCTACGCGCAAGAGGTTGCCAGGGTACGGAATATGCGTGTCGTCGAATGCAATATCCACACCTTGGAACTTTCGAGCGACCGACTGCCCCCCGCGCTCAAGGAGGCTATCGAACGCGACGGAGGCACCATTGCTCGATGGGGTAAACTGGACAGCAAGATGCTTGTCTTGCAGTTCTACAACCAAGTGGCGAGCTCTGGTGAGATTGTCGTGAACAATTTTGGCAAACCCATTTTCATCCTGGAGGGCGCACAGCTTCTGGTTATCAGTGACGTGGCAATGGGTAAAGAACCCAAACCTCGTGTACGCGCGGCTCCCATGACAGGTCTTCGCCTGCTGTTCGCGGGAATCGGTGTTATTTGCGGACTGCTGCTATTCGTCTGCATGCTCCTGCCGGACGAAAAGTGCGTAAGCCGCTTCTTCTGTTTCCTTGTGCCGGCAGTGGTCATGCTTCTGGCAGGACTCGCCAACCCGCAGGCGGCCGCCGACTTCGTTGTTATGACCGGGGTAATTCCCTTCTTCGCCCTCAGCGGTGTCCTCTTGCTGGGAGCCTTCATCCGCGCCTTCGGCTTGTGGATTGTGCTGTTCAGCCTCTTCCGATGGCGGCGCTAGGGGTGGAAACAGATGGGAGTATTGTGGGGAGAAGGGCTCTGGCAGGGGGTCGCGTCAATCGCGACTCCCTGCTATCCTTTTTCATTTTTTATTGCTCTTTTTTCGCGAAAAAAGTTCAACAATAATTGCTGACACGGTTCAAGCAATACACCACTCTTAATTTCTGGGATTGGATAGGGACGTCCAGGAATAAATAGATTGAACTTAGATCCTACTGCACCTGATTGAATATCAAAAGCGCCAAAAACTAGCCGGGAAACTCTTGCTTGAATTATTGTTTCAGCGCACATTGGGCAGGGCTCTAAAGTTGTATATAAAGTAATCCCATCCAGCCGCCAACTTTTGCGAGAAGCACACGCCTTGCGTATAGCAACAATCTCAGCATGCTCAGTTGGGTCTTGATTTTTTTCTTTTTGATTATAGCCACGGGCTAGTAATTGCCCGTCGCAAACAATTACACAACCCACTGGCACGTCTTCGCCAGCGGAGCGTGCTTCACTAAGGGCCATCTCCATCCAATAAAGATCGCAAGATTCGTCGTTACTCAAAATACTACCTGTGGAAATAATGTACTAATCGCCAAAGAAGGCTGGTTTACCTGAGGATCCAGGACGATAAGAAGAAAATGCTTCTTCAACAATAAGAGAGGCTATTTTAGGAACAAGCTTGCTCAAAGCTTGTATTTGTTCTTCAGTAAACTTAGCCCCGCTTTCTTCCATAGCCCGGCGAATTATCCGTTCTGCTTCAGATTTAAACATTTTCGTCCCCCTTTTTCTTTGCAAAATCCAAATTATACATTTAGTTTATCGAGCCTAAGCTCGATAAACATTACCATCATTACAACCGACAAAGATCTTGCACCACTTGTAGTATCAGATCGTTAACCGGTCCTACGGTTGTACCTTCAATACCTCTAGATTTTCTTTCTGCTAACCAATCTAAAAACAACAATTGTCCTAGGCTTTGAGCATACGGCAATAATTTAATTACATCAGAGATAGAGCGAGCGGATTCATCGCAATAAGCATCAATGACATGATCTTTAAAACGAACGAAATCGCCATTCTTTTTATGGGGCATCGTAATTGTAGCCAAGTCAAGAAGTGGTACGCCGATAAAAGTAAACCATGACCAATCTATGACAAACAAACGGTCATTATGCAAAATTATATTTTCGGCATAATAATCCCCATGCACAAGAGATATAGGTTCTCCGGCAAGAGCAATAGCCAATGTTTGTGCTGTTTTTAAAAGCCGATTTTCATCTTTGTTTTCTATTAAAGACCAGTTTTTGAGATCTTCAACTAATTTTTGACTCAAACTAGAATAATCTATAGGCGTAATTGCTCTCAAAATACCTGTTTGCATCAATTCATCAACGCGATATATATAGGCCCGATGCATTTTTGCCAGGTCTTTTCCCAGGCTGTCAGCAATTTTTACATCTGCTGTTTGTAATAAAGATTGGCTTCCTAGATCTTCTAAAAATAATGCTGTTAACTGTCCATGATGCGCAGATAAATAAAGCTGAGCAGAATTAGAGACTGAAGGGATTAATATATGCTCGACAATTTCTTGTTCAATGTCCCATGGAGGCAAAACGAGCTTATAGATCAAAGTAGCCGGAAGGCTGTCGGCTAGCCATAAACGTTCAACATAAGAAAGATCGCGGTGCCTCAGGAGTTCACGCTTAACAATATTGACTGGTCGTCCATAAAATTCGGTCAACCAGCCCCTCAATTTTTTTTCAGGAGCTGGGACAAGAAGTTTAAGATGGGGCTCGGCGCTTTCTCTCACAATGTTTTCATGATCGACTTATATGCTAACTGAGTAAATTGTACTTTAGAGCACTATTCTTTCTACCAATATAGCTTTCTTGAATAAAAGGGCAAACGTGAGATGTAAGCGGGGCAACAGATTTGTTATCGTTATAGATATATCTTTATAGATGAATGCGGTAGACTTTCTGATTACGAGCAAAATTTACTGCAAAATTTGAACAAATCTTTCTCTCCTTACTAATCAATTGAATAAAGAACAAACGTCTTCTTTACTAACAGGCGGTCTTCACTTAGCAGAGGTTACTATATTATGAAAATCCATAAAAATGTTCGCAACCAAGTAGGCGCGACTTTTGCATTGGTAGTTTCAGTCATATTTATTTTAGTGGCTATTGGTATCGGGGTGTTTTTTATGGGTGCCTTTTTTAGTGGTACTCATCAATTAAATGAAGTGGCCGATGCCGGTGTTAAAAACGCTGCTAAACAAGCCCTGGTGGAACCAGCTATTGCTTTAAATGATAGTCTGTTAGCTAATCAAGACACTTTGCCATATAAGGACTTTTCTGGTTATGCCGATCAAACAGACAGTAACGGCGTGGCTAAAATTGACCTTAAAACATTCAATCAAATCGTAGCTGATGCTGAATTATGTTGCCAAAATGCGGCCCAGATTGGAACTGATCAAGCTTATCAAGATGCTTCGCAATTGGTTGCTGCTGTAAATTCTATCGGTGCAGCATTACAAACAAAATTTGCTCAAACCCCACCCAATAAAGCTTTTGATGACTTTGCCGACATCAATAGTTTAAACATGCTTGGTAAAACTGCCTCGGTAAGCCGTATTGGCGATGTGCAGGCTGCTTGGATAGGTGCAGACCAATCTTTAACTCAAGCCGCTGTTTCCAATTGGTCGAATAGTAAGGTTATGCCATCTAATGTATGGATTGACCCTAGCGTAAGTCCAAATTATGACCCAAGCAATCCAAGTACTGCTTACAATAATCCTTCTAGAGGAGGTTGGGTAGACTCTATTGCTCTATACTCTGGAGCAGTTGTTCCTGATGTTATAAAAGTGGATCAAAACTTTCCTAATAGCTCTATAAACAAGAACTTTACCCCTCCAAATGCTAATGCAAATGCTGCACCAGTTTACTATGGTGGCTATATTCCAGTTAAAGTATTAACTGGTACAAATTATGAAAGTACGCTTTGCTATGTTCCTTTGAATCCATCAGGTTTAAGAGGCGGCAATGAAGTGAAGGGTACTGTTCACTTGATCGACCAAACTCGTTTTAAAGCTTCGACCACACCACCTAAAGACGCTAAAGGTAACGTAGTCAACGTTCCACCAAATGCATTTTTGGCTACTGTTAGCTCAGATTCGCAAGCTAGTGGAACAGGCTATGCTACCTCTAATAGTGGTAGAAAAGTCACCAATGCTGGCAGCAGTGGAAGCAGCAGTGGAAGCAGCAGTGGAAGCAGCAGTGGAAGCAGCAGCAGCGGACCTTCTCGCGGAGCTGGTGGCAGCAGCACAGCCAAATTAACTACAATGGCAATATCGGCTGCTATTACAAGTTCAGGTTCAGGTACAATTACAGGCGATATAACTAATACTTTTACCGCCCATATCCAAGATGGTTTTATTAGAATATACAATTTGCCTTCTGCTGGATCTGTACCGGTTGCTGATATTGATGGCTCAAATGATTTGTTCAACAACGAGGCCGCTACCTCAACCGGTCAGCTCAATTCCTGGGTAAGTCCACCATTTAATATACCTAGCTTGAGTTCCTTTATTCCTGCTAGCACTACTGCTCAACAAAATGCACTTAGCGCTGCTCAGAACAAGCTCAATAGTGATGCGGCAGCTGTTGCTGCCGCCAGGAACCAGTTAAAAGCTGATGAAAAGGCTTACACCGGGCTTACAGAACCAAATGGTAGATATGATCAAAATCTAAGAAGCCTGGCTGCTGCTAGAAAATCAAAAAAAGCCGACGCTATAGCTACTTGGGAACAAATCGTAGCAGTAGATCAAGCTGTTATGGCATCTCTTCCGGGGAAAATCGCGAATGAGAAAAACCTGGTAAACAATGGAGCTAACATTATAGCCGCCGACCAAAATGCTGTTAATAGTGATAGTGCTGCTCTAGCTGCTGCCCAAAAGAGTGGTACAGAAGTACAAGTTGCGGCTTCTCTTGCAGGTCCTCTCGTTTCTTTGCAAGAGTGGTATGACTTTGCTAATAGCAATGGAAATGAAGTAATAGATAAAATAGGTTATTTGGGTACTAAAGACCCATTGGTTCCTTATGGAACCACCTCAGCGGACTTCATTGCCAAAAACGGTTTGAATGGAGTGCCATCTCCTCGTATAAAAATACAACATGGAGACGGCACGCAAAGCGCCACCATTAAAGACCTACTCGCTATGCGCAGTATAGGCGGTTCAACTCTGCGTACATTCAATCCTGCGATGCTCAGCTTAACGACCAGACAAGATGTACGTAATTTTCTTGGACTAAACAATAGTGAGATGAAGGTTATTTCTGCTGATATCAAAAGAATGATAGATGATTTTGGTAATATCACAACTGTTATGTATCCAATTGCTGATATGGCTTTTGATGGCACAGAACCACAATATGTCATAGATGCAGCTAATTTCTTAGCTAAAAAATTAGGACGTAGCACGAAGATTTCAAATGTGCGTAACGAAGAAGTATCTATAGTTAGATGGTTAAAAGAAAAAGTTAGAATGGCAAGAGCCGCAAATCCAGGTGGCTTGCGTGTTCAGTTACCCTATGGCACAGTTGGTTTTGCCTCATCCGGTATGATGCACTATCAACGTGCCCACATAGGTAAAGGACAATCAAAAGACCATGCAGTTCTTATACACTATGCTGAGTACTCAAATTCAGATTCAAGTAGCTTACTCAATGTGAAAAACTATGAGTTTGCAGGCACTCCAGCACAACTACTGACAGATCTAGTAATGTGTAAAAATGGACCCTTGCCAGTAAGCCCAGACTTGAACCAGATGAATAATGGCAACAATAATGTTAGCGGCGACCACGGCTGGAATCCAAACGATAGTGACTTTGTCAAAATGATTGCAGCTATCACTCAACGTGCGCGTGAAATTGATCCAAACTTTACGCGACAAGATGTGCTAAGTGCTTTGGGATTCAATAATATCAATAGCAATCCCTCAAGTAGTGATTTCTATAATCCCAACACACCACCACTTCCTATGGGTAAAATGACTTATCTATATAAAGATAAAAATACTGGAAAACTCACGCTTGGTGATATCAACTACGATAGTGGTTTGCAGGCAGAAAGTGCTAACAGCAAAAACAACCCAACAATGACCACGGGTTGGTACATCAATGCTGGAGGTGACTTGCGTAATTCAACCAATACAATGTACTTTAACGCTCAAATTGATGTGTCTAGAGATGCTTCACCAACCGCTCTTCGCGGTGATGATGGGTATCACAACGATCCATATATCATTGTTGGTGAGTTCTATGACAACAGCAATACGGTACGGGTACTCGAATACACAAGGACCTTGGATATGACCGAATTTTATCCTGCAGTAGGTAAGACTCGTCTGCTTGGACAACTAAACTTCTTAACCGCTTTACAGGCTCTTAAATTCGACAACAATAACCCAACGGTTATTCAATTTGTACGATTTGATGGAGACAACTAATCATAAAATAGAAATCCAAGACCAAACACAAAAGCCCACTCGATATCGAGTGGGCTTTTGTGTTCATAGGACTTTGATGATGACTAACTGAACTTAGCTTACTTCTGCGTCAATTACATCTTCACCGGCTGCAGCTCCTGCGCCAGCACCAGAGCCATTGCCACCATTAGGGGTACCTTGTGGTCCACCATCAGGGCTGCCACTAGCAGGTTGCTTAGCAGCTAACTCTTGTTGCAGAGTAACCAAAACGCCACGTAAATCGTTCATCAAGTTCTTCAACACTTCAGCTTCTACTTTTTGCTCGATTTTTTGTCGCAATTCGGTAATTAAAGCCTCAGCGCGAGACTTGCTAGTAGAGGCAGTATCGCCCAGTTCTTTAATTTGACGCTCAACTGTATAGCACAGGCTATCAGCTTCGTTACGAACATCTGCTGCTTCTTTAGCTAATCGATCTTGAGCTGAATTGGCATCCGCTTCTTTGACCATACGATCAATGTCTTCTTTCTGTAGATTGGTTGAAGCAGTAATAGCAATTTTTTGTTCTTTGCCAGTTGCTTGATCGCGAGCAGTGACATTCAAAATGCCGTTAGCATCAATATCAAAAGAAACTTCAACACGTGGCATGCCCCGAGGAGCAGCTTGAATGCCGTCAAGTCTGAAATTACCCAATAGCTTATTATCTTTAGCCATTGGTCTTTCGCCTTGATAAATCTGAATATCTACACCAGGCTGATTGTCTTCGGCAGTGGAGAATATCTCCGATTTATGAGTTGGTATGGTTGTATTGCGTTCAACTAGTTTAGTGAACACCCCACCCATTGTTTCAATACCCAAAGATAACGGCGTAACGTCGAGCAATACAACATCACTGACTTCACCAGCTAATACCCCAGCTTGAATAGCGGCCCCTATTGCAACTACTTCATCTGGATTTACACTTTGGTTGGGCTCCTTACCGCCAGTCAAACTTTTAACCAAAGCTTGTACGGCTGGTATACGGGTTGAACCACCTACCAAAACTACTTCATCAATTTTATCGTAAGAAAGTTTGGCATCTTTAATAGCCTGTTCAACTGGGCCGCGACAACGTTCAACCAGGCTTCTGGTTAATTCATCAAATTTGGCTCTTGTAAGTCTCAAATCTAAATGTTTAGGACCAGTTTCATTGGCAGTAATAAAAGGCAAAGAAATACTGACTTCAGTAACTGAAGACAATTCAATCTTGGCTTTTTCTGCTGCTTCAGTAAGCCTTTGCAAAGCTTGTGGGTCTTTGCGTAAATCAATGCCTTCTAGTTTTTTAAACTCATCAGCTGCCCAGCCAACAATAACATGATCAAAGTCATCCCCACCCAAGTGAGTATCACCAGATGTGGACTTAACCTCGAATACACCATCGCCCACTTCTAAAATGGAAACGTCAAAAGTACCACCACCCAAATCAAATACTAGAATGGTTTCATTGTGCTTTTTATCTATGCCATAAGCTAGGGCTGCTGCTGTTGGTTCATTGATAATTCTAAGAACATCTAAACCAGCAATAGTGCCAGCATTTTTAGTGGATTGACGTTGTGAGTCATTAAAATATGCCGGTACTGTGATAACCGCACTTGTGACCTTTTCACCAAGATACTTTTCAGCGTCTTCTTTTAGCTTACGCAAAATCATGGCTGAAATTTCTTCTGGGGAATAATCTTTGCCTTGAATTGAAACTTTACATCCGCCGTCTGAACCTTCTTTAACTTTATAGGAAACAAGTTGACGCTCAGAAGCTGTTTCTTCAAAACGACGACCGATGAAACGTTTGATTGAATAGACGGTATTTTGGGGGTTTACTACCGCTTGTCGGCGAGCTAATTGTCCAACTAAGCGTTCACCTGTTTTGCTGAAGCCAACCACAGATGGTGTTGTCCGAGCACCTTCAGCATTGGCAACTACAACTGGTTTGCCACCTTCCATTACTGCTACGACAGAGTTGGTTGTCCCTAAGTCTATTCCTACCGATTTACCCATTTAAAATTCCTCTACTAAAAAAATTAGAAAAACAAATCTATTTTTAGCTTGAAAAAAGATCTACTGGAACCAATCTACAAAAAAGAAAGGCTTAGTGTCCAAAACATAAGGAAAGGATCACAACTTTAGCCTGAAAGTGTTCCCAAGACCGTCTACTATCTAAAAATCTGTACAAAAAATGAAGAAGAAAAGGGACAAGAATATAACCTTAGCGCAGTTGCGCTAATTGCACAAAGTTCTATTAATGCTCCTAATTAAATAAATGCTGCTTAAGATCAAACCGCGACCTCTTATTCATGGGCGGTTACCAGGCCTAATTCTATATTGACTAAGCTTGCTGCAAAGTGACAACATAGGCTGTTTCTTGCCAATTCTCTTAAGAAAAACCCGGACGCCATTCTAACTACTACTGCACCCATTAACAGACTGCGAGGAATTCGGTTCTGTGTAGTGTGATGATCGAGTGTAGCTGGTTCAGAATCGGTTGTTTCAGGTCCAGAATTCAAAAAGAGAGAAAGCGAGGAAAACCATGACAGGCGAACCTCTCACGCCCCAGATCCTCGTGGTCGAGAATGACCCGTACATCGGGCAATCGACTTGTCGTCTCCTCATCGAACTTCTTTCCCCTCTTGGGATTGGATTCGAGAAAATCACATGGGTTATTGGCACCTACCCGAAAAATCAGACGGAAGATTTTTTCCGGGTGGAACGGGTCGTTGACATTGACAATCCCAGCCATGTGCAGCGGCTGCATCTCTATCCCGGGCAAGGCTTCATGCTTGCCCTTCTTGATGGCAACCTGGGTGAGCCGGATGAGCAGCCAGGGGCTACTCATGGCTGGCATCTTGCCCGCCCCATTAAAGAGAGTGGTGCGTCCATTTTCTACATGAGCGGCTTGCCGCAGAGCAATACGCGCATGGCGGAGGCTGCCGGTGAAGATCCTTCTCAGAAAGGTCTTGACTGGGCAACTACAACGCACAAAGGCACTCCGCTCATGTTCGAGGAGGACTTGCGCTGCTTCCTCAGCGCCCTGGGCTGGTTGCAAGAAGCACCTGCCAGCCTTGCTTCCTGAAAAGTAGACTGCCGAGATACAAAAGGGCCAAGGAAGGCCCTTTTCACCTTCTTTTTTCGCTTTTTATTTTTGAAGAACAAATAAAGATTGCCTGCGATGCATACTTAATCTTATGGTATAATGACCATGGGCATATGACCGGTTCTCGAGGTTGCTGTTTATGAGTCAGACACCACAAGAAATCTCTGCTGCTGAGTTTAAGGCTAAATGTCTTAAGCTTATGGATAGTGTTGAGCACGATCGCACGCATCTAATCATTACCAAACGAGGTCGTCCGGTTGCAAAACTTATTCCTTACGAAGAAACCTTGCCTTCTCTCTTTGGCTTTATGTCTGGTACAGCCACCATAAAGGGTGACATCATTTCTCCTTTGGATGTGAAATGGAATGCTGAAAGTGACTAAGCAAAACAAATATTTGCTTGATACGCATGTTTTTCTTTGGTTGATGCTTGCTAATAAGCAATTAAAAGAAAGACGTACTCTAGAAACAGCAGCACTAACAGGCAGTCTTTTACTTTGCCCAATTAGCTGCTGGGAGATTGGCATGCTTAGTGTCCGCAGTAGAATTCATTTGGGCATGCCTTGCCAGGAATGGACTGAGCAGGCGCTTAAAGCCCCAGGCCTAAGTATCATAGATCTTTCTGCTCGTATGGCTATTGAAGCAAGTTATTTGCCTGGCAAATTCCACGGCGATCCAATAGATAGAATGCTAGTAGCAACTGCGCGAGTAAAAAATTTAACTCTTGCCACGCGGGACGAAAAAATCCTTGCCTATAGTGAGCAGGGCTATTTAAACGCACTCGCTTGTTAGTGATTCGGCTCAATTTACAGACACTAAAAGCTAGAAAAAGATAAAAAGAGCGAGCAAATTTCTCCGGTCGCTAAGACCGGAGAAATTGCTCGCCCGATCTTGACGATAGTCAGCGATGTCTTTCATCAACCGGTTTTCACCACCAGGTTCTCGAACGACGCGGAGTTAGTGGTGGAGTCCGTTGTTATTGCTCGAGAAGAACATCACTGCCGCGCTGTCGACTGGCGCAGGATTGATGGTGGAGCTGAAATCATGACTGTAGGTGTCGGTGGTATTGAAATGCATCACCCTGAGTTCATCCGGCTGGGCGATCGTGTCCGGCTGCAATTCGGCGCTGTACCAAAGGTACGTGTCGCCGACTTCAACTGGCTGCGTGCCAGAGAATTCCTTCTCCACCCATCTTCGGAAGGCGATGGTGGGGAATTTGTCGCCCAGGTCGACTTTGAACCTGGTCTTTCCCGACTTGAAGGCATCGATGAGAAGTGGGAGGAATTTAGCCTGCACATCCCTGACGGTGGGTCCCCGCCCGGCCTCTGCAATTGCTCTTTCTCGTTGGGAATGCACCGCCAAAAGCTCTGCGCGAATCTTCGGGTCCACGATGCAGCTCCTTGTTGCAAGTGTCGTTTTCGATTCTCTCCAGTGCTGCTCACCCCCAAGGTGTTCTGCCCAACGTGTTTGACGACGTTGTTTGCATGGTGAATGCAGGTAGAAGTGCAGCTTTGTCTTGTTTACCAGAGGAAAATCAAAGAACGATAATTCAGACTGCCATTTTCACAAAAGGAAAAGCAAATATTTTCTTTAATAAGCTGCAATAGCAGTCTCAAAAGACTCTCTCCAAAAGCCGCTACTCATGGGACTTATCGATGAACTAGAATTTTTCACTGAAGCAAATGAGATTTCATTTCTCTTTTTACGGCAAAAATTTTCAAATTAAAATATATGTAAAGACTTAGCGCAGCTATCAGAACATCTTCTGGATATCTAATCGCGCCAGATATATCTAATCGTTGGATCAATAGAAAAATCTTCTCAATGACAACAATGCTCGCCTGCTTCTTTTGTCGGATTATCCATTGCTTTTAGCATTGCTATTCCCCCCGTTTGATAAAAGCGTTTGAAGAACAAAGTAGTGAGAATTAGAGCAATTACATTTAGGAAATTCGTATACATAGGTATTTGACCATGATGCATTGTCATTTGTGGAGCAGCTTGTGGGATAAGTCCAGACCAAGTAAAAAGCCATTGGCAGCAATAAGCAGCAATAACCATCGAAATATAAAAACTAATCGCAATAAAACTCGCCGTTTTTGCTCCATAATATTTTCTATAAATATTGAGCAAAGGCAAAACTAACAAATCAGCAAACAAAAAAGAAAGCACCCCGCCAAAGCTCATACCTTGTTGCCAAAGTACTGCTGCCATAGGCACATTGCCTATGGAACAAACAAATGAAAGGACAGCAATAAATGGTCCTATAAGAGGGCTTACCCACTGGGCTAAATGAGGATTATTTTTGCAAAGCAAAAAAGTCCAAAATGTTTCTGGTAAACATGTTGATAAAATGCTAGCGATGATTACACCAAAACAAATGTCTGTCCATAAAGACGACCAGTCCATAAAATAGTAATGACTAATAGCAGTTTTGCCGGCCGGCGAAACTATGCGCTTAAACAAAGAGCCTTTACTTTCTACAGCCATATCCATTGCTGCATGCCCTTCCATTTTTCCTGCTTTATCAATTTTTGCTTGGGCTATTGCTTCAGCCATTAAATTGGCCGGCAGAAATAAACGAAACAGCAAAGACATATTAACAATCATAATTATGCCACCAACAAATTGAGCAAGAGTAAATTGCCAGCCCAGCAATAGTGCTAACAAAATACCTAATTCTAAAACTAAATTAGTTGAGGCAAATTGAAAAGCCATTGCCGCTGTAAAATCGGCCCCTTGTTTTACCAAAGAACGTGCGATGGCTGCGGCTGCATATGAGCAAGAGGATGAAACCGCTCCACCTAAAGTAGCTATGGCAAGGGACTTTAAATCATGCCCCCCTAACCACTTGCTTAACTGCGATCGGCTTACTACAGTTTGAATAATTGCTGATAGAGTAAATCCTAAAACAAGGGCCCAAAGCATTTCCCAACCCATGGAAAATGACATCAAAAGAATTTCTTTAATTTTTAGCATCTTTTAGATATTTTAGAAAAGCATCTACTAATTGTGGATCGTATTGTACGCCTGATTCACTTTTTATTTGTTCTTGTGCTTCTTTAGCACTCATGCCTTTACCATAGCGAGTGTCGCTAATCATGCCATGGTAGCTATTAGCAAGATAAATAATGCGCGCTGCCAATGGAATTTCTTCACCCTTTAGTCCTTTAGGATAGCCGTTGCCGCCATATTCTTCATGATGAGCAATAACAATATTTGCTAAATGCCCTAAATCAGATGAAGCGCTCAGTAATTCGGCACCATCAATAGGATGTCTCATTGTTGTTAGGAGTTCAGAATCATCCAGCTCTTCATCGGGCTTCTGTAAGAGATCGCCTGAAATACCGAGTTTACCAACGTCATGAACTAATGCCGCTAATTTTATGTCTTCAATTTCCTTTGGCGATAAATCTATCGCTTTAGCAATGGCCCCAGCATATTCGGCTACAGCTACAGCATGCGGAGTCAAATACCTGTCTTTTTGTTCAATAGCTAAAACCCAGCCATTGATACGTCCTAAAGTACGCAAGTCTACGTTTGGAACAGCAAAAATATACTCGCTCGTAGATTTTTCTTCTTTTTTGGCTGAAAGTACTTTTTCTACCTTCTCACGTGCTTGCGATTCTGTTTCCGCTAATTCTTCTGTCTTGGCTTTTGCTGTGGGAGCAAGGTTTTTACTTTCTTCCTCAGGCGCTTGCTGGGCTTGTAAGTCTGTTGCTGAAGTGGTTAAAACTTTGCTCTTGTGCAAAGAGGCGCTCAGTTTTGAACCGGAGGTTAGCGTTTGTTGAACCTTAGTTTTAGGAATCATAGATGCTCCTAAGCCTGATACGCTTGGACCAGGAGTCGGTGTTGGTATAGCATCCAAATTTCCCCAGTCGGAAGCAGGCTGCTTAACCTCTTCTGGTGCGGGCTTTTTTAAGGCCGGCATCTTTGATCTGCTTTTGCTTTGTACCGGCACTATTGATGGTGCTGGAGATGCCGAACCCTGCACTGCAAGCCACGCCCCCTTTTTACTTGCGTTCTTTTTAAGTTGAGACGTGGGTTCGGTAGCAACTGAGCTAGTATGTTCTGCGGCTGCTTGCGCCGCTGTTTTTAGAGTAACTGAAGTGGTAGCGGCAACATCTTGGGCTGGCAGCTGGGTAAGGGTATCGCGAGCACTTGGTATAGACTGTTGACCGAAAGCCCCTTTTAACGATTGTGCTAGTGATGTAGATGCATTCTCGCCCGACTTTGCAGCTGCCACAATACGCTGGTGCAACTGCATTATTGGTTTGTGGATTCGCTTTTCTTCTGGAAGTCTAGCCAAAGCCTCAGCTACTCTATCAGCAACACTTTGCACAGTATCTATTTCATTTACTGTCCAGTCTCTTCTATAGTCGCATTGTTGAATAATCACACAGCCATAAACATTGGACTCGTTGAGCAAAGGCAAAGCAAGCAAAGATCTTGTATTTGAGAATTGTAATTCGGCTTGTGCTGGCGTTAAATAAGAATTTGCTTGTCCCTCGTAAAACCTTAACGGCATGCGCGAAGATAAAGTTTGAGCAATCAACGAAGAATCATTAGTAGGCCAATGACATTCCTGGCAGCTTTTTACTTTATCTTGCTGCCAATACTCGTAACACTTCCAGCCAACACTTTTGTCATCTGTGCAAACAAAAATACAGCGGCTGCATCGCAAAGCTTTGCCTAAAATGTTTACCACCATAAAGAGAGCATCACCTACTCCTAAGGAGTAAGTCATAAGATTATTGATTTCTACTAAAAATGTGTTTCTAAAAGTATCGCGCTGAGCAATATCATTTAGTTGGGCTTGACGGATAATCTCGCCAATTTTTCCAGCCAATATCCTGCTTGAATCAATTTCTTCTTCTAGCCAAGGTTTTTCTCTGGTTAAGCACAAAGTGCCAAAACCTCGGCCGTTAATATCTAGAGGCAAAGTCAAACGAGGAAATTTGTCTATGTTTTTTGACTTTGAATCGATTACAGGACCACCGGAAGAATAGCTTTCAAAAATCAAAGCACTATTTGGATCAAGCGGATTAGCAAGTAATATTTGACTGCAATTGGCATTTAGCGATTGTCCCAGTTCATTAACTGTTGTTTCTACAATGCCTTTGAGGTCTTTGATTTCACTTAGTTTTTGAACTAGTGCTGACAATTAAAATCTTTCCTTTCTTATTGCCTTTTCTTATGCTTAGGATAGCAAACTTAGTTTACTAACTTTAGTTTTGATTTTGCCATATCAATGATTTCAATTACATTATTTGCTAAAACGATTTTTTTCAGGTCAGCTAATTGTACCCACCTAACATTATGAACCTCATTATTGGACACAACTTCTGGCAGCTGTTGACTATTTGAAAGCTTATCTAATTTGCATAGATACGATACGTCTATATGATAGAAGGTCCCCTTTGCTTCTGTTGCTTTAACAGCATGTGTACACAAAGGATTTGGTAAAAAGAATGCTTCATCGTTAGGTGTTTGAGGCAAATCACTACTGACAATGGTAAGACAAAGTCCTGTTTCTTCTTTTGCTTCCCTTATTGCTGTTTGATGAGGCAATTCGTTTTCTTCAATATGTCCACCCGGAGGCAGCCAGGCGCCAATTCTTTTATGATGCACTAACAAAACATGCGATTGCTCAATTATCACAGCGCTGGCTGTGAAATGCTTTTTGTATGCCGAAACAGATTGACTAAAAACAGCAAGAGTATTTAAAGATGAATTCAAAGCGATAACTTATTTCTAGTAAGTGATTTAATGCTTGTCCTGTCACTTATTAATTGCAATTGATAAGTGATTTGTCTTTTGTAATCTTATATTGAAAAGACATTCTTTGCACAAAATGCCACAGGTTGCCATTATCTATTCAAATAAGCGAAATCTAATATTATTCTATAGTCCTTCATAAAGCCATTCGTTGGCAAAAGCCGCTGCCATTCCTGCTTTTTACCCCCTTTTGTTGCCAAGTGATTTGTGCTAAAATTAACATAACTTCACATAGTAACCAGTAATTATATGCCCCTGACTCTCTATTGAGGACAACTGAGCCATGATGCGCAATTTAAGGCGACAATTCGGTAAACGACTAGTTGAAGCCGCCTGTAAATCGCCAACTTTGATTGATGACCTTGAGCGCATCAAAGCTCAGGGTGTGCGTATCCGCTTGGTGGATGGACCTTGTCGTGCTTATTACGATCGAAAAAAGCGCACAATTTATATAGGACGCTATTGTCCTCGCAATTACAAACTCATAAGTATTGCCCATGAATTTGTTCATGCTCTGGTAAAGCCCACATTTGATCCAGTGCCAGGAAAAACTGGGCGTCAAGAATTCGTTGATCGCTGCTTAGGCGAAGAAGCAGAAGCCATTGTGCATGAAATTCGTATTGTCAAAGAACTTATGCAGGCAGGAGTGCCTGTAGATCCAATTGAACTTGAATGGCTGCGTCGTTATCAAAGAGGCGGCAAACGAGCTGTCAAAAAGGCATTACAAAAAACAGTTACTTCTACTACTGGTGAAGAATATCCAGAATATTACGGTAGCTGGTATGACGAAATTGTGCCTGAGCACAAAAGGCTGCCATAAAATAAAAATTGCCATAAATAAAGAATATACAAAAAGTAGCGGCTAAACAGAGTGCCGAATGATCAGCAATCTGCTTAGCCGCTACAGCAAGGTCTTCGCTTATTTCCAAAACTATGAGGCTGCCCGCTCAGTCGACTCTAAGTCCTCAAGGGCGGCAGCAAAGCAGATCTTGATACCCAGCTCTTCTTCGAAGCGATTGGCGAAATCATCTGTTACCCGGGCAGGGTCCATCCAGATCTCTTCCAGTTTGGGCGCAAGCCCGTACCAGTTGATCGAATAGAGATCCCTGGGGCTGAGAGCCCCTGCCGTCCCTAGGCAGGTGAGTTCCGGAAATCGGCAGCCGGCAAAGCACCCTACTTTAAGCGGTGCCTCATCGAGCCAGAGTGAATCTAGATGAGCCAAGGTGCTCAAAGCACGCAAACCCGTGCCGGTCACTGAACTGCGTAGAACCTGAATCGTCTCCAGGTTGGGGAAGTCTGCCAGCCGCTCCAGCGCTGGGTCGCCGAATTCGGCAATGCCCTCAAACCTGACTCGCTTAAGGCGAGTCAACCCTTCGAGATCTCGCATTTGTGGTTTGAAAGAATGGGTGACGGGGTTCATGAGCAGAAGACGGCTGATGCTCGTCATCTCTCCAATCCGCGTGAGCAGTTTGCTGTTGAGGCTGGAGGATGAAATGGCTAGCCTATAAAACGGACTGTCCCCTGCCTGACTGATTTGGACAAGAAAGTCCAACACAGGCTTGCTGATTGTACAACTAACGAATGCCACCCTCTCAGCAGAGGAAAGACATTCCTTGAGCTCGTCATTCAGATGGATAGGCTCCGCGGCATTACTGCCGCGAAGCAGAACGTACCCATCTTCGGCTTCAAGCCGCATTGTATTGCCTCATTGGTTGTGGTGTCCCATCGAGCACCGATGGGTACACACGTTTTTGCGGTTAAGACCAGTCGACCTCCATGACCGGACGGTTGTGGATGCTCTGAAAGCGCTGTATTTCTGATCGCGGTGTGGTATAGCTCACCCAGAGCCCGCGCAGATTGGGAAGAGTCGTCCAGTCGAGGCTAATGAGACCTGACACAGTAACCTTTGTGCCGACGACCGAGAGCGACTGCAATGTGGCTGAGCGTAGCTCAGCCAGGCTTTGATCGCTGGCTGGCGTATTATCGAGGTTGAGCGACTCAAGAGAGCGCAGTATCCCCAGACCACGTCCTGTGCAGCCAGTCGCCTTCAGGCACATGGTCTTCAGTTGGGTCAAGTTGGCGACAACCGACAACAAATCGTCGTCGGTAAAGTTGGGCATACTCTCAAAGGAGACTGTCTCCAGATTTATGAGCGCAGCCAGCGGAGCAAAGTCGAGCCCATCGGGGTTTTTGGGCTCAAGATGAAGGGCGCGCAAATTAGTCATTTGCGCGATGATTGCAATTGCCTCGTTATACACCTCCATTAAGCGTAAAGACAGATTCTCGATCACCCCGGGCTTGAGAATCTGCCTGTACACCCCAAGCTCAACCACACAACTGTCTAAGACTATGGTGCTAGCCCGCTTGACTTGCGAACTGATGCGACCACCCGCCACAATCGTTTCTCCAGCAATCGAAAGCCGTCCGTCAACGAAGCCGAAGAACATTCGTCGGTATCCCTTTTCGAGGGTTTGCAACACAATCACACGCTGCACACAGGCTCTCCACTTCTTTAAAATCGAGCAGCACAAGCCCTGTAAAAGATGTTCCTAATCATCAGTATGCCTGAATTCGCATATTTTTATCTGATACTTAGGGGAAATCGTCTACTGGGTTATTGGCTGCCCGAAAAGAAATGGAGAAAACGCATAACTAGCCTTGCATTACCAATAGCTAAAGATCAAGAGAACTTTATCTGTACGAGAGCAGCAGAACCATCCTTTGAAAAGACTGCCCCCACTAGCTTTAGAAGCGCATCTCTCTTATCAACAATAGTCTTCGGCACAGTAATTTGGCAATTTTAAGCTATTTGAACATATTAAATTCAGGAATTCGCACTTGCGCAGCTGCGCTAACTACGCAAACTTAAACAATCCTAAAAAATAAAAGAACAATTTTAGCCGCCATAGGCTAATTGTGCTTCTTCTTGTGGACCAACGCTAAAAGGCTCGCTTCGCAAGCGACTTACAACCGGAACCATTGAGCGAATGGCTTGAGCGGTAGCTACTGCATTTGGCAGTCCGGAGTGCAAATGGATAGTTCGGAAATCAATTTTTACTATTGATCCATCAGACGCTACTACTTCGCCACTATCTATCAATGATTGAGCTTGAGCAAGGATATCATGTTGATTTTTGATTTTTGCCTTGGTGTGATTATGCGGTAGCAAATTGCCATTACCATCATACATTCTATCCACCCAGGCTTCCCCAGCCACTTTTAGTCCAGCGCGCTCCCCAGCTGTATGTAAAACGCTGCAAGCTGGACCAATCAAAATAAGCCAAGGATCAAATTCGGCTAATGCTTTTGTTACTATAGTTGCTACGCGCAAATCATGAAACATTTGTCTGTAAAGAAAACCATGTGGTCTCACTTGTGTCACTTCTAGCCCAGAAGCCTTGGCTAAACCAGACAAAGCACCAAGTTGATACAAAATAGATGCCCGTAATTCATTTGCCGCTAAGTGAATCTCGCGGCGGCCAAAGCCTGCTAGATCAGGATAACCAATATGGGCACCTATGGACAAACCATGACGATGAGCATCATCAAGAGCTGCTTCCATTAATACTGGATCGCCAGCATGAGCCCCGCAAGCAATATTGGCCGAAGTCACATAAGGCAATAAATTTGCCTCTCCTTCTATTCGATAATGACCAAAACCTTCTCCCAAATTGGTATTTAGATCAATGCCATAATGAGAACTGCTAAATCCTGTAGTTTCATCAAGATTTTTATTGAAAGTATTACCGCCAGGACCAGATCTAGATCTACTAGAACGTGAGCGTTGTCTAGAACGTCGCATAATGTTTTTGCCTCAACTTATAATTAATCGTTTATCCTGCTCGAAAGCAGAGTATTGCCCTTAAAATTAGAAATAACTATGAAAATATTTGTCTTTATATTGCTCTTTTTGATAATTCAAACAGCTTTTGCTCAAAAATTAAACAGCTTGAGCTTAGATAATGCTGCTAGTTTATCTTCACTTGCCGCCAAACAATATTTATCGGGTAAGGAAGAAGAATCCCTTGCATTGTACCAGAAGGCTATTGCCAAGTCCGAAGCCGAATATGGAAAAAATTCTCGAATTGTAGCGGCATTAAACTATGAATTGGGCGTCCGGGCTTTATATCTGTCCAAATTCAATCTGGCTGAACATAGTTTTAAGAAAGCTGTTGAAATCAATCCTAATTGTGAAGCTACCCAATTGATGTTAGTGCAATTATTGAGATTTAGAAATAAAGATGCAGACGCTTATTACCATACTCAGCAAGGTTTAAAAAAACATCCCGACTCTACAGTCTTGCATAGCGACTTAGTACTGTGCTTACAAGACAAAAATCCAGCTAGTGCGACGCAACAAGCTTTTTATGTTAGCTGTTTGCAAAATGGACTAGCAGATAAAATTCCTGCCCTTCGACCAAAGTCTGTTGAAAAGCCGGTCGAAAAAGCTGTTGAAAAGCCAGCTACCGTTGATCAATCAGAAAATCCGGCAGTGAAAGGCAAAAAAGAGCTGACAGCAAAAAATGCCACCAAAGAAAAAACAAAATCTGAAAATCATAAAGAACTTGCTACTAGCAATAAAGCTATTTATCAACCCATAAAACCTAGTACGCCTGCCAAATCAATTGCGGTTAAGGCTAGCAAAAGGGTAAAAAAAGTAGCAGTACATAAATCAAGCTCAATGCCTATTGGGCTTGTACCCCCACCACCCCCACCTTCGGCTCTTGGTTTTCCGATGCCTCCGCAATTTCACCATGCAGAAAATGCTGCTTCAAGTGGTATGAAAGCAAAAGCTGAAAGTATAAAAGCCAACAAAACGAGGCTCAAAGAAAGTAAAGCCCAAACCGAGGCACCAATTGAAGAAAGCAAACGCCCAGCAGCTGAACATCCAAGTGGAGATAGCGATCCAGACTTTCTTATTGAATGGGCATCAGTTAAAAAGAAACAAGCTAAACAATAAGATTAGTCTTTTAGTTTCGTTTTCAGTTTTTCGCGCCCATAAAATAAACGCGAACGAACAGTACCTATAGCACTGCCAGTCAAAGTAGCGATTTGTTTATAAGATAATCCTTGAATGTCTCGCAGAATTATTACTCGTTTTTGACTAGCTGGTAATTGTGAAAGAGACCGCAATATAGAAATTCTTCTTTCGGCATTTTCTAATTGTTGTGCCGGACCGGGCATTTTATCGGCAATTTGTTTTAATGTTTTTCGATATTCTTTGGCTGAATCTTCGTGCAAAGATAATGCCGGACAAATGATATTCTCATAAACGATACTGCGCTGTCGTAAACGCCATAAGTCCTTGCAGAGATTATGGGTTATAGTAAATAACCAAGCTGCAAAAGGTGTATTGGAATGGTATTTGTCGTAATTGATAAATAGCCGAATAAAGGTTTCTTGCACTACTTCTTCTGCATCATAGGTATTGCCCAATATTTTAAGAGCGATATTGTAAAGCTTGCTTTGATAGCGCATCACCAATTGTTCAAAACAATAATTCTTATGTGTGCTTCGAAAGCGCGACATCAACGCTTCATCACTCAATTGCTTTATTTCTTTAATAGACACAGCCAATACCCGCACAAGCAGCGGTGCTGCCTGGACACTAAAAATTGAATTGAAATCTTATAAAACTAATTCTACAGAACAAGCGTGACAAAGTTGTGGCAAAACAACTAAGCAAGATGATTGTTTAATTAGGGCTTAGCCTTGGAAGAGGCGGAATTTGCTTCTAGTGATTTCAGCTTAGACTCGGCAACTTTTGAAGACGGATAACGCTCCACAATTTCTTTAAGTGTTGCTTTTTCTTTAGCAAAGTCTTGGAACATTTCACTCAATTTCACTTGATACCACAAAGCCTGCCAATTAGCCGGATCGTAAAATAGCGCTTTTTCTATATATTTTTGTGCTTCTGAATAAAGTCGATCGCGAAACATATGGACAGCGTAGTCTACATTCACCACCGCATCTTTTGGTGCTAACATAATGGCTTTTTGCATTGTTTTCTGAGCTTCAGGCAATTGACCATTTTCGCTATAGAGCAAACTCCAATCAGCCAGAATGCGTCCTTGTACATCTTTAAAATTACCTTGCGTCGCTAATTCATTTGCCTTTTTGAAATATTGATATGACATTTGTGCATGCTCTGGTCTTTTTAGATCATGAGACATCATGCGGCGTAAATTACCCATTCTGCCTTGCGCCAAAGCCTGGTAGCGTAAATCATGAGCGCTATCAGAAAGTACAAGCGCTTTCTGATAAGCAAATTCAGCTTGTCTAAAATCCCGCTTGGTGTATAAAGCAAGATCCCCAGCTGAAAGTGATTGTTCTAATTCATAACTTACTTCAAATTGCGGATTAGGTTTGAGCATCAAACGATGAAATGAACAGTCTATGGTCACTAAAAAATGTTCAAAAAACGGATTGCCTAAAATACCGGCAATATCCAGATCTTTACTTAAAATATCTGAGCCCAGGACGCGAGGAAGTGGCTTACTTCCTCCAGAACTAGAACTTTGATCAATAGGATATGTAAACCGCACTTTGTGTACTTTATAAGATCCAACAATAACTGGATCAAGTGTAATTAAGCCTAAGCGTACCGGGCATCCGTCAAGTCCTGTCGCCTCAATTGTGTGTGCAGTTTTATCTATATTTTCGGATAAATGTTTATAAGCTATAGCAGAAGAAAGATGATTAAACGCTGCTCCAGTATCCATAAGTAAAATAGTTGCATCTCCACCAGGCAAAGTAGCTTTTATTCTTGGAGCTGGCGGCCCATTTGTCAAAACCGAAGTACCGCTAATTTGAGCAAAAGGAACATTGCATGTGTCCTCAGGACGCGCACCGCTAATCGTATCGGCAAATGTAAGACATGGTTTGGCATAATCAATTGTTGTTAGATAATTGCCTAAAATATTCATGCCGATAATGCCAGCTATTGATCGCCCAACCTGTTTTGATTGAGAAGATAAATCGGCTATTTGAGCAGGAATATCATTAACAATCAAAGAGCCTAACTCAAGGCTTTCTATCTGAGTATTTTGAGATTGAATATTTCCTCTAAAAGATGAAATTTGAAAATTGCCCCCTCTATTTAATAAGCATTGGGCAGCAAATGAACGATCAATTATGGTGTCACTAGTGCCTGTGTCAATAAGAAACCACAATGGTCCCATATTTTCTATTTTGCCTCGACAAATAATTTCTCTTTGACAATACTCAAAAGGCACAATAACAGGCTCGGTCAATCGCGCATAATTGGCGTATCTACTTGGTTGTGGTTTTGGACTAGGAGGTTTTAAATAATCAGAAGCAATATCATCAGCTGACGTAATAGTAGAAAATTCAAAGATCGAAACAGGCTCTTTATTTATCAACAAAGTTTCTTTAAATGGCCAAATGCTTCCCAATGCCGGGCGATTTTCTGCATATTCTTTTGTTATGTTGACTTTCTTTGGCTCAGTACCCGAATTAATCATAGGGTAAGATTGAAAAGTCATCGCTAAAACTAAATAATTACTGCAATCTATATAAACCATAGTGACTCGATTTTTATCGTCTTTTATTTCGATTGCATAAGCTGGAATTTGCTTATAGTTTGAACGACCAATTAACTTAAATTGATAACTTGGATTTTGCCAATTGGCTAATATAAAAGGTTCTCGATCAGCTTCATCGCCCAGCCAGCGTGCCTGATCGCCTGTAACTATTCTGCACGCAGTATTAGTATCGTTTTTTATGGACGGAGCAATAGGAGGCATTTTTTCTTCTGTTCGATTATTAGCACTTTTTTGTCCATTTACAGAAAAAGCATTTACCAGTTGCCAATAAAGAGTGCCATCGAATATGGTGCTCTCAGACTTGTCTGACTCTCCTGCTGTCCCATGATCCATATCTTTACGCCAGCTTGGCGCTTTGCGGGTGTATTTAAATTCATGACTTTGCCAATTGTCACTTTGTGAGGAAATTGTGCCTATGTATTGGCAGTCATTGCCAAATGCTGATAAACGTTCTTTGTCCCCATAGGCTTGTAGCGCCTTTTCAACAATAGAATTAATGTCCAAACTATTGACTGATACTAAGTCATCAGCACTTTCGCACGGGCGAACTAAAAGCATGCTAAGCAAGCAAGAAAGAATAAGACTGACTCCAATACCCAGCGCCTTATATTTAAAATCTAATGGCTGTAGAACACTAAAATTAGTCAAGGATAATACCTGATTTATCCAAATTATCGTGTTGATATTGTTTCTCTACATTGACCGACTGCTGGCAATTTGATCTGGGCAAAAGTATTGTTCAATTCATGAATTTTCAAACACTGACTGATCAATTCTTTCACATAATTGAGTGGAACCTGATTTGGTCCATCACTTTTTGCTTCGTCTGGATTAGGATGTACTTCCATAAATATGCCATCGCACCCGGCAGCTACAGCTGCCTTTGCTAAGGTAGGCACATATTGACGCTCACCACTTGAAGATTGACCAGCTGCACCAGGTAACTGCACGCTATGAGTAGCATCAAATATAACCGGTACGCCGAAACTTCTCATAATAGGCAAGCTGCGAAAATCAACTACCAAATTATTGTAGCCAAATGTTGTGCCGCGCTCCGTCACAAGCACATTTTTATTACCGCTATCTTGTACTTTGCGGATACTTTTTTCCATTTCTTTTGGAGACAAAAATTGTCCCTTCTTTATATTGACTGCTTTGCCTGTTTTGGCTGCCGCCACAATTAAATCTGTTTGCCGACATAAAAAAGCTGGAATTTGCAGGACATCTAAAACTTTGCCCGCTGTCTCACATTGAGATGTTTCATGAACATCGCTAAGTAAGGGCACTCCCAATTTAGACTTAATCTCAGCTAATAAGGACAGACCATCAGTGAGCCCAACGCCGCGAAAAGAGTCTATGGATGTGCGATTCGCCTTATCAAAAGAAGATTTAAACACCAAAGAAAAGCTCAACTCTTTGGCCAAATCTTTCATAAAAACGGCAGTATTGTATGTGATTTCCCAAGATTCAATTACACATGGTCCAGCAATAATTAAAAATGGCTGTTTAGGACCAATTTCTAATTTGTCGATATTTATGGTCATTAAGCCTCCTAGACGAAGCCCGCTTTATTAACGGTTCGCCAAATATTTTACCAGCCTATAAACAGTGTGCCCGGACCTTTGGCTAACTGGCATAATAAGCCCTTCGCGAACAGCTTGAGCTAATTGCGGTCTTAACATACGCATTTTTTTAATTTGTCTTGTACCGCCAGCCATTTCAGGCAAAGTCATTCCAAGAGGATTTTTTTCCAAAAATTTGATCACCTTGTTAACTTCCATAGCCTTAAAATGTTCAGAGATATTTTTTGTCGGATGATTTTATTATTTCAAACAATGTGTCTTATTGTCCTGAAGAATAATTACGTTTACCATAAGAAGCTGGCGAAAAAGATAAGCAATTGCTATATTCGACAGATACAGTGAGCTCAGCGCCAGATTCGTTGGCAGCGTTGGCCCACAATTGCCGAGCCAAGATACCGTTTCATCAAGACCTTCAATTGTTTGTAATAGGCCGAGGTAATAAAAAGTGAGTGTTGGTTCTTTCATCTTGATGTTACACAGCCACTTGCCTTACTACCGCAAGGCCGGAATGTGGCCTTTTGGCGAAGAAAGCGTTTATGAATGTATAGCTGAAACATACATTCCTTTGCTAAACATCATCGATGAGCTCAATTCAGAAGGTATCAAAGCCAATATTACCTTAGGCATTACCCCAGTTTTAGCCGAGCAATTAGCAGATGAGCATTTAAACAAAGGTTTCGTCAAATTCTTGGACGATCGAATAGAGGCAGCTCGCTTGGATGAAAAACGATTTGCTACGCGCACAGACGATAAAAGCGCAAGATATTTGCAATTAGCTCGATTTTACAAACAATGGTTCTCCGGCATCAAAAGCGATTATTTAGAACGTTGGCAAAGCGACATTATTGGCACCCTTCGTCGTTTTCAAGACCAGGGATTGATTGAAATTACTACATCTGCGGCTACACATTGTTTTTCACCTTTGTTAGAAACTGATAGTTCGCTGCATGCCCAATTTAAAACTGGCGTAGAAGCATATAAGCGTCATTTTGGCCGAGCGCCACAAGGTGCCTGGTTGCCAGAATGTGCTTATAGACCAGGAGACAATTCGCGCTCAGGCATTGAGCGCTGGTTATATGAAGCAGGCATCAAATACTTTTTTACTGAATCATTTGTTATTGAAGGTGGACAAAAAACAGAATTAAGGCGCGCTTTTGGTCCTTATGGCAGCATTGAATATTTGCCAGTGTCCAATATGAAAGAAACCGGACTTGATACATATGAAGCTTACTGGCTAAAAGACTATCCTGTCAGTGTTCTTGCTAGACACGAACAAGCTGGTTTTCAAGTCTGGTCGGCAGATCATGGTTACCCAGGTGATGGCAATTATAGAGAATTCCACAAAAAAGACGATGTTTCCGGTTTGCACTTTTGGAAATTGACTTCCAAAAAAACAGATTTGGGTGACAAAGAAATTTATAGTCCCGAAGCCGCCTTGCAAAGAGTGCACGAAAATTCTGATCACTATGCCGCTTTCATTCAACAGCAATTGACTGACTACTTAAAAGCTCATGGACAGCCTGGACTCATTATGGTGAGCTTTGACACCGAACTTTTTGGCCATTGGTGGTTTGAAGGAATTATTTGGATAAAAGAAGTAATTCGCAAATTAAAAACCTATACAGCAGTGAAAATGCAAACAGCAAGTGAATACTTAGCTGAAAATCCACCCAGGCAAGCTATTTCATTACCAGAATCTTCTTGGGGCTCTGGTGGACACTGGCAAGTTTGGCTTAATAACGAAACCGAATGGATGTGGCCCATTATTCATGATGCTGAAAAAACTATGGAATCCCTGGTTAATACTCACTCAGGCAACGGCAACAGTAAGAACGGCAACAATTTATCCAAACGCGCTCTCGATCAAGCAGCGCGTGAATTGCTCCTGCTAGAGTCGAGCGATTGGCCATTTCTTGTCACAACAGGGCAAGCAAAAGATTATGCTATTGAACGCTTCAATGCACACAAAGACCGATTTAAAACGCTCACTGATATGCTTAAATCAGGCCGCTATGAAGAGTCAGCAATAGCAGAAATTGAAAACACAGATAATTGTTTTCCAGATATAAAACCAGAATATTTTTCACTAAACTAGGCGGTGTTTCATCTTGTCCAATATATCTTTTACTAACGTTGCAACTAATATAAATAAAAAAACTTTGCAAAATCCCTCAACTACAAATGAAGACGAAATCAATATAGATTATTGTCCCAATCCCAGCTTTACACGCGCCAAAATTATTGCCACCATAGGACCATCTTGTTCCAGCGTGGAAATGATTGAACAATTAGTCAATGCCGGTATGGACGTAGCACGCATCAATTGTTCTCATGCCGACCATGCTTTTATAGAAACGATAATTGATCGCGTCAGACAAGTTAGTGAAAAACTTGACCACTCAGTAGGTATTTTATTAGATCTCTCTGGTCCCAAATTGCGTACTGGCAAAATTTCCAAAGGACCAGTATCTTTAAAGGCCGGCGAAAAATTCACTATCACTACGCGCAAAATAGATGGCTCAGATAAAATTGTTAGCACCAACTATACAGATATGGCAAAGGATGTAAGTCCTGGCGACAGAATTCTTTTAGATGATGGACTAATCGAATTGTCCGTAGAGCATAATGATGGCTCAGAAATTGAATGTTCAATACTAAATGATGGCATATTGAAAGACCATCAAGGTATAAATCTTCCCGGTGTGCGCTTATCTATTCCCGCTTTAACAGATAAAGATAAAAGTGATTTAGCTTTCGGGCTAAAAAAGGGCGTGGACTATGTTGCCCTATCTTTTGTGCGTGATGCTGAAGACATTGAACAATTGCGCCAAATCATAAATGATTTATCTGGTAGTGAGCCACCTGTTTTAATAGTGGCAAAACTAGAAAAGCCAGAAGCCATCGAAAAGCTTGATGAGATTATGGCAGTTACAGACAGTGTCATGGTTGCTCGCGGAGACCTCGGTGTTGAATTGGCGCCAGAAATGGTACCGCCAGTGCAAAAGCTTATTATCAAAAAAGCAAATGCTTTAGGTAAGCCGGTTATAACCGCCACCCAAATGCTTGATTCAATGGTAAATAATCCCCGTCCTACTCGTGCGGAAGCATCAGATGTGGCCAATGCAATATACGATGGCACAGATGCTGTAATGCTTTCAGAAGAAACGGCCACCGGTGCTTATCCTGTTGAAGCTGTGCGTATGATGGACCGCATTGCTTGCCGCGCAGAAACAAGTGTTGATTTCAGTCAATTACATAAGCATGCACTGCCTACATCAGCGCATGCTATCGCCCATGCTGCTTGCAGTATGGCTGTAGATATGAAAGCAACTGCAATAGCCGCTTTCACTAAAACCGGAGCCACTGCTAGACACATCGCTCAGTTTAGACCACCTACAGCAATCATTGCCCTGACCCAGGATTTGCATGTGTATAGACAATTGTCTTTACTCTGGGGTACAACGCCATTAATGCTTACAGAAGCAAGTGACTCAGAATCAACATTAGCAATGGTAGAAGATGTCCTTTTCCAGAAGCATTATGTTGAGCCAGGCGATAATGTGATAATTACGGGCGGACTTCCAATTGCAGCTCGTGGTCCAGCCAATTTCGTCAAACTTTCTACAATTAAAAAGTAGAAAAAGCTGATAAAAGTGAGACCTGCCCTATTGACTATCCGCTTGAAATGAGAGACTTCTGACACAGTCCCTTGGCATCTGCAAAATGAGGCTATGTTTCGCTGCCGACCAAATAACCACACACTGGATCATTATTGAGTATGTGTTGTTTACGCATTACTTTTGTGCCCAACAATTCTTCAATCAGCTTTGGTTCCATTGCACAAATTTGTCTATATTCAGAGGCTAAATCGTGCAAAGCACAATTGCGTTGATAAATAATAAAACTGCCATCAGCTAATTTTTCCCAGTCAGTCATATAACCTTCACCAGAGAAGAATTTTGCTACTTCTACTACGCGCTCAGCCAAATCTTTGCCAGCCAGACGGTCTTGCAGCTTTTTTACTACCAATTCATTACGTTTTTTCAGTAAATTAGTTACACCTTGGGGTCCAACTTCTTCTTGCACTAATTGCAGCAAGTCTTTTGCCAGATTGTCCGAGCCAGAGGGGAAAAGCGATTTTGCTTCTTTGCCTAAACGATAAAAATAATTTGGTCGGCCACGTAATTGCTTAACTAGACGAGATTCAACTAAATGCTCGCTCTGCAAATGAGACAAGTGGCGTCTGACAGCCATTTCGGTAATGCCCAATACATTGCTCAGTTGAGCCACAGTCATTTCCCCCCGCCTTTTTAAATGCAAAAGCAAAGCTTCTTGGGTGTTATGAGGCTCAGTTTCTAAATGGGTACTTAACATAAAAACGCTCGTAAATTGCGCTCAGCCTGAAATTTATAAGACCTTTGCAAAGTCTAATGAGACGATAACTTTACTTTATAAGGAAAGGATTGTTAAAGTCATGACTTACCTTATATATTTTTGATACTATTATATCTGTAAAGTCCACCAAATGGGAATATTTCACATTTTTTAAGAGGGCTTTAAGGGTTTTTAAACCTTTCCTTTTACCGGACTTTCTCTTGCACAGGAAAACTCTACATATGTCAGCTAGTACGCCTATTTTGAAAATTGAAGATTTGCACGTCAAAGTGGAAGACAAAGAAATTCTACGTGGCGTTAACCTCACTATTAACCCAGGCGAAGCCCATGCTTTGATGGGGCGCAATGGTTCGGGTAAATCCACTTTGTCTTACACTCTTATGGGGCACCCCCGCTATCACGTCACAAAAGGTAGCATTATTTTTAAGGGCAAAAACATAAATGAAATGGGTCCAGATGAAAGAGCTAAACTTGGCCTAGCTCTTGCTTTTCAATACCCAATGGCTATCCCAGGCGTGTCGGTAGTAAATTTCCTTAAAGCTGCATTACGTGCTGTGCGGGGCAAAGATACACCAATCAAAGAATTTCGCCAAGAATTGAAAACAAAGATGACAGAACTTGGTGTAAAAGACGAATTTCTCTCACGCTATGTCAATGATGGCTTTTCTGGTGGAGAAAAGAAACGCCTTGAAATTTTGCAATTGCTTTTGCTCAATCCAACCCTGGCTGTTTTAGATGAAACAGATTCTGGACTAGATATTGACGCTCTTAAAACAGTTGCTCATGGCATAAACACTTTGCTTAAACCAGATACAGCAATTTTACTCATCACCCATTATCAAAGAATTTTGGACTATGTAAAACCACAATTTGTCCATATTTTCCAAGACGGACAAATTATTACTTCTGGTGGCGGCGATTTAGCCAAAGAACTTGAGGCCAAAGGTTATGACATAGTAACTAAAGACTTTAATCCAGTGGTGAGCGGCACACGGTAGGTATTAACAATGGTAGTCGAAATGACTGAGGGCACAATGTCAACCGAATTAGCAAAATCTCCGGCCAATAATAATGAACTAGATGTTCATCAAATTGGTACTGACTATAAATACGGTTTTAGTGATAAAGAAGACTATATTTTTAAATCCGGTCGTGGACTAACCAAAGAAATTGTTGAATACATTTCTCGTATCAAAAAAGAACCACAATGGATGCTCGACTTTCGTTTGAAAGCTCTAGACATTTTCTTGAAAAAGCCTATGCCTAATTGGGGCAATACTGAGTTGCTTAATGACATAGACTTTCAAAACATTTTTTATTACATTAGACCTTCAGAAAAACAAGGTACCAATTGGAATGATGTACCAGAAGGCATTAAACAAACATTTGATCGCTTAGGTATTCCAGAAGCCGAACGCAAATTTTTAGCTGGTGTTACTGCTCAATACGAATCAGAAGTTGTTTATCACTCTATTCGTGAAGACTTAACCAAGCAAGGTGTTATTTTCTTAGATATGGACTCTGGCTTGCGTGAGCATGAAGATATTGTTCGTGAGCATTTTGCCACAGTAATTCCAGCTGCGGACAATAAATTTTCTGCTTTAAACTCTGCTGTTTGGTCTGGCGGTAGTTTCATTTGGATTCCTGCCGGTGTAAAAGTAGAAATTCCATTGCAGGCATATTTCCGCATCAATGCTGAAAATATGGGTCAATTTGAACGCACTTTGATTATTGCTGAGCCTGGTAGCTTTGTTCACTATATTGAAGGCTGCACAGCCCCTGTTTATACGACAGATTCTTTGCACTCAGCAGTGGTTGAATTAATTGCCAAAAAAGGAGCTCATATTCGCTATACCACTATTCAAAACTGGTCTAAAAATGTCTATAACCTGGTCACCAAACGAGCAGTGGCTAATGAAGATGCCAAAGTAGAATGGATTGATGGCAATTTAGGCTCCAAATTGACCATGAAATATCCAGCCATTTATTTAATGGGACCAAGAGCTCACGGCGAAGTATTGTCTATTGCTTTTGCTGGTGATGATCAACACCAAGATGCCGGTGCCAAGATGGTGCATGCTGCACCAGACACTACGTCAATAATTGTTTCTAAGTCAATTTCAAAAAATGGCGGACGCACATCTTATCGTGGTCTAGTTAAAGTTTATCCTGAAGCCAAAAATGTCAAATCAAATGTACGTTGTGATGCTTTACTGCTAGATGAAAAATCACGTTCGGATACTTACCCAACAATGGAAATTGATGAAAAAGAAGCAACTATCGAGCATGAAGCCACCGTTTCTAAAGTTGGTGAAGAGCAATTGTTCTATTTGATGAGCAGAGGACTTAGCCAAGACGAAGCCACCGCTATGATAGTTAACGGTTTCTTTGAACCATTCACCAAAGAATTGCCTTTAGAATATGCTGTCGAGCTCAATCGCTTAATTCAGTTAGAGATGGAAGGCTCTGTAGGATAGCGTAGCTTATGATGAAGGATGACAAGAAATACAGCGAAGTGCAGGGCGCCCAAGTCGGCGGCCGGAATGAAGCGTGGATACGCGCGGAGAAGCTGAAGTGTGAAAGCGACGGAGCGCCTATATAATGTTTTACTTCGAAAATTATCTGGCAAAATTAAACAAAGAACCAAAATGGCTCCAAGACAAACGCAATTTGGCCTGGCAAGAATATTCCAAATTGCCTATGCCCAATCCTAGTGAAGAAGGTTGGCGTGTATTAGATCTTGATATTATTAATCTCGATAATTTGCTCGATAATTTAAAAACGCTGCCTTGCTCAGGTACTAAAGCCCATGATTTAAGTATGCTCGACAAGCATCTTGCCGGCTATGAACAAATGCTTGATTCAATCAAAGAAAGAGCAGGCATCATCATAGAATCTTCTGAAGGTGTCTGGTTTTATTTGGATGAAGAAACAGCAAAGAAGGGAGTAGTAATTTCTACTTTGGCTGACGCTGTACAAAATGACAAAACCAATGAACATATTCAAAGTTATTATTGTCGCCATTTGGATAATCTAGACAAGCCACTGTTGCGCGCTAATAAATTCGCTCTTTTAAATGATTCTATTTGTCAAAATGGTGTTTTTGTATATATCCCAGAAAATGTTGAACTCAAAAAACCACTCATTTATTTAAATCTTCATAGCAAAGATACGCAATCGCTCACAATGTCTCGTCTTCTTTTAGTGGCAGACAAAAATGCCCACCTTTCTTTTGTCAGTGTACTTGCTACAGAAGGCAATATTGGCAAAGGTGTTATTCCCACAAGCAATAAATTATCTTTGGCCAATTGCTTACTCGAAGTTTATTTAGAAGCCGGCGCTCATCTAAATTATGTTGAAGTACAAAACTTCTCTCAAGACACTTTTTCTATTGGACACAGCTACTATACTCTTGAGCGTGATAGCAATCTAAATTCATTAGTTACAGCTTTTGGTGGCGAACAATTGAAGAGCGAAATGCAAGTGATTATGCAAGATCGTGGTGCCCAAAGCAGCCTCAATGGTGTGATTTTAGGTAATGAAACAGAACACTTTAATTTCAATACAATTGAAGATCATCTTGCTCCAGACACTAAATCTAACATAGATTTTCGAATTGCCTTGCAAGACGAAGCGCAGTCAATTTATCATGGCACAATCCAAGTTGCCAAAGCGGCCCAAAAAACAGAGGCTTTTCAAAGCAATAAAAATCTTCTTTTAGGTAAACATTCTCATGCCGATTCAATTCCAAAATTAGAAATTTTGGCTGATGACGTTAAATGTTCACACGGTGCAACCGTTGGACCAGTTGATAAAAAACAAATCTTTTATTTGATGAGTCGTGGTTTGACCGAGCCTCAAGCAGAAGAATTGATTGTCAATGGATTTTTCCATCAATTATTGAACAATTGCCCAATAGCAGGCGTGAGCGACTGGCTAGACTTAATTGTGGCAGAAAAAATTGCTTCTTGCGAAGTAAAGCCTAAGCAAGCAAAAACAAACAGAGAACCAGCCTTAACCAGATAATTTATATACAATAGGTAAATTGCCGTGACAGATAATTTTGTTAAAGTAGCTTTAAAATCTGACGTCTCAAAGGATACAATAAAAGCGGTTGAGATTGCGGGCAAGCATATAGCCATTTGTCAAAGTGGTGAAAATTACTATGCTATTAGCGATATTTGTTCCCACGCTAAAGTAGCTTTGCACAATGGCCAAATTGTTGGTGAAGAAATCGAATGTCCTAAGCATGGAGCACGTTTTGATTTAAAAACTGGCAAAGCCATGTGTTTACCAGCAGTACAACCAATTGCAACTTATCCATTGGAAGTAAGAGGCGATGAGATTTGGATCGCAGTTGCTGAATAAAATACCAAAAGACAGATAAGTGCAAAAAAGATACAGCACAAACAAAGATAGAAAAAGGCAGATAAAGATAGATGTTAAATACAAATGAAATTAGAAAAGACTTTCCAATACTAAGCCGCGAAGTAAACGGCAAAAAACTCATTTATCTTGATAATGCTGCTACTTCACAAAAGCCTATCCAAGTCATTGATGCTATTTCTGATTACTATAAAAGATATAATGCCAATGTTCATCGCGGTATTCACACTCTAAGTGAAGAAGCAACAACTGCTTATGAAGAAACTCGCGAACTAATTACAGACTTTATCAAAGCAGACGACAGTAAAGAAATTATTTTTACTGCTAATGCTACCGCCGCCATCAATTTAGTAGCCTTCAGCTGGGGCAAAGCCAATATCAAGAAGGGTGATGAAATAGTTTTATCTCCTATGGAACATCACTCCAACTTAGTTCCGTGGCAAATGTTAGCCAAAGAGACTGGCGCTAAGCTTTTATTTCTTGAATTGACCGAAGATGGTCAAATAGACATGGAATCTGCCAAAGAATGGATTGGACCGCATACCAAGCTAGTTGCAATTACCCAGATGTCTAATGTTTTTGGCACCATTAATCCAATAGCTGAAATAGCTAAATTAGCTCATGCTCGTGGCGCTTTGCTCTTAGTTGATGGCGCACAAGGTGTTCCTCATATACCTACATCAGTCCATGAATTGCAATGCGATTTTCTTGCCTTTTCAATGCACAAGATGCTTGGACCAACTGGCGTTGGTGTGCTTTGGGCAAAGCGTGAAATTCTAGAAGCCATGCCGCCTTTTATGGGTGGTGGCGACATGATTAGCTCAGTTAAGCTGACATCTTTTACTGCCAATGAATTGCCTTGGAAATTTGAAGCTGGCACACCAAATATTGCTGATGTCATAGCCAGCGGCGCAGCAATAACATATCTAAACAAAATTGGTATGCAAGCTGTACGTGAACATGAAATTGAATTGAGCAAATATGCTCTTAGCCTTTTTGCTGAAACAAGCAAAAATGGCATGGGCGATGACTTAGTGCTTTATGGACCCTTAGATGCCAGCAAACGCGGTGGTGTATTTTCTTTCAACCTTGGTGACATTCACCCACATGATATTGGCCAGATACTAAGTGATCAAGGCGTGGCTATTCGTGCTGGACATCACTGTTGTCAGCCGCTTATGAATGAACTTGGTGTACCAGGAACTGCTAGAGCTAGTTTTTATATCTATAACACTAAAGAAGAAGTAGACATGTTATTCACAGCTCTTAAAGAAGCAAAGAAGGTCTTAGGGCATGTCTCTATCCGATGAACTTTATCGAGAAACAATTCTCGATCATTATCATCATCCCCGTAATCGTGGTGTAATTGAAAAGCCTTCTACTTTAGTAGAAGGCGTCAACCCCTTATGTGGAGACGAGCTTACCCTTTATTTACAAGTGGAAGATAGCAAAATAAAAGACATCAAGCTAACTGCTAAAGGTTGTTCTATAAATACAGCTTCTGGCTCAATGATGACAGACGCTGTGCTTGGACAGTCTATAGCAGAAGCGCAAAAAATTATTGACTCATTCAAACACATGATGCTTGAAAGCAGAGAAAAAGATGTTTCTTTGCCAGAAAATATGGAAGAACTAGAAGCGCTGCAAGGTGTAAAAAAATATCCTGTACGCATAAAATGTGCCATTTTACCCTGGAATACATTGACCCAAGCAATAAAAAATGTCAGCGCTAACAATAGCGAAAAAAGTACAAAAGTTGAAATGAGCTGATAGTTCTGAAAAAATAAATATTTTGACTGCCGCTTCGGATAGAGCGGAGCAAAATGTTCTTATTTTAAACTGAACTTTGGCAGATCTAGACCTATCCAATTGTCCTGATGGCCATTTTTAAACGCCTGTGCTATTCTCCAGTGATCTTTTTACTGGAGAGTGGTTGTGCTGCCGATTTCAGA